>CAZQAB010000010.1:0-81614 GCA_964591265.1 uncultured Lachnospiraceae bacterium
ACAATCTATAAACGTATTTCTATGGCAAATAGCGAAGGGTCTATGAAAAATGACTACCTCATTTTTTCACAGCCCCACCGATATGGCCGGCTGTCAATAACAGATCCAAGAGGCGCAGTCCAAATAACTTACAGAAGATAACCCAGGAAATCGCGCCGTTGCAACTTCCCTTCAATTATGTTACAATGTTAATTTGATATAGAGATACGCGGAGGTAATTATGGAAATACAATTATGGCGTAAAATATTGACCCCGTATGATCTGGCGGTGAAGGAGCTGATCGTCAAGTTCGAGCATCTTATGAACGAGCACCGCAGTTATGGACTGTACTGCCCGATCGAGCAGGTGACAGGACGGGTGAAATCAATTTCGAGCATTCTGGATAAGGCACAGAAGAAGAAAATTCCTGTGGACCGCATTGAGGAAGAGCTGGTGGATATTGCCGGTGTGCGCATTATCTGTCAGTTTGTTGAAGATATACAGAAGGTCGTGGAGATTATCCGGCAGCGCACGGATATGGAGGTCATCAGCGAGCGTGACTATATCAATCACATGAAGAGCAGCGGGTATCGGAGTTATCACATGATCGTGCTGTATGAGGTGCAGACGTTACAGGGAAGCCGCAGGATCCAGGTGGAAATCCAGATTCGGACGCTGGCGATGAATTTCTGGTCTACGGTGGAACACTCTCTGCAATACAAGTACAAGAAAAATATACCGGATCATATTAAAGAGAAGCTGATGGGCGCGGCCAATGCGATCATTGTCCTGGACAACGAAATGTCGTCGGTTCGCAGCGAGATTATGGACGCCCAGAATTCTTTCCAGATCCAGGCAAGGCTGGTGGCGGACATTCTGAACAATATCCAGAATCTGTACGGGGTGGCCAATGACCGGGAACTGTTGAAAATACAGGATGAATTTTACCATATCTACGAGCTGGACGACATGGAAAAACTGGAGCGGTTTGGCAGGGAGCTTGACAATATTGCCGAGGGCTACCGTACCCAGTCTCTGGAAAGCGATAGCTAAACCGGGGCACAAGGCGGATATGGAGAGGATATGATCAGATTACCGCAGGAATTTACGGCAAGAATGAGAAAACAGCTTGGAGAAGAGTTCCCGGACTTCCTGGCCGCTTATGAATCAGAGGGCTATGCAGGCCTCAGGGTGAACACACAGAAGATATCTGTGGAGGCTTTTCTGGCGCTGACCCCCTTTTCCCTTGAAAGGGTTCCCTGGACCGACAACGGATTTTATTATCGGAAAGAGGAGGCTGTCTCAAAGCATCCGCACTATTTTGCCGGGCTATACTATATTCAGGAGCCAAGCGCCATGCTGCCTGCCGCAGCTCTCCCGGTGAGACGCGGAGATCTCGTGCTCGATCTGTGCGCAGCTCCAGGCGGAAAAGCCACGGAGCTTTCTTCGCGCCTTGGGGGCGAAGGATTGCTGATTGCCAATGACATCAGCGCCGGCCGGGCAAAGGCGCTGGTGAAAAATCTCGCCCTCTGGGGCAGTACAAACAGCTGCATTACCGGGGAAACGCCCCTCAGGCTTCTTGAGGCTTTTGGATGCTGTTTTGACCGGATCCTCGTGGATGCGCCCTGTTCCGGGGAGGGAATGTTTCGGAAGGACAACGCTCTTGTCAGCGCGTGGGAAAGCCGTGGGCCAAAAGAATATGCCCCTGTGCAGAAAGAGCTTCTGGATCAGGCGGTACGGATGCTGCGCCCCGGCGGAGTGCTTGCCTATTCCACCTGTACTTTCTCGGAGGAGGAAAATGAGGATGTGGCCGCGTCTGTCCTTACGGATCACCCGGAATTATCGCCGATGGAAGACTGTATGCGGTTTTGGCCGCACCGGGTCAAAGGAGAGGGGCATTTTCTGGCGCTTATAAAAAAGGAGGGCGGGATCGGAGAAACACCGGGACTGCCCTGTTATACGGATGATGAAATACAGGCAAGCCGGAGAAATATGTCCGGGGAAGTCCGGGAATTTCTCTCCATGCTTCCGGCGCGCATTTGTGAAAACCGAATCTTTCGCCGGATTGGGGAACAATGTCTCTTGATACCGCCGTACCGTCTGCCTGAAAAACTTCGGTATCTGCGCACCGGAATTCTGGCGGGCCATATACGGCGGGACCGTTTTGAACCCTCCCAGGCCCTGGCGATGCTGCTTGGGGCGCAGGACTTTCCATCCTGTGTCGATCTGGCATCGGAGGATGAACGGACGGTCCGTTATCTGAAGGGAGAGACGCTGGAACTTTCGGCCGAGGAAGAATCCGGCCGTAAGGGCTGGACCCTGGTCTGCGTGGACGGATTTGGCCTCGGGTGGGCAAAATACGCCGGAGCATCCCTGAAAAACAAGTATTACCCCGGATGGAGAATGGTATGAAGCCGCAGCGAAAACGGGGGCGAGTATACGAAGGAGAGAGCGAAATATGCTGGAACAGATGAAAGCTGTCATTTTTGATCTCGATGGCACCCTGATGGATTCTATGTGGGTATGGCCGGATATAGACGTGGAATATCTGGGAAGATACGGCCAGACGCTGCCCAAAGATCTGCAGGATGAGATCGAGGGCATGAGTTTTACGGAGACGGCAGTGTATTTTAAAAACCGGTTTCAGATCCCGGACTCCGTCCAGGAGATCAAGGATGAATGGAACCGTCTGGCCTTTGACAAGTATGCGAATGAAGTGCCCATGAAAAGCGGCGCGGCAGAATTTATCCGGGAAATACGGGGGCATGGGATCCGTACTGGCATCGCCAGCAGCAACAGCCGGGAGCTGATCCTTGCCTGCCTTTCAAACAATGGCGGGGCGGACTGCTTTGACTGTATCACTACTGCCTGCGAGGTGGCGAAGGGAAAGCCGGCGCCGGATATCTACCTAAGCGTGGCGTCCTCCCTTGGAGTCAGCCCGGCCCGCTGTCTTGTGTTCGAGGATGTTCCCATGGGTATACTGGCCGGGCAGCGCGCCGGGATGAAGGTCTGCGCGGTGGAGGATTCTTTCTCCCTGCATCTGAGGGAAAGGATTCGCAGTATGGCGGATTATTATATCCGGAGTTATTCTGAGATAATGAACGGTACTTACGAGACTCTTTGATGAACCAGGCTCCCGGCGTGATGGGCAAATGGCCGGCAGGGCCCTGCAAAACGGCGTACGCTGCGCAGAATCCTCCTGCGAGGCGGCCGGCTGCCGGGGAGATGGAAGTGAATATGTACAACAGGAGGTTGCTCTATGAAAAAAGTCAGAAAAGGCTCCTATGGATATATCCGGTATCAGAAACTGCACACGTTTCTGATCACACTGCTCCTTTTTGCGGTTCCCCTGGTGATCTACGTCACCGGATATCTCTATATGAAGACGCGGCTGAATCTCTTCACCGTGATCGCAATTCTGGGTTGCCTTCCGGCCTGCAAATCAATGGTGGGGCTGATCTTGATTATGATGCAGAAACCCATGGCGGCAGATCTGTACGAGGAGGCCCAGAAGGCGAGAGGAGACCTGGTGGGAGGCTATGAACTGGTATTTACGGCGTACGAGCACAATACGCCGGTAAACGCCCTGGTGATCTGCGGCGACCAGGTGGTCTGCTATACGCCCGATGACCAGACCGACATCGCCTATATTGAGAAGCATCTCACCCGGATCCTGACGGCCAACGGATTTCCCTCCGCACAGCCGAAGGTGATGAAGGATTTCAAGAAATACCTGCAGCGCGTCCTGGATCTGAACCGGCGGCAGGAGCATTACCGGGAAGGGATTGCGTTCAGGCCGGACGAACGCTATCCGGATCTTTCCCGGGAGGAACTGATCTTCCATACCCTGCTGGCAATCTCACTGTAATGTGAAGCAAGGCTGCAATGTGTATGACCGGGACGGTGGATATTGGCCGTATTATCTCCGGATATCCCGGCGAAGAGAGGGGTTCCCATGAGAGAAATAATCGTCTCCGCCGGTGAGGCGGGCCAGCGCCTGGACAGGCTGCTCGCAAGATATCTGCGGGAAGCGCCGAAAGGCTTTCTGTACAAGATGCTGCGAAAAAAGAATATCACGCTGAACGGAAAGAAAGCATCCGGGAAAGAACTTGTGGCTTCCGGAGACTGTGTTAAAATGTTTCTTGCGGAGGCGACCATCGATAAATTCCGTGGGGATAGCAGGAAGCTGCCGTCTGCTGCCCGGCATAGCGGGGACGGTAGTCCGCCGTTTTCCGTCGTATACGAGGATGAGCATATTCTGCTTGTGGACAAACCGGCGGGGATGTTGACCCAAAAAGCAGCTTTGGGGGATATTTCCCTGAATGAGTATATCCTTGGATATCTTCTTGAACAGGAAAGCATCCGGGAAGAGGAACTGGCCGTCTTTTGCCCCTCTGTATGCAACCGGCTGGACCGCAACACCTCCGGGCTTGTAATTGCGGCCAAAACCCTGAACGGCGCGCAGACCGTGAGCCGTCTGTTGAAGCTGCACTCTGTGCAAAAATACTATCGCTGTATTGTAAAGGGACATATGGAGGGAAGCGCCCGCCTGACAGGGTATCTTTCCAAGAACGAAAGGACAAACCGGGTTTTTGTATCGGAAGATGCGCGTTCCGGGGCAGAGCGCCCCATTGAGACAGAGTATCGCACGCTGGCATCCTCGGGAGATCTGACCTTGCTGGAGGTACACCTGATCACGGGACGCAGCCATCAGATCCGCGCTCATCTGGCATCCGTCGGTCACCCCATAATCGGGGACGCAAAATACGGAGACGCAGCTCTGAACCGGAAATACAGAAACTCCCACGGGGTGAACGCGCAGCTTCTTCACGCGTTCCGACTGGAATTCCCGGCGGACATGGAGGGCCCGCTTGCTTATTTGTCCGGACGGGTCTTCTGTGCCGGGATGCCCCCTGTCTACGGGGAGCTCTTTCCGGATATCCCATAATATGGAGACCGGCCGTATCAGACGCTGCGCATCAATTTGCAGGATATACGGGCAACGGTCGGCGTACAATCATTTACACAGAAAAAGGAGTATCTGTCCATGGCAACCTGGAACACGCGCGGCCTTCGCGGCTCCACGCTGGAGGAGCTGGTGAACCGAACCAACGAAATATATCTGGAAAAGGGGCTGGCCCTGATACAGAAGGTACCCACCCCCATCACTCCCATCACCATCGATAAGGAGAGCCGCCATATCACCCTGGCCTATTTTGACCAGAAGAGCACGGTGGATTATATCGGGGCGGTGCAGGGGATACCGGTCTGTTTTGACGCGAAGGAGTGTACGTTGGATACCTTCGCGCTTCAGAATATCCATCCCCATCAGGTGGAATTTATGACTCAGTTTGAGCGGCAGGGAGGGGTCGCTTTCCTGATCCTGTTTTTCAGTACGAGGAACGAGCTTTTTTATCTGCCATACAGCCATATGATGAAGTTCTGGAACCGCTCCCTTGAGGGGGGAAGAAAAAGCTTCCGCTATGAGGAACTGGACCAGAATTACTATATCGCCCCAAAAAATGGCATTCTGGTGCCGTATCTCGAAGCCCTGCAGCGGGATCTGGATTCCCGGGAGGAGTAACATACCGCAGACGACAGAGAAATGGAATACGCATCAGGGGATTGACAAGCGGGCCTGAATCCCGTATAATCTGGTCGTTCAGTTTTATGTGGCAGCAAATTAGCACTGCAAAGCGATAAAGCAAAATGGAGAGGAAAATGCAGAGAATTTTACACACTCCGGAGGGTGTGAGGGATATCTACAGCGAGGAGTGCGCGCAGAAGCTGGCGCTGCAGGACCGCCTTCACAGGATCATCAAGTCCTACGGATACCGGGATATCGAGACGCCCACATTTGAGTTTTTTGACGTGTTCGGCAGGGAGATCGGCACGACCCCTTCCAGAGAACTTTATAAGTTCTTTGACCGGGAGGGGAATACGCTGGTGCTCCGACCGGATTTCACACCATCCGTCGCCCGCGCGGCGGCCCGGTATTTCCCGGACGATCCCATCGTCCGACTGACGTATCTTGGAAACACGTTTATTAATAATTCCAGCTATCAGGGCAGACTCAGAGAGCAGACCCAGATCGGCGCAGAGATGATCGGGGATGACAGCGCGGACGCGGATGCGGAGATCATCGCCCTGGTGGTTCAGCTTTTAAAAGCTTCCGGCCTGAAAGAATTTCAGATCAGTCTCGGGCATGTGGGATTTTTCTACGCGCTGGCGCGCCAGGCCGGTCTGGACGGTCGCGTCCTGGATGAAATGAAAGTACTGATCAAAAACAAAAACACCTTTGGCGTGGAAAAACTGCTGGCCGGCCAGGATATCAGCGAGGCGCTGAGGCAGTCCATCACAGCTCTTACGGGGCTGTTCGGCGCCGCCGACGCGCTGGACCGCGCAATGCGTCTGGCCCCGAATGAGGAGGCCGCATCTGCTGTGGAACGTCTCCGCAGTATATGGGAAATCCTGAAGCTGTATGGGGCAGAGCAGTACGTCACTTTCGATTTTGGTATGCTCAGCAGCTATATGTATTATACCGGAATCATTTTCCGCGGGTACACTTATGGAACCGGAGCCGCCGTCATCCGGGGCGGGCGATATGACAATCTTCTTGCCCATTTCGGGAAAACGGCCCCGGCGGTGGGGTTTGTGACGGTCGTGGATCAACTGCAGACCGCCCTGTCCAGACAGAAGGCCGAGCCGGAAATCTGCCGTGACTGCTGCATCATCATTTACAGCCAGGATAAGCGGGCCAGGGCCGTAGCGAAGGCCATGGAACTGAGAAAAAAAGGAATCGATGTGGAACTGGTACGGGTGACCCGGGAGCGAAAGCTGGAATATTGCAGAAACTATGCCGCGTCCAAACCCTGCACGCAGGTGGTGGAGCTGTAGCATTCTGCGGCATACGAAGCAGAATTGTATGACAGGGTATATGAAAGACAGAGACGGTGGACAGAATGAGTATAAAAAATCAAATGGGACAGAGATATCTCACCTTTGCGCTGACAAAGGGGCGCCTTGCAAAAAAGACGCTGGAGCTTCTGGAACAGGTGGGCATTACCTGTGAGGAGATGAAAGATCCGGATTCCCGCAAACTGATTTTTTCCAATGAAGAGCTGAAGGTGCGTTTCTTCCTGGCAAAGGGGCCGGACGTGCCCACCTATGTGGAATATGGAGCCGCAGATATCGGTGTGGTTGGCCGCGACACGATCCAGGAAGAGGGACGCAAGATATATGAGGTGCTGGATCTGGGATTTGGCCGGTGCCGGATGTGCGTCTGCGGGCCGGAAAAAGCCAGGGGGCTTTTAAAGGGGCAGGAACTGATCCGGGTGGCAACGAAATATCCAAACATCGCAAAGGATTATTTCTATAATCAGAAGAATCAGACCGTGGAGATCATTAAACTGAACGGTTCCATCGAACTGGCTCCCATTGTGGGGCTTTCCGAGGTGATCGTGGATATTGTGGAGACCGGTTCCACGCTGCGGGAAAACGGCCTGGTGGTGCTGGAGGAGATCTGCCCGCTGTCCGCGAGAGTGGTGGTAAATCCGGTCAGTATGCGGATGGAGAACCGGAGGATCATGGATCTGCTTGGAAGGCTGAACCGGGTAGTTTCCCAGTGAGATATCTGCCGTTCGGACACCGCTGTATAATCCGGTTCTTCGACGGCAAAATGCCGGGCCATTTACAGGCAGGAAGGAGAGAGCAGAATGCAGACAGTCAGGCTGACAGAGGAGACCAAAAAAAATATTCTGGAACAGCTTTTAAAACGCAGCCCTTCAAGCTATCAGGGCTTTGAGGAGCGGGTGAACGAGATCATTCAGAATGTGCGGGAGAGAGGGGACGAAGCGCTGTTTGCTTACATGAAGCAATTTGACGGCGTGGAAGTGACCGCCGCAAACGTTCGGGTGACTCGGGAGGAAATTGAGGAGGCCTATGCCGATGTGGATCCGTATCTTCTGGAGGTGATCCGCAGGGCGCTGGTGAACATCCGCAGCTATCACGAAAAGCAGAAACGGTACAGTTGGTTTGACAGCACGGAAAATGGTACCCTGCTGGGGCAGAAAATTACGCCCCTGGAGACGGTGGGGGTGTACGTGCCCGGAGGCAGGGCGGTCTATCCATCCTCGGTGCTTATGAACGTGGTCCCGGCGAAAGTGGCGGGAGTAGGGCGCATTCTTATGACCACGCCTCCGGGAAAAGACGGAAAAATACCGGCCGCCACCCTGGTGGCCGCCAATGAGGCGGGCGCCGACGAAATTTTCAGGGCGGGCGGGGCGCAGGCCATTGCTGCCCTGGCTTTTGGCACGGAGAGCATCCCGAAAGCGGACAAGGTTACTGGTCCCGGAAATATTTATGTAGCGCTGGCAAAGAAAGCGGTGTACGGCAATGTAAGCATTGACTCCGTGGCCGGTCCCAGCGAAATTCTGGTACTGGCGGACGACAGCGCCGATCCCCGGTATGTGGCGTCTGATCTTCTCTCCCAGGCAGAACACGACGAGATGGCTTCCGCGATCCTTGTGACCACCAGCGAAACGCTGGCAAAGCGTGTCCTGGAGGAGATCGACGGATTTCTTGAAACCCTGTCCCGCTCAGAGATCATCCGGAAATCCCTGGAGCAGTACGGCTTTATCCTGCTGGCGGATTCCATGGAGGATGCGTTGGATGCGGTGAACGCCATTGCCTCCGAGCACCTGGAGATTGTCACCAGGGACGCCTTCCAGGTGATGACAAAGATCCGCAATGCGGGAGCCATTTTCATTGGGGAATACAGTAGCGAACCCCTGGGGGATTATTTCGCGGGCCCGAATCACATCCTGCCCACAAACGGTACGGCCAGGTTTTTCTCCCCGCTGTCCGTGGATGATTTTATAAAAAAATCCAGCATCGTGTATTATTCCAGGGAGGCTCTGGAATCCGTTCACAAAGACATTGTTTCCTTTGCGGAGGCGGAACAGCTTACGGCCCACGCAAATTCCATCAAGGTTCGGTTTGAAAAACAGGAGGATCTATGAGCAGAGAAGCAGAAGTAATCCGAAACACGAATGAGACGCAAATCCGGATCCGGCTTAATCTGGACGGCTCGGGCCGGTATCATATTCAGACCGGCATCGGTTTTTTTGACCATATGTTGGAGGGCTTTGCCCGCCACGGGCTGTTTGATCTGGAGGTGGAGGCGCAGGGAGATCTGTATGTGGACTGCCATCACACCATTGAGGACACGGGAATTGTGCTGGGCCAGGCCATCCGGGAGGCGTTGGGAGACAAGAAGGGCATCCGGCGGTATGGCAGCCGTATCCTTCCCATGGACGAGGTACTGATACTCTGTGCCCTGGATCTGAGCGGGCGCCCTTTTTACCGTTCCAACGTGGAATTCTCCACGGAACGCATTGGTGAGATGGATACAGAAATGGTAAGGGAATTTTTCTGCGCCGTGTCCTGTTCCGCCGCCATGAATCTGCATTTTCGTCTTCTTGCGGAGGGCAACAGCCACCATACTGCGGAGGCTATGTTCAAGGCGTTCGCAAAGGCGCTGGATGAGGCGACCGGTTTTGACCAGCGGATCACGGGGGTTTTGTCCACCAAGGGCAGCATTTGATTTTCTCACAATAATTACCGGCAACGACGGTCCGGATAAAGGCTGGGAGGTTGGTATGAAAAAGAAAGAACTGCTGGCGCCTATCTATCTTAAAAACGGGATGGCGGTGTCCGGCCCTGCAGATACGGCTGCGTATGCAAACGGCAGCCCGGCAGAGCTGGCAATGGCCTACGGCAATGCAGGCATAGACGCCGTTTTGCTCTTTGATCTCTCAGAGGGAGACGCGGAGCACGAACAGGCTATCGGACAGATCCGTAAGATGATCCGCGCCGTGGATATCCCGGTCTACGGCGGCGGAAATATCCGGCGGCTGGAGGACGTAAAAAAACTGCTCTACGCGGGATGCCGCAGGGTATTTTTAAATTACGGCAGCGAAACAATCGATAAGGAACTGGCCCGGGAGGCGTCAGCCCGGTTTGGAAAGGAAAAAATTCTGGACTGTGCGGGGAGCGGCGGAAAAATACGGGAAGTCTGCCTTCAAATGGAAGACCGTGTTTCTGCAGCCGCTGATATTCTGGCCATGGAGGATGTCGTCGGGATTTTTTCCGGAGAATTGATGGATCCCGGCTTTCCGGTCATGGAGTTCAAGCATCAGCTCCTTGCAAAAGGAATTCTGGTCAACATCAATGAATCCTCCCTTTCCTGGACGGATATCAAACCCAACAGCGACGGCCTGCTTCCCGTAGTGGTGCAGGACTATAAGACGCTGGAAGTCCTTATGGTAGCTTACATGAACCAGGAAGCCTTTGAAACGACCCTGCGCAGCGGGCGAATGACCTACTGGAGCCGCAGCCGCCGGGAACTCTGGGTCAAGGGGCTTACCTCCGGTCATTTTCAGTATGTGAAGGAGCTGAAAATCGACTGCGACAACGACACGCTGCTGGCCAGAGTGTTCCAGGTGGGCGCGGCCTGCCACACCGGCAACCGCAGCTGCTTTTACCGCAGCATTTTGAAAAAAGAATACGACGAGACGAATCCCCTTAAAGTATTTGAGGATGTGTTTGCGGTCATCCAGGACCGCAGGGCACACCCGAAGGAGGGTTCCTATACGAATTATCTCTTCGACAAGGGAATTGACAAGATCCTGAAAAAGGTGGGCGAGGAGGCCACGGAGATCGTGATTGCCGCGAAGAATCCGGATCCGGAGGAGATCAAATATGAAATTTCCGATTTTCTTTACCATGTGATGGTACTCATGGTGCAAAGGGGCGTCACCTGGGAGGATATCACGGAGGAACTGGCGCGAAGATAGTTTCATATTGTCCTGATGGACTTATTAAAAATTCAAAAACTGGATATTGTGATTATGCCACTTTAACGGTAGTATAAGGTAAATTGCACACAGGGAGGAAAAACATTGAAAAAAATCGTTTCTGTCCAGGACATCTCATGCTATGGGCAGTGCTCGCTTACCGTTGCGTTGCCGATTCTTTCCGCTTACGGAATAGAAACTGCCATTCTGCCTTCATGCATTCTCAGTACCCACACGGCCGGATTTATAGGCTTTACGTCGCATGATCTGACGGATGAGATGCCAAAGATCATCGCCCACTGGAAAAAAGAAAAGATTCAATTTGACGCGATCTATACTGGGTATATCGGAGATGCCCGCCAGTTTGATTTTATCAAAGATATGAAAAGTATGCTGACGGAGGGCGGAGAACTGATTGTAGATCCGGCCATGGCAGACGGCGGAAAGCTTTATCCGGCCCTCGACGAAAAAATTGTCGCCGGGATGAGAAGCATCGTGAGCGAAGCAAGCCTCATTTTGCCGAATCTGACCGAAGCAGCATTTTTACTTGACGAAGATTACAAGGAAAATTACACCCGGGAGGAAATAGGTTCCATGCTAAAACGTCTTACGGATATGGGACCCGTCACTGCAGTTCTGACCGGCGTTTCGTATGAGAAAGGCAAAACAGGAGCGGCCGCCTATAACCGTTTGACGGGGGAATGGACAGAGTATTTTGTGCAGCGGCAGCCAAGCAGCTACCACGGTACGGGAGATGTCTTCTCCAGCGTCTTCATTGCCGGGTATCTTACGGGGAAGAGCATTGATGCGGCCCTGATGAACGCCTGCGAATTTGTGGTGAAAGCAATCCGTGAGACGATCGGCGACGACAGCCACAGCTATGGCGTTAAGTTTGAACAGGTCTTAAAACGCCGCCTTTTTTAGAAGACCAATTTCACCGTTTCCATTGGCAGAATCCGATGGTTGGCGGAGATGTGCGATCGGGCAGCCTTGTGCTGGCCGGTCTTTTTTTGAGAAAAAATATGCGCTGACTTTCAAAAAGACAGCCTTGCCAAATGCATGGTGTGTATGAGATAATATAAAATATCAGAAGGAGAGGGCGCCAGGCGCCGGCATAAAATACAGGGGGACCATGTTATGAAAAATAAAAGGCTTTTTATCAGCGTCATTTGCAGTCTTACACTGGCGATAGGAAGCTGCCTTGGGGTGTCAGCGTCCACATTTGAGAGCGGCGTGGAAACTTCCTACAATATGGCGGTTCAGGGGCAGGATTCCCTGGAGGGCCTGGATGTGACGGTTGCGGAAAAGACCGTTTCCTCGAAAACCAATATTACCTCGGAGAAAAAGTCCGTGATCCGTGCCAGGAATATCGCAGAAGATTCCATGGAGGCGTCTATCCTTGTTACAACAGATGAAACCTCCAGCGAAAACTATTATGCCGACGGCTACTATTATACCACCACTTCAAACGGGAATGAGAAGCGGAAGATGGACCACACAGATATCTGGAATAGGATCAATTCGGAAATTTATCTGAACATGACCAGCAATTATCTGAAGATGCTTTATTCCGAGACGGGAACCGACGGAACGGTGATCTACCATTTTGCCGGTACCACGGATTCTCTTGGGGACTACTCCCGGAAACTTCTCTGTGGTTCGGGAGAAGGTCAGGAGGTGGTCGTGGATGCCCTGTCCGGCAGTATGACCGTGGATGAGGAGGGGCATGTTACCCGGCGTGTCATCGAACTGATTTACACAGTATCAGGTGCAGAGGATTCCGAAACTTTTTATGTGGAGACAACGGCTGAGTTTAATGCCAGCGGCCAGGAGGTGGAGGTACAGCTCCCGGATCTTGCCGCTTATAAGGAACAGGAGAGCGAGGAGCCTGTGGAAACGATTACAGCTCTTGAACAGACCATTTATGCCACGGAGGATGTGAATGTCCGGGCCGCCGGAGATCTGACGGCGGTGATTCTGGGCGTACTGACTGCCGGAAGCGGAATTACCGAAACCGGCTATACCAGCGACGGCTGGATTCAGATCCAGTATAACGGAGCGGTGGGGTACGTCTGGAGCGAGTATACCAGTACCGTCCAGCCGGTGCTCACCAGCAACAGCAGCGGCACTATGTATGCAACGGCTGACGTCAATGTAAGGGAATCCTATTCCTCTGGAAGCGCTGTGCTCGGCGTTCTCTCCAGAGGGCAGGCTGTGGAGGTTACGGGTACCACCAGCAACAACTGGATCCGTGTAAATTACAATAACAGCCGTGGCTTCGTGTACGCGGATTATCTGTCCTGGTCCGAACCTATTTCAGACAATTACGTTAAGGACGCACGGGTGTCCGGCACGGTGACGGATGCATCCTACGGTTCTCTCACGATCCGAAGTGACAGTGGACAGGAAATGTATTTCAATACAGTCTACGCAGCGATGACTCTCTTGGACGGCCTGAACACCGGCGACCGCGTGGAGGTGGTCTACAGCGGCTCCGGTACGCCGTACACCGCATCCCAGGTGACGGATTATACCGACGCTGCCGTTTTGAACTCTTCCGGGGAGACCTCCGTCCGTGCAGAGGGGGTGGTGCTTTCCTGCGGTTACAATACGCTTGTGCTGGGCGGCAGCGACGGAATCACAAGAACCTTTGATACCACCGATTCGGATATAGAAATGTCCTTCGGACCGGATGAGGGGCAGATTGTGACCGTATACTGGATGTCTTCCACAGGGGGCGCTGAGACTACCAATATAAAAGCGCTGCGTATCATGGGCTGATTCCAGGGAAGAGCGGCAGGAGTTTATATGAGAAAACTTGCGTTGAGTGATGAAATTTTACTGACGGTGGAAAAACCGGCGCGGTATATCGGCGGCGAGGTCAATTCTGTTATGAAAGCCCCCTCCGCCGTTGCGATCCGTTTTGCCATGTGTTTTCCTGACGTATACGAGATTGGTATGTCTCATATGGGTATTCAGATCCTGTATGAGATGTTCAACCGCCGGGAGGACGTATGGTGCGAACGGGTCTATTCTCCGTGGATGGATCTGGACCGGGTGATGCGGGAGAAAAAAATCCCGCTTTTTGCGCTGGAATCCCAGGAACCGGTAAAAAACTTTGATTTCCTTGGGATTACCCTTCAGTATGAGATGTGTTATACAAATATTCTTCAGGTGCTGGATCTGTCCGGCATTCCCCTGCTGGCTTCCGACCGGCTGGGGCAGGACGGTTGGGACAGTCCCATCGTGATCGGGGGCGGTCCCTGTACCTACAATCCGGAGCCTGTTGCGGAATTTTTTGATCTGTTTTATATAGGAGAGGGTGAGACCGTCTATGACGCCCTGCTGGATCTGTACAAAGAATGCCGCAGGGCCGGCGATTCCCGCCGGGTGTTTCTGCGGAAAGCAGCCTCAATACCGGGTATTTATGTCCCCGGCCTTTACGAGGTGGCTTACCACAGCGACGGCACGGTTGCCTCCTTTATGCCCAAGCAGGAGGGCGTTCCCCAAACCGTACAAAGACAGGTCGTATCGGACCTTTCCCACGCGCCTTATCCGGAAGCCCCGGTCGTACCTTTCATCAAAGTGACTCAGGACCGGGTCGTGCTGGAGATACAGCGGGGCTGTATCCGGGGCTGCCGTTTCTGTCAGGCGGGGCAGATCTACCGTCCCACGAGGGAGAAGGATCTGGAAGTTCTGAAGGAGCACGCATACCGGATGCTGAAAAACACCGGCCATGAGGAAATTTCGCTGAGTTCTCTGAGCTCCAGCGATTTTAGTGAGCTGCCGGGGCTCATTCATTATCTGATCGATGAATTTCAGAAGCAGAATATTAATATTTCCCTGCCATCCCTGCGGATCGACGCTTTTTCCCTGGATGTTATGAGCCGGGTGCAGGATGTGCGAAAGAGCAGTCTGACCTTTGCCCCCGAGGCCGGTTCCCAGCGGCTTCGGGATGTGATCAACAAGGGGCTTACAAAAGAAGATATTTTAAAGGGCGCCGGGGAGGCTTTCCGGGGAGGCTGGCAGAAAGTGAAGCTCTATTTTATGCTGGGGCTGCCTACCGAGACGGAGGAAGACCGCAAAGAGATCGCCCATCTTGCCAATGAGATCGCGGTGAAATATTACGAGATTCCAAAGGAACAGCGAAACGGAAAATGCCAGATTACCATCAGCACTTCTTTTTTTGTGCCCAAACCCTTTACGCCCTTCCAGTGGGCGGGGATGTATCCGGCAGGAGATTATCTCGGATTTGCCAGAACGGTAAACCATGAGGTCAAGGAGATGCTGAACCAGAAGAGCATCCGCTACAACTGGCACAATGCGGAAGTGACGCTTCTGGAGGGCGTGTTCGCCCGTGGGGACCGGCGCATTTCCAAAGTGATTCTGGAGGCCTACCGGCAGGGAGCCCTCTATGACGCATGGACCGAATACTGGGATTATAACCGCTGGCTGAAGGCGTTCGCCGATACCGGCATAGATATGGATTTTTATACGTTGCGGGAGCGTTCCCTTGACGAGATCTTGCCCTGGGACTTTATCGATATCGGCGTGTCAAAGAGTTTTCTGAAACGGGAGTGGGAAAACGCCCGCGCCGGGAAGGTCACCCCAAACTGCAAAGCGGCGTGTTCCGGCTGCGGCGCGGCCGCATATCAGACCGGCATATGTAAAACGAAAAGAGGGGGAGCCGCTTTATGAAGGTACGTGTGAAATTCCGCAAATACGGGATTATGAAATTCATCGGCCATCTTGACGTAATGCGCTATTTTCAGAAGGCGATCCGCCGCTCCGGCATAGACATTGCCTACACAGAGGGTATGAGTCCCCATATGGTCATGTCTTTCGCGGCTCCTCTCGGCGTGGGGCTTACCAGCGATGCGGAGTATATGGACATTGAACTCAAAACTCCCGTTTCCTCCGCAGAAGCGATCCGGGCGCTGAATCAGGCGGGGGTGGAGGGGATCTGCGTCACCGGATTTTATGAGATCCCGGAGGGAAAGGCAAACAAGGCCATGACCCTGGTGGCCGCCGCCGATTATACGCTCTGTTTCCGAAAAGGCTATGTGCCGGAAGGAGACTGGCAGTCGGGTCTCTCCCAGTTTTTTGCCCGGGACGAAATCCTGGTGTGGAAAAAGACAAAGAAGTCTGACAAAGAAGTTAATATACGTCCCATGATCTATGAATGGTCGGCAAACGCGGGTACGGTTTTTATGAAGCTGGCTTCCGGCAGCGCGGCGAATCTGAAGCCAGAGCTTGTGATGGACGCATACCTCCGCAGTATCGGGATTACGCCCAAGCCCTTCTCCTATGAGATAAACCGCTGTGAAATATATGCGGATACGGGAAATGAGAATGCGCGCAGGCTGGTCCCCCTGGGGGATCTGGGAAAGGAGATTTTATGAACCAATACCTGATCACCCGGATGCATGGACATATTTTCTCCTTTCTTATGCAGGATCAGCGGGCTTTGGAAATACACTGTGATCCGGAAAACGCGGACGGCATTTTCGGAAATATTTATATCTGCAAAATTAAAAATATCGCCAAAAATATCGGCGCCGCCTTTGTGGAGATCGCTCCCGGCCTGACCTGCTATCTTGCGCTTGAGGATCTGAAAAATCCCATCTATACGAAAAAAGGCGCCTCAAAGCTGCCCCAGGCAGGGGACGAGCTGGTGGTACAGGTACAGCGGGAAGCCATTAAGACAAAGTATCCCTCCGTGACCACAAATCTGACGCTGCAGGGGAAATACGTGGTGCTGACTACCGGAAATACCCATATATCCGTCTCATCCAGGCTGCCAAAGGAGAGAAGGGAAGAACTGCTTCGCCTTGCGGCTGATTCAAGGTATGGATTGAAATTCAGCGTGCAGAGGGCAGAAGCGGACTATGGCTGGATCTTCCGTACCAATGCAGGAAATGCACCCTGGGAGACCATTCTGGCGGAAATGAATCTGTTCATGCAGCGGTATGAGACGCTTATGGAGCAGGCGCAGTTTCGCACCTGTTACTCCTGCCTTTTGGAGACGCCCGCCCCATATCTGAAGCGCCTGGCAAATCTCTATGAAACAGACGCACAGCGCATCCTCACCGACGACGGCCTGTACTGCCGGATAAGCGATTATCTGTCCCTCTGTCATCCGGAGGATTTGCCGAAACTGGTCCGGTACAGCGACGCTCTCCAGCCTATGGCAAAGCTCTATTCCCTGGAAACCAACCTGAAACGGGCGCTGCAGGAACGGGTCTGGCTAAAAAACGGCGGCTATCTTGTAATCCAGCCTACGGAGGCCCTGACGGCCATCGATGTGAACAGCGGAAAGTATGAAGGAGGGAAAAACCGGGAGGCGGCCTTCCTGAAGCTGAACCTGGAGGCGGCAGAGGAGATCGCCCGGCAGCTCCGGCTCCGCAATATCAGCGGGATCATCCTTGTGGATTTCATCAACATGGAAGAGGAAGCCTCCAGAAACGCTCTGCTTGGCGCCCTGCGGGAAGCGCTTCGGGCGGATCCCGTTCCCGCGGCATTGGTCGACATGACAAAATTGTTTCTGGTAGAGATCACCCGCATGAAGCGGGAGAAGTCCCTGGCGGAATGCTGCCGGGAACTGCATAGCGCCGGGGAAAGAACATCCGATTTTTAAAGCTGACAGTTCATCTGAAATTCAAGTGAAATTCATCTGAGACTCGGGCAAAAACTGGTTGACTGAAACCGCAAGATATGCTATGTTAATTAAGTATGCCGCACAAAGAGGTTTAAGCGCCTTTTGGGCCACCGTATTTGGCGAGTTTGATAATAGGAGGTGCCATATGTACGCAATTATTGCAACAGGTGGTAAACAGTACAAAGTAGCCGAAGGCGATATCGTCAACGTAGAGAAGCTTGGCGTTGACGCCGGCGAAACGGTTACGTTCGACCAGGTGCTTGCAGTAAAGGATGACGCGCTCAAGGTAGGCGCCGACGTTGCGGGCGCGACGGTCACAGCTACCGTTGTGAAAAACGACAAGGCGAAAAAAGTCATCGTTTACAAGTATAAGAGGAAAACCGGATACCACAAGAAGAACGGCCACAGACAGCAGTACACACAGGTCAGGATCGAAAAGATCAACAGCAAAGCGTTATGATTTGCTTTACAGTGTGGAAATCTGAGGATCAGTACAGAGGGTTTGAATGCACCGGCCACGCCGGCTATGACGATTCCGGCAGAGACATTATCTGTTCGGCGGTTTCCGCTCTGGCGGTCAATACGGTAAATTCCATTGAGGAGTTTACACAGGACGCCATGGAAGTGGAACAGGAGCCGGAGGGCGGATTTCTCCGGGCGGTTTTCCCGCAGATGCCGGGGATGCAGGCCAGCTTACTGATGGACAGCCTGGTACTCGGTATCCAAAGCATTCAGGCAGAATATGGAAATGCGTATATTACCTTATTAATTGAGGAGGTGTAATTATGTTGAAGATGAACCTTCAGCTCTTCGCTCATAAAAAAGGAGTCGGTTCCACCAAGAACGGCAGAGATTCCGAATCCAAAAGACTTGGAGCCAAGAGAGCGGACGGGCAGTTTGTAAAAGCCGGAAATATCCTTTACAGACAGCGCGGGACAAAGATTCACCCGGGTCTGAACGTTGGACGCGGCGGCGACGACACCCTGTTTGCTACAGCAGACGGCATTGTCAGATTTCAGAGAAAGGGAAAAGACAAAAAACAGGTTTCTGTGATTCCCGTAGCATCAGAATAAATCAATGCAGGCTTCAGATCCGGATGCGATTTGAAGCCTTTCCTTATATAAATGAAAGCAGGTAGACCTATGTTTGCGGACAGAGCGAAGATCATTATCCGTTCCGGGAAAGGCGGGGACGGCCATGTCAGCTTCCGGCGTGAGCTGTATGTGCCGGACGGCGGTCCCGACGGAGGCGACGGCGGGAAAGGCGGAGACGTCATTTTTGAGGTGGATGAGGGCCTGAATACTCTGTATGACTTCCGCCATCGAAGAAAGTTTTCCGCTCAGGACGGCCAGGAGGGCAGAAAGCGCAAGTGCCATGGCTCCAACGGCTCGGATATTATACTAAAGGTTCCGGAGGGAACCGTCATAAAGGAAGCGGCCAGCGGTCAGGTGATCGCCGATATGTCCGGTGATAATCGGCGTCAGGTGATCCTGAAGGGCGGTCGGGGCGGAACCGGCAATATGCACTATGCCACCTCCACCATGCAGGCGCCCAAATATGCCCGGCCGGGGCAGGAGGCGCGGGAACTGGAAGTGCTACTGGAGCTGAAACTGATCGCCGATGTAGGGCTTGTGGGTTTCCCGAATGTGGGAAAATCCACGCTTCTTTCCAGAGTTACCAACGCCACTCCCAAGATCGCTAATTACCACTTTACCACACTGTCGCCGAATCTCGGCGTGGTTGATCTGGAGGGCGGCGGCTTTGTCATGGCGGACATTCCCGGCCTTATTGAGGGGGCTTCTGAAGGGGCGGGGCTTGGGCATGAATTCCTGCGCCACATTGAGCGGACAAAACTTATGATCCACGTTGTGGACGCCGCGTCCGTGGAAGGGCGGGATCCGGTTGAGGATATTCTCCATATCAACCGGGAACTGGCCGCCTACAATGAGGAGCTTTCCCGGCGTCCCCAGGTGATCGCGGCAAATAAGATCGATGCCATAGGTTACGGGGATGATCCGGTTACCCGGCTGAGGGCGTATTTTGAACCCCAGGGGGTGCGTGTGTTCCCCATTTCTGCGTTCAGCGGACAGGGGGTCGGGGAACTGCTTTATCACGTTCAAGGTATGCTGAAGGAACTCCCCCAGGAGCCCACCGTGTACCGGCAGGAATATGATCCGGAGATGCACCTTGGATCCGTCAACCTCCCCTTTACTGTAGAAAAATCGGACAATGAAGAGAATACCTTCCTTGTGGAAGGCCCCAGGATTGAAAAAATGCTGGGTTACACAAACCTGGAGTCGGAGAAGGGCTTTCAGTTTTTCCAGAATTTCCTGAAGGATCAGGGAATCCTGGAGGAGCTTGAGCAGCTTGGGATCAAAGACGGGGACACTGTACGGATTTACGGACTGCAATTTGATTATTATAAATAACAGGATCCGGCAATTATAATGCTTTTTAACAAAAAGGGCAAGGAGAATCAGAATATGACAAGTAAACAGCGCGCATACTTAAAAAGTCTCGCGATGAATATGGATCCCATCTTTCAGATCGGGAAAGCTTCCCTCACCCCGGAGAACACATCGGCCATCGCCGAGGCTCTGGAGGCTCGTGAACTGATCAAGATCCGGGTGCTTCAGAACTGCATGGACGACCCCCATGAACTGGCCAGGACGGTAGCGGAGCGCACCCGTTCCCAGGTGGTTCAGGTCATCGGTAAAATAATCGTTCTCTACAAGGAAGGCAAAGATAACAAAAAGAGAATCGAGCTGCCCCCGGCGGGGAAGGCAAACAAGAGGGAATAATATGGAAGAACACGGAAGAAAACGCATCGGCATCATGGGGGGCACCTTTGATCCAATTCATATCGTGCATCTCATGCTGGGAGAGCGGGCATATGAACAGTTCCATCTTGACCAGGTGCTTTTTATGCCCTCTGGCAATCCGCCACACAAGATCCTCCGGAGGGACGGCGCCACCGACCGGCAGCGGCTGGAGATGACCGCCCTTGCCATAGGGGACAATCCTCATTTTGCGATGGATTCGGAGGAAATGCTGCGGGGCGGTTTCACCTATACAAACGAAACCCTCCGGGAGCTGAAGCGCCTGCATCCTGATACGGACTATTTCTTTATCATCGGCGCTGATTCGCTGATGGCCTTTGATACCTGGAAAAATCCGGATATCATCTGTCAGAACTGCACACTCCTCACAGCAGTTCGGGAGGGTATGGACTGCACCCGGATGGAGGAGAAGCGCGCCGCCCTGAAAAAAGCCTACGGCGCCAGCATCTTCTTTCTGGATTCGCCCAATATAGACGTATCCTCAACCCTGCTTCGGAAATGGTACCGGGAAAAACGCTCCCTTCGCTATTATGTTCCGGATCCGGTCCTTGCTTATATGCGGGAGCATCATGTTTACGATGCAGACATTTGAAGGTACCAGTGCCAGAACGGCCGGCCTCTACATCATTTAAATTTAAGGGGAAACAGCTATGGATGATCCGCTCATTAAAATGCAGAAAAAACTGAAAAAGGATTTGGATGCCGCGCGTTTTCATCACACACAGGGGGTTATGTACACCGCTGCCGCCCTCGCTATGTGTTACGGCGAGGATGTGAAGCGGGCGCAGATCGCCGGGCTGCTCCATGACTGCGCGAAATGTATCCCTAACGATAAAAAGCTGAAGCTTTGCAGACGCCACAATATTCCCGTGTCCGAGACGGAACACAAATCTCCCTATCTGCTCCATGCAAAGCTGGGCGCTTTTATCGCGGAGGAGAAATATGGGGTCCATGATCCCGGGATTTTAAGCGCCATTGAATTCCACACGACGGGGCGCGCCGCCATGTCCCTGCTGGAGGAGATCATCTATATTGCGGATTATATTGAACCTATGCGATCCAAAGCTGAGAACCTTCCAGAGGTGCGCCGCATCGCCTTTAGGGATATCAACCGCGCCGTGTATATTGTCATGCGGGATACCCTCCGTTATCTGGAGAATGAAAAATCCTGCCTTGATAATCAGACGGTTGTAGCATATAATTACTATAAAAAAATAATGGGAGAGGAGACAGAGGAACACAATGGCGGAACACGCATCAAAAGAAATGGCCAGGCTCGCCTTTCAGGCTCTGGATGAGAAAAAAGCGACGGATATAAAGATCATCAATATTAAAGAAGTATCGGTGCTGGCCGATTATTTTATTATCGCGTCCGGCAACAACCGCAGCCAGGTGCAGGCTATGGCCGACAATGTGGAAGGCGCCCTTTCCAAGGCGGGATATCCGATCCGTCAGACAGAGGGTTACCGCACCGCAAACTGGATATTGATGGATTTCGGCGACCTTATCGTTCATGTCTTCGATTCAGAAAACCGGCTTTTCTACGATCTGGAGCGGATATGGCGCGACGGAAAAGCAACCACGATTGAGGACTTATCATAGAAAAGAAAAGTAAAACAGGAGACGGAAATGGCGATTGACAATAATTTTTTAATCCGAAGCATCCAGAAGAAGGACAAGATCATTGTTGCATACTGTGCGTTCACAAATATGCCTTTCGTGGTCTGTGATCCGGAATCTTTCAATGACCAGGTGTGGATCTTCGATACAAATGAACAGCTTCAGGCCTTTGCAAAGCCCTATACGGAGAAGAAGATCCTGCTCAGGGGGGTCCAGTATCCAAACAAAGCGATGCTCGGTTTTTATGCGTCCCTGTATACCATCGGCGTCAACGAGCTGGTGTTTGTGACGGCGGCAGGCAAAATAACCATAGAGCTGGAAAAGTTAGTCCGCAAACCGGATTACTCCAGGCTTCCCCAGAATCAGCGCCCCGTTCTGAATCCGGAGCTTCAGCTGACGGGCCTGTATTTTATGCAGGAGGCTTCCAGGCCTATTCCCAATGAGGAAAAGGATCTGGGAGATCTGGAGGAGGAGCTGGCGGTCAATATGGTAAAAGCCCGATACATCGTTCCCATCGAGTTCCTTGAAGGGCCGGAGAGCGACGGGGAAAAACTGAAAGCCCGCAAATATCGTCTGCCCATCCTGAAAAACAAAAAAGACGAAATGTTCCAGCCCATCTTTACCGATCCGACTGAGATGGCAAAGTTCAACCGGGAGAAGAAATTTAAGGCCCTGGCAATGCCCTTTGCGGGTCTGTCCAAGGCCGTAGCGCCCGAATCCAGAGGTTTTCTGCTCAATCCCGGCGGATACCATATCGCAATGCCGAAAGAGCTGCTGGAGGGGCTTGCAAAGCGTTTCGGGACGGAAGAATAGTCTGATCCTGCAACATATATGTATTGTGAACGGATGAATTTAGAAAAACCGGAAAACACCGAAGACCTTGCCCAGCACCTGACAGTCGTCCACGATGATAGGCTCCATGGCGTCGTTCTCCGGCTGGAGGCGGAAATGCCCGTCTTCCCTATAAAATGTCTTGACAGTGGCAGAGTCCTCAATCAGCGCAACTACGATGTCTCCGTTCCCTGCGGTGGACTGCTGCTTGACCAGTACGCTGTCCCCGTCCAGGATGCCGGCGTTTACCATGCTCTCGCCCCGGACACGGAGAATAAATGTCTGGTCATTTGGCATATACTCAGCCGGGATCGGGAAATAGCCGTCGATATTCTGCTCTGCAAGAATGGGCTGCCCGGCAGCCACAGTGCCGACTATCGGCACATTGACCATTTCCCGGCGCAGAAGATGAAACGAGTCGTCCAGAACCTCAATAGCCCTGGGCTTCGTGGGGTCGCGCCGGATGTAACCCGCTTTTTCCAGGGATTCCAGGTGAGAATGGACGGATGAGGTGGACTTCAGTCCCACCGCCTGACAGATCTCACGGACCGCCGGTGGGAAGCCACGCTTCAGGATCTCATTTTTTATATAATCAAGGATCTCTTCCTGTTTTGCTGTGATACGTTTTTCAGCCATGGCAAAACCTCCCGTACATATGTTTTCCCCAGTATAACACACCTCTTCCCAAAAAGCAAACAGATGTTTCCCTTTTGAATTTATTGACCTGGTTCCTATTTTGAAAATGGTCGGTGTAATCCAGATTCGGTATTTTTTCAACGACTATCCGGAAAAGTACGCCGGCCATATTGGGTATTTATATTTGGAACGGTTATAGGATAACGATTCAAAATCAGTAAATCTGCATTTTGGATTATTTGGTGAAGTATTAAGAATTGCTTAATAATTCCGGTTGATTTGTTTTCTTGTTTTCTGCCTGCGTCAGTGATATAATACTGGAAAATCGGTACACATTATTGTATGTCAGAAAGCGAGGAGAGTAGATGAAATTAAAGAGACAAATAATTGCGGTTCTGATGAGCGCGGCCTGCATTTTGGCCGCTGTTCCAACGTACACTGTACTGGCCGACGGCCAGAAGGTTGTTACTTTGGGGGCGGATCTGTCCGAGGATCAGAAGAATTCCATTCTTCGTTACTTCGGTATTTACGGGCAGAACATTGAAACGCTTACCATCACCAACGAGGACGAGCGCAACCACCTCGGTTCCTATGTGCCCCTGGAGCAGATTGGTACGCGGACCTTTAGCTGCGCGTTTGTAAATCCCACCGCTTCGGGCGGCATTCAGGTTAAGACAGCCAATCTCACCTGGGTCACCAGCAACATGATCGCCTCGACCCTTTCCACCTCCGGAGTAGTAAACTGCGAGGTACTCGCCGCAGCGCCCTTTGAGGTTTCCGGTACGGGCGCTCTGACCGGCATCCTGATGGCATACGAAACTGCCGTGGGCACAACCCTGGACACCGAGAAGAAAGAGACAGCCACGCAGGAGCTGATCACCACGGCAAACATCGCCAACAGCATCGGACAGGTCAACGCTACATCCATC
The DNA here is from genome assembly GCA_964591265.1 of uncultured Lachnospiraceae bacterium. Classification (GTDB taxonomy): domain Bacteria; phylum Bacillota; class Clostridia; order Lachnospirales; family Lachnospiraceae; genus Choladousia. Next base: position 24,351 of record CAZQAB010000010.1, read on the forward strand.
GTCAATGAGACGAAGATCCAGGTCATTGAGGGAAATGTGATCAATGACAACGACATCGAAGTGATCATCAACGAGGTCGCCGATGAGCAGAATATCACTCTGACGGATGAAGACCGCGCCCTGCTGCTGGAACTTCTCCAGAAAATTGCGGAGCAGGACTACAACTATGAAGATATGAAAGAGACGCTGGAGCGTGTCGAATCAAATCTGGAGGAACTGAGCAGTACGGATTCCACGGATATGTCCGCAGACACAAACTCCGATACATCAGAGGATAACTCCGATGCTTCCGATACGACGGAGCTTGAATCCGACAGCATTCTTCTGAATACAGATGATACGGCGCTGGGCGACGATGTGGTTATTGATTCCACCAGTGAGGAAGCGCTTGATGCGGACTCCTCCGATACAGAATCCGCCCTGGACGATTCCGACAGCGAATTTTCGATTACCACCAGCGATTCCTACAACGGCACGGATGGAGATGTATCCTTCAACGAAGACACATCTGCTTCAGAGGATAGTTCCGGCACAGATACGGATACAGATGCTTTGGCGGAGGATACGGCTTCCGGTTCCTCGGATATCGATATCGTAAACGAAGATTCCTACAGTAGTGATGAGGATGTTTCCGTGGTTGTCCCCGAAGATACGGACGCTCTTGCTGCGGAGGACGGGGCAGACGGAAATGCGGTTACTGATGTAAACGGGGCGGCAGAAGAGAGCGCGGCGGTGATTTCCGCTGATGAAATGGTATTCGCCCCCAATTCCATCACAGAAACAAACGGCGCCATCACCTACGAAAAATATCCGGCTGGAATCAGTGAGCTGACCGTTTACTTCCGGCGCACTGATATCACGGCGGGCAGCGGCACGATGACGGTGACCAACGCGGACGGTTCCGAGTTTGAGACCGTTCAGATGACCGATCCTGCAAAGGTCGTGATCGAGTCCATGACCGGCGATGAACTGAGCGAACAATCCTGGAGCGAGGGCGTTAAGGCGGTCATCTATCTGGATGAGCCCCTGGCCCAGTCTGCAGAGTACCATGTGGCATTGTCGGCGGACGCATTTGCAACACAGGACAGCACTGCCTCTTCCGAGGAAATTGCGTCAGATGCATGGGATATCCAGACCTCCGAATACGGCTTCTGCCTGAACGCCACCGCCACGACCGGTGTATATGCGGGCAATATCCTTTCCGGAGAGGTAATGATGGACGGGACGCCGGCCGGGTATGCGGTTATCGAAAATATGGATCCGGCCATGATTTCCTTTGATGTGACGGAGTTCACGGCATCCGGCAGCCTTAGCGTCACCTTCCTGGCCTCCGGGAAGACCACGTTCCAGATTGCTTTCTATGATGTGGCCGGCGGGAGCCTGTTGGATACCATCGACTACACAGTTGTAATCAAATAATTTAAATACGATTCCCGTAATACAGGCGGGGCTGCCGCATTGCCGGTGTCAATTGCATCGGAATGCGGCAGCTCCGTTTTGCAGACTGTATATCACATGGAATGATTCAGAAATTGCAGAAAGAAGAAGAGGAGAGCAGAGATGAAATATGATTTCACATCCATCCTTGACCGCCGTGGAAAGGACGCCATATCGATCGACGCGCTGGGCGCCGGCGGGAGCGCGCCGGATGCGCCCATGGAGGGGTTTAACGCCATTCCCATGTGGGTTGCGGACATGAATTTTCCCACGGTTCCAACGATTCCGGCGGAGATCATCCGACGGGCACAGCATCCGGCCTATGGTTATTTCAGCCCCACTGAAGAATATTATGATTCCATCATCCGATGGCAGGAGAGGCGCAACAAGGTCACAGGGCTCACAGCGGACTGCATTGGTTATGAAAACAGTGTGCTTGGGGGCGTGATCTCGGCTCTGACCGCTTTTGCCGCTCCCGGAGACGCGGTTTTGCTTCATAGTCCCACCTACATCGGTTTTACAGGCTGTCTGAAAAATAACGGCTACAAAATCGTACTCAGCCCACTGAAGCAGGATGAAAAAGGCGTCTGGCGTATGGATTTTGCGGATATGGACGCTCTGCTTAAAGCAAACAAGATCCATGTGGCGATCCTTTGCAGCCCGCACAATCCCTGCGGACGTGTATGGGAGCGGTGGGAACTGGAAAAGGCGATGGAAGTGTACCGGGCCAACGACTGTATTGTGATTTCCGACGAGATATGGTCGGATCTGATCATGCCGGGGCACAGACACATCCCCACCCAGATGATCGGCGAGGACGCAAGAAACCGCACCGTCGCCCTGTACGCCCCCAGCAAAACCTTTAATCTGGCGGGCCTTGTTGGAAGCTACCACATTATTTACAACAAATATCTGCGTGACCGGGTGCGGGCCAGCGGAAGTAAGTCCCATTATAACGAAATGAACGTTCTGTCCATGCACGCGCTGATCGGCGCTTACAGGCCGGAGGGCTATGAGTGGGTGGACGAACTTTGCCTGGTGCTGGACGGCAACATCAGATATGCCTGCGATTATATTCAGAAGCATTTTGAGGAGATAGAAGTGTCCAGGCCGGAGGGCACCTATATGCTGTTTGCGGACTGTTCCAAGTGGTGCCGCACGCACGATAAAACTCTTGACGAACTGTTGAAGGCCGGCTGGGCTGTGGGCGTTGCATGGCAGGACGGCCGGCCCTTCCACGGGGAATGGTCCATCCGAATCAACCTTGCGCTGCCTTTATCCCTGGTGCAGGAGGCCTTTGACCGTCTGGATCAGTATGTATTCAATGCGTGAAAAAAATGTTGATTTTTTGTTTGGAAGAGGATATAATTGGTTTATAGACAGATCTATACGACAAACACATGTTTTTCAAATAGATCGGGCAGTTATAATCGTTTTTTTCATTGAAAGGTATTTTATTATGGAAAATTCTATTTCTTACCATGACCAGGTAAACATTGACAATGTAATACGGCTTCGCGAAGTTTTGAAAACGCTTCCTCCCTTTGCCAAAGATTATTTCCGTGCCATAGAACCGACCACCAGCACACGTACCCGTATTTCCTACGCTTATGATATCCGGATTTTTTTTCAGTTTATTTTATCAGAAAATCCCCTGTTTAAGGATAAGGACGTCTCGGATCTGACCGTGGATATTCTGGATAAGCTGCAGGCTGTGGACATTGAGGAATATCAGGAATACCTGAAGGTCTACCAGAATGACGGCAAGACGCAGACCAACGGCGAACGTGGCCTGAAACGCAAAATGTCCGCTCTGCGGAGTTTCTACGCCTATTATTTCAAACGGGAAGCGATAAAAACCAACCCAACGCTGTTGGTGGATATGCCCAAACTGCACGATAAAACCATTGTCCGGCTGGATGCGGACGAAACCGCTGAATTGCTGGATTACATCGAACACGCAGGCGAACATCTGTCCGGTCAGAAAAAAATATATTATGAAAAGACCAAGCTGCGGGATCTGGCGATTGTCACCCTGCTATTAGGAACCGGAATCCGGGTGTCCGAATGCGTGGGCCTGGACGTGAATGATATTGATTTCAAAAATGGCGGAATCCGCGTGATCCGCAAAGGCGGCTCAGAAATGATGGTATATTTCGGCGACGAGGTAGAACAGGCGCTTCTCAATTATCTGGAGGAGCGGAAATCCGTCACCCCCATCGCCGGCCATGAAAACGCCCTCTTCTACTCCACCCAGCGCAGGCGGATCGGCGTGCAGGCAGTGGAAAACATGGTAAAAAAATACGCCCGGGAGGTCACAACCACGAAAAAAATCACCCCACACAAGCTTCGGAGCACCTACGGCACTACCTTATATAAGGAAACCGGCGATATTTACCTGGTTGCGGACGTGCTGGGCCACAAAGACGTAAACACCACCCGGAAACACTATGCCGCCATGGATGAGGATCGCCGTCGCCGGGCGGCCTCTGCCGTGAAGCTTCGGGAGGGCTGAAATGCATCGTTTGCATCGTTGAACATTGGAACAAAATCAATAACAGGTTTACATAATATAGTTATGTTGCCAACCTGCGTTTCTGTTGAAAAGCCCGCCTTGTTTTTAATCTTTGCGTAACGGCAAAAAGTCTGGTATAGTGAGACGGTAACATGAGCAAAGGAGAAGCGATGAAACTGCAGAAACTGATGAGCCTTACCCGCAAGGCAGTGGACGAATTTCATATGATACAGCCGGGTGACAGAATTGCGGTTGGTATTTCCGGCGGAAAGGACAGCCTTGCAATGCTATGCGCTCTTGCCGGCCTCAGGCGCTTCTATCCGGCCCCCTTTGCGCTGGAAGCTGTTACTGTCAGCCTGGGCTATAAGGAATTTGATCTCAGGCCGGTTAAAGCGCTCTGCGTCGAATTGGAGGTGCCGTACACGATTGTAGACACCAAGATCGCCCGGATCGTCTTTGAGGAACGAAAAGAAGGAAACCCCTGTTCTCTCTGCGCAAAGCTGCGCAAGGGAGCCTTTAACACCAAAGCAAAGGAGCTTGGCTGCAATAAGATCGCCTACGCGCATCACAAGGACGATGCGGTGGAAACCCTCCTGATGTCTCTGCTTCTGGAAGGGCGGATCCACACCTTCTCTCCGGTCACCTATCTGGACCGGATGGATATGACACTGATCCGCCCTCTGCTCTATGTGGAAGAGGCGGATATAAAAGGCTTTGTTAATAGATATCAGCTTCCGGTAGTGAAAAATCCCTGTCCCGCCGACGGTTATACCCAGAGGGAATACGCAAAGGAACTGATCGCGAAGCTGAATCAGGAGCATCCCGGCGTCCGGGACCGGATGTTTACCGCGATTTTAAACGGCAATCTGCCAGGATGGACAACAAAAAAATCCGTTTAAAATTCAACGCAGCAGACTTTCATCCAGAATGATCGTGAAAGGCCCTTCATTGATCAGGCTCACCTTCATGTCCGCCCCAAAGCTTCCGGTCTCCACAACCGACGCCTGTTTCCGGCATTCCGCAAGGATGTATTCGTACAGCGCTTCGGCCTGCGCGGGCGCTCCCGCCTCGGTAAAACCGGGCCGGTTGCCCTTGCGGCAGTTGGCGTACAGAGTGAACTGCGGCACCAGAAGAAGCGCTCCGCCCACATCCTTTAAGGATAAATTGGTTCTGCCATTCTCATCCTCGAAGATTCGCAGACCGATCATTTTTTTGACGTAAAAATCGGCGTCCTTTTCCGTGTCGTTCCGGCCAATGCCAATCAGCACGAGAAATCCTTTCCCGATGGAACCGATCACTTCATTGTCCACCGTGACAGATGCCTCCAAGACACGCTGTATTACAAATTTCATAGATGCTTTTCCTTTCCGGCAACAGCCGCATAAATCCTAATTCTAATACAACTAAATTCAATATGGCACGATTACGGAATTATTATTTTACCATAATCTCCGCCGCAATTTATTCAGCAAATCCAGGAAATACTCCGGCAGCGGCGCTTCAAATTCCATATACGCTCCCGTCGTCGGATGAATAAAACCGATGGTCATGGCGTGGAGCGTCTGCCCCTGCAGCCCCGGAACGGGACATTTCGCGGGGCCGTACACGTCGTCCCCCAGAACCGGATGCCCGATGCTCTTCATGTGTACCCGGATCTGATGGGTGCGCCCCGTTTCAAGAGAGCACTCCACATACGTAAACCGATCAAAGGTCTCCAGTATATGATAATGAGTCACTGCATCCTTGCCGCCGGGAACGTTTACGGCCATCTCCTTTCGGTGTACCGGATTCCGTCCGATGGTGGCGTACACCGTGCCGTCCTCTGTCAGACGTCCGTGAAGGATCGCCCGGTACCTGCGGTTGACGGAGTGTTCGTGAAGCTGTGCGGCAATCGCCTGATGGGCCGCGTCGTTCTTGCACACGATCAGCGATCCGGTGGTATTCTGATCGATCCGGTGTACGATCCCGGGGCGCAGCACCCCGTTGATTCCGGACAGGCTGTCCCGACAGTGATACAAAAGGGCGTTTACCAGCGTGCCGCTTACATGGCCCGCCGCCGGATGAACCACCATCCCCTTCGGCTTATTTACAACGATCAGATCCTTATCCTCATAGAGAATATCCAGAGGAATCGGCTCCGGCTCCACCGCCAGTTCCTGCGCCTTTGGTATCCGCACCGCGATCTCCTCGTCCTCTTTTGGCTTCATGCTTGCCCTGGCAGGCCGCCCATTCACCGTAACGTCCCCGTCCTGAATCAGTTTTTGCAGATGGGAACGCGTCATATCCTCAAATCTGGCGGCGAGGATCCGGTCCAGCCGCATCCCGGCCTCCGCCGAAGATACGGTAAAATGCCCGCAGGGGCACTCCAGGTCCTCCTGTTTCCCATTTCTTGCTGCCGTCTCGTCATACACCAAATCATTCCCTCCTCGGATCCAGGAAGCCAAAATCTTCTTCCTTATACACCGTAAACAGCCCGATCACAGCCAGCGCGGCGCCTACGCACACATAACAGTCCGCAACGTTAAAGACCGGGAAGTCGATCCATGAAAAATAGAGAAAATCCACCACATAATGGCGAAAGATCCGATCCAGCATATTGCCAATAGCGCCCGCCGCAATCAGCAGACATACGGCGCGCAGGAGGTGGTAATGAGAAGCCTGCGGCAGGCAGAAATAGACATAGACGGCGAAAGCCAGCATGACCAGAGCGATCAAAACAAAAAACCACTGTCGCCCTGAAAGCATCCCAAAGGCCGCTCCCCTGTTTTGAAGGTAATACAGGGAAAATACCCCGGGGATCAACGATATGCCCCTGTCTCCGGATAGAAACGCTTCTGCGAGACATTTTGTGACCTGATCCAGCGCGAGGAGCGAAAGAAAGATCAGCGTACCGGAGAATAAAAATCTTTTTTTGGTCTCCATTTGCCTTTCCACCCTACGTATTCACATCTGCATTCAGGAAATTAACGGCCTCCAGTATCTCCTGATCCGTCACGGTAGTATCGATGTATGCCTTCCCAAGCTTCTTCAGCAGGACAAAACGGATCTGGCCCGCCACCATCTTCTTGTCTTTTTTCGTTGTATCCAGGATCTCTTCGGAAGAAAGCCCGTCAAAGGAGATCGGCAGGCCAAAGCCCACATTCATATCCCGGATCTCATAAAACTCTTCCTCATCGATCCGTCCACGCTGCCAGGATATATAGGCCGCCGCAACAAACCCAAGCGCCACGCATTCTCCGTGCAGAAGTTCAAAATTCTTCAGTTTTTCGATGGCGTGGCCTACGGTGTGTCCCAGGTTCAGAAGAGCCCGGTCGCCCTTCTCCGTGGGATCCTTCTCCACCACATATTTCTTGATCTGGCAGCATCTTGTAACCATGGCCCCCATCACCCGCTCTTCTCGGTCTTCGATCTCCCCCATATGATCCAGCGTCCACTCGTAAAAATCCGCGTCAAAACCGATCCCGTACTTCAGAAGTTCCCCTATGCCGCTGGCAAACTGCTCTCCCGGCAGAGATAGCAGCACACGGACATTAATATAGACCAGCGCAGGCTGGTGAAATGCGCCCACCATATTCTTATACCGGTTAAAATCCACGCCGGTCTTGCCGCCGATGCTGCTGTCAATCTGGGAAAGAAGCGTGGTAGGTATCTGGATAAACGGGATCCCCCGCAGGAATGTAGCCGCCGCAAAACCTGTCAGGTCTCCCACAACGCCTCCCCCCAGGGCCAGCAGATAATCCTTCCGGTCGAAGCCAGCGAGAATCAGTCTCTCATACAGATCCTGCACGGTGGCAAAAGTCTTGTTCTCCTCTCCCGCCTCAAATGAAAAGACTTCAACCTGTCTGCAGCATTCCTCAGCCAACGTCTGAATCTCCTCCAGATACAGAGGAGCCACGTTGGAATCTGTCACAATACAGATGCGGTGTCCCGGACACCCCAGTTCCCGGAGCGCCTCCGAAAGATCAGAGAAATCCTCCCTGAGCAGAATATCGTAAGAGGAATTTCCCTCCGTACGAACGGTTATTTTAGATTCAGGCTGAAATGATTTCATAGGATCCTTTTCCTTTCTCAGATATACTTCTGTACCTCGATCCTGCAGCGTCCCTTTTTCGTCTGTCCGGTCATACCGATATAGCGGAATTTGCCCATGCCCCGCACGGAGATCAGGTCTCCGTTTTTCAGGCTGTAACCGTTGGACGTGACCAGTTTTCCGTTGACAGACACCCTGCCCTCTCCGATCAGAGACAGCAGGCTGCTTCTGGAACCCCGGAAAGCCAGCGCCATTGCTGCATCCAGCCGGACCGAAGCGACGCTTCCGCAGATGCTCTGCGTTCTGGGTTCGTAGGAAAAATCTTCCGGGCAGCACCGTTCACAGGAGACGCTGGTGTGACGGATACGGGTCAGCTCCCGGCAGATCGTCTCAGAGATGGCGATGGTGCAAAACAGGTACGCCTCATCCCCGCTGACAGCGATATCCCCGGTCCTGTTCCGCTCTATGCCAAGATTCATCAGAGCCCCCAGAATATCCCGGTGAGAAAGGGATTCCGCAAATCTGGGATTCACGGGTGCGATCCGAATGCAGGCGATGGGATATTCCCATCCGGGATCATACAGCGTATCCGGGATAAAAGCCGCCAGACAGCGCTCCGCTCCCTCATAACCGCCAAAAGTTTCCCCATGGATCCAGGAAAACTTTTGTAAGGTCTGATGCAATATATTCTGTTCGTTGAGATTCAGAAAGTCTGTAAAGGTGACAAGGCCTCTTTGGTCTGCCAGATCCGCCAGTTCCCGAATCCGCTTTGCAAGTAATTCTTCACGCTCCATCTCAGAATCTTGCGCCAAAGGAGGGCACCTCAAAAGCGCCGCTCAAAATCTCCTGAAAATCCCCGGAGATATCCACGCTCTCGGGCGTGATGATAAAAATATAGTTGCTGATCTTCTGGAGATTTCCATGAACCGCGTAGCAGGAACCGGAAGAGAAGTCAATGATGCGCTGGGCGATATCCAGATCCAGCCCCTCCATATTGAGGACCACTGTACATTCATCCAGCAGAGTCTCCGTGATCTCCCGGGCGTCCTCCATGCTTCTGGGTTTGATGACACAGACTTCCATACCAGCCCCGCGTTTGGAACGCATGGGAGAAACCTTGGAGGATTTCACAGCCTTTGTTGTCCTTGCGGTACTACGAACCGGCGCGGCGGCACGTTCCGGCTGTATGGATGCGGCTGTAGTTCTCGCTGACGCCGACGGCGCTGACGCAGGCGTCGGATCCTCGTACTCGTCCTCATAGGATTTGGTCAGAAGCCGCTTCTTCGGACGTTCCTCCTCATAATCGTCGTATCCGTCATATTCATCATCCAAATAATCGTCTTCATCAAATCCGTCGTCATTCATCTTCATCGCATTTAAAAACTTATCAAGAACGCTCATATCCTGCTCTCCCATCTTATCTTATACCTGACCATAATATCGTTCGCCGAAAATACCAGTTCCGACACGGACCATGGTGGCCCCCTCTTCTATCGCCACCTCATAATCCCCGGTCATCCCCATGCTTAAATTACACATAAACACATTATCAATGTTTTTTTCTTTTATGTCAACAGATAATTTTTTTAAACTACGAAAATATTCCCGATTTTCCTCTGCATTTTCTGTAAATGGCGCGATTGTCATCAAACCTTCTACACGAATACCGGGCAGAATGCTTATCTGTCTGATAAAATCCTCCGTCTCCTCCGGCATGATGCCGTATTTGGATGGCTCTCTGGCAACATTTACCTCCGCCAGCACCGGCATGACGATCCCGCATTTTTTCGCTTCCGCGCTGACGGCCTGCGCAAGCCGGAGGGAGTCAATGGAGTGGATCATGCACACCTTATCGATAATGTATTTGATTTTATTGCGCTGCAGATGTCCGATCATATGCCAGCGGATATCTTCCGGAAGCGCCGGATATTTTTCCCGGATCTCCTGGGGCTTGTTTTCACCAAAATCCCGGACGCCTTCATTATAGACCTCCTGAAGCATATCCACCGGCTTGGTCTTGCTGACCGCCACCAGCGTGACCTCCGCCTGGCTTCGGCCGGCCCGCTCACAGGCCGCTGCAATACGCGCTTTCACCGATTCAAGATTCTCTTTCAACATAGTCTGTCTTTCCTCCTGATACATCAGTATACGATCTGATCTTCCGACACCTTATCCGCATTCAGGACGATATAGTCGTATGCGGCGAGGCCGTATATGTTGTTGCTTTCCACAATGCAGTACTCCTCGTTCTCATCGATCACTGTAATCTCCCGGAATACGGCGTAGCCCTTGTTGATATTGTAGACTCCGTGCAGTGTTTCCAGATCCTTCTCCTGGATCTGCATCTTTTTTGCGGAATTATCCATTAAGATATAATCCCCATCGCCGAGCAGCAGACTGTCCACCAGATATTCCCCGTCGTTATAATCGTAAACGTTGGCGGTGACGTATTTTTCCACGGAGCTGCCGTCTTCGTCAAATGTCTGTACCTTCAATACGATTTCGCTGTCCGTATCCGCATTTTTGATCACATACTCCTCCGGAATCCGATAGAAATACCGCTCCACAATGGCGGAGGTGGGGATCTTCAGGCCGCTTTTTTTGTTCAGTACAAGCTCGATCTCCTGAAACCGATCCGTTACATAGCGAACCAGGGAATTGTCAAGAGAAATCTTCCCATAGTAGCTTCCGTCGTTCTCAAACATGGAAAAGGCAGCGGAAAAAGTCTCGTTGTCCTTCAGAAAGCGGAAACGGATGGTGGAGGTATCCGCAAGCTCCGTCGCCAGCTTGCTGTCAAGGGGAAAATAAAGAGCCCAGGACTCTTCCGTAACCAGCTTGAACAGGGCGTCTCCGGCAGATACGCTCTCCCGGTTGCGCAGATTGGTGGCGCTGTAATTCGTCTGGTCAAACATATCGGCGTTGATCTCTGATTCGGCGACGTCTTCAAATCCGTCGATGCTATAGATCACAAAGCCCGATTCCGGCGCGGCAAACTGATTGCGCACACTGACATAGTCAGACGAATAGGAGGACTCAACGGCCTCGGAAATACGATTTTCCACACTGGCCTTCAGATCATAGGTCTTCTGGAAAATGCTTCCGGAATAATTCAGGGCAAAATTCGAGAGGGTTTCCCTCAGGCGCTCTGCATCCTCCTCTCCAAGAGAAAAATCGGCAATGGAAACCGGGTCGACAGAACCCGTCTCATTAATGGAGCAGACGACGCTTCCGGCGGAGGTTTTGGCCCCCTCCCGTTCATAATAACGCACGCTTCCGGACTGGTCGGCGGACACGATCTCCTCCGTGCGCAGGGAAAGGGCGTAAAACCGGTAGTTGCCGGTGATTGATCCCTTTTTTACTTCGTAAGAGGTCACGTGGGTTTCTGTCAGATACATAAACGCAGAGATGATCATATATATAAAGACCGTGCCAAAAAGCAGCGTCCCGATATTGAAAAAAGAGTATTTTCTGTATTTTGTTACTTTCTTTGCTGTCTTAATTCTATTCAAGGAAGACTCCTCCCAAAGCCGTCAGAATCCTACTGCATATTTTACCATGTAAAGCCGGTCGATACAACATTTGTTTTGAATAAAAATCAATTTTGGGGATAAACTACAGATAACTCAAAAAGGAGGGAAATTTTATATGAGTAAAGGACTTGACTACACAGCACTGACACTTGTCATAATCGGAGCCGTAAACTGGGGGCTGATCGGGATCTTCAAACTGGATCTTGTTAATCTGATATTCGGAAACATGACCTGGATCTCCAGGGTGGTCTACACACTGGTGGGACTGTCCGGCCTGTATGTACTCAGCCTATACGGCAGAGTGAAAGAACTTGGGCAGGCATAAAACCCCATCTCATAAAAACAGAGCCGCAGCCTGCGCTGCGGTTCTGTCTGTTCGACTATGTATTTTTACAGTTCCGCAACGATCCTGTCTTTAAACTTGTCCCCCACTGCGTCGGAATTAACGGAGATACTGATTACAAATGTGAGCGCAAACTTTTCGCCGATGGCGTCCAGTTTTTCAAGCAGAGTGTTCAGGACGCCGTCCTCAACCTGTGCAATCTTCAGAAAGCTGTCAAGATACATCTGTTCCAGATCGTGATCCTGGGAAATAATGCCGTAAATAAAGCCGATAAAAGCCTCGCTGGATGTGATGCCAAAATCTGAAACATTGATCAGGCGAATTTTGTTGTTCAACTCATACATATGCTTTGTGTTTTTGTCAAGATAAACAACATTTCCATGGGCCGACTTTACCTCTGAATTAACTTTGTCAAGCAGAAGCTTTGTCTTCCCATTTCCCTTTTCGCCTAAAATTAACTGTATCATGGTCAGGTTCCTCCTTCAGCAGCAGATAATTTTCATATGACAATTATAGTCTATTTACACGAAAAAAACAACACCCAATTCCAAAATTCCACGCTTTTGCACCGTTTTTGCAACCGAACTCAGGCCGCCACGGTATCGATCAGCCCCAGGAGCTCGTTCATCTCCGGATACAGGACGTCCTTGGATTCCGAATGCAAAATGACCGATATATAAGGATTGCCATAGAGATCCTTCGCCAGCAGGGCCAGGCAGGCGCCCGCGTCGTCAGTGGTACCGGTCTTTCCTCCGTACACGACCACATTATCCGGGGCCTCGGAAACTCCGCTGAGATACTGGTTGGTCGTCTCCCAGGTAACCGCCACAGAGGATCCGTCCCCGCGGGTATATTCGGCGTAAAAGTTCGTCCTGCTTATGATATCCTGAAAGATATCATATGCAAGAGCCGCGTTCAGCATCAGATAGATGTCATAAACAGTGGTATAGTGTTCCGAATCGGTCAGGCCGTGGGGATTTGTAAAATGGGTACCTGTCGCCCCCAGGGAAGCGGCCTCCTCATTCATCAGTTCCACAAAATGTTCTACCGAACCGCCCACATACTCCGCAATCATCATGGCCGCGTCATTTCCGGAGGCGACCATCATTCCGTACAGAAGCTGCCGAAGAGACAGAACATCCCCCTCCTTAATATCGCAGACCGAAGAGCCGTATTCAATGTCTTCCACAATGTCCGTCACGGTCACAATATCATCCAGATTTCCGTATTTCAGGGTCACAAGAGCGGTCATTATCTTGGTGACGCTGGCCGGGGAACGATGGGTGAAAATATCCTTCGCATAGAGGGTGTTTTCATCATTGAGACCGAACAGTCCGGCAGAATAAGCCCCGATGGTAACCAGATCCGCACCCACATCGCCGTTTACCACGCACAGATCGCTGGCAAAGGGCTGCGTCACATTTTCGGAAAGCAGGCTGCTCCCGACGCCAAATACCGTGTCTGTCTTACTGTACGGCTGATTCAGCGTATAATCGTGGGACCGGAAGATAAAATAATATGTGAGAAATACCAGCAGCGCCGTAAGCAAAAAAAGGCCAAGCGCCACAAGCAGGAGGCCGCGGTGCCGCTTCTTTTCCAGTTTTTCCCGTTCCAGGATCCTTGCCCATTCCCGCTCCGTATACATGGATCGTTCCCCGGATTTTATCTGTACATTTCTCTCCACTGAAGATCTCCTCTTTCCAGTGATTTTAAAAGCATTTCCGCAGACGCGATGTTCGTCGCCAGAGGTACATTGTGTACGTCGCACAGACGGATGGCCTTGTTGACGTCGGCCTCGCTCTTGCGTTCCTCCTGGGGATCCCTGAAAAAGAACAGAAGGTCAATCTGATTCTGCTCGATCAACACCCCAAGCTGCTCCTCTCCTCCCACATAGCCGGGAAGAAGCTTGTGTACGCTCAGGCCGCTGGCATCCTCAATCAGCTGACCGGTAGTCCCGGTGGCATACAGGTCATGCCGCATCAGGATACCGCGGTACGCGATACAGAAATTCTGTACCAGTTTTTTCTTTGCATCATGCGCAACAAACGCTATCTTCATTTTATTACCCCCTAATATTTTCTGGACTGAAGCCCCACATTCAATACAAACCCGATTCCAATGCAAAAACTGATCAGGGACGTCAGCCCGTAACTCACAAACGGCAGGGTGATGCCGGTATTTGGCAGCAGACCGGTGGCTACTGAAATATTAACAAAACTCTGGAAAAAAATCAATGACGCAATTCCGGTGCACAGCAGTGTCCCCGACAGCAGCTTTGCCCTCCTTCCGATCAGAAGGCATTCCAGGGCGATGAGAAATTCCAGGAGGACGATGAGGCAGCAGCCCAGAAAGCCCAGTTCCTCGCCCGCCACGGCGAAAATAAAGTCTGTCTGGATCTCCGGAATAAAATTCCCGTTTTTAACCGAATCCACATCGTCATTATTCAGGCCTTTCCCATACAGCTGTCCGGAACCGATTGCGATAATGGAATTCTGCTGCTGATAGGATTCCTGGGGATAGTCGTCCGGATAGAGCCAGGCGTAAATTCGGGTTAACTGGTAACTCTCGATGAGCTGCTGTTCCGGCTGCAGGACCACGCTCATCAGGATGACGGCCACGGGAATAAATACTGCCAGTATGGCAACAATGACCTTGTAACTCAGCCCGGCCATGAAGATGAGCACGCAAAATACCATTGCAATTACGATGGTGGTGGAAAGGTCCGGCTCCTTTAATACAAGCAGAAGCTGGATGCTTACCAGAAGAAGCGACAGAAGGATCGTCGTGATCCTGCTTACCCGTTCCTCCCTGATCTCAAAGAATTTAGCGAAAAACAGGATCAGCATGATCTTCGCCAGGTCGGAGGGCTGAAACTGAAAACCAATAATGTTGATCCATCTTCTGGCGTTGTTTACCTCTTTGCCAAAGAGCAGCACCGCCGCCAGAACCGCGGCTGCCGCCAGATAGATCAGCCAGTAAAAATTCAGGATCCAGGTGTAATCCATCAGGGATACCACCACCATGATCACAATGCCCGCCACCAGGCCGAAAGTCTGGCGCAGCTGGTATTCACTGTTGGCACTCCCGATGATCAGAATACCCAGCGCCGCAAGCGCCGCCACCCAGATGATCAGTCGAAACCGGTAGTCACTTAATCTGTATTGTCTTAACATCCTGTACACCCCGTCCTGTCCTGCGGCCGATCCGCAGACAGATATCATAAATATGTTTATCCAGGTCTATGTATTTTGAGAGAACCGCTTCCAGTTCCTTTTGCATCTGTAACACCTGCTCCGGGCTGCAGGCAAGCCGGTCCGATGTAACGGCCAGACGTGCCCGCGCTCTGGCGATCCTGCCGGAGCTGCCGGCGCCATTTTTCAGATAAGCCAAATCCGTTCCCTCCCTATTTCTTCCGGAATAATGCGGCAACTCTGCGAATCAGAGTCCCGGACGTATCCAGATCCGCCAGAGGGACGGTCTCTCCGAGAATTCTTCTTGCAATATTCAGATAGGCCTGCCCGGCCAGGGTGTCGCTGCCTACCACACTCTCGCCGTGATTGGCCGCGATCACAATGCTCTCCTCATCCGGTATGGCTCCGATCAGGTTGACGGCCAGAATATCCACCACATCCTCCACCGACATCATCTCTCCCCGGCGCACCATATCCATGCGTATCCGGTTGACGATGAGATCCGTCTTTTTGATGCCGCCGGATTCCAGAAGACCGATGACCCGGTCCGCGTCCCGGATGGCGGATACCTCCGGCGTGGTGACGACAATAGCCCGGGCCGCCGCCGCAATGGCATTGCGGAAACCCTGCTCGATCCCCGCCGGGCAGTCCAGAATAATATAATCAAAAATACCGGAAAGGCCGTCTGCCAGCTTGATCATCTGTTCCGGCGTGACCGCACTCTTGTCTCTCGTCTGGGCGGACGGAAGCAGATAAAGATTCGGGTAATGCTTGTCCCGGATCAGCGCCTGCTTGATCCGGCAGTTTCCCTCCACCACGTCCACAAGATTGTAAATGATCCGGTTTTCCAGTCCCATGATGACGTCCAGATTGCGAAGACCGATGTCTGTGTCTACCAGAACCACTTTCCGGTTCATCCGGGCCAGGGCGGATCCGATATTGGCAGTGGAGGTCGTCTTTCCAACGCCTCCTTTACCCGATGTAATTACAATTACTTCACTCATTTTACCTTCCTCCAATTTCACACGATGATTACTGTCCTCTTTGGCAAGTCTCACAGCCATGCTGTCCGTCTCTTTCGTGTTTACCGGCGGCGGTATCCGGGTCAGGAAAGGAAGTCGCCAAGCCCCTCGTCTGCGATCAGCTTAAATTGCAGATGATCATCCCGGATGTAGACGATCATCGGGTCAACGGGATATTCTCCCGTGTCCGTCTTCTTCACAATGGCGCTGCGCGCCGTCTTATCCGCGATGCGTATCTGCGCCGGCTTCATGGTCAGGGCGGCCGCAAAGCAGTTCCGGTCTCCCGAAGCGCCGGCGTAGATGCTCCCCATGCAGCAGCCCAGGATCACAATATTTCCTTTGGAGATAATCCGGGCGCCGGGATTGACGTCCCCAATGACGACAATGCTGGATTCTGTCTCCAGCTCCTGTCCGGAACGCAGCGTCCCCCGGTAAAACTGCCCTTCCTCATCCTGTTTCTTTTCAAGCGCATGGGTAACCGCTTTTCTGTAGTATTCTTCCGATCCCTTATCTTCATCCACCAGGCAGATCACATGGATCTTGGAGTTCTGTACAATCTCCTCCACAAGCTGCAGCTCCTGATCCTTTGTGAGGACTCTTCCCCGGAAAGTCAGCGCCATGGTGGCGTTCTTGAAGAAGCGGGCTGACGTGCGGAACTTATCCGCCACCGCTTCCTTCAGTTCCTCAAACGGCAGTTCCGGGTCCAGGTTCAGGATCAGTCCATAGGGATTGCTCTTTATAATAACTGCGCTTCGTTCCACACTCTTCCCTCTTTTCCTTCTTAAAATATCAGTCTGTCAGCGTATAGTCGGTGGCCGCCTGGGAGGCGTGTCCGGTCACAAGTTCTTCCTCGGACTCAATTCCAAAATAGCAGGAGAACACGTCCCTGGCTACAAGGGCGGCGTTCGCCGAGGTGTAGCCGTTGGCGATACGGACGGCGATGGCCACCTCCGGATCGTCATAGGGGGCAAACCCGATAAAAGCAGCGTGGCTGGGAATAACCTCGGTAACCTGGGCGGTACCGGTCTTGCCCGCCACCGCAACCCCCGTGAAATTTGTAAAGGCGCTGTGGTTCTGCACCACGCCCCGCATCCCGGCATAAATGGTACTCCAGAGTTCATCAGAGAGATCTACTGTATTGCGAATCTTTGCATTGTTCTCCTCCAGCACGCTTCCCGTGGAATCCGTGACGGAATCCACCAGCGTCAGATAATAGCACGCGCCGCCGTTGGCGATGGTACTGACGTACCTGGCAAGCTGTGTGGTGGTAAACTGGTCCTCCGCCTGTCCCATGGCGGTACGCACCGCATCCCTACTGGATATGTTCGGCGAAGATTCCGGCACCTCCACCCCGGATTTCTCATCCAGGCCAAACAGGGAAGCGTACTTCGTCAGCGCCGCAATACCGGTATCATCGTCGTAGTCTCCGTTTACAGAACCCATCTGGCCCAGGCGGTAACCCACCGTGTTGAAGAAATAGTTGCAGGATTCGGTGATGGCCTCCTGCAGATCGAGGAGGCCGTGCCCCCACTCATTCCAGCAGTCAATATCCGGGGTGACCAGATCAAAATTGCCGGTACAGTTAATCTGCTCCCCGATATTAATCACACCCTCCTGGACGCCCGCCACGGCGCTTACGATCTTAAATGTAGAACCTGGGGCGATGGCCTCCTGGGTGGCCCGGCTGTAGAAAGGGGAGGAATTGTCCATATTCAGTTTGGTATAATAATCGTCGTCCATATCGTTGGCAAGACGGTTGTTATCGTAGCCCGGATAGGTCACGCAGGCCAGTACGTCCCCTGTATTCGGGTCTGTCAGCACCACGGAACCGGAACAGGGCATAACCGCAAGCTGGGCCGGCGTAATCTCCAGATTATAGATCTTCTCCCTTATAAAATCATAACCGCTTAGAGAGCCGTCAAGAAGCGCCTGGTAGTCCTCCGTATTCATCTCAAGAACGCCCTGGTCAAACAGAAGCAGGCAGATGTCCGCACCGCTGATGCGGTCCTCCATCAGCATATAGCGGTAGACCTGCTTACAGAAATTGTCGTCCTCATAGAGACAATCCGCGATATAATCCGCCAGAGTGGAAAACATCTCGTCGGTGTCCATATACTGGGTGTCTCCCGAGATTTTCGTGATATCCAGCCAGTTCTTTGAAATCGCGTAGGTGAGGTATTCCTGAAGGCTGATGCTCTCATCCTCCGTCCAGGCGATATAGACAGAATCCGTCTTGTCTATGGCGTCCTCATTCAGGATGCCTGTATCCGAAGTGAGCAGGTTATTCACAATGTAGGACATATAGACCTGATACTGCTCTCCCAGCTCATACGTATCCTCCAGATCCTTATAGGCAGTCGGATGGTCGCTGAGCAGTTCCGTTTTGATGATGCCGAATATCTCTGCCGCCTTTGACAGGAAAGCGTTGTATACCATCTGCTCATTCTCCGACGCATCTGATTCCTTCAGATGTCCCACGTCCAGAACGTTGTTCTCAAACAGTGAATAATAGATGTCATAGATGGGGATACGCACATCATCCGAGGAAGAAAGATACTCGGTATCATAGGTACGCTCGTCAATGGTCATCTCATAGACGATACCGGCTATATACTGCTCCAGTATATTATAGATAATCCGCTGCAGATTCATGTCGATGGTCAGGTACACGTCGTTCCCCGCCTGTGGTTCCACACTGGAAATCACCTCCAGGGTACGGCCCAGACTGTCCACGTAGATCGCCTCAGAGCCTTTGTCGCCCTGCAGGGTAGTCTCCAGCACGTTCTCCAGTCCCGTCTTGCCCACAATATCATTGGCAGTGTAGCTGGAATCCTCCTCTCTGAGCGTCTCCAGCTCCTCAGTGGATATCTGGCCGGTATATCCGATCAGCGGCGCCATATACTCGGCGTCCGCGTAGACTCTTTCGTATTCCTCTGAGATATTAATCCCCGTAAATTCTGCGGAATTCTCCATGATCCTGGCTACCGTCTCCTGGCTGACGCCCCTGGCGATGGTAATCGCCTGATAGCGTTGGTAGCTGTAGGCGGCGATAGACGCCCGTAAAGAGACAAGCTGCAATATCTCCTGATCCGTATAGGATCCGGGAAGATCATACGCTTCCCTCTCCTCAGCCGTGATCTCCGGATCGATCACACCGTAATACTGCGTACTGCACAGCAGGTTCATCAGATCTCCCGCTGTGATATTAAGCTGTTCCTCGGTAAGATCACTGATCAGCGACTGCCCGAAAATATCCGCCTTGAAACGGTTCAGGGTAAAGCCGCTGGTATTGTAGGTATAGCTGCCGTCCGATGCGAACTCAATATCAAAATCATCCACAATGGAATCGCCCTGCTCCTCAATCAGTTTGATCACATGATACAGAACGCTGTTAATGGACAGATTGCGCTGATGTGTGGTGGGATAACTGCCCGTATCCTCATAAGTGACACAGTAGCGCAGTTCGTTGTAAGCGATCAGATTGCCGTTCCGGTCGTAGATATTGCCCCTGGAACTGTTCAGGGTCCGCTCTTTCATAATGGAGAGGGAAAAGTCATTCTGGTAGTTTTCTCCCTGAATGATCTGAAGCTGAAAAAGCCGGTTGACCAGCAGGGCCGCCATGAGGACGATCACCGCAAGCAGCACGATGATCCGTGCGTTTGCCGCTCTCTTTATGCGTTTTCTCACGTTGTTAAACAAGGCTGTCAACTCCTTTGTCAGATAAGCATAGTCTTTGATTAATCGCATAGAAGATCCTGTAACAGAGGATGGTCAGAATCAGCGTATAAAACATCTCCGGCAGGATGATCCGTCCAAGATAGTAAAGGAAATGGATCCGTCCCCGCAGCAGGAAACGGAATCCGTACTGTATGATCCCATACACCACATCCCCCACAGAGATCAGGAAAAGGGGCGTCTTGATATCGTCGTCATAGAAAATACGGTAAAAATAGCCGCTGATGTAACCCACCCACATATAGATAATCGCATTGTAACCAATTACGCTCTCAAAAAAGAGATCCGTCAGCAGCCCGCAGAAAAATCCAGTGAGCATACCGGTCTTTCGCCCCCGCATCAGGCCGAAGGAAACGGTCAGAATAATCAGCAGATTCGGTTTGATGGAGGCGATGGCAATCATCTGGCACACCGTAGACTGGAGGATGATGCAGATTATCACCAGCACGGCCATTGTAAGCTTTCGTTTCATCGCAGCCCTCCCCCTTTCGAAATTACTCGGTGCGCTCCGTCTCTTCCGCCGCGTCCGTATCCTGAAGTTCGTCTGCGGCCAGATTCTCCTTCCGTTTCAGGATCACCAGAACCTCCTGGAGATGGCGGAAATCCACCACGGGGGTAATGTAACCGGATTTTGTCAGGTTGTTTGAATCGTTGTTCAACTCGCTGATATATCCGATCAGTATCCCGGGCAGATACTTTTCGCTTATGTAGGAGGTGACGATCTTGTCTCCCACGTGTACCTTATTGTCCGTGTCCGTCAGCTGCACCAGATTCAGGGAACCCTCGTCAATAAGCCGCAGATCCCCGGCAACAATGCACTGATCCGACGTGGTGGACACCATTGCGCTGACGTTGCTGTTGTCATCTATGATGGAACGGACCGTAGACCAGTTGGCCCCCGTCTCCGTCACAATCCCAACAAGCCCTCCGTCGGAGATCACGTTCATATCGGTCTGGATCCCGTCGTTGGTCCCCTTGTCGATGGTGAAAAGATAAAACCAGTTGCCGGATTCTTTGGCGATGATTCTGGCCCCGACCTTCTCATAATCGGAATACTGCTCGTCCAGCTTGTACAGCTCCCGGAGGCGGAGAAGTTCCTCCCGGTCCTGGGTCAGCTGGCTGTTTTCCTCCGTCAGGGTATCCACCTTCTCTTTCAGTTCCTTATTCTCCGCGAGCAGCGACCGGGCATCCCCGAAATTGTCCGTCAGGCCCGACAGACAGGTACCAAAGCCGTTGATCCCCTTCTGGATCGGGGTGATCAGAAAGCTGCTGGCCTGCTTTAACGGAGCAGCGACGCCGCTGTCAAAAAAGGATACCAGGATCAGCAGGACGCACAGCAGACTGAGCGCAGCCAGAAGGTATTTGTTTTTCAGGTGTTCATTGGTTGATTTTTTCATAGTAACCCTGCCTTTATCTCATTGCAGTCAGGTCGTTCAGCGTGTAGGTGGACCTGCGCAGATCTTTATTATTCAGGATCTCCACCAGACCGCGTATGGTGCTGTTCTTCGGGTCTTCAATATGGTGAAAAGGGATCCCCACTTCCCTGCGGATGTATTCGGGAAGGTTCAGGATCATGGAAACGCCCCCGGAGAGATAAATGCCCTCCCGGATAATATCTTTCATCAGCTGCGGCGGGATCCGGTTATAGACGGACCTGATATTCTCAATAATCATATCGACGGTGTCAATGATGGACACACTGACCGCCAGCGAAGGGATCAGATCGGATTTGGGCAGCCCGGAAAGCGTGTGGATGCCGAACACCTTCTGTTCCAGTTTTGGGCCGTTGATCATAAAGGCAAGATTGTTTTTCAGGGATTCCGCAGTCTTCTGCCCGATATTGAGGTTGAACTTCCTGCGCACCATGGTGGCGATATCCTCGTCAAGTCTCCGGCCGCCGAGCCTCATGGTCTGACTCAGGATCACCTTTCCGGAGGAGATCACAGAAATCTCCGTGGTATCGGCGCCGATATTCACCACCATGTGTCCTCTGGGAGAGAGAACCGGAAGGCCGGCGCTCACTGCGTCCGCGATCCCCTTGTCGATCAGCCGTATTCTTCCCGCCCCGATCCTGCTGTGCATGACCTGGAAAAAAGCCCGTTTTTCCACCTGGGTAATATCGCTTGGAACCGCGATACACAGGGAAGCTCCCGAATGGAAGATGCCGGAAAAATTTTTCAGAAGGTGTGACAGCACGATCTCCATCTCGGTCGGGTTGGCGATCACGCCCCCCGCCATGGGGCATACCACCTGGATGTTCTCGGGATTTTTCCCGTAAATCTCATATGCGGCGTCCCCTACGGCCAGAACCTGTCCGTCTTTCCGAACGGCCAGAAGATTCTTGCTGTATAAGAAATATTTTCCGTTTTTGTCCCTTATCTTGATTGTGTCTGTGCCCAAATCAATCCCACAAACCTTATGAACCAACATCTGTTTTCCCCTCAAACTCCCGCCAGAAGCCCTGCTCCCTCATACTGACGGCCTGACGGTCTCCTATAATAATATGATCCAGAAGCTCGATCCCCAGCATTTCCCCCGCCCGCATGACGCGAAGGGTCAGTTGAATGTCTTCCCGGCTGGGATCGGGTATGCCGCTTGGATGATTGTGGAGCAAAAGGATGCTCACCGCCTGATGCTTTACGGCCTCGATAAAAATTTCCCTGGGGGAAATCAGCGATGCCCGTACCGTCCCCTTTGAGATGACCTGATCCCGGATCAGCCTGCCTTTGCTGTTAAGCATGGCGAGAACCAGCACTTCCTGCTCCTGATGCCGCAGCTGCTCCATATAATAGCCCGCGACCGCCTTTGGATCCCGGAAGGATATGCCCTCGGAAAAGGTGGCCCTTGCGATCCGTCTGGAAAGCTCGGCGACACATTTAAGCTGCGCTGCTTTTACTGTGCCCAGCCCTTTCAGGCGGGTCAGCTCCGGAATCGACATATGGTAGAGTCCAAGCAGCGGGTTCCCGCTTCCGCTCTTTCCATGGGACAGCACCTTACGGGACAGTTCCAACGCGGATTCTCCTCTGGAACCGGTGCGCAGTATCACCGCAAGCAACTCTGCGTCGGACAGATTCCCGGCTCCTCTGGCCAGACATTTCTCATAGGGACGTTCCTCTTTGGGAATATCCCGGATGGTATGGTTGTTGATTCCATCCGTATGGGCCGAAGATAAATCTGTATCTTTCATTCCTGTTTACCAATACTCTCTTCTCCTTCTGCCCACCGAATCATTGAATTATTTTACCACAGTTTTTCGGTAAAGTATACACCCAGACTATTAAAATTTTCTAAGGAGCCGCTGATAAAGCCCCGTTATCCCAAACCGCAGCTTCTGCAGATGGCCTCGGCAATGCGTATCCCGTCCACAGCGGCAGAGATGATGCCACCCGCATAGCCCGCTCCTTCTCCGCAGGGATAGATCCCCCGCAGGACAGTCTGGCCGGAGGCGTCCCGGAGGATGCGCACCGGGGATGAAGTGCGGCTCTCCACACCCAAAAGCAGGGCGTCGTCCCCGTCAAAGCCCGGAATTTTCCTCCCAAAAGCTGAAATTCCTTCAAGTATGGACCGGTTCAGCTCCTCCGGAAGAATGGGGCGCAGATCTGACATTTGGTACAGTCCTTTTACCCGCGGCAGAAGAGCGCCGGCGGCCCGGGAACAGCGGCCATCCCTGAAATCCCCGAAGCGCTGCACCGGAATCCTTCCGCCTCCGCACCGAAAAGCAGCTTCCTCCAGTTTTCGCTGAAAGGCGACGCCGGACAGGGGATGATTTCCGCCATAGTCCCCGGGGCTGACGGTTACCACGATGGCGCTGTTGGCGCTGCCGCTGCTGCGGCTTCGGTAGCTCATGCCGTTGACTGCGGTTCTGCCCTGCTCCGAGGAGGCGTTGACCACGTAGCCTCCCGGGCACATACAGAAGGAGTAGACCCCTCTCCCGTTCTCACATTTGTGCGTCAGCTTGTAGGAGGCCGGCCCCAGCTCATAAGGGCAGTCCTTTCCGTACATTGCTTCATCGATAAGCTGCTGGCTGTGCTCCATCCGCAGACCCACAGCAAAAGCTTTCGCTTCCATGGGCAAACCGAACCTATAAAGCATTTCAAAGGTATCCCGGGCGCTGTGACCGATTGCCAGCACCAGGCAGTCGGTCACAAGGGCGTCTTTTTCTCCGTTAATTTCAAGATGATAATGTGCCCGTCCCCCGGTATTTTCCTCTGGCAGACCGCTTCCCCTGTCCGTCCCGCCCATCAGATTATCATCCGGGACAATTCCGCTCAGGCAGCTTTTAAACCGCACCTCGCCCCCAAGTTCAAGAATCCCGGCGCGTATATTTTTTACCACGCGCACCAGGGTGTCCGTTCCCACATGAGGGGTTTGCTGCCACAGGATATCCGGGCCGGCCCCGGCTTTCACAAATTCCTTCAGCACAAAACGAATCTTTCCCTCCGGGTCTTTTATCGTCGTATTGAGTTTGCCGTCGGAAAACGTGCCGGCGCCGCCCTCGCCAAACTGCACGTTGGAGGATTCCTTCAGTTTCCCTGTTTCCCAGAAATGGTTCACGCTTTTGATCCGGTCTTCCACAGCCTCTCCCCGCTCCAGAACGACAGGACGCAGCCCTGCCCGCGCAAGCATCAACGCGCAGAAAAGCCCTGCCGGGCCGCTCCCGGCCACCACAGGACGCAGCTTTGTCGTTTTCGGGGGACATTCCCCGCCAAAGGGAAACTGGTATTCCTTTTGATCCACCAGGACCGCTTTTTTATTTTTGCTGTGTTTCAGAACGGCTTTTGGGCGGTCCGTCTGCACATCCACTGTATACACATAAAAAAGATCCGACTTTTTCCTCGCATCGACGGACCGGCGTATCACTTCATAACGGAAGGGCTTATTTCCCAGGCGCAGGGCCTTTTTAACAGCGTCCGCCAGGTCCTTCCGGCTGTGATCCGGGCGTAGTTTCAGTTCGCTTACTCTGATTGCCATACTGCCTCCCTGTATTCGCCGTTCTTACGGCGTATCTTCCGCCGCCCGGCATCCGGCAACGTACCCGCTGGACCAGGCCCACTGCAGATTGTAGCCCCCGCAGGGACCGTCCACGTCGAGGATTTCCCCGGCAAAATAAAGCCCTCTTTGTATTTTTGATTCCAGGGTATCCGGCGAGATTTCACGGCAGTCCACACCGCCCCCGCAAACCTGACATGCGTCAAAGGACTTTGTTCCGGTCACTGCGAGCGTAAGGGCCGTTGCCGTATCGAGAATCTGCACAAGCTGCTGCTCTGAAATATCCCCGCAGCGCGTTTTCGGAGAAACGCCCGCCTGTTTCAGAACAAGGGGCGTCAGGCGCTCCGGAAGGAAGCCCGCCAGAAGAACCGCAGCGGTCTCATCCGGAAGCCAGGCGGCTCTCTCCCTCAACAGATTCAGAAGAGAGGAAATATCAAAATCCGGAAGCAGATCGATCTTCAGCATAAGACTCCCAGGGGATTGAGCATCTGAAATGAACCGGGAAAGCTGGAATACTACGATTCCGGATACACCATATCCGGTCCATTGAAGCTCCCCCGTTTCCTGCCTGATCAGCTTCTCCTCTCCGTTTTTCTCTTCTACAAGGGATACCCGGGCGCGGCACCTTACTCCTGCGGCGGACCGGAAAGCGTCCCCGGCGCAAACCACCGGCACAAGAGCAGGGACAGGTGGTATGATCCTATGCCCCAGGGACAGGGCCAGATCGTATCCGCTTCCGTCAGAGCCGGTAGCCGGTACGGCCCGGGAACCGCAGGCCAGGATCAGGGCGTCCCCGCTGTACTGCCAGGTATCCGTCTTCGCCTCCCATTTTCCGTTCCGGAAAGAAACGGCCCGCACCTTTTCAGAATATTTCAGCTTTATCCCCAGACGCCGCAGCTCAGCCAGCAGCACGGCCAGCACGGAGCCGGACCGTGCGGTATAGGGATAGACATATCCGTTTTTTCCCCAGGTAAGCAGACCCAACTTATTAAAAAAGGATATGACCTGTCCAGAGTCAAACTGCCGGATCACCGAAGCGGCCAGAGCGCTGCCAGAGCCATAATATTTTCCGGCGAGCTCCGGGTCCGTGTTGGTGAGGTTGCATCGGCCATTCCCGGTGAGCAGCAGTTTCTGTCCGGGCTGGTTCATACTTTCCAGCAATGTAACGGAAGCGCCCCTTCTGGCAGCCCATATGGCGGCCGTCATCCCGGCCGCTCCGCCCCCCACTATCAGAACCGTTTTCTTTTTTTCCGATGCCGCTTCACTCATAATTTCCGCCCTGTTTCTTTTCTCCTATTTATTCTTTGCAATCGACCGGCTTTTATGGGAGCCTTACATACCCCTTCTCATAGAGGCGCTGCAGGGATTTCAGGATTCCAAGCTTCGCGTGGGGCCACGTCAGCCCGCCCTGGAAATAGACCGCGTAGGGAGGACGGATGGGGCCGTCGGCGCTGAGTTCGATGGAAGAACCCTGTATAAAAGCCCCGGCCGCCATGATCACATCGCTGTCATAGCCCGGCATTGCCCACGGTTCCGGGGTCACGTAGCTGTCCACGGGAGCGGCGCTCTGGATTCCCTCACAGAATGCAGTCACGGCCTCCGGAAATCCAAATTCCACGGCCTGGATGATATCGTATCTTGGTTCATCCGCGCCCGGAATCACTTTGAAACCCAGCTTCTCATAGAGGTTCGCGGCAAATATGGCCCCTTTCAGGGCCGCCGCCGTCACAACCGGGGCAAGGAAAAGGCCCTGGTAGAAGGACTGCATCACTCCAAGATTGGCGCCCACGTCTTTACCAAGCCCCGGCGAGGTGAGACGAAAGGCGCACTGTTCCACACAGGCGCGGGTACCGGCAATGTAACCGCCTACGGGGGCAAGCCCGCCTCCCGGATTTTTGATCAGGGAACCAACCACCATGTCCGCTCCCAGATCCCCCGGCTCAATGCGCTGTACAAATTCACCATAGCAGTTATCCACCATACAGATAATGGAGGGATTGATGCTCTTTACAAAGGATACGGCCTCTCCGATCTGCTCCACGGACAGTGTGGGCCTGGTCAGATAGCCCTTAGAGCGCTGGATCGCTATAAGGCGCGTATTCGGGCCGATCCCGGCACGGACAGCGTCATAATCAAATCCGCCCTCCGGCAGCAGTTCCACCTGGCGGTAGGTCACGCCGTATTCCGCAAGAGAACCCATGGACGGGCGGATGCCGATCACTTCCTCCAGCGTGTCGTAGGGCTTTCCGGAAATGGAGAGAAGTTCATCCCCGGGGCGCAGATTTGCGGACAGCGCCAGAGCCAGTGCGTGGGTCCCGCAGGTGATCTGGGGGCGCACAAGGGCGTCCTCCGTATGAAAGACAAGCGCGTAGACTTTTTCCAGCGTCTCACGCCCCACATCATTGTAACCGTAGCCGCTTGTGGCCTGGAAGCACTCTGCACTGACCCGCGCCCTCTGCATAGCCTTTATCACTTTCAGCTGATTGTATTCCGCCGTTTCGTCGATCCCGCGGAAACGATCCGCAAGCCCGGCAAGAATCTGCTCCGCGAAATCCATGACCTCACGGCTGATCCCCAGCGATTTATATAAGTGTTCCAAAATATTCCTCCCTGTACCTGTTCTATGCATTCCTCTTATAAAGGGATATGTTTTCAGGTTATTATTCTCCTTTCCCGGAGAACCGATATGATATAATCCAGAATTGCTTCCTGATCATATCCAAATTCGTTTTTGTTTATCCACAGTACCTCCCGTTCCCTCCGGAACCAGGTAAGCTGCCGTTTGGCGAAGTGCCGGGTATCCCGCTTCAGGATCCGCACCGCCTCCTCCAGAGAAACCGAGCCCTCCAGATAATCCAGAAGTTCTTTGTACCCAAGCCCCTGCATGGATACCATACCTCTGGAGCAGCCCCTCTCCTTCAGACGGCGCACCTCGTCCAGAAGCCCCCGCTCCATCATCTGATCCACACGAAGGTCGATGCTGTGGTAGATACGCTCCCGCAGATCGTTCAAAACAAAATACGCAAAGTTGTAGGGGGACTTTCTGTGCCGCTGGACCTCATTATAGGCGGAAAACTTCCGTCCGGTCCCGTGATGGTATTCCAGCGCCCGGATCGTCCGCTTTACATTGTTTGCGTGGATTGCGTCGGCGGATTCCTGATCCACCTGGCGAAGCATCTCATGGAGCGTCTGGGGACCGTCCGTTACGGCAAGTCTTTCCAGGCTGTCCCGGTACAGGGGATCTATACCGTTTTCCGTGAAATCAATACCGTAAAGGACCGCCTGAATATAAAAGCCGGTCCCGCCCGCCAGTACGGGGATTTTCCCTCTTGAATATATTTCCTGAATGTACTGCCCGGCATACTCCTGGAACTTCACAACATGAAACTCCTCCTCCGGCTCCAGCTCGTCTATGAGATGATGGGGAACGCCCTGCATCTCCTCCGGGGTCACCTTGGCGGAGCCGATATCCATGCCCCGGTAAACCTGCATGGAATCCGCAGAAATAATTTCACCGCCTATTCTTTTTGCCAGTTCCACCGAGAGCTTTGTCTTGCCCACTGCCGTGGGACCGGTCAGAATCACCAGGGGCTGTTTCATTTATACAATCCTCTTAAATTTCTTTTCCAGTTCATATTTTGACATCGCAATAATCGTGGGACGTCCATGGGGACAGTTGTAGGGATTCTCCAGCCCAAGAAGTTCTTCGATCAGAGCGTCCGCCTCCTGAAACGACAGACGGTTGTTCCCCTTCACTGCCGCCTTGCAGGACATGGAGGCGATTTTTTCCTGAACGGCCTGGGAGGTGGCTTTTCCGGATACGTCCGACAGGCCGTCCAGAATATCGGTGAACAAAGTTCTCCCGGCAATGCCGTAAAGATTGTCCGGCACCGCGCTGACTGCGTAATCCCGCCCCCCGAAATGAGAGATCTCAAAACCCACCGCCGCGAACTCGTCCAGGTTTTCTTTCAGAAGATTTTCCTCCTGCATAGACAGCGTGATGATCAGCGGGGGCGTAAGCATCTGCGAAGTCTGTCTCTTTGCGCGAAGATTCTCCATAAACCGCTCATACATGACCTTCTCGTGGGCCGCGTGCTGGTCGATGATATACATCTTCTCGTCAAATTCCACAATCCAGTAAGTTTCAAACACCTGGCCAATCAGTCTGTGACGGCTGCGGCTCTTCGCATCCAGAAGTTTCTCCCCAAAGAGTTCCATCTGAGAGGGGATCTCTTTCTTCTCCTGCCCCGAAGCGGCGATCTCCGCCCCCAGAGTCTGCCACAGCTCCCTGTTCTCCGATATCTCCTGCTTACCCGCCGTCTCCTGTTTCTCTGATGTTTCCGGCTTGCTCTGGATGGTCTCCCCGGCCCCTGGGTTTGTCTTAACGGCCGGCATAATATTTCCCGTCACCGGCCGGAAAGCGCGCTCCCGTCCCGGATATTTCGCCTCATAGGGGCTGTCGGCCTCGGCGATCAGCTGGCTGCGGATCTTCTCAAAAGGCTCCGGATACGTAAATTTACGCGCAGTCCTGTCCTTTCCCTCATTATCCGCCATGCGGTTTGATCGGTCATCCACGCCGGATACGGGAGATTTTCCGTCGTCTGCCGGACGCGGATCCCCCACAGAAAACTCCGGGATCAGTTCCCGGCCTGCAAGGGCTTCCTTCACCGCCTGAAGCACCTGCTCATATATCACCTGCCGGCTGGCAAAGCGCACCTCCATCTTGTTTGGATGCACGTTGACATCCACCTGCTTCGTGTCAATGTCCAGCATCAGAGCCGTAAAGGGGTACCGGCGGTTCATCATAAAGGGCTTGTAAGCGTCCTCAATGGCACGCGCAACAATAGCGCTCTTCACATAACGTCCATTCACAAAATAATTTTCGTAGTTGCGGTTGCCCCTGGAGATCACCGGCTTCCCGATAAATCCGGAAATGCGCAAGGAGTCGTCTCCCGCGTTAAGTTTCACAACATTGGCGGCAATCTCCCGCCCGTAGAGTCCATAGATGATATCCTTCAGGCTGCTGTTCCCGGAAGTGTGCAGTTTTACATCCTTGTTATTGATAAATTTGAAAGCAATCCCGGGATGAGATATGGCCATGCGCTCCATGAGATCGCAGACATATCCGGCCTCTGTTGCCGCTGACTTCAGAAATTTTCTTCTGGCCGGAGTATGATAAAACAGATTCCGTACGAGAAAGGTGGTACCCTCCGGCGCGCCAACTTCCTCCAGAGACTTTTCTACCCCACCCTCGATCACGTAGCGCGTGCCAGTGATACTTCCGGCGGTTTTTGTAATCATCTCCACCTGACACACGGCCGCGATACTGGAAAGAGCTTCCCCTCGAAACCCAAGGGTTCCTGCGGTCAGCAGATCCTCAACCGTCCTTATCTTGCTTGTGGCATGGCGGAGAAACGCCGTCCGCACCTGCTCTTTCGGGATTCCGCAGCCATTATCCGTAACACGGATCAGGGAGATGCCTCCGTCGCGGATCTCCACCGTCACCGCGTTTGCCCCGGCATCCACCGCGTTTTCCGTCAGTTCTTTTACAATGGAAGCGGGCCGCTCAATGACTTCCCCGGCCGCGATCTTGTCAATCGTATCCTGGCTTAACAGCGAAATCTGATTCATGGACAGCATCTCCTTTCCTGACGTATTGATTTATCCCTGCCACCGGTTTTTTAACCGGTTCTGCAATCGATAGAGGGTGTTCAGCGCATCGATGGGAGTCAGATTTAACACATCGATCTCCTCAAGTTCCTTCAGAACGTCCGTATCGCTCACCGTGTCAAAGAGGGTCATCTGGGACAGATCCACCGGGTCCGGTTTCCCTGGCTTTGTCTTCCTTTCCTTCGGCGTTTCCACATCAATCTGAGATACCCGCACCGTGATGTCAGCGCTGGTCAGTTCCTCCGCCAACTCTTTTGCCCTCGCAATGACGCTTTCCGGAATGCCTGCCAACTTTGCCACCTGGATCCCGTAGCTCTTATCCGCGCCGCCCTTAATGATCTTGCGCAGGAAAATAATGTCATCCCCCTGTTCTTTAACGGCGATGCAGAAATTGTTTACGCCGGTGAGTTTGCCTTCCAGCTCCGTCAGCTCGTGGTAATGTGTCGCAAACAGCGTTTTTGCGCCCAGAAGCCTGGTGTTGCTGATATACTCCACCACCGCCCAGGCAATGCTCAGGCCGTCAAAGGTGCTGGTACCCCGCCCGATTTCATCCAGGATCAGGAAACTGTTTTTTGTGGCGTTGCGAAGAATGTTTGCCACCTCAGTCATCTCGACCATGAAGGTGCTCTGGCCGCTTGCCAGATCGTCGGACGCCCCGACTCTCGTAAAAATACGGTCCACCAGCCCGATCCGTGCGCTCTGGGCCGGAACGAAGCTGCCGATCTGGGCCATGAGCACGATCAGGGCGCTTTGTCGCATATAGGTGGATTTCCCGGCCATATTGGGGCCGGTAATGATAGAAATCCGGCTCTTTGCGTTGTCCAGATAAGTGTCGTTGGCGATAAACATATCGTTGGGTAACATTTTCTCCACCACAGGGTGGCGGCCGTTTTTAATGTCGATGATCCCCTTCTCGTTGACCGTCGGCTTGGAATAGTTGTTCTGCTCCGCCACCAGGGCCAGGGACGCAAAGACGTCGATCCCGGCCACGGCGCGGGCCGTCGCCTGGATCCGCACGATCTCCTCCGCAATGCGGCTGCGGACTTCCACAAACAGGCCGTATTCAAGGGCAACCAGTCGGTCCTCGGCTCCGAGGATCATATCCTCCAGTTCCTTCAGCTCCTGCGTGATGTACCTCTCTGCGTTCGCCAGCGTCTGTTTGCGTACATAATAATCGGGCACCATATCCCGGTAGGAATTCGTCACCTCCAGGTAATACCCAAACACCTTGTTGAATCTGATCCTGAGATTTTTGATTCCGGTCTTCTCCCGTTCCTTTGCCTCCAGTTCGGCCAGCCAGTTCTTGCCGTCGGTGCTTGCCTTCCGGAGCCGGTCCACCTCCTCGTTGCAGCCATCCCGGATGATCCCGCCGTCCCGGATGCTGACCGGGGGATCTTCCAGAATGGAGCGGTCGATGAGTTCAAACAGATCCGCCAGCTCGTCTATTTGCCCCTCCAGTTCTTTCAAAAGCGGCGCTTCCAGGCTTTTCATCAGATATTTAATGTGGGGCAGCATACCAAGGGAGGTCTTAAAGGCGATCAGATCCCTTGGATTGGCGCTCTGGTAACTGATCCGGCTGATGAGCCGTTCCAGGTCATAGACCGGGTTCAGATATTCCCGCAATTCCTCTCTCGTGATGGCATTTTCCTTCAATTCCTCCACTGCGTCCAGCCGCGCCTGTATCGCTTCTTTCTCAATCAGCGGCTGCTCCACATATTTCCGGAGCAGTCGGGCTCCCATGGCGGTTCTGGTCTTGTCCAGTACCCAGAGCAGCGAACCCCGCTTGTTCTTCTCCCGAAGGGTCTCGCAAAGCTCCAGGTTCCGGCGGGTGGAGCTGTCCAGAATCATATATTTCCCGATGGAATAGGGAGTCAGCACCGTCAGGTTTGAGAGGGAAGTCTTCTGGGTTTCCATCAGATATCTCAGGAGCGCTCCCGCCGCGATGATCCCGCAGCCGAAATCCGCCAGGCCAAGTCCGGCCAGCTTCGTCACCTGAAAATGCTCCATCAGGGCCTTCGCGCACATGGCGTCGTCAAAATACCAGTCGTCCAGAGGAAATACCGTGATTCCAAGTCTTGCTTTCATATCCTCGATATCGAAGCCGCTGACGGAAAAGGAAGGATTGCAGATGATCTCTGAGGGAGAGAATTTCACGATTTCATCCGTCAGCTTCCGCTCACTGTCCAGCTCCGTCACAAGATATTCTCCGGTGCTGATATCCGCCACGGAAACGCCGTAGCGGTCCGCCATGCAGACGATACACATGAGATAATTGTTTCTCGTCTCATCCAGCGCCTGCGCGTCCAGATTGGTCCCCGGGGTGACAATACGGACGACGTCCCGCTTCACCAGCCCTTTTGCCAGCTTCGGATCCTCCATCTGTTCGCAGATCGCCACCTTGTAGCCTCTGGAAACCAGCCGGTTCAGGTAGCCGTCCACCGCATGAAAAGGAACGCCGCACATGGGCGCACGCTCCTCAAGACCGCAGTCCTTCCCGGTCAGGGTGATCTCCAGTTCTTTTGACGCAGTCAGCGCATCCTCGAAAAACATTTCATAGAAATCACCGAGACGATAAAAAAGAATACAGTCCGGGTATTCTTCCTTCGTCTTCAGATACTGCTGCATCATTGGTGTCATTTGTGCCATTTTATTTCCTCATCTCTCCAATATAATAAAACCCTTTGCACTCTTTCAGATATACGTCCACGATCCGTCCGATCAGTTCCTGCCCGCCCGGAAAATGCACCAGCAGATTGTTGCCAAGCCGGCCGGTCACCAGAGAGGGGTCCTGCTCGTTGATCTGCTCCACCAGGGCACTGTGTACCTGTCCCTGAATCTTCCCTGACATTTCCCTTGAAATATCCTGCACCAGGGCCAGCAGACGGTTGAACCGGTCTTTTGCCACCTCCGTGGGAACCGGATCCTCCATCGCGGCGGCCGGGGTGCCGGTGCGTCTTGAATAGATAAACGTAAAGGCGTTGTCAAATTTCACACGGCGCACCACATCCAGCGTTTCCTGAAAGTCCTCCTCTGTCTCTCCTGGGAACCCCACGATGATATCCGTGGTGATGGAAAGATCCGGTATCTCCCGTCGAAGGGTGTCGGCAAGCCGAAGGTACTGCTCCTTCGTGTACCTGCGGTTCATTTTTTTTAAAATCGCCGTACTGCCGGACTGGAGGGGAAGATGAAGATGACGGCAGATCTTTTTGGACCGTTTCATCACCCGGATCAGATCCTCTGAGAGATCCTTCGGGTGGGAAGTCATAAAGCGAATGCGCTCCAGCCCCGGGATCTGTTCTACCTGTTCGAGAAGCTGCGCGAAGGTGATCTCCTCCCTGAGTCCTCTGCCGTAGGAATTGACATTCTGTCCCAGAAGCATCACTTCCACGACGCCGTCCGCTACCAGCCTTCGGATCTCCCCGAGAATATCCTCAGGGCGCCGGCTGCGCTCCCGGCCCCGCACATAGGGCACAATACAGTAACTGCAGAAATTGTTGCACCCAAACATGATGTTTACGCCCGATTTGAAGAAATAGGTCCGCTCTGCGGGCAGATCTTCCACAATCCGGTCCGTGTCCTTCCACAGGTCGATGACCATACGCTTTGATTCCAGGGCGGTCACCAGCAGTTCCGGAAATTTATAGATGTTGTGCGTGCCGAAGATCAGATCCACGAACCGGTAGCTCTTTTTGATCTTTTCAACCGCCTGGGGTTCCTGCATCATGCAGCCGCACAGAGCGATGACCATGCCGGGATTCTTTTTCTTCAGATTGGAAAGCAGGCCCAGATGCCCATACACCTTCAAATTGGCGTTTTCCCGCACGGTACAGGTATTGTACAGCACAAGATCCGAATCCTCCCGGTCGGATTGTTCATATCCCGCCAGTTCCAGAATGCCCCGCAGCTTTTCAGAATCCCGGGCGTTCATCTGGCACCCGAAGGTGCGGATGCAGCATACCGGCGTACGGCCCAGTTCTTCTTTCTTTTCTCCAACGATCTGCCGGAGCCTTGCGATAAAATAATACTGGCGCTGAGGCTCCTGCTCCGGCGCCGCACCGGAGCAATCAATCTGTTCAAAGGAAAATTCATTGTACATGAGCCGCTCCTGCTTTCCGGCATGACCGCCGAAGATTCGCCACAGTTACGTCAACCGCCTCCGGTTCTGCCATGGGATTGAACCGGTGCTGATAATTAATCCGCAATGCACTGTTTCCAAGTGTTCTCTTTTTCATTTGAAAGTCCCTTCCATTGAGCTGATTTTTCATGTGTTAAAAAGAGCCGCTGCATCTATATGCATCGAAATCAGGTCCACCTGCACCAACTTACACGCCCGCGCTTTTATACAATAATTATGACCGCACCTGCCCATTCCCGAATATAATAAATTTCGTCGTAGTCAGCGCCTCCAGGCCCATGGGGCCTCTGGCGTGGAGCTTCTGGGTGCTGATGCCGATCTCCGCTCCAAAGCCGAATTCAAAGCCGTCGCTGAAGCGGGTGGAGGCGTTGACGTAAACCGCCGCCGCGTCGATCTCGTTCAGAAAACGCATGGCGTTCCCGTAATCTCTGGTGATGATGGCCTCGGAATGCCCCGTATTATAATGATTGATGTGGGCGATGGCCTCGTCAATCGAAGCGACCGTCCGGATGGAAAGAACATAGTCAAGGTATTCCTTTCCCCAATCTTCTTCTGTGGCAGGAACGCCGCCTTCAATACAGGAGAGGGCCTGCGGATCGCAGCGAAGCTCCACATTATGCTCGTCCAGCTTTTTCTTCAGCGCGCCGAGAAGCTGCTTCTCGATCTTCTCATGTACCACAATCGATTCGCAGGCGTTGCAGACGCCGATCCGCTGGGTCTTGGCGTTATCGATGATCTTTACCGCCATGTCCAGGTCGGCGCTCTCATCCACATAAATGTGGCAGTTGCCGGTGCCTGTCTCAATTACGGGGATCGTGCTGTTCTCCACCACGGTCCGGATCAGGCCGGCCCCGCCTCTCGGAATCAGCACATCCACATACTGCTTCAGCTTCATAAACCGCGCCGTGGTCTCCCGGTCTGTCACCCCGATGAGCTGAATCGCGTTTTTGGGAACGCCGCATTCCCTCAGAGCCTTCTGAAGCACTTCTACGATAGCAAGGTTGGAATGGATTGCATCGCTGCCGCCCTTCAAAATCACCGCGTTTCCGGTCTTAAAGCAAAGGCCGAAGGCATCGGCCGTCACATTCGGCCGGGACTCATAGATTATGCCAACAACGCCCAGGGGAACTCTCATACGGCCGATCAGAAGTCCGTTGGGACGGCGTTTCATCTCCTCCACTGCGCCGATAGGATCGTCCAGAGAGGCGATCTGGCGCAGGCCCTCAGCCATGCCCTCTATGCGGCTTTTATTTAACATCAGACGGTCCACCAGCCCCTCCGGCATACGATTTTCCCGCCCGTTTTTTACATCCGCCGCATTGGCTTTCAGGATCTTTTCCTGATATTCTTCAAGATAATCGGCGGCCAGGAGAAGCGCTTCATTCTTTCCGGCGGTGGAAAGGCTCCGGAGCACCGGCTCTGTCTCCTTCGCTCCCTGTCCGATCTCCCAAAGCAGCACATCCGGGTCTGCAAAAAAACGTTCCTCCGTCACAAGATACTGGGGACGGATATCGCACGCCTCTGACGGGACTTCATCAACCATCTGAAACTCAAAGGCCAGGGCGATCGTTCTGTGCCCCGGATGGGACGCCAGATAACGGTCATAAAAGCCCTTTCCGTAACCGCAGCGGCGACGGTCGGCGTCAAAAGCGACGCCGGGAAGGATCAGCAGCGCATCTTCGTCCGAGGCACGGTCTGACCTGACTGGCTCCGGAATATTACAGTACCCGGGCTGCACGTCCTTATAGTCATTTATATAATAATAATCCATCGTATCGCCGGAAACCCTTGGGGCGGCCACCTTTTTGCCAAGCCTTAACGCCTCCTCCACCAGCGGTTTTGTGGAGACTTCTCCGTTACAGTCCATATAGACATAAACGGCCTGTGCTTTCTGAAAAGCGTCCATACCTGTGACCCGGTCGCAGATCGCCAGGCTCTTACGTTTCCGTTCGTATGTGTCCGACTTCTTCCGGATTTCAAGGATTTGTTTTCTGATCTGTTTTTTTTCCATATTTTTCACCAAGATTTTCTATATTGCCATCTTCATCGACCAGATCAATATTGTCAAGCTGCGCCCGCACATTGGCGCGTACGGATTCAATAAATAATCTGCGCAGCTGCGCCTGTTCCGCACGCTCCTGCTCAGTCATGCCCTCCGCCTTTGCCTTTCGGGCCAGTTCGTTGATCCTCTTAATTTTTTTCTCATCCATAGAAAACTCCCGCCTGTAATATTTGTATGAAAGCGTCCGCCCCCTGCGGACACAGAGACACGGCCTCACTGGAGTATATCGATCAGATAAAATTCTTCCTCGGGCCTTCCCTTAAACATCGTGCCGGTTTCCGCTCCCTGAAGGATCCTGTGGATCACGTGAAAATCCTCTCCGCTGGCTATCACCATATCCGCCCCGGCCGCCGTGGCGATCCTGGCCGCGGAAAGTTTTGCAGCCATACCGCCGGTACCCACATCGCTTCCGCTGCCCTTTCCCATTTCAAAAAGCTGTTCGTCCAGCTCTTCGACGTAGCTGATAAACTCCGCCCCCGGATTCTCCCTGGGATCGTCCGTATACAATCCGTCAATATCGGAGAGCAGGATGAGCAGATCCGCTCCGATCAGCGCGGTCACGATCGCGGACAGGGTATCATTGTCGCCAAATTCGATTTCATAGGTGGAAACCGTATCATTTTCATTTACAATGGGAACTGCTCCCAGGGCCAGAAGTTCCTCAAAGGTATTCTGGGCGTTTTTGCGGCTCAGGTTATCGATCATGGTGTTTTTCGTCATCAGGATCTGCGCTGCCCGGTGCCCGTACTCGCTGAACAGCTTCTGATAGATCATCATAAGCTGCGCCTGGCCGATAGCGGCGCAGGCCTGTTTCGCCGCAAGGTTCTCCGGCCGGTGATTGATGCCGATGGCTCTTCGTCCCACCGCGATGGCGCCGGAGGATACCAGCACCACATCCTTGCCCATGTTTTTCAGATCGCAGATCTCCCGCACCAGGATTTCCAGCTTTGTAAGATTCAGCGCGCCCGTCTCACTGTGTGTGATGCAGGCGCTTCCGATCTTTATTACGATTCGCTTTTTGTCTTTCAGTTTTTCACGGCAACTCATATTTTGCTTATCTCTCCCGGATTCTGCTTCTTAATCACTTTACCAGTCCCAGCTTCCGCATCAGTTTCAGAATCAGATGCCCTTTCGGGAAAGTGGATATCTCATCGATGGTAATCCCCCGGAAAACCACGAGCCCCAGCCCATATACCACAACCCCGAAGAAAATGGCAATGATCGTGGAAACCGTATTCCCTGTGAACGTATGGAGCGCGGAGTACACGATATAAACTGCCGCCGCCATAATGATTGAGGAGATCGCCGGGACAAAAAATGTCCTGTACCATTCCTGCCGGTAATTGATAAAACGCTGAATCGAAAGCGCGTTCAGGATACACACAATCAGGGCAAAAATGATATTGGCATAGACGACCGCATAAATATTCAGATTCGCGCCTGTCAGCATTATATACAGCACAATAAAGTGGATCACCAGCGCGATGGAACAGTTGATCAGCGGCTGCCGAAGCCGCCCGAGCCCCTGCAAAATGTTTGTGGTGAGGGTGGAGAGGGCATAAAATATAATCATCAGGGAACCGATCTGCATAATGCCGGCAGACAGGGGTACTCCCGTCTCCTGGTTATAGAGCATGGTAATGATCGGCTCCGCCAGCGCAGCCATCCCCACGGCACAGGGAATCGTCAGGAGCATGGTAAAACGGATGGAAGTCTTTATCTTTGACTTTGCCTCCATCCGGTTCTTCTTCGCCATAGCCGCCGTCAGGCTGGGTACGATGGCCGGTCCCATACCGGAGGCAAGAGCCAGGGGAACGTTCATAAGCACCCGGAACTGACCGGAATAAATCCCCCAGATGGAACCATACTGGGCATCCGTATATCCCTGGGATCTGAGAACCCGATTAAAAATACCCTGGTCAGCCACGTTGCTGATATTGTAGATCACGGTACTGAGGACAACCGGAAGGATCGTCAGAATCAGCATCCGGTAGATCGTATACTCCGATTCTCTTTTGGAGTTTCGGTCCCGGCGGATATTCCGGTTCAGCGTTTTCTTCTGCGCTGTGTAAACGAGCATCATAAACAGCAGGGCAATGGTAATGCTGGCTACCGTGCCGAAGGCGCCTCCGGCAGCCGCCCATGCCGGTCCCAGGGAATCATTTCCCTCCCGGGCCGCCAGGGATGCGCCATAGCTGTACATGATTCCCGCGCATACCACCGTGACCACCGCATTTACGATCTGCTCGATGATCTGTGACACCGCCGTGGGAACCATGGTCGAATAGCCCTGGAAATATCCGCGGAAAGTGCCGATGATCGCGGAAATGAAAATAGCCGGGGCCAGAACCCGCAGCGCATAGGACGCCAGTTCAAGGGACATGACATATTTCGTGATCAGACCCGCAAAAACATAGGTAAACAGCGCCAGCACGCCGCCCACCACAACGGCAAAGCGGACCGCACACAGGAATACCCGATGGGCATTGCGGTACTCCCCCCGGTGTACCCGCTCGGATACCAGCTTGGACACAGCCAGAGGCAGGTTAAAACAGGACACCATAAGGAGTATCGCGTAGATCTCGTTCGCCATGGAGTAATAGCTGTTTCCCTCGTTCCCAAGAATATTGGTCAGAGGGATCCGATAGACAAGCCCGATTACCTTTGCAATGATCGCCGCCGCCGCAAGAATGGATCCCTGGACCAGAAAATTATTTCCACTTTTGTTTTTTTCTTTCACTTTGGACCTCTTAAATAATCAGATGTAAGCCGCCGGAGCCATGCCCTAATTTGTACCGATCACCACGCTGTCCGCCGACGTATCAAGGACAATGCACACCCAGGTTTTCCCCTGATTGAGGGTTATTTCATTTCCGTCTAAATCATAGTAACGGGTCGGCTGGAAATTGCCGTCGTCAAAGGGATCCGCCGGATTTGCCGCATCCTTGCCCCAGGTCACGTCGATGGCTTTGCCCCTTGTAATATATTTCCCGGAACCGCCTGAGAGGACGTCTATGTTCAGGTAGGAATCGGTGTCCTCATAATTGGTCCAGGAACAATACTGGATCAGGATGTTGTCATAATTCAGGCTCCTTCCGGTCATCTTGTCGATCTGGGTGTCGCCAAACTGATACCTCGTATATTTCCCGGTTTCCGCATTATACAGAAAATATGCGTTGTTGTATGTATAGCCAGGAGATACATAGGTGGCCTCAGTCCCATCTTCCAGAAGCACCGGCGAATCATCCTCTGCAAACTGATAGTGACCGTTCTGGCTTGTGTAGCTGTCGGAGTAATCCCTGGAATAGCCCCGGTAATCGATACCGGCCTGGATCATATCGTAATTGGTATACACGTTGTGGGGGGACGGGAAATCATCTACGCGGTAATAGGTAACGTCTCCCTCGCCGTAGCCTGCGTCCGCAAGACCGCTTAAATTGTTGGTTACATCGCTCCACAGCAGCTCCAGCGCATACCAGGCCTGCCCGTAATGAAGATAAATCGCGTTGAACTCCTGGGCAAAATAAACATAATACTCCCGGCAGCTTCGCACGGAACCGATGCGCTCCACGTCCTGATAATCCTCGAAAACGCCCATCAGACGGGTGATCCCGCCCTCAACCGGAGCCTCGTAAACCACCTCCGCGTTTGCGATTCCGGACTGGGGAAGGGCGTCATAAATATTATTGAGCATGATGGCAACCGGCCTTGTCCGTCCTATGGACTCCGGCACCAGCTTCCCGGTAAGATAGCTTCTCACCATTCCGTTTTTCTCCTCTGCCGAAACACTCATAACTCCGGTCAGGCTTCCTGCAACCATTGCTGCCGCCGCTACCCCTGCGGCAATCTTTTTAAAACTTCTGTACATAATTATTCCTCCCTTATCTTGAAATGTTAAGCTGTCTCAGTATCTCTTCCTGAAGGCGCTCCATCTCCTCCGCCTCAGGCTGCGTCATATGATCATATCCCATAAGATGAAGCATGCTGTGGACGATCAGAAACGCGTACTCCCTCTTAACCGAATGTCCATATTCCTTCGCCTGCGCAAGAAGCCGGTCCGCCGAGATCACGATATCGCCAAGCGACAGCTCCCCGGAATCCGGGTCAAAGCAGTCCGGCTCTTCCCCGTCCAGGCAACTGAAATCTCCCGGCGTCTCATAATCCGTCATGGGAAAGGACAGGACATCCGTAGGGCGGTCGATCCCCCGGTGCTCCCGGTTCAACTTACGGATCTCCTCATCATCCGTGATCAGCACGCCCACCCGCGCTTCATAGGGACATTCCATATAATCCAATGTACAGAAAACCACCTGCCCGGCAAGTTCTCTGAGGTCAAAACCGGCCTCCAAAGCCCTCTCATTTTCAAAATCCAGGGTCATAAAACCTCCTTTCCCGGCCGCAGGCTGCCATCCGGCCTGTTTCATTCAGTTTCTTCTGCGCGTCCCTTCGGAGCGTTCGCTGCGTTTTTTTTCTTTCTTTTCGTATTCCTCATAGGCATTGACGATCTTCTGCACCAGAGGATGCCGCACCACATCAAGGCTCGTCATATTGCAGAACCGGATGTCGTCCACTTTTTTCAGCACCTTCATGGCAATGTCAAGCCCGGAGGGCGTGCCGGCGGGAATATCCTTCTGTGTGAGGTCACCGGTCACCACCACCTTCGAGCCGAAGCCGATACGGGTCAGGAACATCTTCATCTGCGCCGGGGACGTATTCTGCGCCTCATCCAGGATAATGAATGCGCTGTCCAGCGTCCGGCCGCGCATATAGGCCAGAGGCGCTACTTCAATCAGCCCTTTCTCCATATTTTTGAGAAAGCTGTCCGGTCCCATAATCTGGTAAAGGGCGTCGTACAGAGGCCTGAGATAAGGATCCACCTTGCTCTGAAGATCTCCGGGCAAAAACCCAAGCTTTTCTCCCGCCTCGATGGCCGGCCTGGTCAGGATGATCCGGCTCACCTCGTCGTTCTTGAAAGCGGTAATAGCCATCGCCATAGCCAGGTATGTCTTACCGGTACCGGCCGGGCCTGTGCCGAAAACGATCTTATTCCTGCGGATCGCATCTACATATTCTTTCTGGCCCAGCGTCTTTGGCTTGACGGGCTTTCCGTTCACCGTATGGCAGATACAGTCTCCGTCAATGTCCACGATGGCCGACTCTTTTTCCTCATGGGCGAGAGCCAGGGCATAGTCCACATTCTGCTCCGTGATGGCGTTCCCCCGCTGAGACAGCTCAAAAAGGCTCTCGAAGACCTTCTTTGCCCGGACCGCGCCGACGGGGCCTCCAAGTATCTTCACCTCGCCGTCCCGGCTGAGCACCGTCACCTGGAATGTACGTTCTATCTTCTTCACATATTGATCGAACTGGCCGAAGACATTCTGCGCATGCTGCGCGGGAACGTTCAGCGTCATTTCAACCATAGTCATGATCCGGCACTTCCTCCTCCGTGTCCTGCGACGGGATGCTTCTGACCGCCGCCTCCCGTATGGTAAGATTCCCGTAGGCAGTTGCCGTTGACTCATCCCACTTTATTTTAACATCATTTTGAAATATTTGAACCCCCTTTTCCTCTAATTTTTTTTGGAAATACTGATAATTTGACCGAAGAATCTCCTTTGCTCTGGTTTTGTCATATACAATTTCGTGTTCCGTATATTCTTTAACTGTATATTTCTGAATATATAAGGGCAGGTAAAAATTTTCAAAGAGGCGGATCTGGGTCAGCTTGGAAAGGATATCGCACTGTTCAAAAACAGCGAGCGCGCCCGGCAGTGCAAAGGAAACATCCCCGATCCGAAGCAGCCAGCGTTTTTTTTCACGTCCCGTATACTCCTTTTGGGAAGCCGTCAGTTCCAGGCTGTCCTCATATGCAAGGCTCGTCTCAAGGATAATATCCGCGTCCGAGGATGCATATTGTACCGAGACAAGATCTCCGCTGTCATTATAGATCGGAAGAAGCCCGGATACAAGCAGATCTCCCTTTTCCACCGTATCCCCCGCCTCCACCAGCGGTCTGCCGGAACGCACAAGGATGGACACCACCTTTCCGCTCTTTACCGCCGCCAGACTTGTAGGACGGTGCAGTGTTTCCGATTCGTCATCTTGCGCATCACGCCCGAGGATTCCCTCCTTAACATGGATCAGCAGCCTTGTCCCCTGCAATTCCGCCGCAACCCATGCGAAATCACTGAAGTAACTGCGGATATCCAGCGCAAGTTCCTTACAGTCAACCCGGGATTTTACCATGCCATGCCGGATGCCGCTGGCGCTGAGATATTCAAAAATAACGTCGTCACTCTGGGACAGATTACCGTCCACCGTAATATTCCAGATATGGCCGGAGAGCCAGAACATAAAGAAGGCCGCGAATAAGATGCTGACCAGATAGAATTTCCGCTTCCGGTATTTATGTATAAAAAAAGGAAGGCCCCTCCGCCGGACAATCCTCACCCTGGTATGGCTCTTCCTGGCGATCGCCTTTAACTTTCTAAAGTCCTTTACTGTGATATTTGCCTCATACGC
This sequence comes from uncultured Lachnospiraceae bacterium, assembly GCA_964591265.1. GTDB lineage: Bacteria > Bacillota > Clostridia > Lachnospirales > Lachnospiraceae > Choladousia. The sequence goes on from CAZQAB010000010.1 coordinate 67,532, forward strand.
CTCCCTGCTGGGGCGCAGATCCCACAGCGTAATCCCGTGAAAGGCACACAGATTCAAAAAGCGGTCATAGGAATTGCCCCGGATGCGGATCCGCACATGGCCTGTCATGTAATTGAGGATCCGATTCTCCATTCACAGCCTCCCGCAAAATAAAAGGATATTTATCAAAAAGAGCGAAAACGGTATTATTGGTACTCCAGCCGGTCGATCCGCCCCGAAATCTCAATCTCCTCCTTTGTATAGCAGTCGATCCTCAGATTTTTCCCAAAGATGCAGATCCGGTTTCTTCTGGTAAGCAGCCGGACCTCCTCTGTGGTGTAGGAGGAAATCCCCTTGAAATTCTCCACCGTCATATGCTCCCGGCCCTGCATCTGAACCAGAATATTCCCCCGGACAAAATCCTCCGGAAGCTGCATGGCCCCGGTCAGCGAAGCGAGGAAAAGCTTCTGTCTTTGTTCCCTCATGCGAATACCGATCCCCATCCGCGTTTCCCTTAAAGCATATGGGACGGGGAAGCTTTTTATTCCTACGGGTTTGCTCCCGTATACAGTCCGGACCGGATCTGTCCCATAAAAGCCTGTCAGCCGCAAATCTGGCAGCGCCACCAGACAAATACGCTTATTTATGATAGGGCTCTCTGTTCATAATGCGAAAGCTCCGATATATCTGCTCCAGCAGGATCACCCGCATCAGCTGATGGGGAAAAGTCATCCGGGAAAAGCTCAATTTATAATCTGCCCGTCCCAGGACTTTCCCGGAAAGTCCCAGCGAGCCGCCGATCACAAAGACGAGGCTGCTGTTTCCACGGATGCCCAGACCTTCGATCTGCCGGGACAGTTCCACGGAATCCGGCGTTTCCCCATCGATTGCAAGGGCAATGACAAAATCCGTATCCCTTATATGAAGCAGCAGACGTTCCCCCTCCTTATTTCTGATCTGCCTCTCCAGCGCGGGGGACGCCCCCGCCGGAGCCTTTTCATCCGCCACCTCCAGAATCTCAAGGCGGCAATACCCTGAAAGCCGCTTGCTGTATTCCGCGACGGCGTCCTTCAGATACTTTTCCTTAATTTTCCCGACTGCAAGTATAGTTATCTTCATAAAAACAATCATCCGTATTTTCTATAAAATTTCCATCTATAAAAACCATGCCGGCTGCGATGGTATATTATCGTTAAAGCTATGTCAGACGGCTTTTTTCCCCCTTGCAAAAATCCCCCGTTCATGTATAATGGAAACTGTGTTCTGAAAACGCTAAAAGCATTGAAAAACAGGGAGTTTCAACATGATACAGGCAAACAACGTAACCTACCGGGTGGGCAAGAAAGCCCTCTTTGAGGATGTGAACATCAAATTTACCGAAGGCAACTGCTACGGCCTGATCGGCGCCAACGGCGCCGGGAAATCCACATTCCTGAAAATCCTTTCCGGAGTGCTGGATACCAGCAAAGGCACTATTTCCATGACCCCCGGCCAGCGGCTCTCCGTGCTGGAGCAGGATCACTTCAAGTACGACGAATATCCTGTCCTGGATACGGTCATCATGGGCAATCAGCGTCTGTATGATATTATGAAAGAGAAAGACGCAATCTACGCGAAAGAGGATTTCACCGACGAGGATGGCATTCGCGCCAGCGAGCTGGAGGGAGAATTTGCCGAGATGAACGGCTGGGAGGCCGAGTCCGACGCCGCTACGCTCCTGAACGGGCTTGGCATCGACACTTCGCTTCACTGCAGCCTGATGAAGGATCTGAACGGAAACGAAAAAGTCAAGGTGCTGCTGGCCCGGGCGCTGTTCGGCAATCCGGATATCCTTTTGCTGGACGAGCCGACGAACCATCTGGATCTGGACGCTATCAACTGGCTCGAGGAGTTCCTGATCAATTTTGACAACATTGTGATCGTGGTATCCCATGACCGTTATTTTCTGAATAAGGTCTGCACACAGATTGCGGACATCGATTATGGCAAGATTCAGCTCTATGCCGGAAACTACGATTTTTGGTACGAGTCCAGCCAGCTTCTTATCAGGCAGATGAAAGAAGCCAACAAAAAGAAAGAAGAAAAAATCAGGGAACTTCAGGAGTTCATCTCCCGCTTCTCCGCCAACGCTTCCAAGTCCAAGCAGGCGACTTCCCGGAAGCGCGCCCTTGAGAAAATTCAACTGGACGAGATCAAGCCCTCCAGCCGCAAATATCCCTATATTGATTTCAGGCCCAACCGGGAGATCGGGAACGAGATCCTGATGGTGGAGAATCTCTCCAAGACCATCGACAATGTAAAGATCCTGGACAACGTTACCTTCACCCTGGGGCACAATGACAAGGTGGCGTTTGTAGGAAGCAATGAGTTGGCAAAGACCACCTTCTTCCGGATTCTGATGGGGGAACTGGAGCCGGACGAGGGACGTTACAAATGGGGCGTCACTACATCCCAGGCGTATTTCCCCAAAGACAGCACAAAGGAATTTGAGAGCAATCTGACAATTGTAGACTGGCTGACTCAGTTCTCCGAGATCAAGGACGCCACCTATGTGCGCGGATTTCTTGGCCGGATGCTGTTCGCAGGGGACGACGGCGTCAAAAAGCTGAATGTACTCTCCGGCGGTGAACGCGTCCGCTGTATGCTGTCGAAGATGATGATCTCCGGCGCAAACGTCCTTCTGCTGGACGAGCCGACAAACCATCTGGATATGGAGGCCATCACGGCGCTGAACAACGGCCTGATCCGATTCCCGGGCGTGATCCTCTTTTCCTCCAGAGACCACCAGATCGTCCAGACCACAGCGAACCGCATCATGGAGATTCTGCCGGGCGGCAAACTGATCGACAAGATCACTACCTACGACGAATACCTGGAGAGCGACGAGATGGCCCGCAAGAGAACGGTCTACACCACCGAGGGGGAACCGGAGGATAATTAGTCTCTCATTCTTCGGGCGCCGCAGCATCAGAATGACCCGCCCCGGCCCCCGGAGCGTCCGCCGCCCGGGGAGCTGTGGAACGTGCTGCCCCCTATGCCTCTTCCGCCGCCGGGACCGCCTCTGCCGCCGGGACCGTTATCCTGCTGTACTCTTCTGCGGGTGACATTGCGGTACAGGAAGATATCCCGCTGTCTCGTCACATGGAAGCTGCCGCTTCGCACATACTCCCATGCCTCGCTCTTCGCCCGCACGGATTTGAGCTGAGAAAAAAGGAGCACAAGGACAAGAACCGCTACGGCCAGGCCGGCAATGACGGAGATCAGAAGCCTCGTCCCAATCGGCATTGGCTCTTTGTATGCGTGATCCACATCATAGGCCGTCCCGCTGCTGGCTTCCTTCAAAAAATCTTCCGCAAGGCTTCCGAATCTGGAAAACGCCCGGTAATAATTTCCTTCCGATAATTCCTCTGAAACAGACTCATCCATGATATCAAGGCCGTAATCCGTGAAAATATCCACGGCCTCGCCCCGCGTGGCAAAATAATACCGCCGCTCCTCCATGGCAATGAGCAGTATGATTCCGCTCTGCTCATCCCCGTATCCATAGTCATTGTAATAAAAATAGGAATCCGTATAAGTACGGATGTTTTCTCCGTCAAGGCTCTCCACTGTCACAACCACGACATCGCACGCATACTCTTCGGCAATCCCTGTGAACTGCTCTGTTAGTTCCTCCACCTCCAAATACGACAGAAGTCCGGCTTCGTCCACCACCTTCTGGCTGTTCTTTGCCTGTGTCCGAAGGGCCGGCGTCGCACCGAGCAGGAGCAGCGCCAGAAGAAACCCAAACTGCAAAAGCATTGTCCCCCGCAGAGCCGGGAAAATGATTCTTTTCTCTCTGTCCATCTTCCCATCCCCCTTTATATGATAAATGTTGTGACCAGGAAGGCCAGCGCCGCCGTCAATGCAAACGACAGAACACCGATCGCCGCAGCCTTTCCCTTATCTGCCGGGAGATCCCCCACAAATTTTCCCGTCTGGCCGTTCATTGCAAAGGTGTGGAGCTTGCCGTGATACATGGTGTTGAACACCCAGACCGGCAGCAGCGCATAGGTGATACTGCCCTGGCTCAGATGGATGCTGGTATGCTCCGGTACACAGCTGTCATAGCCGGAGATCGTATTCATAAACGCGTGGAGCGTATTCTGCTTCATACGCTCATTCACAGAGGCCGAGCACTGGGAAGCGTCCATATCGTATTTGTCGGCGCAGAATCCTGCAAGGTATGCGTTCTGAAACGGCACGGCCTCCTCATAGGAAAACGGCTCGATGGACTGCATCAGCTTATCATCCATCCTGGAGGAGCCGTCCGCCGGAACCCTGTCAAAACCGATCACACCGCCCCGCTTTACCAGATAATGAGAGGTCTCCGTGATCATGTAATCCCCCTGGCGCGACACACGGGTCCTGGTGGCCCGGCAGCTGATGTCGGCATCCACATCGCTGTCATACAGCCAGAAAGGCACATATACCCCTTTGATTTCCTTGATACGGTTCTCAGACTTGAACCGATGAGGAAGCAGCACCTTGCCCTTCAGGTGAGACTGCAGCCGCTGGACCGCGGCATCCTTGTCCAGCTTGAAGGGAATCACCAGATCAGGGCGGAGCATTCCCGAAAGCTGTTTCAGGACAATGACCGGATTGCCGCAATAGGGACAACTGGACGCCGCCATGGTCTTTTCCGCCACGATCTCACCGCCGCAGGCTTCGCAGACGTAGGACGCAAGCGTATCGTTTGCATCCTCAAAAGTTGCCCCGCTCTGCTTTACCGTATCTTCCTTCCAGGTGGGATCCTGATCTTCACCTATGTATTCATCTTTAAATTCATTTAACGTGTCGATATCAAATTCCGTATCGCAATAGGGGCACTTCATCTTCTGCGTGGCAGTGTTAAACTGGATCGCGCCGCCGCAGCAGGGACATTTATACTCTAAAATTCCCGCCATTATCTGACCTCCAGTTATTCGGGACGCTTCGCCCCGCACTCTGAACAGAATTTCCCCGTATTTACTGCGCCGCAGGAACAGGTCCAGGAGGCGCTCCGGGGCTTCTGCGTACCGCACTCGGAGCAGAATTTTCCGGCATTCATCGCACCGCAGGAGGGACACTGCCACTGTGCCGCCGCTGCCCCGGAGGACGGCCGCTCTGCTGGCGCGCCCTGCTGTGCCTGAGCCTTCTGCTCTCTCCCCATGGCATACAGATTTTCCATGTTTGCGCCGCCGGCCTGCTGTGCCATACCCATTCCCATAAATCCGGTCATGGCTCCGGCCGTGTTGGAGGCCGCCGCACGCATCGCGTCCGCCTGGGCTCCGGCCAATGTGGCCGCCGCCATGGTGGGATCGCGCATCACTGCGCTTTTCTGAAGCTGTTTGATCATATCCTCGTCCTCTTTGGACGCAGACACAGAATTAATGCCAAAGGAGGCAATAACGATTCCCCGGAGTTCCTTCCACTTTGCGGAGAGGACATCGTTCAGGCAATCCGCCAGCTCCTGGGTATGTCCCGGCAGGGCGCTGTAGCGGACGCCGGATTCGGAGAGCTTTGCAAAAGCCGGCTGGAGCGCGGTCAGAAGCTCCGCTTTCAGCATACTGTCCAGATTAGAACGCGCATATACGTCCTCCACATTCCCGCAGACATTCGTGTAAAAAAGGATCGGGTCGGCAATACGGAAAGAGTATTCCCCGTTGCACCGGATGGAGATATCCACATCCAGCCCGATATTCTGGTCGATGACCCGGAACGGCACCGGCGTGGGCGTCCCGTATTTATTGCCGAGGATCTCCTTTGTGTTGAAGTAATAAATTCTCTGATCCTGGGGCGCGACTCCCCCGAAAGTAAACCGCTTGCCGATCTTGGCAAAGGTCTGGCTGATCCCATCCCCGAGGGCGCCGGTGAACACGCTGGGCTCTGTGCCGGTATTATACACAAACTCGCCTGGCTCCGCGCAGAAGTCCACTACCTTTCCGTTTTCCACGATCATCATACACTGTCCGTCAGCCACAGCCACCAGGGAACCGTCCGTGATCACATTGGTGGCGCCGGAGCGTCCGAAGGAGCGCCCGGAAGTCTTTTTCATGCCCTTCTGTACAAGGGTTTCCGAATCCATGGCCTCACAGTAAAAATATTCCTTCCACTGATCTCCCAACACCCCGCTGACGGAGTTTACAGCAGCTTTTATTAATCCCATCTTTCATCTCACCTTTCCTGAATTTGTATTAATGGTTATCAGACAATTCTACTTCAGAGTTTACAGAATCTTCCGGGAACTGTCAATCAAATTATGCACAGCGCCAGAAAGAAAAAGCCTCCGGCGCAGCCGGTTCCTGACGCGCCAGCCCCTCGATCACAAACAGCGCCGTGGCGCAGATCTCAACGATCTGACGGCAGTCCGCCGCCACGGAGGGCCTCTGCGTCATATAGCGCATATGCACGGCTTTTATATGCTCAAAAAGAAGGGGCAGACTCTGGATGGCTCCGGCCTTTTCCCGCCCCTTCTTAAAAAAATACAGCGCCTCCGGCGTCCTCACAAATCTGTGAAGGGCATATTTCAGGTCTCCCTCATACAGGCAATGTTCTCTCACGCCCCCGTCGAAGGAATCGTTGTGCGGATAGGTAAAATAATCCGCCAGATAGTGGAGAGCCTCTCCGGTGCGCAGCCACAGGGTTCTTCCCCCGCAGGCGCCGCTTCGGCCATCCTCCACGATCCGGCTGACATACCCGCAGAACCATTCGTATGTCCGGTCATATCTGTGAGGTTCCCGGAACATCCGTATCCGGAGATCCGGCAGGACCGAACCGAGGTAAAATGCTTTTTTATGTCTTTTCAGATCGTATGAATCCATCTCCCTGACAAGATATCCTGACAGCGAAATATGTGATTTTTTCCGCATTGCCTCACCTCGCCGCATAAGAATAAACCGCATCCTGGCTTTAGCTGTATTTTATACTTTTGCGGCGGCTCATACAAGATATATTGTCCGATTCTCCGGGTTTTTTAATGGAACCTCTTCCACATACCGGAAATTATTCTCCGTCTGCGGCCAACCGGTTATTACATCCGGAGGGCAGCTTTGCGATGTCAATCAGCGTCAGTTTGTTCATGTTATTGTTCTCCAGGCTTGTGATCAGCGCCGTAGCCGTGTCCAGGGATGTCAGAACGTTCACCCCCGTTTCAATGGCGTTGCGACGGATCAGGAATCCGTCTTTGGAATGCTCGACGCCCTGTGTCGGTGTGTCGATCACCAGATCCAGCTCATGACCCAGGATCAGATCCATCATATTGGGGGATTCGCTGTCGATCTTGCTGACCCGGAGTACACTCACGCCGTTTTCCTGCAGCGCCCTGGCGGTACCCCTTGTGGCAAAGATCCGGTAGCCGATGGCCTCGAATCTTCTGGCGATATCGATCACATCCACCTTGTCGGAATCCTTTACGGTGATGATCATATTCTTATATTTCGGCAGATTGATGCCCGCGCCCAGGAACGCCTTGTAAAGCGCCTCGTCAAAGGTAGCGGCAATGCCCAGACACTCGCCGGTGGATTTCATCTCCGGCCCCAGGCTCACATCCGCGCCCCGGATCTTCTCAAAGGAGAACACCGGCATCTTGATGGCAAAATAATCCGCCTCCTTCTGAAGCCCCGGCGTATAACCCAGCTCCCGGATCTTTTTCCCGAGGATCACCCTCGTGGCAAGGGGCACGATGGGAATACCCGTCACCTTGCTGATATAGGGTACGGTACGGCTGGACCGGGGATTCACCTCGATGACGTACACCTCGTCGCCGCTGACGATAAACTGGATGTTGATCAGCCCGATCACATGCAGGGAACGGGCCAGCTTTCTCGTATAATCCACAATGACGCGCCGGATCCTCGGGCTCAGGCTCTGGGCCGGATAGACGGAAATGCTGTCCCCGGAATGGATGCCTGCCCGCTCAATGTGCTCCATGATACCGGGAATCAGGATATCCTCGCCGTCGCAGACCGCGTCCACCTCGATCTCCTTACCTGCCAGATATTTATCCACCAAAATCGGATGCTCCTGGGTGATCTGGTTAATAATGCCGATGTAACTGTCGACATCCTCGTCGTTGATGGCGATCTGCATTCCCTGGCCGCCCAGCACATAGGAGGGGCGCACCAGCACCGGATAGCCCAGTTCGTTCGCCGCTTTTTTTGCCTCATCAGCCGTAAACACGGTATGGCCTGCAGGCCTCGGAATACTGCATTCCTCCAGGATCTCGTCGAAGAGCTCCCGATCCTCGGCGGCATCCACATTCTCCGCAGAGGTGCCAAAGATTGTTACGCCCATCTTCATCAGGGATTCCGTCAGCTTGATGGCTGTCTGCCCGCCAAACTGCACCACCGCGCCGTCCGGCTTTTCCAGACGCACCACGTTCTCCACATCCTCCGGCGTCAGCGGTTCAAAATACAGCTTGTCTGCGATATCAAAATCCGTACTCACGGTTTCCGGATTGTTATTGATGATGATCGTTTCATACCCTTCCTTTGAAAAAGCCCAGGTACAGTGTACGGAGCAGAAATCAAACTCAATGCCCTGGCCAATCCGGATGGGGCCGGAGCCAAGCACCAGCACCTTCTTCCTGCCGCCGGTCTCTCTGGCTTCATTCTCGCTTCCGTATACCGAATAATAGTAAGGCGTCGCCGCCGCGAACTCCGCCGCGCAGGTATCCACCATCTTATAGGACGCCACAATGCCATTCTCAAAACGCATATCCTTCACTTCGCGCTCCGTCTTACCTGTGAGCCGGGCGATCACAGTGTCCGGGAATTCAATACGCTTTGCCTCTTTTAAAAGCTCCGGCGTCAGTTTTTCCGTGCGCAGCGTCCGCTCCATCTCCACAAGAACCGCCACCTTATCGATAAACCAGTGGTCGATCTGGGTGATATCATGGATCTTCTCCCGGGAAATACCACGGCGCAGCGCCTCGGCGATCACCCAGATCCTGCGGTCATCCACACGGGCAAGCTGATTCATCAGCTCCTCATGGTTCAGACCGGAAAAATCATAGGACATGAGGCTGTCCACATACTGTTCCAGGGAACGGATCGCCTTCATCAGCGCCCCCTCAAAATTGTCGCAGATGCTCATCACCTCGCCGGTGGCCTTCATCTGGGTTGTCAGCTTCCGGCTGGCGCTGATAAATTTGTCAAAAGGCAGCCGGGGCATCTTCACGACGCAGTAATCCAGCATGGGCTCGAAGCTGGCGTAGGTTTTCCCCGTGATTGCGTTTTTAATCTCATCCAGCGTATAGCCCAGAGCGATCTTGGCCGCCACCTTCGCGATGGGATACCCGGTGGCCTTGGAAGCCAGGGCAGAAGAACGGCTGACGCGGGGATTCACCTCGATCACACAATATTCAAAGCTGGCGGGATGCAGTGCGAACTGTACGTTGCAGCCGCCCGTGATCTTCAGCTCGTCGATAATGTTCAGGGCGGAAGTGCGCAGCATCTGATACTCTTTGTCTCCAAGGGTCTGGGAGGGCGCCACAACAATACTGTCCCCGGTATGGACCCCCACCGGATCGATGTTCTCCATGTTGCAGACGGTGATCCCATTCCCGGCGCCGTCCCGCATTACCTCATACTCGATTTCCTTCCAGCCGGCAATGCAGCGTTCCACCAGCACCTCTCCCACTCGGGAAAGGCGCAGGCCGTTTTCAAGGATCTCCGCAAGCTCCGCATAATTGTGGGCGATGCCGCCGCCGCTGCCACCCAGGGTATAGGCCGGCCGCAGCACCACCGGATATCCGATGGTCTGGGTGAACTCCACGCCCTCCTCCACAGAGCGCACCACCTTCGACGGAGCGATGGGTTCGCCGATCTTTTCCATGGTATCTTTAAATTCCTGGCGGTCCTCCGCCTTTCGGATTGTCTCTGCCGTCGTGCCGATGAGACGCACGTTATTTTTCTCCAGGAAGCCTCTCTCGGCCAGCTCCATAGCCAGATTCAGCCCGGCCTGCCCTCCCAAGGTGGGCAGAACGCTGTCGGGACTTTCCTTTAAAATAAGCTGTTCCACTACCTCAACGGTTAAGGGCTCGATATACACATGATCCGCGATGTCTTTATCGGTCATAATGGTGGCCGGATTGGAGTTCAGCAGCACCACTTCGATACCCTCTTCCTTCAGGGAGCGGCAGGCCTGGGTACCCGCGTAATCAAACTCGGCGGCCTGTCCGATGACGATGGGGCCGGAACCGATCACAAGCACTTTTTTGATATCCGGATTTCTCGGCATTATGCATTCACCTCCATCATCTCAAGAAAACGGTCAAACAGATAGTCGGAATCCCTGGGACCCGGACAGGCCTCGGGATGATATTGGGTCGTAAAAATATTCTTGCCGGTATAGGACAGTCCCTCGTTGGTGCCGTCGTTCACATTGACAAAAGCCGGAACCGCCACCTCCGGGGCAAGATGCTCTGTATCCACCACGTAGCCGTGATTCTGGGATGTGATGTACACACGTCCTGTCTGCAGATCCTTCACCGGATGATTCCCGCCACGGTGTCCGTATTTCATCTTGTAGGTGTCCGCCCCCGCCGCCAGCGCCATGAGCTGATGCCCCAGGCAGATCGCAAAGATCGGCGTGTCGGATTCATACAGTTTTCTGATTTCTTTTATAATGGAGGCACATTCCTTTGGGTCTCCGGGGCCGTTGGAGAGCATGATGCCATCCGGCTGTGCCGCCAGGATTTCTTCCGCGCCGGTGGTGGCTGGATACACCGTTACCTCGCAGCCCCGGCGGTTCAGGCTCCGGGCGATATTTCGCTTCGTACCCAGATCCAGAAGCGCCACCCTCGGCCCGTCCCCGTCCAACACATATTTTTCACGGCAGGTCACCTTTTCCACCACATTGCCGGTGGTATAAACGGCCAGCTTTTTCTGTATCTCCGCCAGATCATAATTTTCGTCTGTCGTAATACAGCCATTCATTGTACCTTTTTCACGGAGGATTTTGGTGAGCGCCCGGGTGTCGATGCCGGAAATGCCGGGAATATCATATTTCAAAAGAAAGTTCTGAATTGTATCTTCGCTGCGGAAGTTACTTGGCAGACGTGAAAGCTCGCGGACGATAAAAGCGTCCAGCCACGGCCGGTCCGATTCCATATCCTCGTAGCAGATGCCGTAATTTCCGATCAGAGGATAGGTCATCACCACCGCCTGTCCGGCGTAGGAAGGATCGGTCAAAACTTCGGGGTAACCGGTCATTGAGGTGTTAAATACAATCTCACTGACCACCTCCCGGTTCGTGCCGATACTTTTGCCTGCGAAAACAGTGCCGTCTTCCAGAATAAGATACGCTTTCATATGATCCTCCGACTCCTCTCTCATTCCACCGATCCCGCCGCAAAAGCCGCACGCGGAAAAGCGTCCTGTGGGATCCCTTCAGATTTACTCAGTAACAGCGCCATAAAAAGGCGCTGAATTCACTTTGCGAATGGAACTTGCATTATATGTACTCAAATTGCAATAATCCTACCATATCCTGTGGTATAATGCAATCTTTTTCTTCAAAAAACAGGTTTTCCCGGCTAATGGAAAGCGGTTTGCAGAATGACGTTCGGCTTCGTCCTGCATATAATAAAAGTAAGTGTGTTACAGGAGAACTTTATGACCCGATCAACCCGAAATACATTACTGCGGGCGGCGCAGGCAGACATGACCGACACCGGAACGCTCCAGGTGACCGCGACCACAGAGCAGAGCATACCGATACCGGACGCCACTGTGGATATCTTCTACACAGGGGATCCCCAGGCCGCTCTTGAGGAGGTACAGACCGACAGCAGCGGCATGACGGAAATTCTCAAGCTGGCTGCACCGCCGCTGGAATACAGCCTGGACCCGGAAAATGAGTTCATGCCCTACGCGGAATACACAATCCGCGTTATCGCACCGGGCTTTGAACCTGTAGTGATCAGCGGCGCGGAGGTACTCAGCGGTCAGCTGTCCGTCCAGAGCATTAAGATGCGGCCTCAGATACCCGGAGAACTGCCGGATACGGTGACAATCCCGGATCATACCCTCTACGGCGCCTATCCACCGAAGATCGCGGAGGCAGAAATCAAGCCGGTGAATGTCAGCGGAGAGATCGTGCTGGACCAGGTCGTGGTGCCGGAATACGTGGTGGTGCATGACGGAACGCCCCGGGACACTTCCGCCGCAAATTACTACGTTCGCTACAAGGATTACATCAAAAATGTTGCCAGCAGCGAAATCTATGCCACCTGGCCCTATGAAACGCTGATCGCCAATATTCTTGCGATCCAGTCTTTCACCATGAACCGGATCTACACTGAATGGTACCGAAATAAAGGTTATGATTTTACAATCACCTCCTCTACCGCCTTTGACCAGAAGTGGATTCAGGGCCGCAATTTTTTTGAGAGCATCGATGAGGCCGTGGACGACGTATTCCTGAATTATCTCTCCCGCCCCAACGTGCGGCAGCCCATTCTGACCCAGTATTGCGACGGCCAGCGGGTCACCTGCCCGCAGTGGCTTTCCCAGTGGGGCAGCGCCTCCCTCGGAGAACAGGGCTATGGCGCTCTTGATATCATCCGGTATTACTATGGGGAATCCATGTATATCAATACCGCCGAGGAGGTATCCGGGGTGCCTGAATCCTATCCGGGATTTCCCCTCTCTATCGGCTCCGCAGGCTCTGACGTGCTGAAAATCCAGGAACAGCTGAACGCGATCTCCGACAACTATCCCCTGATCTGGAAGCTGCTCCCCGATGGCGTCTTCGGAGAGAATACGCAGGAGGCTGTCCGGACGTTCCAGCGGGTCTTCGGCCTCACTCAGGACGGCGTTATAGGTCCGAGGACCTGGTATCGTATTCAGGAGATCTACGTGGCTGTGACGCGGCTGGCGGAGAATACGCCGTAGGAAGAACTGAACGCCGCCATACGCGCATTGTGCTTCTCGCCGCCTCTGCATTCTTTTATATTTACGCCAGACCTTGAAATATCAAAGCAAAATTAAAAATATCACAGATTTCTTTACATTTAACATACAAAAAAGGAATCAAAACGCATTTTTTGTGATTATAAGCACTTATAAAGGAGAGATGTCAGAAGGCTCTACTAAGCGGCCGGTTGCTTACGTATATGGTGATCCCACTGACAACCCGCTTGTTTGCCATATGCCTGCCACACAACCACACGCGTACAAAGGAATCCCGGAACGCGGACACCGATGGAATGCCATGAAATGAAGTGGTTGGAGGCAGCATAAAAACTGCCCGGCAAAATACCGGGCAGGAAAACTTTTTGTTTTTTTAATTGTCTGCTTGAAAGACAGCACATGAAAATACAGGCTTTTTGAACTTCAATAAAACAGTCCGTAGGGGAATCGAACCCCTGTTTCCGCCGTGAGAGGGCGGCGTCTTAGCCGCTTGACCAACGAACCGACGTTAGTTTATCATAGAAACCAAATTAATGCAAGCACTTTTTTTGATTTCAGAAAAAAACCGGCCCGTTTATTTCATCTCATCAGACGCTGGATCGTATCGCAGAGCTCGTCCACCGCATTCTCTCTGCCATCCCGGATATCCTCCACCACGCAGGTCCTGATGTGATTGGAGAGAAGAAGCTTGTTAAAGCTGTTCAGCGCGGACTGCACCGCGCTCACCTGTGTCAGAATATCCACACAGTACCGCTCCTCCTCCAGCATACCCTGGATCCCTCTGACCTGACCCTCGATCCGTTTCAGACGGTTCATTAATTCTCTGTATTCCTTTGTATCACGGTGTTTCGTGCGGCATGAACAGCACGTCTTCTCCCGCTCTGCCTTCGCCGGAGGATATACATCCTCCCTGTCCTCTCCTGTGACCCTGCCATAATCTTCATTCATATCTCAGCGTAACCTCCGGTCCTTATCCTCTGCTGTGCCTTTCGCTTTGTCTTTTACACCTGGTGACGGCCATTGTCCGATACAGTTATTTTGAGGGATTTTACCGGAGATGTCAAGCAATTTCAGGTTGACGTTCCTGACGGCGGCTTTTATAATATGGTACTGACGGGAGTTTGACAGCCTAACCACATAAAAATTCCCTCAAAGCCTTGATTGGCTTA
>CAZQAB010000011.1:0-72752 GCA_964591265.1 uncultured Lachnospiraceae bacterium
CATTGATATTTACTAAAGTCCTAAATAATTATGGTGCTAAATCCTAAAGACGGGCTTCTTTTTTCTTTCACATATAGTAATAATATATCATATATTATATAAAAATCAAGACTTTTTTCATATGGCAGAATATCAGAATCAAAAGCTGCCGGACTGCATATTACAACCAGAAGATAAAGCCGGCCGCGTTTTTCATGCGGCTGCCTTATGAATAAATACTTGACACTTCACGGGCAATCGTATATGCTTATGTGTATAACAATTACATAAGATTGATAACAGGGGGAGCTTATGAAATAGGCTGAGAGGAAGTTCGCAACTTCGACCCATAACCTGATTTGGATAATGCCAACGTAGGGATGTGTTACAGGTGTTTTTAAGCCCTTTTTGTTTCAGTCGAAGATAAGGAGGGCTTTTTTATGTTTCAGATTCTGGTAACTGCAGACGGCGGACTGACTGCAACAGGATACGCGGTGTGTATTATCGCCGGCATCCTGCTGTTTGTGGCGGCGCTGGCCTTCGCCGGGAAAAAATCCCGGAAAAAAAGGATGGGTACGAAACAGCTTGTGATGTGCGCTATGGCAATGGCTCTGGCCTACGTTACTTCCTACCTCAGGCTGTTTTCCCTGCCCTGGGGCGGCAGCGTTACTTTGTGCAGTATGCTCTTCATCGTGCTGGTGGGCAACTGGTACGGGGTGCAGACGGGTGTTCTGGTGGGCCTCTCCTATGGCATCCTCCAGTTTATCCAGGAACCGTACGTACTGTCTTTCTTTCAGGTATGCTGTGATTACGTCCTGGCATTCGCGGCGCTTGGCGTAGCCGGATTTTTCGCCAGAAGCAGGCATGGCCTGCTGAAGGGTTACATAGCGGCGGTGATCGCCAGGGGCTTCTTCCATTCCCTGGGAGGTTATCTGTACTGGATGGATTATATGCCGGAGAACTTCCCCCAGGCGCTGAAAAGCGTCTATCCCATCGTTTATAATTTCAGTTTCCTGCTGGCTGAAGCGGTTATCACAATTATTATCATCTCGATTCCCGCTGTGGCTGCCGGACTTGGAAAAATAAAACAGACGGCGCTGAATTAAAAAAACAGGGAACCGGGTCAGATCGTGATTCGGTTCCCTGCTTTTCTGGATTCAAAACCGTTTTCAGAAAATCATTCTGTTTTGTTTGTCAGGATGTAAATACAAACGCCCAATACGATTGCAAGCACATCAAAAATATTGAGGCCGTTCCCGGTAATCAGCAGATAGCACTGTGAAACCAGTCCAAGCACTGCAAAAACCAGGCCGGTGATCTTTGCTGTATTCCGCGAACCCCTGATGCAGGCGATCCCACAGATCAGAGTCAGCAGCGCAACCCCATAGGCCAGCACAATAACAAGAACTTCCTGCGCTTCATGTCCGGGCAGAACGCCCCGAACGGTCCCGGTCAGGGATAAAGTCCCAAGGAGTCCGTAGACAAGCGCATAAGCGATCATAACAAATCCAAGGATTTTCAATGAGCCGGAGTTTGTCTTTTTACTCATAATAAACCGCTCCTCTCTCTTTTTCAATCCTCCAGGTACTTATAAACCACCGCCGCCAGAGCCGCGCCTACCAGCGGTCCGACAATGAACACCCACAGGCTTCCGAGGGGAGCCGCATTGCCGCTGATTGCCGCCACGATAGCGGGGCCAAGGCTTCTGGCCGGATTTACAGAAGTACCCGTAAGGCCGATGCCGAGAATATGTACTACGGTCAGGGTCAGGCCGATCACAAGGCCGCCGAAGGAACCGTGGTTTGCTTTCTTGGAGGTAACGCCAAGAATCGCCATAAGAAAGATAAAGGTCAGGACGATCTCAACCAGCAGACCCGCAACCGGGCTGCCGCCTACGCCTGTGAGGCCGTTCGAGCCAAAAGCGCCGGTCATGTCCGTAACGCCGCCCAGGCCAAAAACAGCAGCGAGGATCGCGGAGCCGCACAGAGCGCCCAGACACTGGGCAACCACATAACCGATGAAATCCGATGCTTCCATCCCACCGGTCATAAGAACGCCCAGGGAAACCGCCGGATTGATGTGGCAGCCGGAAATATTTCCGATGCAGTAAGCCGTTGCCACGATTGCCAGACCGAACGCTAACGCAGTAAGAATGTATCCCCCGCCGTTGGCAGCATCACAGCCCACCAACATTGCGGTACCACAGCCAAGAATAACCAGGGTCATGGTACCAATGAACTCAGCAACATATTTCTTCATAACAAAATCCTCCTTTTTGAATATGATATATATTTTAGCATACGTCCCCCATCAATGTCAACCATCTCGGGCCTTCGTTCGCGGTTTTCAGATAAAAACGGCATCTTTTTGCGTTTTTGTCTCTGTTCATATTTATTTGCAGATTATTTCCGATAACGGACGTACAATAAAGATAATTCTTTTATTTTCTGGAATACTTATCTCTTCATCCTCACGATTCGGACGTCATATTTCTCCAGACGCTCCCCCGCCGCCGCTTTCCTGCCGGTAAGCAGGTCCAGACCGCCCACGAGGTCTGCGGGTATCTCTTTTGGTCCTTCCTGAAAATTTATGACAAAGTAATAAGCGGCTTCTGCTGTTTCCCGGCGGGTCACCTCCAGCCCGGATGCGCCGCCGACTACCGGGCGGACGCCGCCGTCCTCACATACCATGTCCAGCGTCTTTGCGATACCCGGCTCATCCAGGACTGAGCCGATATACCAGACGCTTCCCTGCCCGTATTCATTTTTCGCCACCGCCGGCATCCCCGCGTAAAAGTCCATCCCGTAGGATGCCACGCAGCGGGCGCTTTCCAGGTGCATCAGATCGCAGACGACACCGCATCCGCATCTTGTGCCGTCCCCAAACACCGCCTCGTTGTGCTGCCGGGGAGCCAGCGCGTCGATCTCCTCTACCCAGACGCCCGCCATGTCTCTCAGGGGGCCCGGATAGCCGCCCGGATAGACGTTGTCGGACTGGTCCACAATCCCGCTCATATAGGTGGTGATCAGCACGCCGCCGTCTCTCACGAACGCTTCCAGCGCCTCCTTTACCCCCTCTTTCACCATGTACAGGACCGGCGCCGCAATCACTTTGTATCTGCCAAGGTCCGTGTCGCAGGGGATCATATCCACACTGATATTCCTGTCATAGAAATATTTATAATATGAATGGATCTGGTTGACATAGGTCAGATCCCGCGAAGGCCCGCTGGTATACTCCAGCCCCCAGTAATTATCCCAGTCAAAGATAATGCCCACTTCCGCCCGGTTCACAGAGCCGGGGATGGCCTCCCCAAGTCTTTCCAGCTCTTCACCGAGCTGCTTCACCTCCCGGAATACCCTGGTGTCTTCCGTTCCGGCATGGGCGATTACCGCGCCATGGAATTTCTCGCAGCCTCCCACGCTGCGGCGGAGCTGGAAAAACTGGACCGTATCGCCCCCGTGGGCAACGGACTGATAGCTCTGGGCGCGCATCTGCCCCGGCCGTTTCAGGGAGTTGTAAGGCTGCCAGTTCTGCTGGCTCGGCGTCTGCTCCATCAGCATGAAGGGCTCCCCTTTCAGCCCCCGCATCAGATCGTTGCACATGGCCGTGAAGCTCCAGGGCGTGTCGTAACGGGGATAATTGTCCCAGGAGACAATGTCCACCTCTTTCGCCCACTTAAAATAATCCAGCTCCTTGTATGCGCCCATCATGTTCGTGGTGATCAGCGCATCTTTATTATACCGTCGTATGATATCCCGCTCCATCTTAAAATTGTTCAGCAGACTGTCAGAATTAAACCGGTGATAATCCACGGAAAGCCCGGCAAAGGCGGTGCCGCGTCCGTCCTCCATGCCGTCCCCCAGAACGTTGGGGGGTACGATCTCGTCCCACTCGTATACCGTGTGTCCCCAGAATTCCAGATTCCACGCCCGGTTCAGCTCCCCGATCGTCCCGTATTTGTCCTTCAGCCACATCCGGAACGCTTTCGCGCAGTTCTCGCAGTAGCACAACCCGCCGTACTCGTTGTTGACATGCCAGCAGGATATATGCTCATTCCCCGCATAGCGCCAGGCCAGCCGCTCCACGAGGGCGGAGGCAAACTTCTGATAGGCCGGAGAATTGGGACAGGCGTTGTGACGCCCGCCAAACCGGTGCTGCCTGCCCTGATAGTCCGTTCTGCCCACCTCCGGGTATTTCCGGAACATCCAGGCGGGAAGCGCCGCTGTGGAGGTGGCCAGTACAATGTCATAGCCCTCGCGGCCAAGCATATCCACGATCTCATCCAGCTCGTCAAAACAGTATTCCTCCTCGGAGGGCTGCAGCTTCGCCCACGAGAACACGTTGACCGTTGCCGAGTTGATCCTCGCGTCCCGGAAGATCCGCATATCCTCCTCCCAGATCTCCTTCGGCCACTGGTTCGGATTGTAATCGCCGCCGTACAGTATCCTCTTAAACTTACCTCCCATAAAAAATTCCTCCTGCGTTATTTTGAATATATTATACAGGATCCGGGCCAAAAAAGGTACAATATAATCAGGATAAAATATAATGTCAAAAAATGTTGCGGATGCAACGCATTTTTCCCTTCCGATATGTTATATTTATCTGAACACTCCATTGGTCTGCATGGGCGCGCTTTGCATTCCGCGACGGAAAAGGCGGGGATTCAGTATGTATTTTCATGGGATTTTGTTGGGCTTGACTTCGTTTGTCTGTATTGGTATCTTTCACCCCATTGTGGTCAAATGCCAGTACCACTTTACAGAGAGAATATGGCCGCTGTTTCTGGCCGCCGGGATAGTCTGTCTTGGAATCTCCGCGTCCATCAAGGATGTGGTGGCGTCTTCCGTCGTGGGTGTGTTCGGGTTTTCCTGTCTGTGGAGTATTGTGGAACTCAAGGAGCAGACCAAACGGGTACAAAGAGGCTGGTTCCCAAAAAATCCAAAACACAGTACACCCCATAAGAAAACGAATCGCCCCGCTGAGGTGAATTATGAAGAACCATATTCAGGAGATTAAACAGTCACCGCTGTTTTCCGGGATTAAGGAGAGCGACCTCGTCGCTATGCTGAACTGTGTTGGCGCCGCCATAAAAAACTACCGGAAAGGGGAAATCATTCTCCTCACCAACGATGAAGTACCGTATGTCGGTGTCATTTTAAAAGGCAGCGTACATATGGTAATTGAGAACATTACCGGGGAACAGACGCTTCTTTCCATTATCCGAGAAGGGGAGCTGTTCGGAGAATCTTTCGTATGCGGAGACGGGCTTTCCTCCTATACAACCTTTTCGGCTGCCCACCCTGCCACCGTGCTGTTCATGCCCTTTCATAAAGTGATGCATACGTGTACGATGAAATGCGAATTTCACCACAGGCTGATCGAAAATATGATTACCATGGTCGCCAACAAAAATGTGCGGCTGATGCAGAAAATTGACGTGAGCTCCCAGAAAACGATCCGCAGGAAAATCCTGTCCTACCTGAGGATGCTGTCTCTGGAGCAGAACAGCCTTACGGTGGATCTGGCGGTCAGCCGCACCGTATGGGCGGAATATCTGGGCGTGCACCGGAGCGCCCTTTCCAGAGAACTCGCATCGATGAAAGAAGAGGGGGTTCTGGACTTCAGGAAAAACCGGTTCTATTTAAAAGAAGAATAAAAAGTGTTGCCGCCGCAACAGCGCGCAATCTTCATATTTGCTATAATGATAAAAAATTATCGTTCCTGCGCCTGTTCTGTGGCTTCCATCCACAGCCCGGGCGCCGGATAAGGGGAAAGGGTGAGAGTGAAATGAAAAACTGGAAATTCATAACGGCAGCGGCTCTTATGGGTATGGTCTGTTCCGGCATGACCGCCTATGCGGCAGAAACGCCGGCTCCGGAAAATGAAAACGGCATTATCACGGCAGACGAATGGGAATCCGTTTACCCGGAAATCGTAGCTTCCTATAAGTCTAATTCCGACAACAGCTACCGGATCAGTTATCTGGAGGAAAATCCGTACATTGAAAATCTCTATGAGGGCATCGGCTTTTCAAAGGATTATACCAGCGCCGTCGGACATACCTATACGCTGGAGGACGTGGCGAATACAGAGCGGCCTCATGCGCTGGCGAACTGCCTGACCTGCAAGACTGCGGATTTTACAAAACTTGTCAACGACATGGGCGTGGAAGCTTATCAGTATGACTTTGAGGAGACGTATGCTCAGATGAATGAGAGCGTCGGATGCTATAGCTGCCACGCGAACGAGGAGGCCAACAACGGCGAGATTGTGATCACACATACTTATCTGACCGAACAGCTTGGGGACAACGCGGACGGCATTGCGGATGCGACCCTGGCCTGCGGGCAGTGCCATGTGGAATACTACTTCAAGTCCGATACCAAGGAAACTTCCGTTCCGTACACCAGCGTTGAGACCATGTCTCCCGAAGCGATCCTCGCATATTATGATGAGATCGGCTTCACGGATTTTACACAGGAAAGTACCGGCGCTGAAATGGTAAAGGCACAGCATCCGGAATTCGAGACCTACCTCGGTGAAGGAAGCATACACAGCAGCCTCGGACTTACCTGCGCCTCCTGCCATATGGGTACGGCCACATCCGATGAGGGTGTCGAGTATACCAGCCACAAATGGCAAAGTCCCCTGGAGAGCGAAGATCTGCTGCAAACCTGCGCACAGTGCCACGGCGATACGGATATGACCGGGAAAGTACAGGCCATTCAGGAGGAAGTAACCAGTCGGGAGACGGAGGTAGGCGAAAAGCTTTCCGCTTTGAAAGACACTCTGGCAGACGCAGTCGCGGGCGGCGAATACACAGAGGAAGAACTGGATGAGATCCGTTCGCTTTACAGAAGCGCCCAGTGGTACTGGGATTTCTGTTATGTAGAGAACAGCGAAGGCGCGCACAACTCTGCGCTTGCCAACGACTGTCTTTCCAAATCAGAGGAACGGATCGAAGAGGCCATGGGCCTGTTCAAAGCATAAGATGCTCTGAGAATGACAGGGACTGCCGCCCATATGTGCGGCAGTCTCTTTTCTATCGCGGAAGACGCCCCGCATTTTAACAGGGTGCGGCGTTTACTCTGCAAAACCGTAATTGTGTAAGAGGTGAAAACCAGTGAAAAAGCTCCTGAAATTCTTCTGCTCGATGAAATTTGCGCTGATACTGCTCATTATACTTGCGCTGGCCTGTACCGCAGGCAGCGTGATCCCCCAGGGCTGCTCCCTGAGCTATTACACGGAAGCGTACTCCACGCAGGCGGCCGGGGCTATCATGCTGTTCGGCCTGGACGATATTTTCCACTGCTGGTGGTTTGTGATACTCACCGTGATCCTGTGCGCCAATCTGCTGGGCTGCAACGTCCTGCGCTTCCCTGCGCTGATCCGAAGGAGCAGAACCGGCTTTTCCCCGGAGGAACGGCTGAAAACCTGGAACGGCGTGCCGGCGGCTGTCACAGACGCGCCGGAACAACTGTTTCAGAACACCGGTTTTCGCAGGATCGTCTCCGCAAAGGATGCCGAAGGAAGAGAATGCCTGTACGCAGTTAAGAACAAAGCCGGAATCTGGGGCGCGTGGCTCTGTCACCTGGGAATGCTGATCGTCATTCTGGGCTTTGGACTCGGGCAGATGATAAAAACGGAGTATACCGTCTACGGCGTTCCGGGCCAGACAAGAGCCGTCGGCGATACCGGTTATGAACTGACGATCGATGATTTTGATATCGCCCTGCGGGAGGACGGGACGGTGGAGCAATATACCTCTGCCCTCACAATGACGAACACCGCCACCGGCGAATCCGCCCAGGGGGAAACCAGCGTCAACTCCCCTCTTTCGCTTTTCGGCATGAAGCTGTATCAGAATTCCACCGGCTGGGCCGCAACCATGAAGGTATGGTACGACGGCGAAGAAATCCAGGAAAGCCTGCTGTGCGCCGGAGAGTATGCATATATTGAAGGGCTGAACGACGTGGTGATAATGCTGTCCGCCTTTTATCCCGATTATGTGGAAAGCAGCGGTACGCCTATGACTGCCTCCTCCCGACTGAATAACCCAGGCTACCTGTATATGATCTATTACCAGGACGAGGTGCTTGGGATGAATGTCCTGACAGGAGACGACAAGATCACGATCGAGGATTACGAGATCCGGTTTACGGATCCCCAGTCCTATACCCTGATCCAGATTAAACGGGATCCCTTCACCAAACTGACCGCCGTGGGCGGCCTGATCATTCTGATTGCCCTGATCCTTGCGTTCTATCTGCGCACCGCAGAGATATGGGCGGTAAAGCAGGAGGATGGGCGCTGGTTCGCAGCCGGATACAGCAAAAAGGGCGGCGAAGAATTTCTGGAACGTATCCGGTTGTACGGGGAGGTCCCGCCGGAACATATACCGCCCAAAGAGGCAGAGGCAACGTCTGTGCAGACGCCGGAGATGGCATCATCGGAAGCAACCGATCTGCCCCAAAAGCAAAACAGGACAGGAGGAAAAACAAATGAGCAGTGAACAGTTTCTCAACATTGAAAATGTATTATTTACCACAGCCATGGTATTATATCTGGCGTCCATGGTTTTATACTTCGTTTTTTTCGTTATGAAAAAAGAAAAGCCCGGCAGGATCGCGGACTGGATCATGGCGGCGGCGTTCGTGCTGCATTCCGCCGCGCTTGTCACCCGTGGGATCGGAGCGGGCCGCTTGCCCCTGACAAACCAGTATGAGTTTGCCACCAGCTTCGCCTGGGGCATCTGCCTTTGCTATCTGCTCTTCCTCTGGAGATATAAATTCCGTGCGCTCGGCGTCTTCGTCACACCGGTTATCTTCCTGATTATCGGCTACGCCGCCATGCAGAGCCGTGAAGTGCGGGAACTGATGCCCGCGCTGCGAAGCAACTGGCTTGCCATCCACGTATCATCCGCTATCATTTCCTATGGTGGATTTGGCGTATCCTTTGCGGTATCTCTGATGTTTCTCTTCCGCCGGAAGATGCAGAGCAACGCTTTCTGGGACGGGCACATCCCCGAGCAGGAAAAACTGGATCTGATCAGCTACCGCGCCGTATCCCTGGGATTTCTGTTCTTATCCTTTGTAATCGTCTCCGGCGCCATCTGGGCGGAACGCGCCTGGGGCAGCTACTGGTCCTGGGATCCGAAAGAAACCTGGTCGCTGATCACCTGGATCATCTATGCGATCTATCTGCATCTGCGTATCTCAAAGGGCTGGAAAGGAAAAAGCGCCGCTGTGTTTGCCGTCGTGGGATTCCTATGCGTGATCTTCACCTACATCGGCGTAAACACGCTGCTGCCCGGAATTCACAGCTATGCATGAAAATACATTTTTTCCTGTCAAAAGGGGCTGCTGCATCTGCACAGCAGCCCCATACAGGCTTATTCCTCTTTCTCGGGCTGAATGCTCACGCCCCGGTTCTGATCTCCCTGTGGATTCACACCGAATTCGTAATCATTGCCCGGCAGGATCACGTTGAGCAGGATACCTGCGATCGCCGCGATCGCCAGCGCGGTCAGCGTAATGGACGCGGAACCGATCCGGAACGTCAGGCCGTCGCCGAAGCCCAGGCCGCACACAAAGATAACCGCCGCAATGATCAGGTTGCGGGATTTCGTCAGGTTTACCTTGTTCTCCACCACATTCCGCACACCGATGGCGGAAATCATACCGTAGAGCATGAAACTGACGCCGCCGATGATCGAGTAAGGCATCGTGCTGATGACGGCGGATACCTTTGGAATGAAACTGATGATAATGGCAAACACGGCCGCAATGCGGATCACCAGCGGATCATAGACACGGCTGAGCTCCAGCACACCGGTGTTTTCGCCGTAGGTGGTATTCGCCGGGCCGCCGATCAGTCCCGCAAAGGCCGTCGCAAGGCCGTCGCCCGTCAGAGTGCGGTGCAGTCCCGGCTCCGCCAGGAAATTCTCGCCCACCGTCGCGGAGATGGCGGACATATCGCCAATGTGTTCCATCATGGTGGCAATGGCAATCGGCGCCATGACCAGGATCGCCGTCAGGTCAAATTTGCAGAGCTGGAAAGGGGGCAGCCCCACAATACTCGCCGATGCCACGGATGAAAAATCAAGGATCGCGCTTCCGTCTGGATTCGTGATGCCGCAGGCATTCATAATCACCGCCGCGATGTAGGAGATCAGAACACCCATCAGAATCGGTATGATCTTAAACATCCCCTTGCCCCAGATATTGAAAATGATAATGACCGCAAGCGCCACAAGCGCCAGGAACCAGTTGGTGGAAGCGTTGCTGATGGCGGAAGATGCCAGACTTAAACCGATACAGATAATGACCGGGCCGGTTACCACCGGCGGCAGATAGCGCATCACCCGCTTCACACCCACAAGACGGATGATCAGAGCCAGCGCCAGATACAGAAGTCCCGCGATCACCACGCCGCCGCAGGCGTAAGCCGCTTTCTCGTCCGCTCCCATTCCCCCGTAGATGCCGCTGTTTAAATTCGCCACGGTGGAAAAGCCTCCGAGAAACGCAAAGGATGATCCGAGAAATGCGGGAACCTTCATTTTCGCGCACACATGGAAAAAGAGTGTTCCGAATCCCGCGCAGAACAGGGTCACCGATACAGTCAGCCCTCTTGTAAGACTTTCCCCGCAGGCCTGCTGGAAATAGCTGTTCACCAGGATCGGCACAAGGATCGTCGCCCCGAACATTGCAAACATATGCTGCAGTCCAAGAATCAGCATTTTGGGTATGCCCAGTTGTTTCGCGTCACGAATTGCTTCCGTTGAGTTTTCCATTTTCTCCTCCTTTTGTAAAGTCCGCAGCCCGCAGGAAAGCCGCCGGAATGCATCCGTGATGCGCGGTTTCACATAAAGGCTGGGAGCGTTGCAAATTCACCGCTCCCATTATATAGTCTCGTAACAAAATAATCAATCCGTTTATGGAATTCCGAAAATATTCCGAAAATATTACGGCAAAACGGGGATGACGGTAAAAGCGTACCCGGAAGGTTTTTCGCATCGCAAAAATAACTTCGCCATTTACAATTTCACCACCAGCGTCCCGTAGGCCTCCAGCGTCTGCACGCCTGAGATTTTGCTCCGGGTGTACAAGTCCACGCCCTCCCGGTGCAGGGTGATGTCGGCGGGAGTTTTCCCGTAATTCAGTACAAACAGATATTTCTGTCCTTTTTTGCTCCGGACGGCAATCTCGCAGCTTTCCGGCGCCTCCACGATCTTCCGGTACGGGGAAACGACCCCCAGCTTTTTAAGGAAGACCCCTGCGGAGGCTTCGTTGAAAGCGCTTCCGTAATAATAGGCTTTCCCCCGGCCCCAGTCATTGCACACCAGAGCGCCGCTCCCGGCATAATAGTCGGAGGTGTAGACGCCGCACAGCCTGGCATCCCCTATGGGTTCCAGCAGATCCGTAAATACGCTTGCCTCTATCTGCGTTCCGTCCCAATCGATGGTCACTGCGCCCGCGTCCGGGGCAATAAAAGAGTATTCCGGAATATCCGTCCCGGTCAGCTCCGCCAAAAGACCCGGCAGATGTTCCGTCACACATTTCCCGGTGATATCCTTGTAGCCGCTCCGGCAGCCGATCACCAGGGTTCCGCCCTGCGCCACATATTCCTTCAGAAGGTCCGTCTGCTCCCCGGTTATGATCGTCGCATGAGGATAAAACAGCACTTTATATTTTTTCAGGCTCTTTGCCGTAAGCCCTTCGGTGAGATAGACAAAATCGACGGGGGTATTGGTCTTCTGCGCCGCCGCAAACAGGGCCTTCTGGCTGGCGTCCTCCACCCGCCGGTGCCATACGTCGAGCTGGGCGTCCCAGATATTGTCGTAATCCTTCAGAATGCCTACCTCCGCCTCATACCTGGCGCCGGCCACTTCCGCCATTCCCTGAAGCTTTTTGTGTACCTCCCGGATCTCCCGGATTCTGCGGTTCTCGCGTCCGGAATAATCCAGAATGCCGTGCCAGTAAATCTCTGTCCCCATGGTACAGGTTCTCCAGCGGAAATAGCTGACGTAATCGGCCCCGTGGGCGATGGACTGCATGGTCCAAAGAGTGATCTGTCCCGGCCTCGGGGCGGGAGCCTCCATCCGGTTGTTCCATCCGTTTGCGCCGGACTGCTGCTCCATGATGCCAAATATAGGAGAGATGGAACGAACCTCTGTCAGATTCCGGCTCCATTTCCGGTCCTTCAGGTCTCCCGGCCGATCCGAATACCGGTCAAGGCAATAGGCAAAATTCGGATAGGAGTCATACATCATGAAATCCAGGCTCTCCGCCGTCATCCTGTGGTTGTCCAGGTTGCCAAACAGCCCGTTTGTGGTCACAAAATCCCCGGGCTTGATGTATCTGCGGATGATATCGCTCTGCGCCTTTGCAAATTTTCTGGCGCTTGCGGAGATAAACCGAGTGTAATCCAGCATCTCGTGGGGATTCACAGCATGGTTGATGGTGGTCCTTGGCACGTGCACCTCCTGCCAGTCGGTATAGGTCTGATTCCAGAATACCGTGCCCCAGGCCTTGTTGAGCGCGTCCAGTGTCCCGTATTTTTCCCGCAGGAAAACCCGGAAAGCCGCTGTATCGCTTTCGGAATAAAATTCATTCACCTCGCAGTTGATCTCATTGTCCAGCTGCCATCCGATGATGCAGGACCGCTTCGCGTAATGCTCCGCGAATTTTTCCGTGATGATCGCGGACAGCTTCCGGTAAACCGGCGAATTGTAATTGTAATGCCTTCTCGCGCCATGGCGGAAGAGAACGCCGTCCCTGTTCGCATTGAGGGTTTCCGGATATTTCTCGGTGAGCCACGCGGGGGGCGTGGCCGTGGGTGTGCAGAAGATCACCTTCATTCCCGTTTCCTCTGCCAGATCCAGAAACCGGTCAAAAAAATCGTAAGTAAAATTCCCCTCTGCAGGTTCCACCTTGCTCCACGCGAACTCCGCGATCCGGACCACCTCGATCCCGGCCTCCAGCATCCGCTCCAGATCATTTCTCCAGAGCTCTTCGCTCCAGTGCTCCGGATAATAACAGGTTCCCATTACAATTCTTTTCCCATCCAACAATGCGCTCATGGTTTCTCCTTTTTAAAAGCGGTCTGCCTCTCTGATATCATCTTTCTGCGGCCGTTTCCGGAAACAATGTTTTGGGAAACGGCCGCATTTTACGGTTATTTCACGTTGAACGCACCCTTGCCCGGATATACGGCGCTGTCACCCAGCTCCTCCTCGATCCGCAGAAGCTGGTTGTACTTCGCCACCCGCTCGGTACGGCTCGGCGCGCCGGTCTTGATCTGGCAGGTATTCAGCGCTACCGCCAGGTCCGCGATGGTGGTATCCTCGGTCTCGCCGGAGCGGTGGGAGGTAACGGCGGTGTAACCGGCCTTGTGGGCCATCTTGATGGCTTCCAGGGTCTCGGAAACGGAACCGATCTGATTCAGCTTGATCAGAATGGAGTTGCCGCAGCCAAGGCGGATGCCCTTCTGCAGACGCTCGGTGTTGGTGACAAACAGGTCGTCGCCCACAAGCTGCACCTTGCTCCCCAGCCTGGCGGTCATCTTCTGCCAGCCTTCCCAGTCCTCTTCATCCAGACCGTCCTCAATGGAGATGATCGGATATTTCTCGACAAGCTGCGCCCAGTGCTCGATCAGCTCGTCGGAGGTGTACTCCGTACCGGCCTTCGGCAGCTTATAGAAGCCCTTGCCTTTTTCGCTCTTCCACTCGGAGGAGGCTGCGTCCATGGCGATCATAAAGTCTTTGCCCGGTTCATAGCCTGCCATCCGGATGGCGTTAAGGATAAGCTCGATGGCGTCCTCATCCCCGCCAAGGCTGTTGGGGGCGAAGCCGCCCTCGTCGCCGACAGCGGTGACATCATGCATCTGTTTAATGAGGGCTTTCAATGCATGGAATACCTCCGCGCACCAGCGCAGGCCCTCTTTGAAGGAGGGCGCGCCCACCGGCATGATCATAAACTCCTGCGTATCGACGGAAGAATCCGCGTGGGCGCCGCCGTTCAATATGTTCATCATCGGAACCGGAAGACGGTTGCCGGAGATTCCTCCAAGGAAGCGGTAAAGCGGGATGTCCAGAGAGATGGAGGCCGCTCTTGCCGCCGCGATGGACACCGCCAGGATCGCGTTCGCCCCGAGATTTGATTTATCCTTTGTTCCGTCGGCGTCGATCATTTTCTTGTCCACTGCATAAATATCGGAAGCGTCAAGGCCGATGACCGCCTCGCTGATCTTCGTATTAATGTTCTCGACTGCTTTTGTAACGCCTTTCCCCAGATATCTGCCCTTGTCGCCATCCCGAAGCTCCAGCGCCTCGAACTCACCTGTGGATGCTCCGCTGGGCGCCGCGCCCCTTCCCACTGTGCCGTCTGCCAGGGTCACTTCGGCCTCTACTGTGGGATTCCCTCTGGAATCCATAATTTCTCTTCCAATTACTTTTTCGATTTCCAAAAAATTCATTCTAAAAGACTCCTTTCACTTTTTCAGGAGAACATCCTCGCCGGAAGCCATCACTCTTCCGGCCGAAAATGAGAATTCCCTGTCCTCTCATTTTCTGTGAGGACCCTGCCTGATTTATTCACGCGTGATTAGATTTTACTAACCATGGTTATTCTAGCAAAGCGCCAATCGGATGTCAACTCTTCGGGGAGATTTCGTTTCCGCAAATATCTGACAACGCGTTCCATCCCTCCGGCCATATTTAAGCCTTCTTCTTCCGGTTCAGCATGAAGAAGTAGGCGGTATTGATCAGGATACCGAATGCCGTCGCACAGGGCGCGGCCAGTCCGATCATGGTAAGGCTGGCGTTGGGCCGGATACTCATAAAATAGGACATGGGCAGCCGGACGATAAAGGTCTGGGCCAGTCCCTGGGCCATAACGAACAGGGTACGCTGATGTCCGTTGTAATATCCCACAAAACTGAACAGCACCGCCGTGACGATCGCCTCCGGCGCAAAGCCTTTCAGGTATTCCGCCGCCCGGGCGATCACTGCCGCGTCGCCAGAGAAAATCATTGCCAGCAGATCGCCCCGGAAGAAGGAAAACAACGCGATAAATATGCCAATGCCCCCGCCGACAAGCATACCGGTCACCATCGCCTTCCGGGCGCGCTCTTCCTGACCCGCACCCACATTCTGCGCCACAAAGGACGCCATGGACTGCATCAGCGAACCGGGCACCAGCATAATAAAGTTGACGATCTTGTTCGCCACCCCGTAGCCGGAGGAAGCATCCAGCCCCAGTCTGTTGATAAACGCGCACAGCGCCAGAAAGGATAACTGCGTCAGAATCTCCTGGAAAGCAATGGGCGAGCCTACCCGGACAAAATTTGCCACTTCCCTGCCGGGACGGATGTACTTCCACTTCATAACGAAGGGCTGCGCTCTCCTGAGAATAATCAGAACGGACAGGATCACGCTGACTGCCTGGGCCATCACCGTGGCCAGAGCAGCGCCCACCACGTTCCAGTGGAAAACCGCGATAAACAGCAGATCCGCGAAAATATTGACCACACAGGCAATTCCCACAAAAACCAGAGGCATTCTGGAGTCGCCGATGCCCCTGGACACGCTGCTGATCACGTTATAGGCAATGATAAAGATAATCCCGCCGCCGCAGATGCGGACGTACTGTACCGTCAGATCCAGGGCCTCCTCGGGCGCCTGCATCAGAACCGCCAGAGGTCTTGCAAAGATCAGCATCAACGCCGCCAGAATAACCGCCATGACGGCAAACAGGAAAATAGCGCCGCCGACCACCTGCCCCACCTTCTCCGGCTTGCGCTCCCCCAGGTATTGTCCCATGAGGATCGTCACGCCCATGGAAAGTCCGGTAATGGTAAAGGTGATCAGGTTCACAATACTGCTTCCGGTGGACACACCGGAAATGCCTGCGGTGGTTCCGAACCATCCCACCACCAGAATGTCTACCGCCCCGTACATCGCCTGCAAAATCAACGCGCCCAGAACGGGAATCATAAATTTCAGCAGCTTGCCCGCAATGCTTCCCTGGGTAAAATCATTTTTGTTTTCTGTCATTTTTCTCCCTCCGCAAAATCTTATAAAACAGAAAATCCATTCCATTTATAACAGATTTATTATATCACGTTCAGCCACATAAGTATAGCCGGGCCTCAGATTTGCAGATAACTCCACGAAAAAAGGCAGCCGCCTGGCTGCCTTTTTTGGAGAAGGTATTTCTCTAATTGGGGTGTAGCAAAAACTATATAATGTATTGGGGGGTTTACGTGGATTATAATAGCACACCTTTCAAAATAAGTGTGCACAAAGTTCACAAAATTTCAATTTGGTTTTTGTGCAATTTTCACATCATTTTCTGTACAAACTATACAAAACCATCTGGCTGGCGCAGGGCTGGATTTCTTTTGAAAAAACAGCTGCCTTATTTCTGTAACTCCCTCTTTATCCAGCCTATTCATGAAGGACTCATTGAAGCTGTCAGCGGACAATGCAAAGGGAAATACCGATTTTTAGTATTCTATACATAGCGGCCTCCTTTGTATGTGGTAATCCCCACAATCCTCGTTTTTTTGTTCAACATGGATTATATGGGTAAATCCATGTTATTTCAAATGTGAGATCACTACATATTCCCTAATAAAGTGTTCGATTCAGAATATCAATTTGTACATCATCATCCAATTCAATATACCTAGCGCTGAATCCTCCTACACGAACCAAAAGATTAGGATATCGTTCCGGATGCTCCCGTGCAGCTTCCAAATCCTCTTTACCCAGTACCGTAATCATCGCCTGTGCTCCGCCATTACTGAAATACGCATCAAGCATTGGTACTGCAACCGTATTCCTAAGCTCATTAAACACTTCTTTACTGAATTTCATATTTTGCACTACCCCGGCATGCAGATCCGTTCTTGCACGCAACAAAGACTTTATAAACGCTGTCATCCCATTCTGATCCATACCGGCTGTAGGATTATTTGCATTGCTTAATGAATCATGTGCGAGACGGCCATCAGGTGTGGCACCTGTTCCGCGGCCAAGATAAGTATTATATTTATTGTTAATATTAACAACTGCATGACGGCTCAGTCCATATTTTCCGGAAATTGACATTCCGCAGATACACACCTGCTCATGTACCTTAGCCATCATATCATCTACTTCCTTAATATCATTGCCGAACTTTGCCACTTTGAGCATCAACGCGCGTTCCTTTTCATAGCCTGCAAAATTAGCTTTTATGGCAGCCATCATTGTCTCTGCACTGATGACTTTTTCTTCATAAACCAGTTTCTTAATTGCATAAAGAGAATCGCTTGTTGTTACAAGCCCATAAATTTCCGAATTACCATCCAATGCAGCTGCTCCACCATTTAGAACGCCTTTTCCCAGTCTCAGGCAATCATCATATAACGCAGATACCAGATTCATGCTCATATCCTTAGCCAAATTTCGGTATCCGGTTCCCTCTGATTTTGCCCCTACGTTAAGCAGTACATCAACACTGCGTGCGTAAGCATCAAACAAATCTTCAAAAGTCTTATAATCCGACAGATTCCCGTAATCCGGTGCAAGCTGCCATCCCCTTAAAGGTTCTTTTCCATTAAACATGACAGCCAGTAAAATATTGGCAAGATTAAGTCCCTCATTTGGGCTATTGATTCTTCGATGATTGATGACCATCTCCCCACAGCCAAAAGGCAGCCAGTCCTCAGCCTCTTTTTCATTTACCCCAAATACATTCATAACTCCCGGTATTATCACATCATCATTATACAGGATGGGATAAGTAGTCCCTTCTGCAATACAATCAAGAGCTTTTTCATATAGCGCCGGGTTCTGTCCTTTATAAAACCGCAGGGTTAATTGCGGCACAATGTCTTTCACACGGCGACTTGTTTCCATAATAACAAGTGCTAATTGATCTGCGCTTTTTTCATGAAGTCTTCCTCTGCCTCCAATTACTACCCTGTCATCAGTTATAAATTCTCTTGCAATAATAAGTCTCCACACGGATGTCAGCAGGCGAATAGCTTCTTCTTCATTAATCACCCCTTTCTCTAAATCTCTTGTATAAAATTCTCCCAGAAAATCATCCATTCTTCCCCATTCTCTAGCCCCAGATATACTGGTATAAATAACCATGAGCTGAATTGCTTCACGGAAAGAATCTGGTTTTTCATGTACCAATTTGCTGCAGATTCTGGACATTTCCAAAAGTTCCCTTTTTCTGTCTTCCTCCAATATCCCGTCAGCCAGTTCCTTTGTGTGTGCTGCGTACCATAAAAGTGTATTGACAACTGCTTTCAGAGACTCCAAAACTCCTGTATAGAATGAATCGTCTTTCAGTTCACAACCACATCTGCAAAACTTTACCTCTTCAATCAGCCCGGGCAGACCCAGACTCATCAGTTTTTCATAATCAAGATAAATTCCGGCTACCCGATAGGCATCTACACTAACTGATAAAGGCATCCATTCATTTGGCATTCCGTTCTCTACTACATTATGCACATATTTATAATCTTCAGGATTGCGGAGATCTTCCGTTTTTCGGATCGTATTCCGTGCTTTCCAAAATTCCCCTATCTTCCGCAGCCTGCATTTTGATTCTTCAGAGATTTCCGGATCCTCATACTGTTTTTGAAACCAGTCATCACGGTAAACATATCCCCATTCACTGTTCGTATACTGGTGTCCCAATCCTAAGGGGAATACATCCATACGGCCGCAGAATAAATCACCTGGTAAAACAGAAAGCGCCATTGCCGGATACTGTACTTTAAAAATTTCTCCCTCACGGATCGCAATTGGGGCATATTCATAAGCGCAATACACTTTTGTAAACTCTTCCATATAATCCAAAAGTTCACCGAAGCTTAACCTTGATTTATCATTGTAAATTGTTTCGTTATCTCCATATACTTCTACTGTCCGCGATTTATAACGTTCATCAATAAACATATTCTTTCTCCTTTCTACTACAATATCAGCTCTCATGAAGCCGCTGGCATCCCATTTCCCTTAGTTTCTTAAATAGACGCTCCTTATCTCGTCTGTCCATGGTCTTAAGAGTTTTTAAAGCGTACACCTGTCCAATTTGCGCAGCTTTTCCTTTGGCCATGTCATGGTATGGCATGAGATTTACCTCTTTGATACTTAAATAACGCCTGGAAAGGTCAGCAATCGCCTGCAAATGTTCCTCATCATCATTTAAGCCGGGTATAATCGGACAACGAAGGAAAACCTCTGCTCCATGTTCACATAAATACTTTAAATTACGCAAAATAATCTTGTTCCCCACCCCTGTGTATTCCCGATGTTTTTTTTCAGACGTTGCCTTATAATCATAAAGAAATATATTTACAAAGGGCAGGATTCTTTCGAAATATTCTGTTGGAGCAAAACCACTTGTATCGAGACAAACATGAAGATTTTTTTTCTTTGCTTCCTGAAGAAGTTCTAAAAGAGGCTCAAACTGCATCATCGGTTCCCCGCCTGAAACAGTCAGCCCGCCGCCGCTCTTCTCGAAAAACATAGTGTCCTTTAGCACAATTCCCATTAAATCTTCTACGTTCCAGAATTCTCCAAAAATCTTAAGAGCATTGGTATTACAGGAAGCAACACAGTCTCCGCACTGAACACACTTTTCAAACAGAACCTCATGTAAGGAATCTCTTACCTTATGTACATTCCGACTGCAGGTTTCCTCACATGTGCCGCAATATATACAGTTTTTCATTAGATATCCTAACTGTGGCATTGTAGATTTCGATTCAGGATTGTGACACCAAATACAATCCAAAGGACATCCCTTTAAAAAAACCGTTGTACGGATTCCCGGTCCATCATGCAATGCATAACGTTGAATATCAAAAACACATAATCTTTTCATATACGTTAATAATCAGCAACATTTTTCCTGTTGTGCTGAATACAATCAAATCCAACTGCAAAAAGTAACACAAACCCTTTTGCAACTGTCTGAGCGTAAGAACCAACATTCAGTAATGTCATACCATTACTTAACACAGCCAGAACCAGAACACCTGCAAGAACGTTCACCAGCTTTCCTTCGCCGCCGCTAACACTTACCCCGCCAAGAAATACTCCAATCAATGCATCAAATTCATATCCTGAGCCGGCATTACATTGCCCGGAATTAACGCGTGAAAGCATTACCATACCGGCAATTCCCACAAAAAACCCGCATATTGAATACGCCGCAATTTTAATCGTATCAACACTCAGGCCGGAAAGCCTTGCAGCTTCCTCATTACCACCAACAGCATAGATATATCTTCCAAAGTAGGAGTGATTAAGCAATACATACCCGATAGCAAATGTAATAATCATGATAATAATTGGTATAGGAATAATCCAAATATAACCTTGACCCAATATTCTGAATTTTTCAGTAAATCCGTATACTGGCAGACCTTTCGAGACAATGTACGCAAGTCCTTCATAAACACTCATAAAGGCCAATGTTACAATCATCGCAGGAATCTTAAATTTGGTTACAATAAAACCGTTAAGCGTACATGTAAGCGTGATAAAAAGAATCCCTAAAATAACTGCCACTACTGGATTCACATTCAAATCAACCATCAGTTTTGCAACCAAAATATTCTGCAGAGATATTGAGGCCCCAATAGACAGATCAATTCCGCCTGTTAAGACAACAAACATAACGCCAACTGCGCCAATACCCGCCATTGACGACTGACGAATCAGATTCATAATATTACTGGGACGTAAAAATACATCGGAGGTTGCCGCAAAGAAAAAGCATAATAGCAGCAAAACAAAATACATCGCATACTTTTTCAAAATTTTATTGACATTATTCATCATGTTTCTATCTTCCTCCCTTAATCAATGCCCGTAGCCAAGCCTGATGCATACGCCATTATTCTTTTTTGTGAAAATTGTTCTCTCTCTAGTTCACCCGTTTTCTTTCCCTCATATAGAACTGCGATTCGATCCGCCATTCCTATCAATTCCTCCATTTCGGAAGAAATCATAATTATGGTCTTTCCGTTTTCAATCAATTCATTCATCAGGTTATAGATTTCTCGTTTGGCCCCTACATCAATTCCGCGGGTCGGTTCATCAAAAATTATCAGATCTGGATTGGCAGCCAACCATTTTGCTAACACTACTTTCTGCTGATTTCCTCCGCTTAAATTATTGACAATCTGCTCGACAGAGGGAGTTTTAATACGAATACTCTTCACATAATTATTAACGACTTCCAACTCTCTTGTTTTGGAAACAAGCCCCATCCTACTGACTTTTTTTAACACAGAAAGAGAAGCATTTTCGCGGATTGATGCTTTCATAATCAAACCCTGGCGTTTTCTATCCTCCGTCATCAACGCAATACCTGCCCGAATTGCTACAGATGGGCTGTCAGGATGATATTTTGTTCCCTTAAAATACATTTCCCCTCCACTGGGTTCTTCAATGCCAAATAACATTTCAGCTAATTCTGTTCGTCCAGCGCCAATCAGACCGGCTAAACCAAATATTTCTCCACGATATACGGTCAGTGATATATCTTTTATTCCATTTCCGGAGAGATGTCTTAACTCCAGCAACGCTTCATTCCTGCTTTTCTCTTTATATTCCGGATATATTTCATGCATTTCCCGCCCAATCATCAGCCGTATCAGCTCTTCCGTATTCGTTTCCCCAGTATTCAATGTCGCAATTTTTTCTCCGTCCCGCAATACTGTAACGCGATCCGATAAGCGGAAAATTTCCGGTAATCTGTGAGAAATATAAATAATACTTACTCCATTTGTCTTTAAAGTATCTACAATACCAAACATTGCCTCTACCTCATAATCTGTCAATGGGGCCGAAGGTTCATCCATTATCAGAATTTTGGCATCAAGTGCAATTGCTTTTGCAATGGCTACAATCTGTTGATATCCAACAGATATATCCCTCACAATTGCTTCCGGATCCAAGGATATCTGAAGGCGTTTAAATATTTCGGTCGCACCGCGATTCATTTCTTCACGGTCAATAAAAAACCCCTCTTTCAGTTTTATTCCCATAAAGATATTTTCAGCCACACTCAAGGTATCCACCAAACAAAGTTCCTGATAGATGACTCCGATTCCGGCTTCTTTAGACAAACGCGGATTCAGGCTTACGTACTCTTTTCCAGAAACCACAATTTCACCGCTGTCCGGTTCAATAGCACCGGAACACACTTTAATCAGTGTAGATTTTCCTGCTCCATTTTCTCCAACCAATGCATGGACTTCCCCCTGCCGAAGCTCCAATGAAACATTATTTAATGCTTTTACTCCAGGATAGGTCTTTATAATATTTTTCAACGCCAGTACAATATTGTTATCAGACATTTTATCCCAACCTTTCCGCACAACTTTAAACAAAAACTACTTTGCAATCCGTACTATATTTTTTATTACCACATCCTTCTTTGCATATGCATCATGAAAAGCCTGCTGAACATCCTCTAAAGAATAAATTCCGCTAACTAACACGCCTAAATCAATTTCTTTCGTTTCCAGTAATTTTATCAGTTTTGGATACATATTCCGATATCGGTAAATTGGAATAATCTCAATCTCCTTTACACAGAATTGTGCGAATTCTACAGGAACCGGCTTCAAAGAACAGCCAACCATTACCAAACGTCCGCCGGAGTTCAAAACCTTTAGTGACGTTTCTATTGCTTGTGCAGCCCCTGAACATTCAATCACTGCATCTACTTCCAAATCATTTAAAGCATTCTCATTCCTTAAGTCTATAATCCGTGCGGCGCCAAGTTCTTTTGCTATTTCCAATCTGTTAGGTAGGATATCTGCAATATATACTTCTGACGCACCGGCACTTATACATCCCATAAGAGCCATCAACCCGATACATCCCGCGCCAACAACCAGTACCTTTTCATTGGGCGCTATCCTCCCTCTTTCTGCCGCATAAAATCCTACCGACATAGGTTCTAATAATGCACCTTCCATAGAGGAAATCTGGTCCGGAAGTCGAAAACACCGATTAGCAGGATGCTTTACGTACTCCTTACATGCTCCATGGAAAGCTGGCGGAGATGCCATAAAATCCATCTCTGTACAAAGATTATATTTACCTGCTTTGCAATATTTACATTTACCGCATTCTTTTCCCGGTTCTACAGCTACGCGGTCACCCACCTGAAGATGTTTTACATCCTCTCCTACAGCTTCTACAATTCCTGCACATTCATGCCCAAGTTCAATAGGGTATGGAAGCCGTTCACATTTATCCGCTGAAAAAAAATGAATGTCAGAGCCGCAAATTCCTACATATTGTACCCTTATTACAACTTCATCCTTCTTCAGTCTCTGACATTCGTATAAGTCCTCCCTGGCAACAATCATTTTTTCAGGTGCAATTAATTTAGCCACCCGACAGTTTTTATATTTCATTCTTTTCTCCCTGAATTTTTAAAGGGCCTGTCGCACTAAGTAATTAGTGCGAAGCTCCTTTATTAATTAAAATTCTCCTGATTATCCGTACATCTGTGCCATGTATGCATCTACATTTTCAGAATTTATTGGCTCGGTTGCCTTATAAATATAGTAATCTACTTCCTCTCCCGCATAGAGTTTTAATAAAGTTCCAATTTCAATGCGAGCCATTTCATCAAACGATCCAAGAGAAACGGATGTCCGTATAACACCTCCTGACTGAATAACCTGACAGGCCTCTTTTGTTGCATCTGCACTAAAAATGCCAAAATCCTCTGTATTGATTCCAGATGCCTGCACAGCTTCCATCGCTCCCATTGCAATACCATCACCAATTACAAACATTGCTTTAACATCCGGATGTGCCTGCAGAATATTCTCTGTCATTTCCATTCCTTCCGCTGTGGAAATAGCGCTAAGACCATCAGAAACACATTCCGCATCCGGCGCAAGTTCTTCTACTGCACTTGTAAAACCATTGGCGCGTTCTACCATTGTAATATATGCAGGTGCACCCAAGACAGCATACTCACACACACCGTCAAACTTCTCATCTATCCACTGGGCAGCTGCAGTTCCCATCGCGTAACCCAAATCAAAATTATTTACAAGATAGTTGGAATTTGCCCCTTCCACTTCCGTGTCATGGCACATAACATAGCACCCTGCATCTGTAGCATACTTTACAACATCTTTAAATTCCTCTCCGGTTCCGCTTGGAGTCAAAAGAATCATCTGAACTCCGCTTTCCACAAGATTTTCTATCTGAGAAACACCAGTTGTAGCAACCGAGTCATAGCAGGATGTCGAATACTCAATCCCATATTCTGACGCTATTTTATCCAGGCTGACAGCCAATGCTGCAGATGTATTTGAATTGACTTCGGGTGTAACCCAGGCCATTTTCAATGTGGTTCCTTCTTCCAAAGCGGATTGAACAATAGCTATCGCTTCTTCTGTATCTACTACTTTTTCTGTTGATGTATTCTCATCAGCAGCTCCGATTACAGGCACATTTAAAGCCAACAATAAAGAAAAACCAAGCCATATCGCCAATAACCTTTTCATTTCTCTCATCTTCATTTCGTTTCCTCCTTTTTGCTAATCAATGTTATTCTACTCAGATATTCTTTTGTTTTCTTACAGTAATAAGTTTAACAAAGCAGATATTCCCTGTAAATTCTTCATTCTTTAGTTTTTGTGCATTATTTTTCTATGTTTATCAAATACCCTTTATTTTTTATCAAATCTGTGAGATATTAATATAGTCATAATGGTAATAAATGAAATTTTAAATAAGGATAGCATGGAAAACAGGCCGGAAAGTAATAATCCGCACAAATCATATAAAAATCCTCTTTGCATATAATAGTAGTAAAATTACTCTATAACGGAACCCCGGTAAATAGACTGTGTTACTGGGAGAACAAACCAGAAAAGATATATTAGAAATAAACGTAGGAAGAAAAACCTTCAACCATATACAGTATAACAAAGGAAGTGATGCTTGAAATGTTAAAAGTTTTTATTGCGGATGACGAACCGAAAATATGTTTTTTAATAAAAAAAAGTATTCATTGGGATGAACTTCAATTACATCCTGCTGGAGAATTTACAGATGGAACTTCATTGTTGAAATCTATAAAAAGCTTGGCTCCCGATATCGTGATTCTGGACATTAATATGCCCGGCATAAATGGTATAGACGTGATTCGTGAAACTCTTCAATCCGGTATAGTCTGTCATTTTATAATTATCAGCGGATACCGTGAATTTGAATATGCAAGAAGTGCCTTAAAATTCGGCGTCAGTGATTATCTCCTTAAACCTATTGATGAGGCTTTAATTAACGAGGCGCTGCAACGTATTGTTTCTGAAATTCTGCTCGAAAAAAAGCAGTCTCAGAAACTTCATCTGGGAATTGCCAAAAGCAGCTTCATGTCACATATTTTGTACGAGCCTGACACAATCAGGCATTTGAGTATACAGGAAGCTAACCAATTATTCCATGTAGACTTCCGCTCCGGAATGTACCGCATTCTCTATTTTAAGTGCGATACAGATATCCCCAAAGAGACAGAAAACAGCATTTCTTCCATCCAAAAAAAAATCATTGCTTTTCTAAATGAGAGTATTGGATTACTTTGTTATAGTATTGCGCATATACAATACAAAATGATGGATGTTGTTGTATGCATTAACTATGCATCAGAAAACTCCAATGCCATACTTGGCAAATTGGAAAATCTTATGAAACGAATTAATGAACAATTTGAAGCTTTCTCTATAACTGTCACTTTGGGTGTGAGTGATGAATCTTCAAAAATACAGTCTCTTCCTGACAAATGTACGGAAGCTTTAAATAGCATCCGGCAACGCCTTTTAGGAAAAAAGGGCTCTGTTATTCTTTGGAATAACTGTCTATGTGAAAATCCCTCTTCTGCTGTGATACTTTCACATAAAGACATCCAGACTTTACAGCGGGCTTTTACTTCCCGTGATGAAACCCTTTTTCTTTCCTTCATGAATACATTAAAGTCCAATTGCGCTTCTAATGCCCCCCATGAGGTTTATGATGTTTTAAAAGAAATTGTTGAAATATCCTCTGAGACTTTACTGCCTGGTCAGACTTCGGAAAATGCTGCCGAATATTTTAAAAGAACTATTGAATATGATATGCACAACGCTTATTCCTTCAGTTCGCTTTTTTCCACTGTCTGTGACAATATTACTGCGCAAATGAGAAAGCTGCAGGATGAGGAACAGGAACATATCCGAAAACCTGTTTATAAAGCAAAAGCCTATGTTTCTCAACATTTTAATGAAGATGTGAAACTAGAGACGGTTGCTACCCATGTAGGACTTAGTTCTGCTTATTTTTCCAATTTATTTAAAAAAACCACGGGGCAAAATTTTATAGATTTTGTAACCAATTACAGGCTTTCAATAGCCAAACATTTGTTGGAGTCCTCAGACATGACAATCGGTGAGATAACAAATGCGATTGGCTATGATGACCAAAGATATTTTAGCAAATTATTCCGCAAGGAAATAGGCTTAACCCCATCCGAATATCGAAAATTATACTATAGGTGATGATATGTTTTTGAATAAGCGGCTCCTTTTTTTTATATTGCCCATATACATTATTATTTGTGTGCTAAGCTGTTTTTTGCTGGGTCATCTTGGCCTGCCATTCAGACTTTTTCTTTTCCTGTGTATTACTGTTTGTATATTACTCGGGCTGCTTTTCTATTTTGCTTTACAACCCATTTTGGCTCCCCTATCCGCTATAAATCACCTTTTTTCAACCATATCCATCTTTCAATGCGGAGAGAACTCAGTATTGCAGGAGCTAAAAAATATCCATAAAGCTTCCGAAATTACCAATGTCTGCGATAGCGCAGAAACAGCCATAAAACAAAATATTTTTCAGGAATACTATATAGATTTATTGCGAAAACAAATGGATGTAGAAATGCTGAAGCATCAAATTCAGCCTCATTTTCTCTATAATACACTGGACAGCATTCGCGGACAGGCCCTTATAGAGAATTCTGCTGAAATTGCAGATGCCTTGAAAGCTCTGTCTCAGTATTTCCACTATAATGTACAAAGCTGTGATGATTTTGTCTGCGTATCAAATGAGA
Organism: uncultured Lachnospiraceae bacterium; assembly: GCA_964591265.1. GTDB lineage: Bacteria > Bacillota > Clostridia > Lachnospirales > Lachnospiraceae > Choladousia. Next base: position 27,129 of record CAZQAB010000011.1, read on the forward strand.
TTCAGAATATTAAAGATTACTTTTTTATTCAGCATTTTCGTTTTGGGAACCGTTATACTTTAATATTAGACTATGATTCAGATGATCTAAGTATCTTGAATACTGCAATTCCTAAATTTACGCTTCAACCAATTGTCGAGAATTCAATTGTTCATGGTTTTTCTAATGTTTTGGATAAACCCTGCACCATAACAATCCGGCTTGAGGCCTCAGAAAATACTTTAACCATTATATGCAGTGATAACGGTATTGGCATTCCACCGCAACAATTAAAGAAACTTCAAAGACAATTAGATTTACCGCAGAAGCCAGATGTAAAAGACAAGACAGACGCAAATCCACATGGAATCGCTCTTAATAATGTTTGCCAAAGAATCAAACTTATTTTTGGAGAACAATATGGTTTGCAGATATGCAGTGTCGTTGGTATTGGTACGGATATCTATATACGCTTACCATTTTGTGAGGAATGATGCTTATGAATAAATACAGCCGTAAACATGAAATTCTACGATTTGATAAAGTTTCCGCTTCATTTCACAGTATTCAAGTCCTTAATGCTGTCAGTTTCAGTTTAATGAAATCAGAAATATTAGGGATTGTCGGTTCTCTCAATTCTGGAAAGACCACAATCTTCCATCTGCTTCTAAATGAAAGAACCGCTGATTCCGGAACGATTTTCATCAACAACCAGATTTTATCACAAACGAAATCTGATATTATAATTATTAAACAAAGCTCCTCTCTTATACCGCAAATGACTATTGCAGAGAATCTGTTTATTACGATTCCCCGCATACATCGTGGTTTTTTTCTGAATTCCAGTTATATCAATAAAAAAACAAATGCAATTTTCGATGAGTTGCAAATACCATTAATTCAAACAATGAAAGTCTGCCAGCTTTCCTCTTCACAAAAGCACCTAATCGAATTAATACGTGCATATATTCTAGGAAAAAAAATTGTCTTAATCGATGAAATACTTGGAAACTACTCTTGGCAGGAGAAGCAAGATTTTTATAATCTGGTAAAAAAACTGCAAAAAAGAGGTATGTCATTTATCATAACCGCAAATAGTTCAGAACTGTTATCACCCATTTGCGATCGTATTTTATATTTATATGATGGCATTTTGATCAAGCAGCTTACACAGGAAGATTTTGGATCATACACTGATGCAGAATTATTTCACATAAATATTCCTCAACATAAGTACATTCCTCCTGCTACAGCCAGTTCATCCATACCCATTTTTGAAATCAGAAATCTAACCGGTAAAAATGTTTCTTCTTTAAATGTTTGTTCCTACAATGGGCAAATTACAGAGGTTTTCAATTTAAGTACAGCTGAAATAGAAAATATTATGGGAATTCTCTCAGGGAAAACCCCATCGACCGGAGGCGAAATTTCATTTCATGGTGTCCCCATAAAAAAACCGAATTACACATCCTGCGCGAAATTGGGCATTTATTTCCTGTATATGGATGCAATTACATCCTACCTGTTTCATAACCTTTCTCTTTTGGATAATATATATTTGTTCCAATATAAGCGGCTTGGACTGATTCCTCACAATGTTATAAAATACCTGACCAATCAAGCCAAGAATCTTCTTGGAATAACAGATACCGAGCTGCTACTTGCCCCTGAAAAGCGTATCGATATCCGTCTGCTTTACCGGGCATTCCTGAACAGGCTTGCAAGTCAAAACCCCAAGGTTTTAATCTGTAGCAATTCCTATATCCGAAATGACCCATTGCTGCATATAGAATTTGATAATTTTTTCAATGAAATTTTATCAAACGGAACTTCTGTCCTGATTTTTTCATCGGATGACAAGTAGTATGCTCTCACTATCTGTGATAAAACTAAGTCATAATCACTATATGCCGATATTTTAGAAATGCCGCCTTTCTCTACTCTTTTCAATTCACTCTTGACATCCGATATTATTGCGTAGTATCATGGCATGGTATGGATTGTTTGGGTGCGAACAGTTTGGGTTCTGACTTTTCGTCCCCTTATATCTTGTCCAAAAGATTCTGTACAAATCATCCCCCGCTGTTCCACGGGGATTTCTTTCAGGAAGGAGGCCCTTTATGATAAACCGTGCGTGCACCGACCCGCCGCATGAGATCAGCTTTGAGATCAACAATCTGTCGCATGAGATCAAGCGGCATATGGACGCCCGCCTGGCCCAGTATGGCATCGACCATGCCACGAGAGTCCAGACAAACATTCTCCGTTTTCTGTATCAAAATGAGGACGCAGACATATTTCAAAAGGATCTGGAGGCGGAATTCGGGATACGGCGCTCTACCATTTCTTCTACCCTGCATCTGATGGAAAAAAAAGGACTGATCCGGCGCACCTCCGTCCCGGAGGATGCCAGGCTCAAGAAGATCACCCTGACGGACCGGGCCAGGGAGATCCTTGACCGCACCGGCTGCGAGATCCGGCATATGGAGCAGACGCTCGCCCGGAATCTCTCTTCGGAAGAAATTGATCAGTTCTTTCATATTATGGGTATCATAAGAGAGAATATCAAAGGAGGTAACCATGATTAAACGACTTGCTGCCAGTATCCGCGAATATAAGCGGGATTCCATTCTGGCCCCTGTTTTTGTTTCAGGTGAAGTTCTGCTTGAGGTGATCGTACCGCTGCTGATGGCAAACCTGATCGATTACGGCATCGACGCGGGGGATCTGCACTACATATGGCGCACCGGGCTTTTGCTGGTTCTGTGCTGTATCATCTCTCTTGCCGCCGGGGCTTTGTCCGGCAAATATGCCGCCAGGGCATCCGCAGGCTTTGCCCGCAATCTGCGGCATGATATGTTTTACAATGTACAGCGTTTTTCTTTTGAAAATATTGACCGGTTCTCCACGTCCAGCATTGTGACCCGGCTCACGACGGATGTGACAAACCTGCAGAACGCCTATCAGATGATCATCCGTGTCACGGTGCGCTCGCCGCTGATCCTGATCTTTTCCCTGATCATGGCTTTCACGATTCATGCCCGGCTTTCATTGATTTTCCTGTTCATGATCCCGCTGCTGGCGTTCGGCCTGCTTTTCATCGCCACACACGCACACCCCATCTTTGAACGGGTGTTCCGGACCTACGACCACCTGAACAATGTGGTGCAGGAGAATCTCCACGGCATCCGCGTGGTAAAGAGCTTTGTCCGGGAGGATTATGAGGTCAGAAAATTCGACGAGGTCTCCGGTACGATCTACGAAAACTTTGTCCGGGCGGAAAAGCTGCTGGCCTTCAATATGCCCATGATGCAGACCTGCTCCTACACCGCAATGCTGCTCATCTCCTGGTTTGGCGCCCGTATCATCGTAAGCTCAAACGAGACCGCGCTGACCACCGGACAGCTTATGAGCCTTCTGACCTACGCCATGCAGATTCTGTCGAGCCTTATGATGCTCTCCATGATCTTCGTTATGACCACGATGGCCCGGACGTCCGGCCAGCGTATCTCGGAGGTGCTGACGGAGGAGCCCACGCTGGCCAATCCGGAAAACCCGCTTTATATGGTACCGGACGGAAGCATCGAATTTGAACACGTCAGCTTCCGCTATTCCAGAGAAGCAGAGCGCGACAGTCTTTCCAACATTGATCTCTCGATCCGTTCCGGAGAGACCATCGGCATCATCGGCGGCACCGGCTCCTCCAAATCCACGCTGGTGCAGCTCATTCCCCGCCTGTATGACGCCACTGAGGGACGCGTGCTCGTGGGCGGCCAGGACGTGCGCGCCTACGATATTGAGACCCTGCGCAACCAGGTGTCCGTGGTGCTGCAGAAAAACGTCCTGTTCTCCGGCACCATCAAAGATAATCTCCGCTGGGGCAATGAAAACGCCTCCGACGAGGAACTGATACGCGCCTGTAAGCTGGCCCAGGCCGACGAGTTTATACGGGCCTTCCCGGACGGGTACGACACCATGATCGAGCAGGGAGGTACAAACGTCTCAGGCGGGCAGCGCCAGCGTCTGTGTATTGCCCGGGCGCTTCTGAAAAAGCCTAAAATCCTGATTCTGGACGACTCCACCAGCGCCGTGGATACTAAGACGGACGCCCTGATCCGCAAGGCGCTCCACGAAGAAATCCCGGACACGACGAAGCTGATCATCGCACAGCGGATCGCCTCGGTGCAGGATGCCGACCGTATCCTCGTCCTCGACGGGGGCACCATCACAGCCGTGGGTACCCACGACGAGCTGATGAGGACCAGCAACATTTATCAGGAAGTATATCATTCGCAGCTGAAAGGAGGCGATGAGAATGAGCAAAACTGATTCCAAGGAAAAGACAGCTTCCGCAGGCAGCCCGGGTACTCCGGCTATGCCCGCCATACAAAAGCCGGACGGCAAAACGATCAAGCGTCTGCTGGGCTATATCCTGAAACGCCATAAATTCCGTTTTCTCTTTGTGATCGCCTGTATTCTTGCCAGCTCTCTGGCCGGTGTGGCGGGTTCCATGTTTTTGAAGACGCTGATCGACGATTACATTACGCCGCTGCTGCTCTCCTCCGCGCCGGTATTCACAAAGCTTCTGAACGCTCTGCTTCGGATGGCGGTCATCTACCTGATCGGCGTGCTGGCGGGACTGTTTTACAACCGGACCATGGCGGTCATCGGTCAGAGTGTGCTGCGGGAGATCCGCGACGATATGTTTTCCCATATGCAGACCCTTCCGATCAGTTACTTTGATACGCACGCCACCGGCGATATTATGAGCTGCTACACCAACGATACCGACACGCTGCGCCAGATGATCACCCAGAGCATCCCGCAGTCCCTCTCCGCGCTGTTTACCATCGTCTCCGTATTCTGCGCCATGGTGATCACAAGCTGGCAGCTCACCATCGTTACGATGATCTGCGTGTTCTGTATCCTGTTTATCTCGAAAAAGGTGACCGGAAAGAGCGGCGTATATTTTCTGAAGCAGCAGCATTCTCTGGGGAATGTAAACGGTTATATTGAAGAAATGATCAACGGCCAGAAGGTCATTAAGGTTTTCTGCCACGAGGAAACCATCAAGAAGGATTTTGACCGTCTCAATGACGAGCTGAATGGGAATGCCTATGAGGCGAACAAATTCGCTAATATCCTGGGGCCGATCTCCATGAACCTGGGCAATCTGCAGTATGCTCTTATCGCCATTGCGGGCGGCACACTGGCGCTCTGCGGCGTGTCCTCCCTGACCCTTGGCACGATCGCCTCTTTCCTGCAGCTTTCCAAGAGCTTTTCCATGCCCATCAACCAGATCTCGCAGCAGCTCAACGCCATCATCATGGCCCTCGCCGGAGCCAGCCGTATCTTCCGTCTCATGGATGAGGAGCCGGAGGCCGACAACGGTTACGTGACTCTGGTCCGGGCAAAATACAACGACAGCGGCGAGATCGAGGAATGCAAAGAATACACCGGTATGTGGGCCTGGAAGCATCCTCACGAGGACGGGACCCTCACCTACGCGAAGATGAACGGCGACGTGCGGTTCTTCGACGTGGATTTTGGTTATGTGCCGGATAAGATCGTACTGCACAATATTTCCCTGTACGCCGAGCCGGGCCAGAAGGTGGCCTTTGTGGGCTCTACCGGCGCCGGAAAGACCACGATCACCAACCTGATCAACCGGTTCTACGACCTGGCCGACGGCAAGATCCGCTACGACGGCATCAACATCAACAAGATCCGCAAGCCGGATCTGCGCCATTCCCTGGGCATGGTGCTCCAGGACACCAACCTGTTCACCGGCACCATCATGGAAAACATCCGCTACGGCAAGCTGGAAGCCACGGATGAGCAGGTCCGCCAGGCCGCGAAGCTGGCCAACGCGGATGACTTCATCCTGCGTCTACCGGAGGGCTACAACACCATGATCACCGGCAACGGCGCAAATCTCTCCCAGGGGCAGCGCCAGCTGATCTCCATCGCCCGGGCGGCTGTGGCAAATCCCCCGGTGATGATCCTGGACGAAGCCACCTCCTCCATTGATACGAGAACAGAGGCCATCGTACAACGGGGCATGGATTCTCTGATGCAGGGGCGCACCGTGTTCGTCATCGCCCACCGGCTCTCCACCGTGCAGAATTCCGACGTCATCATGGTCCTGGACCACGGACGCATCATCGAGCGGGGCAGCCACGAGGAACTGATCGCAGAACGCGGCACATATTACCGTCTGTACACCGGAGCGTTCGAGATGGAATAAAAATGAGGCTGTCGCACTAAGGAATTAGTGCGCAGCTCCTCACGCTCCCGCAAGGGGTGCGACATAATACAAACAGGATTTTAATACATGGCCGGAAACCGGCTTATTTCCAAGCAAAATCGAACAGAGCGCAGTGTTGCGCCAATGGCACAAAGCAAGCGGAAGAATTACCTCACCATCTGCTGCGAGCGTCTTAGCCATGACGATGAATTGCAGGGCGAGAGTAACTCCATATCCAACCATGATGTAATCTAAAAAGGAGGGTTTCACCCTCGAAAATTACATCATGACTGCGGCTCATTTGTGACGAATTGAAAAAGCAGTTGTGAGGAAAGGAGAAAAAGGCACAGCCCTCAAACTGCAAACCGATTTATCACAAAGAAAGGAGCCTGCAATGAAATCTTTATTTGAGCAAATGGGCGGTACTTACAGTCAGGTTGGAGATTATCTGATCCCAAATCTGCTGCCGCCCGAAGGAAGCGGGAAACCGCTCGGCAAGTATGGCCGTATGCGCCATAGCTTCCTGAAAGAGCATCGTTCCGTCCTCCAGAAGCGGATTCAAGTATGTGCGTGTAAAATAGGTAAGATTTTTTTAATTCAAATGTTCACAGATTTCACGCTTGCTCCTCTCAACCTCACAGAATTTCATTATTAACTTAGTCACATCTTGGTCAGTATCTTGGTCACTAACTGGCCGGAAAGAGTAATTGATGTTTTTTTAGGTGACGAAAAATGAAGTGGTCGTGGAATGGAATGTAGGCTTCGCGCCTCTGTATATCCTGGCAGCTTTGCCGTTTCATCCAATATCTTTTTAATGCCGCTCCCTCTGCGTTCCATAAACTTCATACGGTGGAACAAATCCGCAATTACCGGATTCCTGCGCACAGAATCTATTTCTTCAAGCCCGAGCTCTTGGAAGGGCTTCCCTTTATACATTCTACCCGGAGAGTGAATTTCCAAACGGTCATCATGCCCTCACCTCTGCCCCCAATCATCTATGCCATATTTTTCTAAAAGCTCCTTTGCCTTCGCTATGCCGCTGTCCGTGATATACACCGACTTTGACCGTGACGGACGGCTGCCCTGCCGGATGTAGTCAGCTTCGTCCAATTCGTCCAGAATATCAAAATCAAAGCCTTTCCAGGCGAAGTAATCCTCCGAATTGTGGAAGCTGTTTCTTTCTGTGAAACGGGAAAGATAAATCAGCATCATCGTCAATTCCCTTATAGCTTCGTTAGCCTTCGTATTGTTCATCTCAACCTCTCTATTATATAGTGTAACCTGAATAAGCTGCAAATATATTATCATTAATACCGCTTTTTCAGACGGAATCAACAGGTATTCCATTCTCGTTTGTGTCAAGTAATCGTTGGCAACTTTCTCTTTGTTTTTCTCAATGATATTTGACCTGTTTTTTTGTACATCAAATAAACCCTGCAGGGCTTTATTTCAGACTGTAGACAAAGTCCCGGCAAAAGCCGGACTTTTCTACATTTATAACCGTTTTTCTGGTATAATGAAACTATCAGAAAGGCGGTGTTTTTTATGATGACAAAAAATGCAGATAAGAAACGAGAACAGATGATCATGTTCTGTATGGAGGACATGGTTCCGCAAAACCACATACTGCGTTTAATTGATAAAGCCATCGACTGGACTTTTATTTATGATCTTGTAGAAAAAAAATACTGTCTTGAAAACGGAAGGCCGAGCATGGATCCGGTTATGCTGATCAAGATTCCTTTTATCCAATACCTTAATGGAATAAAAAGCATGAGGCAGACGATCCGTGAGATTGAGGTAAATGTTGCTTACAGGTGGTTCCTGGGATTGTGGCTCTGCAAACTGTCAATTCTCTTCGGTGCAGTATCGGGAATCGTACTGCTTATCCTCAGTCCGCTTATCCTTGCCGTAACCGATCTTAGCGGCACGGCGAATGGCTATCTTCGATGGATGCTCCTTATGTGTTCCTATTACATGATTGGAAAATCCGTCAATACAGCGACAATTACAGGTATATTCTGTGCAGGCGGAGATTCCAAATTCGGATTTCTCTGCGATACGGTTACCATGTGGTGTATTACCGTCCCGCTTGGACTGATTGCCGCCTTTGTTTTGAAGCTGCCGGTGCTTGTCGTATACTTTATAGTCAGCTTGGATGAAACAGTAAAACTGCCGGGGGTATATCGGCATTATATAAAATACAAATGGGTCAAAGACCTTACCGTGAAGGAGAACGAACAATGAGTACAATGAAGGAAAGAATGCATACGGGAGAAATCTATTTTCCCGGTGACGAGGAAATTATGAAATGGCAGACAAAATGCCTTGACCGTCTTTATGAGTTCAACCTGACCCGTCCGACTGAGGGTGAAAAGCGTCAGGCAATGATGAAAGAAATGTTTGCGGAAATCGGAGAGGGCTGCTATATTGAGCCGCCGTTCCATTCCAATTTAGGAGGCGCTCATGTCCATTTCGGAAAAAATGTATACGCAAATTTTAATCTCACCTGTGTAGATGATACGCATATTTATGTAGGCGATTATACAATGTTCGGTCCGAATGTCACGCTTGCAACTGCCGGACACCCAATCCTGCCGGAACTGCGGGAAAAGGGGTATCAGTATAATATGCCGATCCATATCGGCAAAAACTGTTGGCTCGGTGCAGGTGTTATTGTTATGCCGGGAATCACGATCGGAGACAATGTGGTAGTGGGAGCGGGCAGCATAGTGACAAAAGATCTGCCGTCAAATGTGGTAGCCGTGGGAAATCCCTGTAAAGTTTTGCGTGAAGTGAACGAGCATGACAGGGAGTATTACTTCAAAGACAGAAAGATTGAGTGGGATAAGCTGTAATCAAAAAGCCGATGAAATTTGATATACCCCCTGTCAAGTAGACAGGTGAAATATCTAAAATTAAGTGTGGCTGGATGCCTACATTTCAATTTCGAAGTGTGGGCATTTCTTTATGCACACCATTTTTCTTTATATTTGATTATTCGTTTGTTTTCTGGAATTGGATACTCTATTGGCATATCTGATGCCAGAGCTTCCTGGCGTACCTCCAGTGGTGTTTTCCGGACGCGCAGTTTTATTTTAATCCACGCTCCCGCAAGGGGAGCGACCGTAAAAGGCGGCCTCAATGGAGCTTTTCAGTTCCATTTCAATCCACGCTCCCGCAAGGGGAGCGACAACGCTTTGCTTTTTCCTGTTATATTGTTTCAGATTTCAATCCACGCTCCCGCAAGGGGAGCGACATAATAGAGCACAGAACTTCCGGTTCACCGGAACATTTCAATCCACGCTCCCGCAAGGGGAGCGACCGGATAGAGCGGCCACCTCTGACATGGTGCTTGTATTTCAATCCACGCTCCCGCAAGGGGAGCGACGGGACGGTAAAGGACACGGTTTTCCTTGTCACATTTCAATCCACGCTCCCGCAAGGGGAGCGACAACATCCACCTGGCGTTTTCCGTTGACGGCGTGGAATTTCAATCCACGCTCCCGCAAGGGGAGCGACGTTCCTCCGGCGCAAGGGTTGCGTTATGTTCGATATTTCAATCCACGCTCCCGCAAGGGGAGCGACGCAAGACTTCTACGCCATCGCCTGCTAATCCTTATTTCAATCCACGCTCCCGCAAGGGGAGCGACCACATCTTACTCCGATACTTTTATCTTTTTGACGATTTCAATCCACGCTCCCGCAAGGGGAGCGACATTCATATGCCGAAAGAGGCGGCGCGGATATGGCTATTTCAATCCACGCTCCCGCAAGGGGAGCGACCAAAGACACTGGCCTATAAAAATCCAGTCTGTGAATTTCAATCCACGCTCCCGCAAGGGGAGCGACTTCGGGGACTGGGTGCCGGATGAGTGGATTGAGATTTCAATCCACGCTCCCGCAAGGGGAGCGACTGAAATTCCACAAAAGGGTAATGGTTATAAAAAATTTCAATCCACGCTCCCGCAAGGGGAGCGACAGCAAAAATATATAAAAATACTTCTGTTTTTTGCAAAAGCTTTATAAAAACATGCCAAAAAAATACATCTTAAAAGTTTTTATCTCTACTTACATCCTAAAATTTCTTATACTCACCAGTGCGAACCTCCCCTCATTTTATGCCCGCTCTCGGTTCGCGCTATAATATTATCACTCCTTCTTGTTCAAATGTCACCTTTGTTCCATAGTGCTCGATCTTACTTTTATACTGATTCCCTAAATAATAAAATCGAACACTATCTTTCTCCTGATCAATAATTTCCAACAACCTCGCCTTCAACAATTTGCATTGCCCAGCATCCAGAATACATTCAAACACAGAATTTTGTACTCTCTGTCCGTAATTTACACATTGCTTTGCAACTTTCCGCAAGCGAGCTTTTCCCTTCGCGTCTTCTGTATTCACATCATATGTAATAAGCACAAGCATTCTATCCCTCACTTCCATAAAAACGGTGGATATCCATCAATATCGCCTCGCAAATACCGGGCAAGCAACAACGCCTGAATATGCGGGACCAGTCCCCAGCATATTTTTTCCTGCAAATATGGATGAGTAATCTGCTCTCTCTTATGCTCCTGCCAGGCTGTAATAAACTTCTTTTTTCCTTCATCTGTAAATTCTACTGCGCCGCTTCCGACTTCCTGAAAATGTTCTTTACGAATTTGCCGATTATTAATTAAAGTTAACACAAACCGATCGACCAACACGGTTCTCAATTCTTCCATTAAATCAAAGGCCAGCGATTTCCTTCCCGGTCGGTCACGATGCAAGAATCCAACATAGGGATCAAGCCCTACTCCTTCCAGCGCACCTGCGCAATCATTTGCCAGCAGTGTATATCCAAATGATAGCATCGCATTTACCTTATCTCGCGGCGGTCTTTTATTTCTCCCATGAAAATAGAATACGTCCTTCTGGTTTAAGATCAGACCGTCAAATATTCCAAAATAAATGGAGGCGCTTTCTCCTTCCAATCCGCGCAACGAATCCAGTTTCTCTTCTATCTTTATTTTCTCCATTGCACTCGTCAAATACTGTATAGCACTACGGCAATGCTCTTCATCTACTCGAAGAGAATGATCTCGCAAAGTTCTATCTATGCTCCAACGACAATTAAATACTTTTCCTAATATCATGTTTCTGGCAATTAAACAGCTTTCTCTTTGATTATCAGAAATACGATACTGCTGTTTTCTCAAAAGCACATTTCCATGGTTCTCCCCAACAACCCGGCAAAGAAATTTACCAAATGGACTATAAAACGAAAGAGTAATTCCTCTCTTTGCGCATGCACCCATAAATGCCGATGTAGCTCCATTGTATGAAAAACACAGAATACTTTCTAAAGTGTGTAACGGAAATTGCCCCATCTTTTGCCTGTTAATTTCTACACAAATAGTTTCCCCTTCCAGAGATAGAAATGCATTTTCACTGGTAATAAATAGTGTATTTAATAATTTTCGCATACTATTCTCCCAACAAACTCTTTTCCATATATGTCCTCACCGTTCTTGTTTTTCCAAGCCGCGGTATACAGATGTCTTTCAGAGAACAGGCATTACAACCCTTTTTCGTTTTTACTTTTGGGGTATATCCTTTATCCCACAGTTCATGCATCTCCCTTGCCATATCGTAAACTCTATCTCGAAGCTCCTGTGAAAAATCCACCTTCTCTCTTCTTCGGATTTCCCCATAGAACAAGCTACCACTGGGGATTTGGCAGAGCAACATTTCCTCCAGACAAATCGCCTGCGCACAAAGCTGTATTTGATCTGCTTCATGCTCCTTAGGCGCTCCTTTTTTATACTCAACTGGATAGGGCTGCCATAATCCTTCATACGAAGACAATGCAATCCCTTCGGCTGATTTGTGAAATTCTACTACGTCACAGATACCAGACATCCCGAGCGCTGCTGACTTTATTGGCAGTCCTCTTGTAATAAGCAAATTGCCACGTTTTTCAATCTTTTTCTTGTCATGCGCCACTGTATGAAATAGATAACCATCAATTGTCCGCTCATTTTCAAGCCACTATTGCTCAATATGTATTAAAGCCCACTGCCGTCTGCAATATGCAAAATGCTGAAGCCCCGAAAGCATTAAATAATCATCTTCCACATACATAATACTTACATTCCCTGAATAATCTCCGGTTCCAGTTCCGGCAGATGTTCCAGTTCAATCTGATAATCTTCAACCGACGTCGGTACCAACACACCTTCTTTTAACGTTATTTTTAAAGCATCATGGACCTTCGCTGCTGAATATTGTCCTATTTTATTATTATGTTTCCACCAGTATACACTGATAACTTCCATACTTCCATCAGGTCTGGCTGCAGAAGCATCATTTATAAACAACGTACGTAGCGCCTCTTTCAGCTTTTCTGCATCTTCCTCAGAAAAACCGGTTTTCTCTGCCAATTGTACATTAATAGAACCTTTGATTTTATATAGTCCAAACTCTACAAAATGTTTCGTTCCCATCGTATCAGGACTCTTGCCTTCCGATGGTTCTCCATTCACACTCTTGGTAATCTGCATACTGTTAATATCAACAGGCGAGCAGCTCACCGCCTGATGAACGGATACCGGCCCTCTGACTCCGACGGAAACACCCTCTTTCTTATCTTTATTTTTAAACGCAAATACTTGCCCGAAAGCCCGTACATCAATCCATTTTTCGCAAGCCTGCCTTGCATAGTCGTCAGCAGATTTGTAATCTTTAATAGCAGCAGATGCTCGCTCACTCAAAGAATTGAATCCATCGTCGCTGCGGTCCGCAGATTGTACAAATAGTGATTCCCCCATATCCTGTAGCCGATTCCTGATTTTTCGCTTAATGCAAACATCCGATATCTCCCCCTGGCCGGTATATGTAGTTCTGGGGCGATTTCCATTTAGTGGATCTCCATTCGGATTTGCATTTACCACTTTTACCAACACTATAAAATCAATTTTGTTTTGAAGATTACTCATTCTCTTTCTCCTCCTTTTGTATCTCCTTTTTCCTGTTTAATTCTGCTCTTTGCAGATAATATCCTAAAAGATATTTTGCATCCAATTCGTGATTTAACTTCCACTCGTCCTCATCCTGTAACAGCATAAGAACTTCACTGATCAAATTTTTATAATATTCACTTAATCCCGGTGTAAGCTTCCGAAAATACGGATTTAAAAGCCCATCCAGAGTTTTCCACGTCTGTAAGGGATGATTCACATAAGCAGCCTGTAAACGAATCGCATTGGGGGCTCGTGTCTCACTTCTATCATATGTAGCACGTTCCACCTTTTCACAGATTGCCAGCAATCTGCCAAATAGATAACTCCTGTCCTGATTTTCACAGTCCAATTTCATTTTTTCGCTTTCTCCTTTCTCTTCCGATTCTTTTTCACGATAATATTTCGAAATGATTGCACATGCCGTCGACAGGACCCGTTCCCGATTTTTTTTTGAATATGCCAGAGGTGTTGATGCTCTGACCACAAGGGCTTGTACAAAGTCAAATGGAAGGGGCTGTTTCTCCAACATACATTTCAGAAGTCTCTGTGTCTGTTCTTTCAGTATTCTGTCATCTAATTCAATATAACTGCCTTTTTCCCGGCCAAACGCACACTCAGCTATTCTGCGAAATACCGGTGTTTCAACCTGATAATATATTTGTCTCTTCTCGTTAAATTTCTGATAAAACCAATTACAGGTTTCTCCCCAATAAATAATCCGATCAAAAAAATCCGATGCCATGAATTCATTGTAATAAGTGACCGAAAGCCTTCCTGTCGTGGCAGCATCTAACCCCAACACTATAATTGTGTCGTTAATGTCAAACTGATTTTGATAACCTTGAAATGTTTTAACCAGTTTCTTTTTATATGGGATGAGCGCCTGTTCTTCATTTTCATTCGCGATCAAACCAAATTCCTCAAAAATGTGCGGTGTTTTTTTCCCTTCCGGATTCCAACACAAAAACATCCGTTTATCTTTAGTCCCCACATATGCCCCTTGATTTTTCACAAGCCATGTCAATGCACTGTGTATCTTTTGAGAAGCCTCGTAACTGAGAGCATAAGATTGTTCCGCATTCTGAAATCTTCCCCGATAGGTAAATCCCTGTGTGTCATTAGCAGACACAAGCTTTGCTCCATAATTTGCAGCGACAATCCCTTTGGGGTGATTTCCGGAGATTGTCTGTTTTCTGCCGGTAAAATAGCAGACATCCTCAACTCCTTGCTGAGTAGTCAAATAATACTCCGTATAATCTTTAATTAATGCTTCATCTTCCCAGGTTCCATCTTTCTCATATTCTGCACCTAGAACGCGAAATCTGACCAGCGCTTTCTCATATGGCTGTCCTTCTATTTTTTTATTTTCATATGTATGATCTTCTTTTAATTCAACAAGGCCAGCCTTAATCAGATCCGCCATTACTGTTTTCTGAGATAAATATGTATAAATCGCCTTAACTTTAGGGTGGGAATATGCCGATCTCACCCATTTCCCCAGATTACCAATATAGCTATCAAACTTCTCACGCGGCCCGTTTTTCTTATTTTTCACCTTACAATAATTCTCAAAATCACCTGCAATGTAAGATAAGGTATCACATAGTGCATGCGGCGCAATTCCGGAACTTCTACTCGCAGATGATTCCGTAACCGGTATTAATGTTGTTGAATCATTTTTTCCCACACTCACAACACTGCGAAACTCCCCCTCTTCATTCAGAATAATTTCAACCTGCGCGTTAGCATTCATATGGGCAATAGGTGTTAGTATTATCTCTGATGAAAATGTTTTACCTATACTCTTTTCATACGTTGCATAAAGCTGACTCATCCAGGACATCTATCTAAACACCTCCTTCTTCAATAAAAGAAAAGTTTTCATGCTCCTTGTCAAACTTCTTAATATTCATCTCTCGAATTGGTCTGTGTATACACTTCCACGGTGGCAAAAATTCAACTACACCAAATTTCATAGCTGCCTGCCACAAACGTACGCACATTTTTCCTTTTGTTTCCTCTGAATATGCCTCATCTGCATAGGTAATTCCATGATACATCATGCCAAAGTTAAGCTCCGGAATAGTATCATAGAAGCCTTCCCCTTCGCCAAAGACACATGGCCTTATATATCCCTGGCACTCTCTGGCTCCTAAAAATATGTCCCTCCTTCCACCGCGTTCTATCATCCTTTTTGCAATATTATGATGTTTATTTTCATTTCGATCTGCAGATAACTCTGGGCGGTTTTCATTCCATATAAAATGCGCTCTTACCTGGTACCTGCAATTTTTGAGATAAGTATAATAAGAAAGGTCATTCTTATCATTATAGTATTTGATCGGTCGAATCCCTTTTGTTTCTGTTTGAATCGGATTCATAATGCGCATTTCATCTATGACCCAAATCAGCGTTGGTTTCCAATAGATACTATGTAATATCCCTTTTAACGCTTCATAAGTGGGAATTTGATACGAAAATTTTTCTCCGCCCACCCGGGTAACCGGGTCTGAAAACAATCCATAATCTCCTGTCACTTCAAATTCGACGGTATTTCTATGCTTCATTTTCTCCTCCTTCTCTGTTTTCTTCATTTATAGCGGGGAATTATCTTGCCGGCAGATGGTTTTAATCATAAAAACACGACTCTTAAAGTATATAATTTTCAACCGTCTGTTCCTCTATGTCAGTCACACCCATTACATTATCATAAGCCATTTTATCCAGTATTAAAATTCTTCCGTCCAGGATAGGATACACCAAACCCATCTCCCATAATTTTTCCTTTTGCCATTCATAAATGCTGACCGTATATGGTTTTACACGTTTCATAGTGCCATTATATGTATCTGTCGCAATATATTCCTTACCTATCGTCTTCAACTCATCGATTAACTCCGTTCCGTTTCCATACGGAACTATGACATCTATTGTGTTTTGGTCAAACACTTCAAATTCTTCTCCGATTGTCTTAAATGGCTGGTGCAATACATAAGTTTCACTTTCAATCCCTGCATCATTGTGATTTGCCAGAAGATCCGCCAGATAATAATTTGCACCATATCTTTTCATCGAATCTTTTATGGGATATCGTATTTCTCGCTCCGTTTCCCTGTATAAATATCGATAAAATCTTCGTGTATTTTCTTCTCCTATATAAGACTCATTTTCAGAATCTTTGACATATTCAAGCACTTTTCTTGTACTTTTCTGTGCATTTGCAATTTCATGCAGCATACTTAATTTTTCATTTTTTAAATTTACAAGATAAACCTTTCCGGAAGCTTGTCCATATTCGTTGCTCCGGTTGCACCTTCCGGCAGACTGAGCCAGATTATCAATCCCTGCCAAAATACGAACTACGCTTTCAAAAGACAGATCCGCTCCCGCCTCTATCAGCTGTGTGGAAATACAAAGCACCTTATGTTTTACATTTTTCTTTCTGAATTCCTCCTGAATAACAGACAAACTGTTTTCTAATTTCTCCATTATGTCCAGTCTATGCTTCTGGCACATTGCCGCAGATAAATGATAGATCTCCCAGTCCTCTTCTTTCGCTTTTCCTCGAAGCTTTAGATACAATGAACGGGCTTCTGATTTTGTATTACATACGACCAAAAGCGAACTATGTTGTTTCATTAATCCATTGCAAAAAACAGAACACTCCTCCAAATCCATACCATAAGCATCTACTTTATTAATAATCTGTGCCCGTTCAAATATCCGCAGCTGAGATGGGGTGAGTCGTACCATATCCGGATCTTTTACCAGGTTCAAGGGCCATTTTAATTCATCAAAACAAGGCTGCGTTGCAGATGACAAAACAATCGTTGCATTACAAAACTGTTGGAGAAAATTCATTGTCATATTAAACATAAATGTCATTTTCTTTGGCAGCGACTGTACCTCGTCTATCACAATTACACTGTCACATAATGCCTGCATTCGGCCTATTGCCGATGTTTGATGAGAAAATAGGATTTGAAGTAACTGTACTAAAGTAGAAACTACAATCGGGGCATTCCAGCTTTCCGTTAAAAATTCATAATAATCCAATTCCTCTGGCCGGTCTGCTTCCTGGATAACATTAGAATGATGCTCTAGAACTTCATCCGGATTCTGAACATAATCCCGTATCACTTTTATATTTTGGTCGAGAACACTAAGAAGCGGAATGATAAAAATAATCCGGTTCTTATTATATTTTTCAGCATGTGCAAGCGCATATCTAAAACTACACAATGTTTTCCCTGCTCCGGTGGGAACATTTAGCCTATATATCCCTGCAGGTTTTTCTGCAAATTGTAAACATTGTTCGGAAATATATTTTCTTACATAATTAATCTCCGAATCGGTATGGAATTGCAGCATTTTATCCTCAAAATATTGCCGCATCTCTTTCCAACTGGCTCCCGGGGGCTTCGGAGCGGTTTTATAACACATAAACTCTCTGGTATCTCGCCGATCACCATAAATCACACTCGAAAGCACCAAACGGGTCAACATACTTATCTGAAAAAAACTTTTTTGGGGATCTTTCTCATAAGTCTTTTTTGCTTCGGAAAAAAAGACCTGAACTTCACCTACACATTCATGAAAGAATTCATCCAGTTTTTCTTCATCAATAACATCCGATAAAAAATTAGAAACCGCTTCTTCATAGCACAATTCTATTTTATTCTTTTTGAGTCGATGAATAAAACCGTTATGTCCATCCAAATCCACACAGTCAAACATCCCGTGGTGAGAACCGATAGCATAACCGATAATCTCGCTGGTTAATCTTTCCCATGGTGTGGCGTTTTCCGCGTGATACTTAGATAACAAAAAAATCACACCAGCGAATGTATGATTAATACTCCCCCTTGCTATCTCTTCTCCCCGATAAGCTGCTTCTATATAATCTCTGAATTCCTGTTTTGCTTTCCCCATATCGTGGATAAGTCCAGCCAAAAATGCGACGTGTTGGAATTCCGTTCCTCTAAGACTTTCGGATGCATAATTTGCTGTTTGGAAACAATGCGCCTTTAGTGATTGTTCCTTTCTTATCCCGTTTTCATCAGTAATATGTGCAAGCAATTTCATATCCGTTTTCCTTCTGGTCAAAACAATCAAATTATTGAACCGTTCATCGCAATAAATCCATGATAGCTCTCTCATTGCATTTTGCGCCACCGAGCGGACACCGGTGCGTTTGCGGACGGACACTCGGCGGCGCAAAATACAACTTAATTACGTGATATGCGTTTTTATTTTATATCATATCCAATTAAAAGCAATTATTCAACATTAATTATCGTATATTTCGTAATTAATTCCCTTTTACAAAACATCCTTACTTGTATTTAAAAAACGGAGAGCCCTCACGCTCTCTGCTTCCAATCCATCACTTTACAAAAAATCACCGCCACTATCGTGCTCACTGCCGTTGCCACAATTCCCGGTCCGACAATGGCCGTGGGATTGACGCTTCCGTACTGGCTCCGGTAGGCGATAACATTTACCGGGATGAGCTGCAGGGAAGAAATGTTCAGGATCAGGAATGTACACATTTCATCGCTGGCAACCCCGGGCGGCATCCCGCTCACAGCACATGGCTTTTTCCGCCTGTTTTTTATAGCAACTCCTGCGGAAGATTCAACCGACCTGTCCCGGTATTTTGCCCCAGGCTTTGTTGGATTCTCAATCTTTCCGCTCCGCCTCTCCTCCTCCAGCTCCGCCAGACTTTCCATCGCCTTCAGCCCCGCAGGCGTCGCGGCGGCTCCCAGCCCGAGGAAATTCGCCGCACAGTTCATGGCAATGTGCTCGTTCGCCGGATGATCCGGGGGAATCTGCGGAAACAGAAAACGGATCAGAGGCTGAATCTTCCCACAGATCATGCGGATCAGGCCCGCGTCCTGCGCGATCTGCATCAGGCCCATCCACAGCCCCATTACCCCAAGCATGGTGACACAGAGGGTCACCGCCTCCTTCGCCGAGGCCAGCACAGCGTCAGATACCGCCTCCACATTTCCGGCCACGATCCCGTAAACGATCCCGAGCAGAAGCATCATGCCCCAGATATAATTCATACCCAAAACCCACAGCCTTATTGCCTTTGTACTATATATAATGACCCGGCAGAAAAAACATTCCTGTTTCAGAGCTTTTGGGAAATCAGATACCGGGGACGCCCTTTGACCTCCTCATAGATCTTCGCAATATAATACCCGATGATGCCAAGGCTGATCATAATAATGCTTCCGATCATCAGGATCAGCAAAATCACTGTCGTAAAGCCCTCCAGCGCATGACCGGAGAAATACCGGATCAGGGACTGAACGCCCAGCACCACAGCCAGCAGGAACACAAACACGCCCGCCACAGTCACGCACTGCATGGGTGCGGCGGAAAAGGCCACGATGTTTCTTACCGCATATTTGACAAGCGACCAGGTGGACCACTTGGACTCTCCCTCTGTCCGCTCCCGCACGTCAAATTCCACCTGCGTGGTCCGAAATCCCACCCAGGACGACAGGGCGCGGAAAAAGGTGTTGCGCTCCGGCATGGATAAAATCGCATCCACCGCCCTGCGGTCCAGCAGCTTAAAATCCGAAGCCCGGGACATATCAAATTTGACCGCCTTTGAGATGATCCGGTAGAAAATACCCGCGCTGGCCCGATGCAGGGGACTCTCCTTTCCCCGGGTGCGCTTTACGCCCTCCACCACCTCATAACCCTGTTCCCAGAGGCGGTACATCTCAACCAGCGTTTCCGGCGGATGCTGCAGATCGCAGTCCATAACGGCGCAGCAGTCCCCGGATGCTTCCGCGAGTCCCGCCAGCATGGCAGATTCCTTCCCGAAATTCCGGGAAAACCGGATTCCTTTCACGCGGCTGTTCTGTCTGGCCGCCTCCCCGATTTCCCGCCAGGTACCGTCCCCGGAACCATCGTCCACAAATACCAGCTCATAGTCAATCTGTTCATCCGTCAGGATGCGGTCAATGGTATCCGTCGCTTCCCGGATCATTTTTTCTTCATTGTAGGCCGGTAAAATTACAGAAATCATTTTTCTTTCCTTTCCGCCTCTGGCACGGCATACCCGCAGTAGGCCCCAAGATCCATCAGTACAATGCTGTGGCTCGTCCTTCTCTGGCTTACGGGGATCATCTGCATATAATCCCCGTAAAGGTAAGTCAGGTATTTGTCATACTCCTTCGGAACCGGGAACGGATACCCCTCAAAATCCACGTACACGGCCTCCTCCAGCCACTTGGCCGGAAACGCGCCCCGGCTGAGATTTCGCCCCATCCCGTCGTAGAGATAATCAGACTTCCTGTTTTTAAAAAATTCCAGGGAGCGGTTCTGTGCCCACAGGGCAAACCGCATGGGAATCAGATATTTCACACGGTCCACAATCCTGCAGACAACCGGATGGGCGCCGCCCCCTTTGATGTCCGTGTCGCCCCATTTGTTAAACACCACCGAGCGGGCCAGCATGGTAACCATCAGGTGCAGCTTCCGGGACCACCTGTGATTGCCGGTCTTATCATGGGCGAGCACATCAAAGAAAATTCCGTTGTGCATATCCATAAAATGGCTGGTAAATTCGGTGGCGAACATCGTATTATTAATACGCAGTTTCGTAAACGGATTGTAATTGCCCTTCTCCGTCTCCGGAATCTGCATGAAAATGTTGTCAGGAAGCTCCTGCTGCGCCACTTTCTGGAATTTATCGTAATCCTCCCGCAGCATCATAACGTCGGCGTCGTCGTCCCAGGGAATAAATCCATGGTGACGGATCGCTCCCAGAAGCGTACCCCCTGCAAGAAAATATTTAATCCCGTGCTTTTTGCAGATCCGGTCGATCTCCAGCAGATATCCCAGCAGGATCTGCTGTACCTTTTCCAGCTTGCCAAGATACGTGTTGTCGAAAATGAATACCTCCCCGGTATTCTCAAGGCTTTTCACCAGAATGATCAGCCCGTCCTCCATGGAAATTTTCGGTTCAAAGCCGTAATGCTCCAGAAGCTGCGTGTTAAGCCAGATGCCCCCGGACCGCTCCTGCCCCGGCGCCGCAAAATTTTCCGGTTGCCCTGACTCTTCCCGCGTTTCTGCGCGCTCTTTTGTCTGTCCCGGGGACGTCATCGTGACTTTGCACCGGTCCGGAAAATTCTGGTAAAGAAGCATGGCCGCTTCCCCGTCGGAGATGGTGGAAGCAAGGCCCGCCGCATTGAAGATCTTGCCCTTTGGACATTTCGTCAGCACAAACTGGATCGCCGTCAGCACATCATGGATGCAGATATAAGAATTTTTCTCCCGGGAAAGCTCGAGGGAAAACGGTTCCCCGGCTGCGGTTGCCGCCGCCAGACGGGCCGCCGGATGCGCCATCATGGGCAGGCAGGGACCATAGATCAACCCCGTCCGCAGAATATTAAATCCAATCCCCCGTTCCCTGGCCCAAAAGGCCAGGATGCTCTCCATCGTCTGCAAAAGATACTGGGCCTCATAACCGGGAACGCAGGGATCCGTCTGCCCGGCCTCGTACTCCGACGCCGCGAAATCCGGTCCCGTCCGTCCGTAGACCCGGCCATCCGACAAAAGCAGAATGCGTCTGCATCCGGAGGCCGTAACCGCCTCCGCCAGCTTATTAAAACGGCGCAGATAATCCATCGCCTCCATCCCGGAAAGGGACACATCCCTGCTGCAAAGCCCGGTCAGAATTACGTAATCCGCCTCCTGGGGGGCAAAATCCGCCCCGCAGAATTTCTGCCCGGCCTGAAGCCCTCCGGAGACCGCGCTGCCTTTCGCCTCGCCGCGCTCTTCTAAAGCGGCCTCTTTCACACAAATATCGGCCCGGATGCTGTCATTCCAGGCCATGAAAGAC
Organism: uncultured Lachnospiraceae bacterium; assembly: GCA_964591265.1. Lineage (GTDB taxonomy): Bacteria > Bacillota > Clostridia > Lachnospirales > Lachnospiraceae > Choladousia. The sequence continues at coordinate 49,229 of CAZQAB010000011.1, forward strand.
CAGGCGATGGCTTTCTGCAGCTCCGGCTGTTCCCCGATCAGCAATATTTTCGCATTTTTCAGCTTCTGTCCGGGGATCAGCTCCGAGCGCACCGCCGCCTGAGCCCAGTCAAGTTCAAATTCATTTAAAAAATCCCGAAGTATCATAGCTTCCCTTACTTTCCTGCTGCGGCTGTAATTCCTGTTTGCTTCCGTTCGTTTCACCGTGTCGTGACCGGGATGGGTTCCAGAAAAGACCGGGATCCGGCCGCCTCCTGCGCCTGCATCGGCAGATTGTAAACGGCTCCCGCTTCCCCTTCCAGCAGCACACGCATCGCCGCCTCTGTCATTTCACCAAAGATTCCCCCGCTCTGGGAGCGGACGGCTTCCGCCCGGGCCACCCGGATATTCAGCCCTTCTTCCCTTGCCAGGCGGCAGGCGAAATGCTCCGCTGTGCGTAGATTTGCCGCCGGAAGATCCCCGGGCATCATGTGGCAGACGTAGCCCAGTTCCTCCGTCCCAAGTGGATGCGCCTTCCCAAACAGTCTGCCGTATACCCGGTTGTCCGACAGGAGCACCGCCCCACGGGGCTTTGCTTTCCCCACCTCCTGCAGCTGACCCAAAAGCTCCGTCAGCCGCCGTATATCCTCCGGATGAGCAAACAGAATCACATACTGCTCCGGGCCCGCCCTGCGCAGATCCTCAGACACCTCAAAGCCGTCCGCCATGCTGGCCGCCATATGCGCCAGATTTTCCTGAAATTTCTCCCGGAGATCCCATTCGTTTCCGGCAAGAATGATCCTTTTCCCCTTAAACCCTTCCCAGACTGCCTGGGACATGAGAATTTCCTTTTCCATAAACTATCCTTCCAGTCGTTCGATATGCCGCTCCCTCATGCTCCTCATAAGGCGCCCAAACATCTCATCCAGACCGACTTTCGGCGTCCAGCCCAGCGCCCTTAATTTCCCCGCGTTTACCAGCATCCGGGAAGCAGGGGCATAGCCGAATTTATCCGCGTCCTCCGGGATATCATACACCAGCTTCGAGCCGCTTTCCGGATAAGCCGCGATCAGCATCCCGGCCATCTCCCGGATCGTTCCGAAGGTAGCCTCGTTGGAGATATTGTAAGCCTCGCCATTCTCTCCCCGAAGCAGCACGGTGAGAAGCCCCAGCACCGCGTCGGTGGTATAGCAGTAGCAGTGAGCCTTGCTTCCGTCGGTGTGCAGCACAATATCCTCCCCCGTCATAATGCTGCGGGCGAACTGAGCAAACACCCGGTTTTCGTTCCTGGGAATGCCGGCCCCGAAGGTCTGGGCCAGCCGCGCCGTCTTCACCGGCACCCGGTATTCATGGGCGTAAGCGCCGCAAAGCCCTTCCGCCATCCGCTTTCCCTCGGAATAGCTGCTGCGCACCTTCAGGGGATCGATGTAGCCGTAATCCGTCTCCCGCACGATATAATGCTCCTCATCCACCACGCCGTAGGCCTCCATGGAGGACAGATACACCATACTGCCCACCTGCTTTTCCCTCGCCAGCTCCAGCAGATTCCTGGTGCCAAGAAGCGTCGTCCAGATGGTCTCCACAGGATGCTCCACAAAGTCCTTTGAGACGGTCACACCGGCCCCGTGGATGATATAGTCGATCTCACCGTCAATCTCAGGCAGGGAAAGGATATCTCCCTCCACAAGCTCCAGATCTCTTCCCAGATATTCGCCCAGAACCGCTTCGCCTTTCTGCCTGCTGCGCACCAGCGCCAGCACCTTAAGGCCCAGGCCCCGCTGTCTGCCGGCCAGAGCCAGGCTCCGCGCCAGAATGCCGCCGATCAGCCCGGTGGCTCCGGTCACCAGGATCGTCTTTCCCTTTAACGTCTCCCAGTCGATAAACTCAGCGGCTGCGATCCGCCCCAGATCCTCCCGCAGGGCGGAATCCTCCCCCGCCCGATTATCTTCCGATGATCTCAGATTCCTGTCCGCCGCCTCTTCTCCCGGCAGTTCCGGATTTACGCGCATCCTCTTTTCCCCCGACGGTTCCGCATTCATATTTACAATCCTTTCTTCTGACGCTCTCTGTTCTCTGTTCAAAAACATATCTGCGGATAATTTCCTGTTTCTGTCAATACGCCTCTGCCCGGATTCAATCTTTCCTGTCCTTCCTGCGATACCGGTTCATCTTCGCCGCAAGACGGTCCGTCAGGCCAAAACCGAAGGCCTGCTCGTTTTCCTTATACTGCAAAAGCGCCCGGAACATATACACATCCTCCGGCGTCGTCACCTTGATATTACCCCGGTTGCCCGCCACCATATGGGGCTGTTTCCCCAGGGCGCGGTAGATCGTACAGGCGTCCACCATGTCCTTGTAACCCGCTCCGGCGGCCCGGATCTCCTCGTGGGCCTTCAGAATATCTTTCAGATAAAAACTCTGGGGGGCCTGGGCTGTGTAGCTCTCCCTGCGCAAAGGCAGTTCGTCCACCTTTTTGCCGTCCCGGCTGACCAGCACCGTCTCGTAGCACGGCGTGGATGTGACGGCGCTGCCATATTGCTCCACACCCTCAATGTTGTCGCTGATCACGCCGTACTCCACAAAGGGCCGCACCCCGTCATGGATCAGTACAATGGAATCCTCCGGATTTTCCCTGGCCGCTTTTGAGAGGGCATTATAGATGGAATCCTGGGCCGTCGCCCCGCCGGGTACAATGGCCGATACCTTGTCCAGCCGGTAATCCAGTACAAGCTGCTGCGTATAGCGAATATAGTCCTGGCTCATAGCCACGTATATTTTGTCGATCTCCTCGTGTTCCTGAAAGAGCTGAAGCGTATGAATCAGGATGGGTTTCCCGTTGATTTCAAGGAACTGCTTCGGCACCCCCGCGCCCATACGCACACCGCTCCCTCCCGCAAAGATAATCGCTATGTTCATAGAGTCCTCCTTTATTTTACAGGCCGCCTTCTGTTTTCAGTCCCGCCAGCTCCAGAATCCGCTCCGTGGAATGCCCGTCGCAGGCTCCCACGTAGGTTTCCCGGAATTCCTCCACGGCCTTTTGATGTTCCAAAATCCAGGTTCCGCAGCTTAAAACCGCCTCTTTCAGTTCCTCCCCCGTCCCGGCGATGGGATAAGGGATCTGCCGGTAATCCAGATAGAAGCCCCGGCTGGCCTCATACTGCTCCAGATCCGGAGCAAACAGTACCACCGGCTTTTCATAAAGCAGATAATCAAACAGCACCGAAGAATAGTCCGTGATCAGCACATCCGCCACGCACAGAAGCTCCTCGGTGGGAATCCCGCAGTCTGACACCATCCCGTGGGCATCCACATGGGGGTGGGCTTTGATGATAAAGCGCCACTCTTTCCCCAGGCAGTCGGCCGTTGCCTGTATTTCCTCCAGCCCCTCCAGGGACGGCGCCGCCGCATTTCCCCGGAAGGTGGGCGCCCAGAGGGCGATCTTTTTCCCCCTGGCATCCGGATATCTTTCAAAAAACGCCCGGCGGCATTTCTCATTCCATGCCTCGTCGAAATAATAATCCGTACGGCTGACGCCTGTGGCACGGATGCGTTCTGCGCTCAGGCGCAGCGCCCGGGCATGCACCGGCACACAGATTTCAGCGCTCAGCGTCAGGTACGTATAATTGCCGAACATATCCCCCCGGTAATTCTTTGGGATATCCTGTCCTGCGTCGTAGGCAATTTTCTTCATCAGGCCGCAGGAATGCCAGAGCTGTATCACCGTGGTCTCTTTTCTCTTTTTACAGGCGGACACCGGCAGGAAGTAATCGCAGATAAACACATACTTCGCCGTGGCGTACTGCCTCATAAAACAGAAGAGAAATTTTGCCGTGTTCAGAAAAGACATGGAGCCAAAATCTCCGATAAACAGCTGGATCCGGCATTCTCCCCGGCGTTCCCTCTCCGCCACGGCTTCGTATGCCCGGCGCATCGAGAAGGGCATCTCCCCGTGGTGGGCATCCGCAAAGATCACGGACCCCTCCCGCACCGGTCCCCGGCGGAAGAAGAAGTATATTACCGGCAGCAGGATATTCTGCAGCAGCATTTTCATATACTGTTTGATCTGAAACATCACTGCCCTCCTATGAGCGCTTCGCCTCCCGCTGGTACGCCATCGCATCCTCAAAAATGCGTTTACAGTTCTCCCGGTCGTCAAAGGCAAAAAACGCGTCTTCCCGCTCCCGGTAAAGCTCCTTCAAAGAGCACCCGCCGTCCATATACCCACAGAGCAGGGACACCAGCTCCTCCGTATCCCGGCTGATCTCCCCAAACCCCTGGGACTCATACGCAAATCCTCCCTCCCCATAGTGGGGCGGAAGCTGGGGCGGATGGAAATAGATTACGGGCTTTCTCATATAGGCAAAGTCAAACTGCACGCCGGAATAATCCGTCACCATCAGAGCGGATTCCCTCAGCAGCTTCTCATAACCGTATTCCAGCGCGGAGACGATCCTTACGCCCCCGTCCGCGTCCGTCCGGAAATCCTCCTTCTGGGCGCTGAACACAGGATGAAGCAGAAAGACGATCCCGTATCCGGTATCCTTTGCCTTTTGAAGCAGTTCTTCATTTCTCAGTAAACTCTGATATATCTTAAAGTAGTCTGTATTTTTAAAATCCCGGTTCCGGGGCCTCGTCTTTCCCATGGCGGAGGGCATGGCAATGTAAGACCGCCAGGTTGGGGCAATGAGGATCTGCCTCCGGCTTTGGTCCTCCAGACCGTCGTATCTGGGAATCCCGGTCAGCCTCAGTACCTCCAGGGCGTAATCGTATTCCGGCCCGGACAGATTCGCAATTTCGTTTCGGGAAGCGCAGTAATACCGCTTGTTGTTGTTGACACAGCGGTGAGAATCGGCGCAAAGATCCTGTACCGACAGCCCGTGCTGGATGCAGGTATTCACCGCCCTCAGACGGTCCTGCAGAAACTGGATCTCCCAGTTGTTCAGCCCCAGAAAGGAGTGGACGCCGCTGTGGGTGCCAAAGACCATGGACGCATACAGATAGGAAAGTCTCTGTCCCAGAGCGCGGTAGGGCGCCGGACGGCAGCCCTCCTTTTTCAGCCTCCCATAGTCCGGCGCGTCCCTGCGGATCACGTAGACCGGGGTGATGCCCGCCTCTTTCCTTTCCAGCATATATTTATAAAAATATTCTCCGCAATCGCCGCCCTTATACAGCTTGTCGAAGGTAATCCAGATGTTTTTCCGGCTATAAAAGGGCCGGGCCAGCCAGTACATAAGCCGCAGGCCAAACATTTTCCTGGAACCGTAGGGCGCCAACAGGATCTCCCGCAGAAGTTTCATTTCCTGACGCGCTCTGTCTCTTTTGCCGCACCGGCGTATCACCAGAGCATCCCTGCCGCCCCCGCCGGATCTTCGCAGCATAACCATATAGTCCCCAAAGCACCAGTAGGAATTTTTCAGGGCGCTGCAGACTTTCGCCTGATAACCTCCGGTGAGGATGGGCAGCAGAGCGCCCTTACCTGAAGTCCACAAAAATTCTATGACATTTTTTTCCTGAAGCGCCCCAACGGGCAGCTCCAGCACAAAGGCCTTTCGGTCTGTCAGGGTCTGCTCCCGCAAGGCTACGTCTGCGAACCGCCCGGTGAACCGCAGCAAAACCCGGTCCTTTTCATTTTTGGATTTCGCCGCGTCATTTCCCCGGCCGATGCTCTGCGTAAAACTCCCGGCGGCAGTCCCGTTGACCCGCACACAAAAACCTGCCGGAGCTTCTGCTACCGCCCGGTCCACAGACCCGTCTATTCTCAGGATGTCCTTTTCATATTCCAGCAAATCGATGCTCACCTGCGGGTTCATATCCGAATTTCCTCCACAAGGCCCGTTGCGTTCCTCCTGCGGCTATCTGCGCTTCAGATTCCCAAAGCCGATCGTCCGGATGTTCAGTTCCCTCTGCACATCCTTAAAAGCCAGTTCAATGATCCGGTCCATATCATAATATTTGTACCTGCCAAGCCTGCCGCCGAAGACCACATTCTTTTCCCGATCCGCCAGCTCCCGGTATTTCCGGTACAGCTCATTGTTCTTCTTATCATTCACCGGATAGTAGGGCTCCATCCCCGGTTTCCATTCCGTGGAATACTCCCGGGAGATGATCGTGAAATCCTTTGGATTTCCGGCCTCCTCCTGGGGCTCAAAATGCTTGTGCTCGATAATGCGGGTATAGGGAACCTCCCGGTCCGTGAAATTCACCACGGCATTGCCCTGATAATTCGGCTCCTCCAGCCGCTCTGTCTCAAACCGCACGGTGCGGTACTCCAGATGGCCGTAACAAAAATCAAAATATTCGTCGATCATTCCGCTGTAGATCACCTTCCGGAACATATCCGGGTGCTCCCTGCGGTAATCAAAGAAATCCGTGTTCAGCATCACGTCCACATTTTCCAGCAGCTTCTCCACGATCTGGGTGTACCCACCCATGGGAATCCCCTGATAGCAGTCGTTGAAATAATTGTTGTCGTAGGTGAACCGCAGGGGCAGCCTTTTGATGATAAAGGGCGGCAGATCCCTGCAGTCCCTGCCCCACTGCTTCTCCGTGTAACCCTTTACCAGCTTCTCATAGACGTCCGCGCCCACCTGGGACAGCGCCTGCTCCTCCAGGTTCTTTGGCTCTGTGATGCCCAGATCCCGGACCTGCTCCGCGATCTTGTCCCTGGCCTCCTGGGGCGTCTGGATCCCCCAGAGCCTGCTGAAGGTGTTCATGTTGAAGGGCAGATTGTAGAGTTCGCCCTTATATTTTGCCACCGGGGAATTGATATAATTGTTAAAGGACGCCAGTTTTGATACATATTTCCAGACCGTCTCGTTGCCGGTGTGGAAAATATGCGCCCCATAGCGGTGGACGTTGATCCCGTCCACATTTTCCGTATAAATATTTCCTCCGATATGATCCCTCTTGTCGATCACCAGGCAGCGTTTCCCCCGCCGGGCCAGTTCCCTTGCGACCACCGAGCCATACAGGCCGGCTCCCACCACCAGGTAATCGTATTTTTTCCCTTCCTTTCTCAGCTTTTCCAGGCGCTCCCGCTTTTTCTCCCGGAGCAGAATTTCCTGTTCCTCCCTGTAAGCGTCGCAGACCTCCTCGGCGTCTCCGATCATACGGACGATCCCGTGATCCAGCCATATGGCTTTCTGACAGAGATTCTTCACAGAATCAATGTTGTGGGACACGTACAGCAGCGTCGTACCCCCCGTGAGCATCTGCTGCATCCGCTCGTTGCAGCGGCGGCGGAAACGCATATCCCCCACTTCCAGCACCTCGTCCACGATGAGAATGTCCGGATTTACCACCGTGGCCACGGAAAAGCCCAGGCGGGCTTTCATGCCGGACGAAAAGTTCTTCACCGGGGAATCGAGGAATTCCTGCAGATTGGCAAACTCCACAATCTCGTCAAAATGCTTTTCCATAAATTTCCTGGAATGGCCCAGAACCAGGCCGTTCAGAAAGATATTCTCCCTGGCCGTCAGATCTCCGTCGATCCCGGCCCCCAACTCGATCAGCGGGGCGATCCTTCCGTTCACTTTTATACTGCCCTCATAGGGCTGCAAAATGCCGCTGATTGCCTTTAAAAGCGTAGATTTCCCACAGCCATTGGGCCCCACCAGCCCCCAGGCTTCCCCGTGTTTTACCTTAAAGCTCACATTCTGCAGGGCAAAAAACTCCTGAAACATCAGCTCCCGCTTTGCCAGCCTGATGGCGTATTCCTTCAGGTTGTCCACGCGCTGGCTGGCGAGATTGAATCTTATCTTCAGATTTTCCACTTCAACTGCGTACTTGCTCATATTGATTCTCCATTTTCCGGCCCCGCCGCCCGCTTCCCATAAATCCCGGACGGCGGCCTGTGATCTTTATCGTCAGATATACAGAATAAATTTATCCTTGGACCGCTGGAAGGACCAGACGCCGATTATCAGCATCAGAATCGCCATCAGCCAGCCGCCCCAGAAAATCCTCGGCCCGGGAAACTGCCCGTAATACACCAGGTCGCGCATCTGTGCCACATAGTAATACATGGGATTAAAGGCTTTGATCATAAACACGATCACAGGCTTGCTTTTCAGACGGTCGAGCTGATAGATGATCGGCGTCAGATACATCCACGCCGTCAGCACTGCGGCGTATATATGCTGGATATCCCGGAAAAAAACGTTGAGCTGCGCAAGGAAAAACCCCAGGCCGCAGCTGAAAAGATACAACTGGATGATCACGATGGGGCAGAGCAGGAACTGCCAGTAAAACGGGGACCGGGTGACGATCATCACAATAATCAGCGCGCCGAGGGAAAAGACCAGATCCACCACACAGCTCGTCACCTTTGCCAGCGTAAAAATATATTTGGGCACATAGACCTTCCGAAGCAGCGCCGAATTGCCCGTGACGGATTTCATGGCGTTGGTGGTGCTGCTCCTCATAAAATCAAACAGCAGGCGGCCTGAGAGCAGATAAACCGGATAATTCTCGATTCCCTTGCCCAGCAGGGTGGAAAATACAATGACCAGGACGAACATAATCAAAAGGGGATTCAGAAGGCTCCATAAATAACCGAGAAAACTTCTCCGGTATTTCAGCTTCAGATCCCGGCTTACCAGATCAAGAACCAGATCCTTATATTTGAACAATGTCCTGACGCGGTATTTCATCATACTCATATTATCTGCTCCTTTGGAATCCTTTATAATATCCAATATTTGTAACTATTCAACATGGTATTTTATCATATCCCCTCTTTTATTTCAACTGTCAGGGACAAGAACGCCGCGCTGTGCCGGTCAAAGCCTTTCCGGTATCCGCGCACAAACGGCAGACACGCCGGAACCTCCGCCCGCCGCGTCTGCCGTTTATCTTCCGTTTGGATATCGCCTGTTATTTCTGCTGCCGGTACTGAATAGAATCATAGAGCAGGTTCACGGAACCCTCGATGCCGAGAAAACTGCTCTCGATGGCGAGATTGTAGGTAGTTGCCGCGCCCCATCTTCTATCGGACTGGAAGTTGTAATAGCTGGCTCTCTTCTTATCCGTCTTGACCAGCATATCCCTGGCCTTTGCGTCCGTCACCTGATACTCCTCCATCACCCGCGCCGCACGGAAATCGTCGGCGGCATGGACGAACACGCTCACCAGCTCCGGACAGTCCCTTAGGACGTAATCCGCGCATCTGCCCACGATCACACAGGACTCGTCGGCAAGCTTGCGGATCGTATCATAGGTAGCCTGATAGATTTGCTGGTCGATGGTAGGTCCGGAATACATCACCGACGGATAGACGTCCATGACAATGGAATACAGAAGGCTGTTGGTAGGCTTTTCATCATAACTTTCCAGAACCTTCTCGCACAGTCCGCTCTCCTTGGCGATTACCTTCAGCAATTCCTTGTCGTAGAATTTAACGCCCAGTTTTTTCGCCAGCTTCTCTCCGATCTCATGTCCGCCGCTTCCAAACTGTCTGCCGATGGAAACAATTATTTTTTCGGCCATAAATTATCCCTCCTGTCTGCATATATAATCCTGTGGCATTCTGCGGCCCGACGCTCCCGGTTATCGCCCTATATCCTTCGGGAACAGGACTACATAATCGTTTTCGTCATAGCGCTTTTTCCCCATGGACATCTTACGGAAAAACCGGTTGGACCGGCTGATGGCCTTATCCACCATCTCCGTCACGTCCGTGATCGTCACGGCTCCCTCCGACTGAGCCTGGGCTATCTTCTGTTTCAGAGCCTCGTACGCCTCGTCGCCGATCACATAATCCTGGGCTCTGGCGTGTATCTGCCCAAATACCGCAAGTTCGTCCACATTGTAAGCCGGTATATAGATCTGGGCCGTAAACTTCATGGTGAACCTGGGATGCTGCATCAGCAGCTCGTGAATGTACTGCTGCTCATCCTCCAGAATCATGATCAGGCCGTTCGTCCGAAATTCCATGGCCGTGGTAAGCTGCTCCACGGTCCCCTGCTCCAGATCTCCCGCCTCTTCGATGATCAGCGTGCCGCCCGCGATCTTTGCGATCGTGGCGGCGATATCCTTGCGGTTCAGATCCGCCGCATAGATCTTTGCGATTTTTGCCGTCTGGCTGCCCCTGTCCTGGGCGATGGCCTTTGCCACATCCATCGCCAGGGTCGTCTTCCCGGAACCGTGGGCGCCAAAGATCAGGATGTTTCCGCTGCGGGAGGTCCGGTCGTCTCCCTTGGATTCCGCCTGTAAGATGGCGTTGGCGATCTGCTCCTCCAGGCCCTCCACCTGGACAAATCCGTTAAACAGCCCTCTCAGATGCTGCGGGATCACCAGAGACTCTTTCGTTTCTTCGTCGTAAGATCCCCCGTCCCCTTCCTCGCCGTCTGCCGCCGCATCATGTTCTGCCGCCGCATCATATTCTGCCGCCGTATCATGTTCCGCTGCCGTATCATAGGGTTCCCCGTCTTCCGCCGGATATCCCCGGGTCAGCTCCTGCGCCTCCGCCCCGGACGGAGCGCCGATCCCTTCCTGCCCGCTTTCCTCCAGCCTTCTGGAAATCTGCTCCGTTGGGATACGGATCGTCTTCTCCGCAAGCAGCTCCTGCTCGGCAGCCTCTTTCAGTTCTTCTTTTGTATTTACGATCTTGCGCGTCTTGCCCAGATCCCCATCCTGGGTGTAGGTGGGCAGAGACCGGGTATTCTTCAGAAGTTTTTCCGGATGGCTGGTATACTGGAGCGCCTCCCTCTGATCTTCGGTCAGCTCGTCGGCTACCACTTCAGCCACCGTCTGGGCAGGCGCTTTCGCCTCCTCTTCATCCGTCTCCGGCCGGGGCTTTGCGTCCTCCGTCTCCTCCGCCTCTTTCTGTTCGGCGGCGCTGATGACCTCGTCCGCAACCTTTCTCCCCTGATCGCTCATGGAGAGGAGAATATCGTCGATGGATATCTGCCCCGCAATCTGTTCCGAATCGGAGGGCTCGGGTATCTCGATTTTTAACGAACCCCGGGCTTTTTGTTCCACGGAAGCGGGAATATCGTCCTCATGCTCATCCTCTCTCTTCACAACCCCGGAGATGATCTGCCGCATACTTCTGGCAAGCTCCACCTGCCGGTTGGCGGGCTCTTCCTCCTTCTCCTGATCGGGGAGCGGGTTCGTATCGCTGTCAGCCGCCGCATTCGCGGAAGTATCGGATTCTGCCGCCGCGTCTTCCGCCGTCCCGCCGGAGCTCCTGTCCAGCTCCGCTTTGTGGGCGGCCACCTGATCGGAAATCTCTTTTTCGGTCTGCGCCATGATCGTCTCCGCCAGGACCTCGCCCCTGGCGCTCTCCATATCCTGGATCACCGTTTCCTCCTGGCTTTCCTCCTCCAAAGGATCCGTCTGCGCGGCCTGCATTCCTTCTTCGTAGATCTGCTGCTGTTTCGGGGTCAGGGCCGCATAGCGCTTCTTCAGTTCCAGCGCCTTCGTAACGTATTTCCCGCTGTGGAACCAGAGGACCAGGTCGTCGCAGGCGGCAATGCACTTCTGCATCTGGCCCGTCTGCTGATACAGGGAGGCAAGCTCATATGCCCAGCGCTCCGTGTATTCCTGCCCCAGATATTCCTCAAGGATCGCAATCAGCTCCTCCGGCTGGCTGCCCCTTCCCTTATAGATATTGTACTTCAGGATATACCGGTTGTTATCATGCATCGCGATCTGCACATAATCCGAATAATATTCGATGGCCTCGTCGTACTGGCCCAGCTTTGTGGTCACCTCGATCAGGCGGTAAAGAACCGTCCTGCCCACCGGCGAGCGCTTGTAAGCCCGCTCCAGCAGCGCCTTGCTGTCCTCCAGCCGTCCGGTGGCTTCGTATATTTCGCTGATCAGACACAGCGTCCGGATATTGCGCACCCGCCTCCAGTCAATGGTATCGGCCAGATTCGCGGCTTCCTGATAGTTGCCCTGGGCCACCTGCTTGTCGATCTCTTCCAGTTTAAGGTTGTATTCATATTTATCCAACTCTGTCACCCCGATATTCTGAAATTTAATCCAATTCATCTGAATTTAGTGTACCATACCTGTTTTCCCTTGTCAAAATAAACTGTCGGATTTTGTCAGTATTTTGCGAAAATATTCGGTTTATATCCTGATCGCGGGACGGCGTCGGCGCGGAAGCTCCAAGGAACTCAAACATGTCCAAGGAACCAAACATTGACTTAATAATATGTGTGTGTTAAAATAAATCCGCTTTTTAAACGAAAAAAACCGCAGGATACTGCGGCTGACTGCGCCACTTATAAGGGAATAAGTATTGCGGATTATCCTGCTGTCCGTGAGAAATTTTCCAGTTATATGCTTGAATCGGGTGAAAATTTTACCAATAATACGATCAACGACTGCTACTTTAATCAACCTCTCAGAGAAAGTGTGATTCTCATGGTCGGACTTGGCAAAAATGTAAGAGGAAATCTCCTGTATATCATAAACGAGTTAAATCATTCGGAATTGTGGGGCAAAAAGCCGGGACAGATATACATTAATATCTGACATGGCACGCTGTTAAAGAAGCTGGGACTTGCCAAAAATAGCAAAAACTGTCATAAAAACGGAGGGATCAAATAGTTTTATTGATGCAGACTGTCTGCTCTATCCCAACGTATACACAAAATCGCATATGCTGGATTTTTACGGGGTCGCCGGTTTGATGAAAGGGCAGGCCCTTATGCCGGGATATCCCCGCACCGGAGGGATGTTAAAAGCCGCGCCGGAAGATCTGACTGCCTTAAAGGCGCGGCTTGCTCCAAATGGACAGTCCATTTATGTCTATATGCCTGCTTTCAAGGATTATTAAAAGAATAAGTTAAAAAACTTCGGAAACAGTCAAAAAAATCCAGCAAATTGAAGGATCTGATTAAGAATGGAAAATTACGGTATCACAGTTATATATGCACGCCACGGACTGGAAGATGACAGACCGGCCCAGTTCCCGGCTCAGAAAATGTCCGGGGACAGATTTCAGGTCATTCCCGTATGGGAGGAGGACGGCCTTAATCCCCGCAAAAACTCTCTGGCTGCAGTGGGACAGGCCGCCGGGAAGTATACAGTCTTTCTGGATGAAGGGGATGAATTCCCCGACGATTTCCTGATAAAGATGCTGAAATACGCTTCCAATACGAAAGCAGCTTTCGTCATGCCTGCCGCCTCCTGCCCCCGTGTAAAGAGGATCACGGAATACTTTGTGCTCCCTGAACCCCAGGATATCCAAATAGACATTCGTTCAGACCAGCTTATCTTCCCGGCCGAACTGCACAGCCTGCTGCTGCCCACTTCGGCTCTTTTGGAGGCTGTCGCACAGTGTCAGGGACGACCTGAGATAGAAAAACAGGTCCTTCTTTTTCTGCTTGAAAAAAACCCGGTTATACAGTACGCCGGCGCCCTGCACATCCACTATGCCCTGGCCCGGGAATGCGATCCAGAATACGATCTGCGCTGTCTGACCAGGGAATGGTATTACGAACCCTTCCGGCAGTTTCTTCTGCCCCTTCTGGAAAATCCGGATACTTTCCCGCAGCTTGGCGGCCTGATCCAGTCCCTGGGACTGTACATGATCAACGCCCGGCTCTTCGCCAACTCAGACAACCGCAACAAGCATGTGCTGGAACCTGAAGAAGTCCTGCCGTACATGGAATTTCTATCCAAGATCCTTCAGAAGATCTGCACGGAGAGGATCCTTCTTCCCGACAAAAAATGCCTCCCTGCCGCATCGACCCCTCAGCGGAAGCTATTCCTGCTACGGTTGAAAAAATTAGATTTTAATTATTATCCATCGCTGCGGTGTACAAAACAGGGGGCTATGCTCCTGTGCGACGGAGTTGAGTTCTGCGATTTCGCGCTGATTCCGGTCCGCCTTTTACAACTTGATTATGTAAACGGAACCCTGGAAGCCGACGGGGCGTTTCTTGATTTTATCAATCTCAATGAGGCGCAGGTGCGCGTGAAGTTCGGATCGGACTACTTTGATCTGACCTACAACCAGCGCTATTCCATGACAAAATATTTCGGCGTGACCGCTTTCCGTATGAAGACGTTCCACGTTTCCGTACCAGTGCCTTCCTCTGACCGGGAACGACTCTTACAGTTTGTGCTGTGCGCCGAACGAAATGAGTATGTGCTTGAATATGCGTTCCCATCTCCCGGCAGCCGGTTCGCAAAGGATTTCGGTTACGCCTACTGGCGCTTCGGGGAATATCTGTCCTTCTGGCGAAAAGACGGGATTCATGTGATCCGTTCCAGAAAGGGGACGGTACTGAAAAAAGAAGTCGCGCTGTGGCTCCAGATGTGGAAGAAAAAGGACGGATTCTATCGGCCCCAGCTTCCCACCAAGATCATTAACTTCCTGCTTCGACCCTGGTTTGCCCGCCAGAAGATCTGGCTGTTTCTGGACAAGATCTACAAGGGCGGAGATTCCTCCGAATATATATACCGCTACGCGGCAGCCCAGAAGGACTCCATCAAAAAATACTATCTGCTGGACAAATTCTCCGCTGATTATGCGCGAATGCGGAAAGAAGGCTACAAACCCCTGGTGCGCGGTACTCTGAAGCACCGCCTTGTCTTCCTAAACGCAAGTATGGTGATCGCCTCTAATTCCACCGTATTCGCATTCAACGATTACGGATTTGAAAACTCCCTCCCCATCCGGGGGGACGTCCACTTTGACGTGGCCTGCGTCCAGCACGGAATGTCGGTACAGAAGATCGCCATCGCCCAGAACCGCCTGAAAGACAACACCAGGCTATATTTCTGCGCGTCTAAATACGAGATCGAGAACCTCTCCAAGCCTGTGTACGATTACATCGGCTACGATGCCCTGAAACTGACCGGCGTTCCCCGCTACGACGGCCTGGTGAACCGTGCCAAAAAGATCATCGTGATCTCTCCCACCTGGCGGATGCAGTCCGCCCTTCCGGTTACGAGAAGCGAGGGTGTGTCCAGGGATTACAACCCCCACTTTAAGGAAACCAGCTACTATCAGGTATACAATGGCCTGATCAATGATCCCCGCCTGCTGGAGGCCGCCAGAAAATACGGCTACCGGATCCAGTATGTCCTGCATCCCATTGTCAGTCCCCAGCATGACGACTTTGAGAAAAACGATCTGGTGGAGATCATTCCTTCCATCGGGGATATGAGCTACGAAAAGATATTCTGCGAGGGGGCGCTGATGGTGACGGATTTCTCAGGTGTGCAGTTCGATTTCGCCTATATGCGCAAGCCCGTAATATATCTGCACCACCATGACATACCGCAGCACTACGAGGAGGGTACCTTCCGCTACGCCACCATGGGCTTCGGCGAGATCTGCCATACGAATGATGAGCTGATTCATGTACTGTGCGGCTATATGAAGAACGGCTGCGCAATGCCGGATCTCTATCGCAAACGCGCCGACGATTTCTTTGCCTTCTCCGACAACCGCAACTGTGAGCGCATCTACCCCATCATGCTGGAGCACGAGCGCAGCCGGACATAGGAGGGCTGCCCGCGCCCCTGTATCACACAAGCGGAATCCGCATCCAGAACTCCACCCCGTTCTCCCTGTTCTCCACGCCGCAGCTCCCCTGGTGCTGCCCAACGATCATCTTCACCAGGTACAGCCCCAGGCCGGCGTTTGTCAGCTTCCCGGTCTTTTGGCGGCTGCTGTCCTTTGAACCCATGTAAAAGCCCTGCCAGATATGTTCCAGATTTTCCGAAGCGATGCGCTCCCCCTCGTTGTAGACGAACAGGGCCGCATACTTTTTCTCCCGCACCAGGCGGATCCCGATCTCACAGCCCTGTCCCGTATGCTGAAAGGCGTTCATAATGTAGTTGTTGATGGCCTGCTCCAGATACATATGGTTGGCCCGGACTATGCAGTTTTCGGCCACTTCCTTATGAAGCCGGAGTTTATTTTGCTGAAACAGAGCGTCATACTTCAATATCAGATACTCCACGGTATCGGACAGATTTACCGTACCCATTTCCATTTCCTGGATGCGGTGCTCAATGCTGGTGATGTCCAGCAGATTTCCCACCATGCCGGACATTTTATCGATCTCCTCCCGGATCGAAGAAAAATAATAGTCCCGGTCGATTTCCTCTCCCATGCTCTGGAGCATCTCCACCTGGGCCGAGATCACCGACAGCGGCGTTTTAAGCTCATGGGAGACATTTGCCACAAACTCTTTGTGCATCTGCAAAAGTTCCTGGCCGGAGAGGTCCTTTCCCGTCTCCATAAGGTTCAAAGCGCCTCTCTTTGGGCGGTAAAAATACCACAGGCCTGTCAGAACCAGGAAAGCCGCGCCAAAATAGGCCAGCGTATACCAGATGAACTCTCCCACGGACCGGATCTCTTTTCGGATGTACACATAATAGCTGACTGAGACGCCGGGGACACCAACGCTCTGACTGTTTTTCTGCGTGACAAGCCCCCGCAGACGAATCACCCGGTTCAGCTTGTTCCTGCGCACGTAGACGGTGGGAGGATTCTGGTATTCCTCCTGATGGTCCATAATATGCGCCTCAATATTGCCGCCTGATTTCTGTTCGCAGTTCGTATAGACAAGAGACAGCGCTTCGTCCGCCACCGTGATCTCATAGCGGTCGCTCCGGTAATAGTCCTGCAGGATCTCCACGTCCTCCTCATCCAGCGGCGAGAGGTCCATATCTGAAATCTCCTGGAAGATACGCTTCATTATGCCAATTTTCCCGGCGGTATAACAGGGATACGCCAGAAAGGCATACGCAAAAATAACCCCAACCGCAAGCAGCAGGATTGGGGCCGCGCTGTTTTTCCATATGAAGGTTTTCTGCTTATCTTTCACTGCGTAACTCCCCCAAACAGATACCCGACGCCATAAACAGACTTAATGTAATCGCACTCCTCCGTCAGTTTCTTGCGGAGCTGTTTAACCACCGTGTCCACGGTGCGGATATCCCCCACGTAATCATACCCCCATACCGCGTCCAGGATTGTGCTGCGCGCCAGCACGACGTCGCTGTGTTCCATGAAGTACACCAGCAGCTCGTACTCCTTGCGGGTGGTCTCAATATAGGAATCTTTCCAGAAAACCCTCTGTCCCGCAATGTCTACACTGATATTACCAAATTCCAGCCGGTTTTTCAACTTGCCCGCCCGTTTCAACAGGGCTTCTATATGAAGCTTCACCAGCTCCAGCGTATAGGGCTTTGTAATATAATCGTCCGCCCCTTTTTCAAAACCGGCCATCTGATCCTCCACGGAGGAGCGGGCCGTCATCAGAATCACCGGCACGTCCAGTATTCTGCGTATCTCTCTGAGGACTTCATATCCGTCCATCTCCGGCAGCATCAGATCCAGCAGAATCAGATCGATACGGGTCTGATTTCTGTAAAAAAGAGCAAGCGCTTCCTGCCCGTCCTTTGCCCAAAGAGTCTCATAGCCCTGGAGACGAAGGTAATCCACCATGGTTTTTCCCAGTTTTTCCTCATCTTCTACTATCAGTATACGATTTTTTCTCATACGATTGCTCCATATCGGTAAATCACTTAACATTTTATGAAATTTGCTAGAAATATGTTGAAATAATCTAATTCTATGATATTATAACATAAGTTTCACAAATACGGACTCATCACTGTTATCATAACAGGGTATTGTGATAGAAATGTGACAGGGGTAATATTTGTGTAATAATTTTTTATTTTTTCGTAACTAAATCATATTTTTATCATAATTCTTTTGTATCATAAAGTTGCATATTTGTATAAATTACATTCAGGAGTACGTTTATGAGCAATATGACCCATCTTGACAAGCTGGAGGCGGAAGCCATTTATATCATGCGTGAGGTCGCGGCGGAATGTGAGCGTCCGGTGATGCTTTATTCCATCGGCAAGGACTCCTCCGTCATGCTGCATCTGGCTCTGAAAGCCTTTTATCCGGAGAAGCCCCCTTTTCCCTTTCTTCATGTGAATACCACCTGGAAATTCCGGGAAATGATTGAGTTCAGGGATCAGACCGCCAAAAAATACGGCATTGAAATGCTGGAATATATCAATGAGGAGGGCGTCGCCCAGGGGATCAATCCCTTTGACCACGGCGCGGCCTACACGGATATCATGAAGACCCAGGCGCTGAAGCAGGCCCTGGACAAGTACGGTTTTACCGCCGCTTTCGGCGGAGGCCGCCGGGACGAAGAAAAGTCCCGGGCCAAGGAGCGGATCTTCTCTTTCCGTAATGCCAGCCACGCCTGGGATCCGAAGAACCAGCGCCCGGAAATGTGGAAGCTCTACAACACCAGGATCCATCCCGGCGAGGAGATCCGTATCTTCCCCATCTCCAACTGGACGGAGGCGGATATCTGGCAGTACATCCGCCAGGAGCAGATCGACATTGTTCCCCTCTACTTTGCCAAAGAACGGCCTTTCGTGCGCCGGGACGGCAATATTATTATGCTGGACGACGACCGCATGAAGCTCAGGGAGGGCGAAACCGTAGAACACGGAAAGATCCGTTTCCGCACCCTGGGCTGCTACCCGCTGACCGGCGGCATTGAGAGCAATGCGGACACGCTGGACGCCATCATTGAAGAGACCCTGAGCGCCGTTTCCTCTGAACGGATAAGCCGGGTGATCGACAGCGACGGCGGAAGCGCCAGCATGGAAAAACGGAAGAGGGAGGGGTACTTCTAAATGGACAGTCTTCTCAAATTTATCACCTGCGGAAGTGTGGACGATGGAAAATCGACTCTGATCGGGCATATGTTATATGATGCAAAGTTGTTGTTTGCAGACCAGGAGAAAGCGCTGGAGCTGGACAGCCGGGTGGGCTCCCGGGGCGGGGCCATCGACTACTCCCTGCTGCTGGACGGCCTGATGGCGGAGCGGGAACAGGGCATCACCATCGACGTGGCCTACCGGTATTTTACCACCGAAAAACGCTCCTTTATCGTGGCGGACACCCCCGGACACGAGGAATATACCCGCAATATGGCGGTAGGCGCCTCCTTCGCGGATCTGGCCGTGATCCTGGTGGACGCCACCCACGGGGTGCTGGTACAGACGAGACGCCACACCCGCATCTGCTCCATGATGGGCATCGAGCACTTTGTGTTTGCGGTCAATAAGATGGATCTGGTGGGGTTCGATGAGCTCCGCTTTGAAAAAATCTCCCGGAACATCCGACGGATGATGGCAGAATACGATTACAAGACGCTCCGGATCCTGCCTGTTTCCGCCACGGAAGGGGACAATATTACCAAAAAATCCAGGCATATGCTGTGGTACCGCAAGGAATCCCTTCTTACCTATCTGGAAAATATAGACATCGGTGAAGTGCAGGACAACGACGCCTTTATCATGCCGGTGCAGAGAGTCTGCCGCCCGGATCAGAGCTTCCGGGGCTTCCAGGGACAGATCGAATCGGGCCGTATCCGGATCGGAGACGAGATCACAACCCTTCCCTCCGGCGAAAAAGCGGTTGTGAAGCAGATCATCGACGCCGGAAAAGACGTGCCAGCCTGTGAAGCCGGCCACGCGGTTACCATTTCTCTGGACCGGGAGGTGGACGTCTCCAGAGGCTGCGTCCTGACCAGGGATTCCAGCCTTTACGTGAGAAGCTCCTTCTCCGCACGCCTTCTCTGGATGGATGACACCAGTCTGGTTGCCGGCAAAAACTATATGCTGAAGCTGGGTACAAGGATGATCCCGGCCGTGGTGATGAGCATCAACTACAAGATCGATGTGAACACGGGCAATGAGATCCCGGCGGACACCACCTATAAAAACGAGATTGTGGACTGCGATATTTCCGTATCGGAAAAGATTATTTTTGACAGGTTTCAGAACAACCACGCTCTTGGCTCCCTGATCCTGATTGACCGGATTACCAACATGACCTCCGCCTGCGGCGTGGTGACCAGGGCGATTGACCGCTCGAACAACCTGACCTGGCAGAACATGGATATCACCAGAGAATTCCGGGCGCAGCAGAAAAACCAGACGCCGGTTACGCTGTGGATGACGGGGCTTTCCGGCTCCGGCAAATCCACCATCGCCAACGCGCTGGAACAACGCCTGGTATCCCTCGGGAAGCATACGATGCTTCTGGACGGAGACAATATCCGTATGGGCCTGAACAGAAACCTGGGCTTTCGGGAAGCGGACCGCATTGAGAACATCCGTCGGATCGCCGAGGTTTCAAAGCTGATGAACGACGCAGGGCTGATCACGATCACCTCCTTTATCTCCCCCTACGCCAGAGACCGGCGGCAGGCCAGAGAGATCATCGGAAACGACAGCTTTGTGGAAATCTACATCAGCACGCCTCTGGAGGAATGCGAGCGGCGCGATGTGAAAGGACTTTACCGCAGGGCCAGAGCCGGTGAAATCTCGCATTTTACCGGAATTTCAAGCCCCTATGAGACGCCCGCTCATCCGGAGCTTACGCTGGATACGAGCCGGAAGACGCCGGAGGAATGCGTGGACGCGATCCTGGAATATCTCGACATTCAGGAATGACCAATCACTAAAAGGAGAAACATTATGGCAACTGTTTATTTACACATAGGACTTCCCAAAACCGGAACTACGGCAATACAGAATTTTTTGATGCAGAACAGAGAGGCTTTGCTGGCGCATGGACTTTGTTATCCCGATTTTGGATACCGTTATCTACATGTTGGCAACGGCCGGAATGGCCATTTCCTTGCCCATTCTGCCTTTTCTTATGGGGGAGAAAACAACCAGTCTCTCTCAGAATTTCCCGGTAAGCAGTATGAGGAAGGATTGAATAAGGTGGCTGCGCTTTCCGAAATCTACGATAAAATTGTACTCACAGATGAAGTAATCTGTCGATCCATTCAACTCCATCCTGGTTTCTGGTCCTACCTGAAGGAAGATCTTGAGAAAAGAAATCTGAATCTCCGGATTATCGTATATCTCCGCCGTCAGGATCTGTGGGCTTCTTCACACTGGACACAAAGAGTTAAAATCGGAAAAACAGCCCTTTCGTTCTCTGATCATATTTCTTTCCTAAAAGAAACCAATTATCCGCTGGATTATTGTGCGTATATGGATATGCTTTCCGGAATCTTCGGAAGGGACGCCCTGATTATACGCGTTTATGAAAAAGGACAGTTTCAGGGGGAGCAGCACACCCTGATTTCTGATTTCCTTGCTGTCTTCGGGCTTTCATTAAGCGACGGATTCTCCATGGAAAAGGAATTCTATAATCTTTCCCTGCATGGTAATTACACGGAAATCCAGCGGATTTTCAATACGATTCCCGATTTTTACGACAATGACCATATTTTAAAGAAAAGTGTAAGGAACAGCCAGAATCTTTATTTGAAGCCGGATGAACCGGATTATTATACCTGGCGCAGTCCGGAGGAGCAGTGTGCGTTTCTGGCTTCCTTCGCCGGGTCGAACGAAGCGGTCGCCAGGAAGTATCTGCACCGGGAGGACGGCCAGCTCTTTTATGATCCGGTGGAGGTTTTTCCGGACCGGGAACCGGACGAACAGGCGCTGACCCGCGATATGCTTTACGTTTACGCGCATTCGACCTATCTTCTGGAACAGGAGAATAACACCCTGAGAAAAGAATTAGACAGGTTGAATACGCAGTTGAATACGCAGATTGAATGCCTTAAAAAATATGTGCCTCTTTATCACCTGAAACGGGCAATCTGGCATATTCTTGGAAAGGATAAACCTTCTAATGGAAAAAACTGACCACAGGAGTGCGGACGGGGCGCAGGAAAACAGGCAGAGTTTATCCGCCCTCACCCGGATCATGCTGAAGATCGGAGCCATCGGTTTCGGCGGCGGCACGGCGCTTATCCCGGTAATTGAGAGCGAGGTCGTGGAGCAGTCAGGGCTTATATCTGAAGAGGAATACAATAAGCACGTTATGATCGCCAGCATTACCCCCGGCGCATTGCCGGTGGAGATTGCCAGCGGCATCGGGCGAAAGGTGGCCGGAAACAGCGGTATGCTCGCCGCTGCCGCCGCCACGGCGCTGCCCGGTGCATTTTTTACGTTGTTCTTTCTGATCCTTTTTTCCGGAATGAGCAACGCCCTGCGCATCCAGATCGGCTTTATATCGGCGGCGGTTTCGCTCATTATCGTCATCATGCTGCTTCAGTACATCTGCGGGACCGTAAAACGCGCCGAAAACAGACGGGAAAAGGTTCTGTACCTGTTTCTTATGGCGGGCATTTTTCTTCTGTCCGGCCTGCCAAACATTTACACGATCCTCGGTATTTCAAAGGAGCCGCCTTTTTCCTTTTCCAGTTCCCAGATCCTGATCGCCGCTTTCCTGGTCATACTGGCGGTTCTGTTCATCTCCGGACGCAGGCAGCCCGACGGGGAGAAAGCGCGGGCGAAACGTTTTCCCGTCAAAAATATGGCGCGCTCCCTGGCCTGTTGGATTCTGTTTACGCTCCTGCTGTCCCTGCCCGCCGTCATCCTGACCAGAAGTACCTTTTCCTTTATCCGGACAGGCTTTTTCTCTTCGGTCCTCTCTTTTGGCGGGGGAGACGCTTACCTGTCTGTGGCCCAGGGCCTGTTTGTGGACAGCCATATGATCACCAATGCGGATTTCTATGGAAATATCGTCGCCGTAGCCAACGCGCTGCCAGGTTCGATTCTCTGCAAGGTGCTCACCGGGATCGGATATACGCTGGGCTATAATCTGAACGGCTCCATACCCGAGGGGATCATGATGGCGCTCTGCGGCTTCGCCTGCAGCATCGCCGCTTCCGGCATGATTGTCAGCATTGTGTCTTCCTTCTACGAAAAATACGAGAATCTCAGAGCCTTTGCCTATATCCAGAAATTCATCCGTCCCATCATATCCGGGTTGCTGCTGAATGTGGGACTCACTCTGTATCTCACCGGCATCCGGCTTCCCCTCCAGGCGGGCACACCGGCGCCTCCGACCCTCCTGATTGCCGTACTGCTGGATGCCGCCATCCTGTATATGCTTCGCAGAAGCAAACCGAAAAACAGGCGGCGGAATTAAGCTTGCGAATCCTTGAATTAAGCATTATTTCTGTCTACAGTCTAAGGGGATGATGCCTTACGCATCATCCCCTGAATCTTTTTATTTAATTTTTCTATTCAGTTTTTATTTGTTTTATTGGAGAGGTTCTCTTCCTGTCTGATCTGTAAAGCTATCGTCCGTTTCTTTACACGTATTTTCCTTTTACAGACTATGTGGCTTTTTGTCCTAACTCTCTTACCTGATAGGACTTATGCAATCTGCGGAACCTGCGAGTCCGCCCTTTTGTTCTACCTGGATAAATGTGCTCTGTCAGCAGATTCTTCTTCTCTCTCCAAATTATCGTTCTTTTTCGATAGGCTTGAATCAATTCTGACGGAGGCCTTTTCTACAGGAAACATCTATCCCGCCACATACGGTTTTTAAGTAATGCGAAACTGTGTCCACTGGTATCGACCTCCTCTCTCTATCCTTGTTATCATCCATAGGTAATCTATAGGAACAACAAATGATTTTGTTGATGGTTGTATCATAGCAGATTCCCTGGAATTTGTCAACACTTTTTTCAAATTTTTTTCAATAA
>CAZQAB010000012.1:0-71529 GCA_964591265.1 uncultured Lachnospiraceae bacterium
GGGAATCGGCGGTGTAGCGGGCACAGAAGATCGGTTTTCCGGCTTCCCGTTCGGGATATACTTCCGTTTTCCGCTGGTTTAAATAAGGAGAAACTGTCTCATTCATCTCTTTAATGTAGTTATCCTCTGATAATAAATATTCGTTTTTCATTTCACCGCTCCTGCAGATTTGTTTATCCGTCGTGTTGTAGGCAACCGCCGTTTTAATTAACCATATTTTACAATATCTGACATAAAAAAGAAAGGTCACATGAAAAAAGCTGCAGAAAAACTGCGAAGAACGTACCCGCGGCTGACCGTTGGCGTTTCAGGGAATATGGGTGGAACTCGTAAACCATCCGTATCGGCTTGCAAATATTTGCCAGTATAGAATATTTGTGCTATAATACACTGCGTGAATGCCCGAATATTTTAAATCAGGGAAAAGATGTCTGTGAGAACCATGAATTGGTTTGTCATCAATGCATGGAGCAGGACCTGTCCTCCTCCGTATTCAGCGAAATGGTTATCAGAGCGGAATTATCAGGACAATTATGGAGGTGTCAAATGGCAGAGAAGAAAATTGCAGAGACAGCCGTAAAGGAAGAAGCTGTTCCGAAGAAAAATACAACCAGAGCAACCACAGCGAAAAAGGCTGCGGCGAAGATTACAGAAGCAAAGCCTGCAGCGGCACAGAGCAAAGACAAAGAAGCAAAAGCTGCAAAGGCGAAGACTACGCGGGCAAAGACCGCAAAGAAAGCTACAGAGGCAAAAAAGACATCCAAAGCAAAAGCAGGAAAAAAAGCCGGAGAACCGGCGACCGGGGCGGATGCGGCAGCTTTGGCAGCAGAGCCGGTACAGGAAGCCTTTGCAGAACCGGCGCTGGAGACTGCCAAAGCCCCTGAAAGCGAAGTTTACAAGACGCCCAGAAGGAGCGTCGCGTTCATTGGCTCCGAGTGCTATCCCTTTGTAAAGACAGGCGGGCTGGGAGACGTTATGTATGCACTGCCGAAAGCGCTGGCAAAGCAGAACTGTGATGTGAAAGTGATCCTGCCCCGATACAAGTGTATACCATGGGAATACCAGGAGAAAATGATATACAGAGGCGCGTTTGAGATGGATCTCTGCGCGGACGGCCGGTCATTTTACGTTGGGATCATGGAATACGTATGGGACGGCGTGGTGTATGATTTCATAGACAACGAGGAGTTTTTCAGCGCCGGAAACCCGTATATCAGCCTGGTGGACGATATCCCAAAATACTGTTATTTTGCGAAGGCGGCCCTGGCGGCCCTCAACTATATGGACTGGATTCCGGATATCATTCACTGCCACGACTGGCAGGCGGCCCTGGTTCCGGTCTACCTCAGGACGTTGTTTGAAAATACGAAACTGACCTCTGCGAAAACGATCCTGACGATCCACAATCTGCGGTTCCAGGGAACCTACAATATCCCCACAATCCGATACTGGTCTGGGCTGCCGGATTACGTGTTCAATAAGGATGCGCTGAAGGAGGGAAACGAGAACGCCAACATGATGAAGGGCGGAATCACCTACTCAAACATCGTCACGACGGTGAGCAATACCTATGCGGGAGAGATTCAGACTCCCTATTACGGGGAGAAGCTGGATGCCCATCTGCGGTATCACTCCGGCAAGATCCGGGGAATCGTGAACGGGATCGATTACGACATCTGGAACCCGGCTACAGATTCCATGCTGTATGAAAATTATGATATCGCCGATGTGCTGGAGCGGAAGAAGGAGAACAAGCGCAGGCTGCAGGAGGAGCTGGGGCTTGCCCGGGACGATCATAAATTTGTGATCGGCCTGATTTCCAGACTTACCAACCAGAAAGGGCTGGATCTGGTGAACGCCGTCATTCATCAGATCATGGACGAGCACACCCAGATCGTGGTGCTGGGCACCGGGGACGCCTTTTATGAGGACGCTTTCCGGTATTTCGAGGAGGCTTATAAGGGGAATCTCTGCTCGAATATCATGTACGACGAGACGAGGGCGCACCGGATCTACGCCGGCGCGGACGCGCTGCTGGTTCCCTCGCAGTTTGAGCCGTGCGGCCTGACCCAGCTTATCGCCATGCATTACGGTACCGTACCCATCGTCCGGGAAACCGGAGGATTGAAGGATACGGTGGAACCTTACAATATGTTCAGCAATACTGGCAACGGCTTTACCTTTGACCGTTATGAGGCCTGGACGCTTCTTGACGCGGTCAACCGGGCGAAGACCCTGTACTTCACAAACCGCTGGTGCTGGGATGAGATGGTTCAAAGAGATATGGACAGGAATTTTTCATGGGACAATTCCGCAAAGCAGTATAAGGATCTGTATCTGGAACTGACCCGGTAAAAAAGACAGAAATGTGTACAGGGAGGGACCGATGAAAAAAATAGGTGTATTAGGGGCGGGAACCTGGGGAATGGCGCTCGCGCGAATGCTGTCCAATGACGGAAATCAGGTCACGGTCTGGTCCGCGGTTGAAAAAGAGATCGATGAATTTTCCGTAACCCGTATCCATCCCAATCTTCCGGCTATGAAGATACCGGATGCGATCGGTTTCACGAAAAACATCCGGGAGGTGTGCAGCGCAAAGGATATCCTGCTGTTTGCGGTGCCCTCTGTGTTTGTGCGCTCTGTCGCCGGAAGCGCCGCCCCCTGCGTGCCGGACGGGCAGATCATCGTGGATGTCGCCAAGGGTATGGAAGCGGATACGCAGTATACCATGACTGAGGTCATCCGGGACGAACTTGTAAAAAACGGCCGTCACGGGGAAGTAAAGCTGGTGGCTCTTTCCGGGCCGACCCACGCGGAGGAGGTGGCTCAGGATCTGCCCACTACGATTGTCTCTGCGTGTACGGATATGGCTGCGGCCAAAGAGGTACAGGATATTTTTATGAACGATGTGATGCGCGTCTACACAAATCCGGATGTGAAGGGTGTGGAACTGTGCGGGGCTATGAAGAACATTATCGCGCTGGCGGCGGGGATTTCAAAAGGGCTTGGCTACGGCGACAATGCGAAAGCGGCGATTATCACAAGAGGCATGAAAGAAATTGCGCAGCTGGGCCTTGCGATGGGCTGCAGGGAATCCACCTTTTACGGCCTGGCAGGAGTCGGGGATCTGATCGTCACGGCCACGAGCGTACACAGCCGCAATAACCGGGCCGGGATCCTGATGGGACAGGGGTATAACCCCCGGGAAGCGGTAAAGGAAGTAGGGATGGTAGTGGAAGGAGTCAATGCACTGCCGGCGGCCATGGGCCTTTCAGCCAGCTATCATGTGGAAATGCCGATTACGGAGGCGGTAAACGCCATTGTAAACGGTGGAAAAGATCCTGCCGGAATCGTGCTTGAACTGATGCGGCGGGATAAAAAATCGGAGGCAGCTGGTCGGTGAATGACATAAACAGGCAGGGGCCGGGAATCCGAACGGCAATCGGACTTCCGGACCCTCCGGCGTAAAAACCAGACGGATGCTGGCTATGATTCACCATAAATCAATAGGTATAGTTCTCAATTTCGATCTTGTCAACCTCCTGGAACGGAGCCAGCGTCGAGATCATTTTAATGGGCTTGTCATAGCTGTTCTTGCAGTAGTGAATCTCGCCGGGTTCGATGTGAATTAACTGTCCGGGATACATATGATGCACTACGCCGTCCACAATGATGTCAATCTCACCTTCCAGGATAAAAAAGTCCTCTTCCATTACGTTGTGGTAATGGGCTTTGAAATCCTGTCCAGGCATGAACTGTACGATCGCAAAGTTCATACGGGGACCTTTCATGAGATACTTTGGACCGCTGTCCTTGAAACGGTATTCCCTGTCTTTTTCGTCAACGATATACATATTTGTAATCTCCTTTCATCTGCTTGCTGCAATTATAGTGGCATCATAGGATCTCTTCATAATTGATGCACACGGCCGCATTAGGGGGACAGCCGCCTTTGGCGGCATACGACCGGCGCAGAAGGAAACGGCTAAGATTGTTTCCTGTAATCATAAACCGGGCGCAACCCACATGGGCTTTGTGAGGCCTTCATTTACCAGCGCAAGCTGCGCGGCATAGATTTTGCGCCATGTGCCGTAAAGCGATTCATAAACGCGGTGGTTTTCCATGTCAGGTTCAAACACGGTGTCCCATTTTACAGTCTGCCGGGCGCCCTCCTCAATGCTGGGATAAATGCCGACTCCGTACCCGGCCAGAATGGCGGCGCCAAGGGCGGTGGCCTCCTTTACAACAGGCACTTTTACGGGCATGCCCAGAACATCCGCAAGAATCTGGGACCAGAGGGGACTCTTGGCTGCGCCGCCCGCGAAGACCACCTCGGAAGGCATATTACCGGTCGCCTCCCGTACCAGTTCCATATGGCCCTTCACCAGCATGGCGGTATTCTCAAGAATTGCACGATAAAAAGTATAGCGGTTGAATTTCTCCGGGTCAAGCTCAAAATTTGTGAAAGTGGGAGAGGCGTGCTTCCACCCTATAAAATTCATGACGTCACTGAAAGTGCACATCATACCATAGCTTCCGGCGGGAATTTTGGCCGCTTCCCGGTTCATCAGATCGTAAGTGTCCTGGCCTGTCGCTTCGCTTTGCTGTTTCTCAAGCTGGCAAAAGCCGTCCCGGAACCAGCGCATAACGAGCCCGGGCTTGAAGGCAAGGGCCTCATACTGCCAGACCCCGGGAACTGCGTGGCAGTTCACGCGTACACGGCATTTTGGATCCGTTGCCCCGGTGGCGGTGTTAAATTCATACTGCCAGAAGCTGCCGCCAAATACAGCCGCCTGATTCGGCTCGGTAGCGCCCACTCCGATCGCGCCCAGCTGGCAGTCCCCGCCGCCCACGACCACAGGCGTGCCCTCGGCCAGGCCGGTATCCGCCGCTCCTTTTGCGTTTACTTTCGCGATGATACTGCCGCACTCCATGACCGGTGGGAAAATGTCTTCCCGCAGGCCGCACTTTCCGGCGATGGATGCGTCCCAGCTCCTGCTCCGGAGATCGAAGATACCGGTGGTGGAACCGTTGCTTGGCTCCACAGCTTCCACACCGGTCAGCTTCCGGATCAGCCAGTCGTTGAACATACCGATCTCAGCGACCTTTTCGTAGACCTCCGGCATTTTGTCTTTTACCCAGAGAATACGGGGGAGCGCACCCAGCGCATAGGTCTGTCCGCTTTGAAGATAGATCTCTTTTTCCAGTTCCGGATTCATCCGGATGAGTTTTCCTACCTCATCGTCGCTGCGGGCGTCCACATTAGCGCAAGCCCACACTTCGTTGCCGTCTCCGTCATAGAGCACGATTCCCTCCCGCATACAGGTCGTGGATACTGCCGCAATCTGCTTCGGATCAATCCCGGTTTCATCCAGGACGCCCCGGACACATGCGCAGGCAAGCGCCCAGTTGTTTGTCCAGTCAAAATCCATACTGCCCGGATAACGGGGATCTTCTCTGTGTTCCCATTCTTTCTGCACGCAGCTTACCTGGTCGCCGTTTGGACGGAAAAGCACGGCGCGTACACTGCCTGTTCCTGCGTCGATCGCCATTAAAAACTGTTCTGCCATAAAAACCCTCCCTTAATTTTAAAATGATAGCATTATAAATCGCTGTTTTTGATGATACTGGCGGCAGTCGCCTCGTCTGTGATAAGAATATCCAGATATTCGCCTCGCAGCGCTGCAAGAATTGCCTCAGCTTTATTTTCACCGGCTGCCACGCCGATGGTGTTATCCAGAGACTTCAACATCTCCAGGGAAGTGCTGATCAGACGTCCTTCTATATCTGACGCGATCAGATTGCCGTCCTTGTCGATAAAATGGCATAACATATCGCCTACGGCGCCTTTCATGGAAAGAAGGAGAAAATCGTTGTAGGTCAGCGTGCCGTTTGTCAGGATAGTGGCGCCCTTGTTCATACCGCCGATGCCAATAACGGTCATTTTGGCGAGGGACACCATGTTACGGATTTGTTGGACGCCGGGCTCTTTTTCCATGACGGATACAATCTCGGGAGTTGTCATGACCAGAGGCGTGGGCATTAGATGCAGTTTGGCATTGAAAATGTTGGACTGCGCGTTCGGAAGATAGTAGTTGACGCCGCCGGTAAGGGAGACCACATTTACCGGAAACTCCGAAATATTCGCGAGATGGTTGAGGACGCGGCTCTGGGTGTCTCCGTAGCCCATATTGATATAGCTGTATTTATCCAGGCGTTCGTTGATATACATGGCCGCTGCCTGCGCCACATTCTCGTTCGGATCCTTTCCTTCTGCCACGGAGGGTACCACAAAAGCGTCTTTCAGACCGAAGCGCCCGATCAGCTGCCGTTCAATCTGCATACGGCTGCTGTCGCCGCAGCGCACGGAGAACTGAATGACGCCGTTCTTGCGCGCTTTGTCAAGAAGACGGTTCACGCGCAGGCGGGGAATGCCGAGATAATCGCCGATGCTTTGCTGTGTGAGCCCTTCCATATAGTAATACCATGCGACCTTCACAAGAAGAAGGTTCTCGTAGTCGTATTCATCCGTCATAAAATGCCTCCAACTAGTTAACAAAAGTTAAATTAAACAACAAATGTTCTTTTATTAATAGAGTTTAACATGAAAAAAAACATATGTCAATAGGATTTGGAATTGCATTAAAAATATTTAAATTGAATAAAAAATATATAAAATAGGAAAATAATATGACAAAAATGCATAAAAATCGAAAATAAATCAAAAAACGAACTGTAAATTATAGACAATTTACGTGTTGACAAATATATATGTAGAGGTGTATAGTATACTAAAACATTATTTTAAATACGAAACATTTGATGAAAGGAGGAAGCTTCTTGGCCGAAAATACGCTTTTATCCATTAAAGATGTACATAAGGCTTTCGGTATAAACGAAGTGCTCAAGGGCATCAGCCTTGAGCTGAAGGAAAGCGAAGTCCTGGCTTTGATCGGTGGAAATGGCGCGGGGAAAAGCACTCTGATGAAGATTATCATGGGTATTTACCAGTATGACAGCGGCGAGTTGTATGTCAGAGGCGAAAAGGTTACATCCAATAAGACCAGCGCTGCCCTCGCGAACGGGATATACATGGTGCCCCAGGAACCGATGCTTTTCCCGAATATGTCGGTGAAAGAGAACATTATTATCGGTTTCAACAAGAAAGCGGCTGAGCTGACCAGAGAGCTGACAGAACTGATCCGCGATGTGGGCTGGAATCTGGATCTGAACCGGAAAGCGAGCAGCCTTTCCATAGCGGAGCAGCAGATGGTAGAGATCCTGAGAGGACTTTTGAGACATGCGCAGATTCTGATTCTGGATGAGCCCACGAGCGCACTCACTTTTGACGAGGTTAAAAGCCTCTTCAAGAGTGTAAATGATCTGCGCGAGAAGGGAATCGGCATTATTTATATCACCCACCGGCTTTCGGAGGTCTTTGAGATTGCCACGGATGTGGCGATCATGAGAGACGGCAGGATCTCGCTGCGGGGAGCTGTTTCAGAGTTTACAAGGGAGACGCTGGTAAAAGGCCTTCTGCCGCCGGACGCCCAGGATAAGGAGAACAAGCTGAAAGATCAGATGCAGAATGTGGACTACAGCAGGCCGCCGGTTTTTGAGCTGCAGAATTTCAGCGGCTACGGATTTAACAGCATATCTCTGAAGGTGTATCCGGGAGAGATCCTGGGTCTTGCGGGGGTAATCGGCGCAGGCAGGACAGAGCTTGCCGCCACCGTGTTCGGCAAGGACAGGGTGCTGGGGGGCAAAGTAATCCTGGAGGGGAAAGATATCACCGGTTTCTCTACCAGAAAAGTGATGGAAGCCGGGCTGAACTATGTGCCGGAAGACCGCCATTATCACGGACTTTTCAAGCTTAGCGACGTGGCGGCCAACATCACAAGCGCGATGCTGGGGGAAAAGCCCATGGGCAGTTTTTTCCTGAACCGCAGGGCAGAATATGAGATGACCCAGCGGTATGTAGATGATTTCCACATTAAGATCACAGGCCAGAGCCAGACGGCGGACAGCCTGTCCGGAGGCAATCAGCAGAAGGTGGTTATCGGCAGGAGCCTTTCCACCTCTCCGAAGCTGGTCATTCTGGATGAGCCGACCCGTGGAATCGACGCGGCAGCCAGAGGCGATGTGTACGCGATCATTCATCAGCTCAGGAATCAGGGCGTATCGGTGCTCCTGATCTCGTCGGACATGGAGGAGATCGTTGAGCTCTCAGACCGGGTCATGACTGTGTGCCGGGGCAGGATCAACGGTGAATTTAAAGGAGAGGATATCAATCAGGACAACCTGATGGCGGCCTCCTTTGGTATTACAGGGAATACGGAGGTGAGAGCATGAAACGGTTACTGAAAATGCGTGAACTGAGCAGCTTCCTGTTCCTGATCGCCCTGTTTATTCTGGTTGGGATCCTCAATCCCAGTTTCCTGACGGCGAGCAACATTGTCGCGTGTTTTAATGACAGCGTAGTTTATATAATTATTTCCGTGGGCATGGCATTTGCCATTATAGTTGGAGAGATCGACGTGTCGGTGGGCGCGAATCTGGGCTTTACCGCCACTGTGGTATCCTGTATGCTCCGTGACGGGCAGAACTGGGCTGTGGCTTTCCTCACTGGTATTTTGATCGGCGTCCTGATTGGCCTGTTTAACGGCTGGGGCGTTGCTGTAATGGGGGTCCCCTCCCTGATCTTTACGCTGGGAACCAACGGCGTCATGCGGGGCATGATGTACGTGTATACCGGCGGGGCATGGGTGGAGAATCTTCCGGCATCGTTCAAACGGCTGTATACAAATACCCTCGTTGGAAATCTCAGCGTCAGCTTTGTGACGACCGCGGCGGTGGTGCTGATTATACATATTCTCTTAAAGACCACAAAACGGGGGCGGTATTTTACTGCGGTAGGTGATAACCCGGCAGGCGCGACCCTGGTTGGTATCCCGGCTGTACAGACCAAAGTTTTCGCATACGTACTGTGCGGTTTTTTTGCCGCGATCTCCGGAATCGTGTTTTCTTCCAGGATAGGATTTGTCACTTCCACCTCCGGCAGCGGGTACGAGATGAAGGCTGTGGCGGCCTGTGTACTTGGAGGCATCAGTCTCTCGGGCGGCGTGGGCAGTGTGGTAGGGGCGTCCATCGGAGCCGTGATCATGGCAAGTATAAGCCGTCTGCTTGTATTCATGGAGCTGGGTTCCACCTATGACGATACGATCACGGGCATTATGCTGATCACGATTGTTGTTGTGGATGCACTGATGCAGAGAAATACGGCGGAAAAGAACCGCAGGGAGCGCCTGTCGGCGCGGACCGATCAGGGAAAAGGAGGAAGCGTAAATGAATAGATCCTTTTCTTCAAAAATCAAAGAATTTGTAAAGAGCTGGGAGATGGTGCTGCTGTGCCTGCTTGCGGCGGAATTCGTCATCTTCGGAAGTGCGAATGAGAAATTCCTGCGTCCGGCCCTGCTGTTTAACAGTATGAATGATTTTATGTCGATCTGTATTATTTCGCTGTTCGTGACCTTTGTTATGATCACGGGCGGGATTGATATTCAGGCGGGTTCTATTGTGGGGCTGACTTCGATCATTATTGGTGTTTCCTGGCAGGATTATGGTTTCAATATATGGGTATCGGTGCTGGTAGCAGTGGCGGCCGCAGCAGCATGCGGTGCGCTTTCCGGATTTTTTATCGCATACTGCGGTGTGCAGGCAATGGTGGTCACCCTTGGCGGCAGTTTCCTGTACGCGGGCATTGCGCTGCTCGTATCGAACCTGGCGTCTACGGCGAGTTACCAGGGAATCAGTGGATTCCCGGATTATTTCCGGATCGTATCCAAGTACAAGCTGTTTGGCCTGATACCGAGCCAGCTTCTGATTTTCCTGGCGATGGCTGTAATTGCTTATATTATTCTGCATCGGTCGAAATACGGCAGACGGATTTTCCTGGTGGGGGTAAATCAGGCGGCGGCGGAGTATTCCGGCATCAACACGCGGCTGGTCATTATGAGTACCTATATTTTTTCAGCGGTGGGCGCAGCCATTGCGGGCACAATCCTGACTGCTTATTTGGGGACGTCGAAGAGCGACCTTGGCTCAAACTTTACACTGAACATTATTACAGCTGTGGTGCTGGGCGGCACCCTGAGCACCGGCGGTAAGGGCAATGTGATCGGTACAGCGCTGGCCTCCATGGTGATTGGCCTGCTGCGGTTTGGGCTGCCGCTGTGCTTTAAGATTGGGACCCAGTATCTGGATATTCCGGTGGGAATTCTGCTTCTGGTGGTGGTACTTGGACGCTCTCTGGGTACGCATCCGTCCGCTGTAAATCTGCTGACGAAGCTGAAAAAGGGTTTCAAAAAAACGTAACGCACTATATTACATGATGTTTGGGGGTACGCCCCTGGATATAAAAAACAATTTAAAAGGAGGAACGAAAACAATGATGAAAAAGGTTTTAGCAGGAGTTTTGGCTACTGCTGTGTTGGCGGGAGGAGCAATGGTGTGCTCTGCAAGCGAGTCTGTTGAGGGAATGACCGTTGCTTTTATCCCGAAGCTGACCGGCAACGCATTCTTTGAGTCCGCGAATGACGGCGCTCAGGAATACGCAGAGAAGTGGGGAATCACAGTTGAGTACATGGGCAACTCTGTAGCGGGCGCCGCAGAACAGGTTGAGGTGATTCATCAGGCGATCAACGCCGGCGTGGACGCGATCTGTATCTCCACTGTAGACGCGGCAGGTGTTTCTGATGCACTTCAGGAAGCGGCAGACATGGGCATTGCGGTTTGCACATGGGACTCTGACGCACAGGTGGAGGATCGTGAGCTGATGGTATCGCAGGGCACACCGGATGTTCTGGGTGAGATGCTGGTTGAGATGGGCGTTGACGCTCTGACCAAGCGCGGCAAAGACCCGACAGCAGACGAGATCAAATACTGCTGGCATTATTCACAGGCTACCGTAACAGACCAGAATTCCTGGCAGGTAGCTGGCGAAGCTTACATCGCAGAGAACTATCCGAGCTGGGTAAATGTGGCAGAGGATAATTACTACAGCAATCAGGATTCCGAAGAGGCGGTTACAGTAGGGGCTGCTGTACTTGCGGACCATGCGGATATTGATCTGATCATCTGCAACGACTCCACAGCTCTTCCGGGACAGTGCCAGGCTGCACAGAACGCGGGACTTACGAGAGACGACATCACGATCACCGGTTTCGCTTCCCCGAACTCCATGAAGGAGTACTGCGAGGCGGGCGTTCTCTATGAGTGGGGTCTGTGGGACTGCCAGATTCAGGGAGCTATGGGCTGCTACGTGGCGGCTTATCTTGCGGCGGGCAACGAAGTAACAGTTGGTGATACCATTTCCATTCCGGAGATCGGAGACGTTACGGTAGAGGCAAATGATTCGATTGCTGAAGGCGCTGAGACAGGAGATGTGAACAATGGTGTTGTTCTTCTTCCGGAGCGCGTAGTATTCGATGAAAATAACATGAACGACTACGATTTCTAAAAAAATCACAATGCTCGGAATAAAAGGGCTGTTGTTTTACGGCAGCCCTTTTTCTGGCATGGCAGACCGGCTTTTATTATCGGCAGAAAAGAGGAGATTCGATGGCAGATAAAGATGGACTTAAGGTGGCGAAAGACTATAAGACCGGCATTCCCTTCGCAAATACTGAGGGCTTCTATGTAAAAGGAGCCAACAATCTCGACTGGGGAATGCAGAAGCACCTTTCTAATATTTTCAACCCCAAGAGCGGCAATTCCGTGATGTTTGCGTTTGACCATGGTTATTTCATGGGTTCTACAGCAGGGCTGGAGAGACTTGACCTGTTACTTCCGAAGCTGGCGCCCTATGTGGATGTATTTATGGGAACCAGAGGAGCGATCCGCACCTGTGTTCCTCCTCAGATCACCAAGGGGATCGCGCTTCGTGTTTCCTCCGGCTCATCTATGTTGAATGACGATCTTTCCCACGAAGTGGTCGCGGTGGATATTGAGGATGCAATCCGCATGAACGCAGATTGTATGGCGGTTCAGACATTTATCGGCGCGGACGGCCAGCTTCAGAGTATTGACAATCTTTCAAAGGTAATCAACGCGGGTATGCGCTACAGCATTCCCACGTTGGGCGTGGTGGCAGTCGGTAAGGATATGGCGCGCACCGACCGTTTCTTCAAGCTGGCGACAAGAATTGTGGCAGAGATGGGAGTTCAGCTTGTAAAGACTTACAATTGTGATAATTTTGAAGAGGTAGTGGCGGCGTGTCCCGTGCCGATCGTTGTGGCAGGCGGCAAGAAGCTCGCGGAGCCGGATGCGCTGAATCTGGCTTACACGGTGATTTCCAAAGGCGCGAAGGGCGTTGATATGGGAAGAAATATTTTCCAGAGCGAACATCCGGTAGAGATGGCGCAGGCGATCGCCAGGATTGTGCATGAGGGCTTCACGGACAAAGAGGCATACGAGTTTTACCTTGACGCGATTCACTGATCGCAGGATAGCGGCGGGGCTGTCGCATATTACAGTATGATCGATTTCCCAAATATTATGTTTACCAGCGCGAGACAGGCATACCCACAGGGTACTTTATCCGCAGGGCAATTTGACGGACATGATCGGCGCGCAGTATTCTGGGAAATGGAAGTCTGTTTATGTAACGGCCCCATTTGCTGTTCGGATGGTTCAGTCGGACACTGGCGTAAGGTTTAAATCAGGGAATAAAAGGGGAGAATATGGGATTACAGGTAGTTCAGATGGTGCTCCCGGTATTGCTGATGATCGGTATCGGGTATTTTTGTAATCGAAAACAGATTTTTGATATGAATGGCCTGAAAGGCTTAAAGGCGTTGCTTGGAGATGTCATGCTTCCGGTGGTTCTGTTCAATGCTTTCTTCACAGCCGGATACAGTCTGCGTGTTGTTGCGGTCTTCCTTGTGGTCTACATTGGATTTGGTCTGGCGATCGCGGTGGGCTTTTTGCTGCGGGATACGGTGAGACCCTATGGGAAATACCTTCCGTTTCTGGTCTCCAGCGCAGAGGGAGGAATGTTGGGCTATGCGCTGTATGGGCTGATCGTTGGAAACCAGTCCGGTTTCGCGGCAGTGGATCTTGGACAGACTGTCTTTGCTTATACTGTCTGGCTGGGACTGCTGACCTCCGTGGATGGCGGCGAGGTTAAAGCGAAGAAGCTGCTGAAAAATATGTTTTCAAACAAATGTTTCCTGGGCATGGCGGTGGGCATTATACTTGGAGCCGCAGGCGTCGGAGGCGTAGTCATGAATTCCTTTGCCGGCGGCGTCGTGGAGGCAGGGATCAGCATGATTACTGCGCCGGTCAGTGCGGTGGTGCTTTTGATGGTCGGTTATGAACTGAATTTGAAAAGAGAATTGTTTCTGCCCGTTCTGAAAACAATTCTGTTTCGTCTTGTAATCATGGGAGTCCTTCTGGTAATCAGCAATCTTGTTATCTTCAGCCTCTTTGCGTTTGACAAGGATCTGGAGATCGCGCTGATGGTGCTTTATGCGCTTCCCGCGCCGTTTATCATACCGATTTTTTCGGATGTTGGAAATGATGGCGAGTATGTGGCGACGGCGCTCTCCGTACACACGCTGGTTACGGTCGCTCTGTATGCGTTGATTGTGATTTACAGTCTGTGATCACAGACCAATCCGGACCTACCTTGTAAAACAGCGAAGCTGTTTGCCGGCCCGAAGGGCGTGAGCTACGGTGTGCCGCGGGTAAGCTTTCTTACAATATTAATATGCCTATCACCTTTTTTTCTCAGTTTGTTCACAGTCTGAACATATATAACGATTATAAATGAGGATGAAATTGCGAAACAGAATCGGTTTATTCCGGGCCGCAAAAATCGAAAGGAAAGGTGAACTAGAACTATGAGAAGAAAATATCTTGCGTTTGTGATGGGAGTTGTGATCGCTGTGGCACCGGTGAGTGCCCTGGCGGAAGAGGGCAGCACAGAGGCTGTGGCCATGGAGGCGCCGGATACGGGCGCTGATTTTGATGAAGAAAAGATACAGGGCGAAGTGACGGAAGTGGGAACGGATTTCATCACGATTGCGCAGCGCGCCATGGGCAATATGGGCGGCGGCATGGGTGAAGCGCCGGAAGCCGGAGAAGAAGCAGGCGCAGCGCCGGAAGCCGTGGACGACGCCGGAGGGACAGAGGATGCAGAAGCGGAGGCCCCCTCTGATGATATGGCCGATGGGGAGACCATAACGATCGCTGTGACTGAGGACACTGTAATCCAGAGACAAAGCGGCATGGGCGGCGAAATGGGCGAAGCCCCCTCTGATATGGGAGGCGAAGGCGCGCCGGAGAAGCCGGATGGCGATGGCGGCGAAATGGGCGAAGCCCCCTCTGATATGGGAGGCGAAGGCGCGCCGGAGAAGCCGGATGGCGACGGCGGTGAAATGGGCGAAGCCCCCTCTGATATGGGAGGCGAGGATGTGCCGGAGAAGCCGGATGGCGACGGCGGCGGCGAAATGGGCGAAGCTCCCGCCGGTGAGGAAAGAGGCATGGAGGCCGAGGAGATCACGCTCAAGGATATCGAGGTCGGCGACACCGTTATGATTACGCTGAACGACGACGGGACGGCGGCCACGGTCACGGTACAGAGCGATATGGGCGGCGGTATGTCCGGAGGCATGGACGGCCAGAGCAGCGGCGTTGACAGCTATGATTCCATAGTGACCTATGAGGAAGATACGACTGTGGACGGCGAGACCGTTGCTTCCACCGGCGCCGATGAAAACGCGATCCTTGTGGATGGCGACGCCACCGTAACCCTGTCCGATATGACGATCACGAAAGAGTCCTCCGAAAGTACGGGCGGAGATAATTCCAGCTTTTACGGCGTTGGGGCTGCAGTTCTTGGAACCGACGGCACGACGATCATCAGTGACAGCACAATCTCCACCGATTCGGAAGGCGGAGCCGGTGTGTTCGCGTACGGCGACGGCGTGGTCTGTGTGATGGACACGGATATTACGACCGCATTAAACACTTCCGGCGGCATTCATGCGGCAGGCGGCGGCACACTGTATGCATGGGACGTGACGGCAGAGACAAACGGCACATCCTCAGCGGCCGTGCGCAGTGACCGGGGCGGCGGCACAATGGTGATTGACGGCGGCACCTATATTTCCAATGGTTCGGATTCTCCGGCTGTTTACTGTACGGCGGATATCTGCATTGAGGACGCCGCTCTGACGGCGAACGGCGCGGAGGCGGTGTGTATCGAGGGGCTGAATACGCTGCGGCTTTACGACTGCGATCTGACCGGGTCCATGCCGGACGATGAGAGAAATGAAAATACCTGGACGGTAATCGTCTATCAGAGTATGTCGGGTGATTCCGAGGTGGGCAACGGCACTTTTCAGATGGTGGGCGGTACCCTGACTTCCAATAACGGCGGATTGTTCTACACGACCAACACTGAGTGCACGATTACGCTGGAAAATGTGGAGATTGTCTTCAGCGAAGACTGCGGGTTTTTCCTGCAGTGTACCGGGAATATTAATTCCAGAGGCTGGGGTACTGCGGGAGCCAATGGCTCTGACTGCCTGTTCACGGCCATCAGCCAGTCTATGGACGGCGACGTGGTCTGGGACAGCATCAGCGCTCTGGACTTTTATATGACGGAGGGCAGTACGCTCACCGGCGCGATTGTCGATGACGAATCCTACGCGGGCGACGGCGGCCAGGGATACTGCAACGTGATCCTCGACAACACCTCCACCTGGATTGTCACCGGCGACAGCACGGTGACCGCCCTTCAGAACGGCGGCAATATCCTGGATGCGGACGGCAATGCCGTCACGGTGGTGGGCGCTGACGGTACCGTGTATGTTGTGGGTGACAGCGCCTATACCGTCACTGTTGGCAGCTACACGGAAGATGCGGATATGTCCGGCGCTTCTGCCACCGATGCCTGGGAAGACCACGCAGTGGAGCGCCCGGAGGTATAAATGGACAATCCCCGGGGATGTTCACAAGCTGAAAGATAAGAGAGATGGGCTGCCGCATTGATCATACTGCAGGGTTGTGGAAACCGGAGTATTTTCATGCGGCAGCCCTTTATTCATTTTTTGTGGTCCAAATCCTTTAACAGCAGGACAAAAGCACCAAATTATTAAATTTATATTGATAAGGTATAAAGATTCGGTTATAATAAACGCAATAATGTTGTGGGCATTTTTGTATTTTTTGCGAGGATAAGAAAAATGGAGAATCAGGAAAGCCACATTTTCGTCATATGCGCATACAGGGAAAGCCCATACCTGGAGGCGTGCATTAAATCTGTAATGAGTCAGAATGTGAAAAGCAATGCAATTATAGCTACTTCTACTCCCTGTAATTATATAAAAAAAATGGCTCAAAAATATGAGATTCCATATTTTGTAAATGAGGGTAAGGGCGGCATCACGCAGGACTGGAATTTTGGCTATGCCTGTGCAAAAGGTAATAAATATATAACCATTTCTGGTTTTATCCGAGGACGAGGAAGAGATAGCTGAAAAAACAAAACGCATGATTTTGCGTGTGCAGGAGCCCGGCGCTGGCGGCCCAAAACTGCGGGAAAGACTGATTTTTGGTTTGCTCTTTATGATCAGCTGCTGCGGCCTCCTGTTTTTGTATGTCTGTCAGCGTTAAATTGTTATTATCCTTCGGGTAATCCGGCTTATTTTAAAATGATTTTGAATGTGAAAATTTTTATATTATGGCAAAGCCGAAAAGGAGACCTTCAAATGAAAGTATTGGTTACCGGCGTCGCAGGCCAGCTCGGCCACGACGTGATGAATGAACTTGCGAAGAGAAATTACGAGGGGGTGGGTTCTGATATCGCTCCGGCTTACAGCGGCATTTTGGACGGCACGCCCGTGACGTCCATGCCCTATATTCCCATGGACATTACCGATGCCGCCTCGGTGGACGCCCGGATCACGGAACAGAATCCGGATGCGGTGATACACTGCGCCGCCTGGACGGCGGTGGATCTGGCGGAGGACGATGATAAGGTGGAGAAGGTGCGCCAGGTGAACGCGGTGGGAACAGAGAATATTGCCCTGGTGTGTAAGAAGCTGGACTGCAAGATGGTCTATCTTTCCACGGACTATGTGTTTAACGGCCTGGGAACCCGCCCCTGGGAGCCGGACTGCAAGGATTATCAGCCGCTGAATGTCTACGGTCAGACGAAGCTGGAGGGGGAACTGGCGGTGTCCGGCAGCCTGGAGAAATATTTTATCGTGCGGATCGCCTGGGTCTTCGGCGTCAACGGAAAGAATTTCATCAAGACCATGCTGAACCTGGGGAAAACCCATGATGTGATCACGGTGGTAAACGACCAGATCGGTACTCCCACCTATACCTATGATCTGGCAAGGCTCCTGGTGGACATGATCGAGACGGAGAAATACGGATATTACCATGCC
Organism: uncultured Lachnospiraceae bacterium; assembly: GCA_964591265.1. Classification (GTDB taxonomy): domain Bacteria; phylum Bacillota; class Clostridia; order Lachnospirales; family Lachnospiraceae; genus Choladousia. The sequence goes on from CAZQAB010000012.1 coordinate 17,460, forward strand.
ACCAACGAGGGCGGCTATATAAGCTGGGCTGAGTTTGCGGAGGCAATCTTCCGGGAAGCCGCATCCCTTGGCCGTCCGGAATATGACGCGGATCATACGGCGGTGAAGCCGGTCACGACAGAAGAGTACGGCGTGTCGAAGGCGAAGCGGCCTTTCAATTCCAGGCTGGACAAGAGCAAACTTCCGGAGGCGGGCTTTACGCCCCTTCCCTCCTGGCAGGACGCGCTGCACCGGTATGTCCGGGAGATCGAATTTTAAATATTGGCGGCAGGGCAGTGGCACCGGACTGCATGATAAGGAGGTCATTATGGACAAGTTTTTTCTGTTGACATACACGGACGTTGGGCGCGACGGCCTGAGACATTCAGAGTATGCATGGTTCTCTGCGGAGGATGAGATGAGGGCTTTTGTGGATGAGGCGGAGAGGGCCGGCAGAGCCATTGAGGTGGATCTGGCGCTGGAGATTCTCTCCCACAGAGAGATCTCTCTGTAACATAAGCCTGGGGGCGTAACGGAACGTGAACCGTAATTGTAACCGGTAGGCAAATGAAGCGGAAGGTGCTGCTGAATTGCCATTCGGGTAAGCGGAGGGTGAAGCAAGGCTATGAATATATTATTTTATCTTGTGCCAAAGAGCAGTGTAATGTACCTTTATGATGATTATACCCTGCGGCAGGCGCTTGAGAAGATGGAGTACCACAAATACAGTTCGGTGCCCATTATTTCAAGAGCCGGTTCCTACGTTGGGACGCTGACAGAGGGAGATATACTCTGGGAACTGAAAGAACGGAATATCCTGGCACTGCGGGATGCGGAGGACATCCCCATCCGTTCTCTGAAGCGCAAGCGGGATAATCAGCCGGTTAATGTAAACTGCAATATTGAGGATCTGGTGATGACCTCCATGAATCAGAATTTTATCCCTGTGATTGATGATAACCGGATTTTTATTGGGATCGTCACCCGAAAAAGTATTATAGAATATTGCTACAATCAATATAAAGCCCTTGTATAATTCATAAATCTGTGATAAGATTTAATAAAAATGTAACAAGATTACAAAAAGAAGAGGTTTATGTATGAAAAAGACAATGGGGTTATGGTTGTTGCTTTCACTTGTTATTATCTGTGCATTTGGGGCCGGGCAGTCTGCGCTGGCTGAGGAAAGTCAGACCGTCGCAAGCGCGCCCGTGGCAGCCGCCGGGAAGAAGCTGACCGGCTGGCAGAGCTCTGGCAGCTATAAATTTTATTTTACCAAAAAGGGCAAAATGGTCACCGGCTGGAAAGTGATCAGCAAAAAGACCTATTATTTCCGGGCGGAAGACGAGGGCGCGGACCCGGCGGGCAGCATGGTGACGGGCTGGCAGACCATCGATGGCAAAAGGTATTATTTTGTCAAGAAAGCGAAGTCCAGCGCTTACGGCAGCATGGTAACCGGCTGGAAGAAGATTGGGTCCTTTTATTACTACTTTAATAAGAAAGGCGTAATGCAGGCCGGCAAGTGGATCAAGAAGAAATACTATGTGGATTCCGACGGGCACAAGCTGGTGGGCGCGGTTACCCCGGATCTGTATTACATAAACACCAGCGGTGTGAAAAGCACGGCTGCCAAAGGCTGGAAGAAGGTTGACGGGAAATACTATTATTTCAACAAAAACCACCGGTGTGTGACGGGCTGGAAGACCATCAGCGGCAAGAAGTATTACTTTGATTCTTCGGGCGTCCGGCAGAAGGGCTGGCTGACGCTGGACGGATACCGGTATTACCTGAAAAAGGGCGTGATGCAGACCGGGCTTATCACCATCGGCGGCAAACAGTATTACTTTGCCGGCGACGGAAAGCTGTACACCAGTACGACGGTGGACGGTTATGTGATCGGCGCGGACGGCGCGGTCACCGGTATCTCCTCGAAAGCGTCCGTTCTGATCATTGCAGGACACGGCCAGGGGGACGTGGGCGCGATTGGGTCCTACAGCAATACCACATACTATGAGTACAAGCTCACCCGCGAATTTTCCACGCTGATCTACAACAAGCTCACCTCGCTGAGCAGCAGCCTGTCTGTCACCATGTACGATCAGAATTACGACTGTTATAGCCAGGTCGCCAAGGTCTTATCCTCTTCCGTGGCGGGATTTACCTTCACGGGAAGCGGAGCGAAGAAGACAAAGGTTCTGACAGCCATCAAGAAGAATTCCCTGGTGCCGGACTTCACAAAATACGACTATGTCCTGGAGGTGCATTTCAACGCGACCGCCACATCCGGCAAGGATTCAAAGGGGGACGGCAGCTATAAGGGCGTCGGTATGTATGTGAATTCCTCAAAGAAGGATACGACGATTGACAGGAACATCGTTGCCAGAATAAAGAGCGCAACAGGCTTTAAGGTCTGGGGCGGCGGCACCGGCATTTTTACTTCCTCCGGGCTGCTCAATGCCAGAACCTGTCAGGAACTGGGGGTTTCCTACGGCCTGCTGGAGACGGCGTTTATAGACGACAAGGATGATATCACATTCTACCAGAGTAATAAGAGCAAAATGGCAAATGCTGTGGCCAATGCGCTCGTCGCGTATTTCAGTTGATTCCGCCATTGACAGGGGCGGCAATAATTGATAGAATGAAAAAAGTTTCAGAGCAGGAGCAGATTACGTATGAACAAGAGAGTTTTGTCTTTACTGGTGGACAATACGGCCGGCGTCCTCAGCCGGGTTTCCGGGCTTTTCAGCCGCCGGGGATACAACATTGACAGCCTTACGGTGGGAGAGACCATGGATCCCAGATATTCCCGCATGACCGTGGTCGTGCCGGGTGACGAGCAGATCCTGGATCAGATCACGAAGCAGCTCGCGAAGCTGATCGATGTGGTGGACATCAAGATACTTGAGAACGACATCAGCGTCAGCCGGGAGCTGGTTCTTGTAAAACTCCGTGTGGATCCGGAGGACCGGCAGTCCGTGATCGCGGTCGTGGACGTTTTCCGGGGCAATATTGTGGATGTAGGCAGAGATTCCCTTATTGTGGAACTGACCGGCCAGCAGTCCAAGCTGGATGCGTTTTTGCAGCTCCTGGAGGGATATGAAATCCTGGAACTTGCCCGCACCGGCATTACCGGACTGTCCCGGGGTTCGGACGACGTGCGTTATCTGTGATTTCAGAAAAATATTATATTAAGATTGCGAGGCGAAACGAAATGGAAGCAAAGATTTATTATCAGAAGGACTGCAACCTTTCCCTTCTGGAGGGCAAGACCATCGCGGTGATCGGTTACGGAAGCCAGGGTCACGCCCACGCCCTGAACGCGAAGGAGTCCGGATGCAACGTCATTATCGGACTGTATGAGGGCAGCCGCTCCTGGAAAAAGGCCGAGGAGCAGGGCTTTGAGGTATATACGGCTGGGGAGGCTGCCAGAAAAGCCGATATCATTATGATCCTGATCAACGATGAGAAGCAGGCCGATCTCTACAGGAAAGACATTGAGCCGAACCTTGAGGAGGGCAATATGCTGATGTTTGCCCACGGCTTCAATATTCACTTTGGCTGTATCGTCCCCCCGAAGTTCGTGGACGTGACCATGATCGCCCCGAAGGGGCCGGGCCATACGGTGCGCAGCGAGTATCAGGCGGGCAAGGGCGTTCCCTGTCTCGTTGCGGTGGAGCAGGATGCCACCGGCAAGGCGCTGGATCTGGCGCTGGCGTATGCGCTGGCGATCGGCGGCGCGAGAGCGGGGGTTCTGGAGACTACCTTCCGTACCGAAACCGAAACCGACCTTTTCGGTGAGCAGGCGGTTCTGTGCGGCGGTGTCTGCGCTCTGATGCAGGCAGGCTTCGAGACCCTGGTAGAGGCCGGGTACGATCCGAGAAACGCTTACTTTGAATGTATCCATGAGATGAAGCTGATCGTGGACCTGATCTACCAGTCCGGATTTGCCGGGATGCGTTATTCCATCTCCAACACGGCGGAGTACGGCGATTACGTCACCGGTCCGAAGATCATCACCGAGGAGACGAAGAAGACTATGAAGAAGATCCTGGCGGACATTCAGGACGGCTCCTTTGCAAAGGAATTCCTGCTGGAGATGTCCTCCGCAGGCAGCCAGGTTCACTTCAAGGCAATGCGCAAGCGCGCAGCCGAGCATCCCGCAGAGATCATCGGCGCGGAGGTGCGCAAGCTTTACAGTTGGAGCGACGAGGACAAACTGATCAACAACTGAAAACAGAGGCTTGTTCCGCGAACGGAATGACCGGATTACAGAATTGTATCAGAGCCCGCCGATGCGAGACGACACGATATGGCAGTATGCCTTCGCAGCCTTGTCATGCACCGGCGGGTTGTTATACATGAGGAGGGGCAAAACATGGGAATGACAATGACCCAGAAGATCCTGGCCCATGCGGCCGGACTGGATAAGGTGGAGGCCGGACAGCTCATTGAGGCGGATCTGGACCTGGTACTGGGGAACGATATCACATCTCCGGTGGCGATCCGTGAGATGGATCGGTTTACAGAAGATAAGGTATTTGATAAGGACAAGATCGCCCTTGTCATGGATCACTTTATTCCAAACAAGGACATCAAATCTGCGGAGCACTGCAAGTGTGTGCGGGAATTTGCCTGTAAGCATGACATCACGAATTATTTTGATGTGGGTCAGATGGGTATTGAGCACGCCCTTGTGCCGGAGAAAGGGCTTTCCGTGGCTGGCGATGTGATCATCGGCGCGGATTCCCACACCTGCACCTATGGCGCCCTCGGCGCGTTTTCCACGGGCGTGGGCAGCACCGATATGGCGGCCGGTATGGCTACCGGCAAAGCGTGGTTCAAGGTACCCTCCGCCATCCGCTTTCATATCACCGGCAGGCCTTCCCGCTGGGTTAGCGGCAAGGATGTGATCCTGCACATCATCGGCCGGATCGGCGTGGACGGCGCACTCTACAAATCCATGGAATTTGTGGGGGACGGGATTGCCTGCCTGAGCATGGACGACCGGTTCACCATTGCGAATATGGCGATCGAGGCAGGCGGCAAGAACGGAATCTTTCCCGTAGACGGCCTTACGGCCGCCTACATGAAGGAACACTCCAGCCGGCCCTATACCGTCTATGAGGCGGATGCGGATGCGGCTTATGACGAAGAGTATACGATCGATCTTGGCAGCCTGAAGCCTACCGTTTCCTTCCCCCATCTGCCGGAGAACACCAGGACGGTGGATGAGATCACAGAGGATGTGGCGATCGATCAGGCGGTCATCGGTTCCTGTACCAACGGGCGGATGTCGGATCTGCGCATCGCTGCAAAGATCCTGAAGGGACGAAAAGTAAAGAAGGGAGTGCGCTGTATTGTGATCCCCGCCACCCAGTCGATCTACCTTCAGGCCATGGAGGAAGGGCTTCTGAAAATCTTCATTGAGGCCGGAGCCGTCGTCAGCACACCCACCTGCGGGCCCTGTCTGGGCGGATATATGGGCGTCCTGGCGGCCGGAGAGCGCTGCATTTCCACGACAAACCGGAATTTTGTGGGGCGGATGGGCCATGTGGATTCCGAGGTTTATCTGGCAAGCCCGGCTGTGGCGGCGGCCAGCGCAGTCACCGGCAGGATTTCCGCGCCGGACGAATTATAAGGAGGTCTCAGAATGAAGGCATCAGGAAGAGTTTTTAAATACGGAGACAATGTGGATACCGACGTGATCATCCCGGCGCGTTACCTGAATTCCTCCGATCCGGCGGAGCTTGCGGCCCACTGCATGGAGGATATAGATCAGGATTTTATCAAAAAGGTGAAGAAGGGGGATATCATCGTGGCCGATAAGAATTTTGGCTGCGGTTCCTCCCGGGAACACGCCCCAATCGCCATCAAAGCAGCGGGGGTGGGCTGCGTGATCGCCCGGACCTTTGCCCGCATCTTTTACCGCAACGCCATCAACATCGGCCTTCCGATCATCGAGTGCCCGGAGGCCTCCGAAGGCATTGAGGAGGGGGACCAGGTGGAGATCAATTTTGACACCGGCATGATCTATGATCGGACAAAAGGAACCGAATTTAAAGGGCAGGCGTTTCCGGAGTTCATGCAGAGGATTATCCGGGCTGAGGGACTGGTCAACTATATCAACCAGAAATAACATTATTTAAAGCCGCCATTTTCCATAATTTGTGTTGGCATTTTGGGTTAGAGTATGTTATATTATTTTTTGAAATGTAATGGCGCTCCCGGAATTATCAAAAGTGCATTGAGATTTTCAGGGAAGCAGAGCAATATGGTTTAGGAGGATAAGCGTAAAATGAAAAAAGCGACAATGTTCGTACTGGCGGCAGCCCTGAGCATCTCACTGGTCGGGTGCGGCGGCACGAAGAAGGAGACAGAAGCTACGGCTGAGAAGGCAGCTGTCACAGAGGCCGAGACGAAAGCGGCTGCGACCGAGGCAGAAGAGACCGAGGCCGCAGAGACGGAAGAAAAAGAGACAGAAGCAGTCGAGACGGAGGCTGAAACCGAGGCAGAAGAAACCGAGACCGTGGAGACGGAAGAGACAGAGACAGAAGCAGTCGAAACGGAGAAAGAGACGGAGACGGAAACCGAGGCAGTAGAGACCGAGGAGACAGAGACAGAAGCAGTCGAGACGGAGGTTGAAACCGAGACGGAAACCGAGGCGCCGGAGACCGAGAGCGAGACGGAGACGCTGGAGGAAGCCATCGGGGAACTCGAGGAGGTTTTTGAAACCGAGATCGAGAGCGAATTGCTTGACATTGAGGAAGAGGCCAGTGAGCTGGAAGAGGCTCTTGAGACTGAGGAAGAAACCGAGGCCGTGACCGAGGAGGAGACTGAGGAAGAAACCGAGGCTGTGACCGAGGAGGAAACCGGGGCCGAGGAGACTGAGGAATTCGAGACCGAGACCGAAGATCTGGAAAGCGAGATAGAGGAAGTCATCGGGGATCTTGAAGAAATGCTTGAGACTGCGAGCGAGAGCGAAATTGAAGAGCTGGGCGAAGGGGCCGGGAAACTCGTTGGAGATATTGTCGCTGGCATAGTGGAAGATGCAGTTGCCGAGGCAGAGACAGAGTTTGAGACAGAGCTTGAGACAGAGGAACTTATTCTGACAAACGGAACCTATAAGACGTCCGTCATGTTTGGAGATGTTGAGATCGGTGTGGCGGTTACCATCAGAAACGATGAGATCACAAGGATCAAGCCGGAGGTTACCTCTGAGGATGAAGATGCCGCTGACAGGGTTTCCGAGGTTGTGGATGAGATAACCGGACTGATCCTGGAGGCGCAGAGCATCGAGGTGGATGACGTCAAGGGCGAGGAGTTCCTTTCTGAAGTTATAAAGGATGTGGTATATGACTGCGTTTTCCAGGCTATGGGAATGACAGAGGAGTCGCTGGAGGAATACCGCGAATCCGTACAGGACGCAGTTGCCGCTGAGTTTGATGCGGAACCGGAAACAGAAGAGGAGACGCAGCTCGAGTCAGAGAGTGAACGCTGATCCGCGTCAGGATTTGTCAGGCGGCTTATGAGCGCCGCATTATAATCTGGTCAGTCGCTTTATAATAAGACCGGCCGGGATGAAGCATCGTCCCGCCGGTTTTATTGTTCTCTTTTTTTATGAGATTCATATATTAATGATATCAGGGACAAAGAGCAGAGGTTCCCTGAAGCCTGAGGGAGGAATGCGGGGAGAACCGTTTGGAGGGCGTATGGACCGGAAAAAACTGAAAAAGGGACTTTTAACACTCCTGCAGATCCTGACAATGCTTGGCCTCACTTTTGCGGCCGGGATCCTTTTGCTGCGCTACTGTAAACACGGAGAGGATGCGGCCTCGGGGAATGTGTGGATGACGGACGACAAAGCCGGCGCTCAAAGCGCCGGCCGGCTGATACGCGTCCGGATTATGGGCAGTGATTTTACGGCGGATCTTCACACGGAACTGCAGTTTACATCCCAGGAGGATTTTACGGTGGCGGAAAGGATAAGGGAGGGCTATGAACTGACATCTTCGGAGGATGCCGGGAAGGAAGCGCCGGAAAGCGGGTCGGCGCTTTTAAAAGAGGCCCTTTTAAAGAGCAGCGAATGGAGTGGGGAGCGCGTGACAGAGCTTTATGTCCGCCCGGAGGATATGGAAGAGAGGGAAGTGCTGATTCTGGAACCCACAGGAGCTCTTCCTATCTCTGTGGAAAACCTGAGCCGCAGCGAGGGAGCTCCCCGGTATTACGGGACACTGTATGTGTGGCGGGAGGGCGACGCCCTGGCGCTGCTCAACGTGCTTCCCCTGGAAACCTACCTCTACGGCGTTGTTTCCAGTGAAATGCCCTCCGCCTATCCCATGGAGGCGCAAAAGGCCCAGGCGGTCTGCGCAAGGACGTATGCGGTAAACTGTATGGCGGAGGGGGAACCGGAGACGCTGGCAGCGGATGTGACCGACAGTGTCAGTGATCAGGTGTACAATAATTATAGTATGACAGAGGCCTCAAAGCAGGCGGTGGATGAGACGGCGGGGGAGATCCTCCGTCTTGGGGACATTCAGTATTATTCCACTTCCTGTCTTTCTGAAAACCGCAGAGATCTGGACAGCGATGCGGCCTTTGCGGATTTTCTCGGGGAGGATGTTGAGGACGGCGCGGAATACGGCTCCCGCTGGCTCAGATGGGAGTCGGAGGTCTCAGAAGAGGAATTGCTGGATATAATAAAGGCGTATGTGGAGGAAAGCTCCCCGGGAACCTGGACGCAGCCGGAGAAAGGCGGGACTCTTGCGCTCACCGTAAACGAACGGCGGGGCGACGGGCAGGTACTGAGCCTTTCCGCGCTCTGCGGCGGAACGGAGTATACGGCAGAGGGGGAATACGAGGTGCGAAAAATGCTTGGCGCATCCCAGACTGTTTTCACACTGACGGATGGCAGCCAGGCGAGCGGAATGGAGCTTCTGCCCAGCGCTTTCTTCTGTATTGAAAGTGCGACAGGCGAACAGGGCGGCCTGGGGTATTTCCTTATACGCGGCGGCGGCTACGGCCATGGAAACGGCATGAGCCAGTGCGGCGCGGCAGCCCTGGCGCAAAAAGGGATGGACTACAGGGAAATTATCAGTTATTATTATAATATGACAGACAATGTGTAGATTTTGACTGCCTGTCAGGGAGGAAGATCTTGCCATGAAGATATTGTACAGATTCGGAAATCTGTTTTTAAAATTCAGCCGGAAGATTTCGGACGACCATATCCGGGCATATTCGGCGGAAGCGTCTTTTTTTGCGATTATGAGTTTCCTGCCGATTCTCATGCTGCTGCTTTCCCTGATTCCCTATCTGCCCATCACGGAGATTCAGGTTTTATATATCCTGGAGGAGATCACACCCTTTGAGGTGACGGATCTGCTCAGGCCGATCCTCGCAAGCCTGTACCGGCTTTCCTCCGGGGCCGTGCCGTGGATCGTGATCGTGGCGCTCTGGTCGGCCGGGAAAAGCATCATAGGACTTGGAGATGGCATGAATTCCATCTATCGGGTGGAGGAGGAGCGCAATTACTTTTTGCTCCGCTTTCGGGCCATGCTCTACGCGCTGGTTCTGATCATCGCCCTGGGTGTCAGCCTGACGATCATGGTCTTCGGATATGACATCATCGATTACCTGAAAGGACAGTTCCATGTCCTGCGGCAGTACAGCCGGGCGCTGGCGGTTTTCCCCACCCTTGCGGCCATGCTGATCCTTGTAATCCTTTTCACCATATTTTATACATTTTTGCCCAACCGTCCGCAGAAGATGCTGAAACAGATACCGGGCGCCGTGTTCGCTTCCATCGCCTGGACCATATTTTCCTATGTATTTTCCATCTATCTGGACATGGCCGGCAGTCTGACTGTGATCTACGGAAGCCTGACCACGATGATCGGTATTATGATGTGGCTGTATTTCTGTATGTATCTGCTGTTTGTGGGCGCGGAGGTCAATCATTACCTGATATGCCCGGAGTTATTTGAAGGAAATAATTATCTTGACAGAAAAAATTCTTATGGTAAAATGTAGTCTAGTGAGAACAGAAAGGCAATGATGGTGCACAGTACGGAACTGTAATTCCAACAGAGAGGGGATGCCGCCGGCTGAAAGCGTTCCCGGGTTCAGACAGGAAAGGAAATTCACACCGGAGCTTCGTCTTTGAAGGGATTTATCCTGGTAGGAGACGGCGTAAGCGCACGTTACGCGCCAAGAGCGTCCGCCGCACGGCGGGAAACAGGGTGGTACCACGGAATTTGCAGCTTCGTCCCTATCAGGGGCGGAGCTTTTTTGATTTTTCAGGGCGGATAGGCCGCGACTGGCGGTGCGAAGCTCCAAAGGCTGCACGGCTCAGAAAAGATAATAGTGCAAGAAGAAAGGAAAAGAACCATGAAAGACAGATTAAGGGCAATCAAGGAAGAGGCGCTGGCGCAGATCTCGGAAGCCAATATGCTGGACAAGCTGAATGACGTCCGGGTCAACTTCCTCGGGAAAAAGGGAAAGCTGACGGCTGTGCTCAAGAGCATGAAGGATGTGGCTCCGGAGGACCGCCCTGCGGTGGGCCAGCTTGTCAATGAGACGAGGCAGCAGATTGAGGGCGTGCTGGAGGATGCCAGAAAAAAGCTGGAAGCCCAGGCGCTGGAGCTTCAGTTAAAAACAGAAGTGATCGACGTGACCCTTCCGGCAAAGAAAAACAGCGTGGGACACCGCCATCCAAACACCATCGCCCGGGAGGAAGTGGAGCGCATCTTTGTGGGCATGGGGTATGAGGTGATTGAAGGCCCGGAAATCGAGTATGACGAGTACAATTTTGAAAAGCTGAATATTCCGGCCAATCATCCGGCAAAGGATGAGCAGGATACGTTTTATATCAACAAGGAGATACTGCTGCGCACCCAGACCTCGCCGGTACAGGCCCGGGTCATGGAGCAGGGCAAACTCCCGATCCGCATGATCTCACCGGGGCGCGTGTTCCGCTCCGACGAGGTGGACGCCACCCATTCCCCCTCCTTCCATCAGATCGAGGGGCTCGTGGTGGATAAGAATATCACGTTTGCCGACCTGAAAGGCACGCTGGAGCAGTTTGCAAAGGAACTGTTCGGTGAGGAGACCAGGACGAAGTTCCGCCCCCATCACTTCCCGTTCACGGAGCCCAGCGCGGAGGTGGACGTTTCCTGCTTCAAGTGCGGCGGTAAGGGCTGCCGGTTCTGCAAGGGCAGCGGATGGATCGAGATCCTTGGCTGCGGCATGGTGCATCCCCATGTATTTGAGATGTGCGGCATCGACCCGGAGCAGTATACCGGATTTGCTTTCGGCGTGGGTCTGGAACGGATCGCGCTGTTGAAATATGAGATCGACGACATGAGACTGCTCTACGAAAATGACGCACGTTTCCTGAAACAGTTTTAAGGAGGGACACAGAGATGAATACGACATTATCATGGATGAAAGCATATGTTCCGGATCTGGATGTGACGCCCCGGGAATACGCAGATGCGATGACCCTCTCCGGGACGAAGGTGGAGGGGTACGCTGCAGCCGACCGGGATCTGGACAGGATTGTGATCGGGCAGATCGAAAAGATCGAGCCCCATCCGGACGCGGACAAACTGATCGTCTGCCAGGTCAACGTGGGCAATGAGGTGATTCAGATCGTCACCGGCGCCCCCAACGTCAGGGAAGGGGATAAGATCCCGGTGGTTCTGGACGGAGGCCGCGTGGCCGGGAACCACGACGGCAGGATGACCGAGGGCGGCATCCCCATTAAAAAGGGAAAGCTGCGGGGCGTCGAGTCCAACGGTATGATGTGCTCGATCGAGGAGCTGGGCTCTTCCCGGGATATGTATCCGGAAGCGCCTGAGAACGGCATCTATATCTTCCCTGAGAATGTTCAGGTGGGAGCGGACGCGGTTAAGGCCCTTGGCCTTGACGATGTAAATTTTGAATACGAGATCACCTCCAACCGGGTGGACTGCTTCTCGGTGATCGGTATTGCCCGGGAGGCGGCCGCCACCTTCCGCAAGGCGTTCTGTCCGCCGGTGGTGACGTCCACCGGAAATGGGGAGAAGGCATCGGATTACGTGCAGGTCACGGTCCAATCTCCCGACCTCTGCCCCCGCTACTGTGCGAGAATCGTAAAGAATATAAAGATCGCCCCGTCGCCCAAATGGATGCAGCGGCGTCTGGCCGCAGCGGGGATACGCCCCATCAATAATATTGTGGATATTACCAACTACGTGATGGAAGAATACGGCCAGCCCATGCATGCCTACGATTACGACGATATCGCGGGACATCACATCATTGTGCGCCGTGCCGGAAAGGATGAGAAATTCACCACACTGGACGGCCAGGAGCGCACCATGGATGAGGATGTGCTGATGATCTGCGACGCGGAGAAGTCCGTGGGCATCGCCGGGATCATGGGCGGCCGGAATTCCATGATCACCGATGATGTAAAGACCATGATGTTCGAGGCGGCCTGCTTTGACGGCGCCAATATCCGTCTTTCCGCCAAGCGGATCGGATTGCGCACCGAGGCTTCCGCAAAGTTTGAGAAGGGCCTTGACCCCAACAACGCGCAGGCGGCCATCGACCGGGCCTGCCAGCTCATAGAGGAGCTGGGCGCCGGCGAGGTAGTGGGCGGCATGGTGGATGTATACAGTAAAGTGAAAGAGCCGGTGCGCATCAAGTTTGACCCGGAGGGGATCAATGCCCTGCTGGGCACAGATATCCGGTCAGAGGAGATGCTTGGCTATTTCCGGATGGTAGGTCTGGAGTATGACGGGGAGACAAACGAGATCATCGCCCCCACCTTCCGCCACGACCTGTTTTGCACGGCGGATCTGGCCGAGGAGGTGGCCCGGTTCTACGGATATGACAGAATTCCTACCACGCTGCCCAGCGGTGAGGCCACCACAGGGAAGCAGCCCTTTGACCTGCGGGTGCGCCGGGTGGCTCAGGATGTAGCGGAATACTGTGGATTTTCCCAGGGCTACGTGTATTCCTTTGAGAGTCCCAGAGTGTTTGACAAACTGATGCTGCCCCAGGATTCCCCCCTTCGCAGCGCGATCCGGATATCCAATCCTCTGGGGGAGGATTTCAGCATTATGCGCACGGTCTCCGTGAACGGTATGCTGACTTCCCTTGCGTTTAATTACAATCATAGAAACAAAAATGTCCGCCTGTATGAACTGGGCAACATCTACCTGCCGAAGGAACTTCCCCTGAAGGAGCTTCCGGACGAGCGGATGCAGTTCACGCTTGGAATGTACGGCGAGGGCGATTTCTATACGATGAAAGGTATCGTGGAGGAATTTCTGGAGAAGGTGGGCATCACAGGCCGCAAAACCTATTCGCCGGAGAATTTAAAACCGTTTCTGCATCCGGGGCGCCAGGCGGAGATCCTGTACGGTGAGACGACCCTCGGCTATCTTGGGGAAGTTCACCCCACCGTCGCGGCTGCCTACGGGATTGGAGAGAAGACCTATATCGCCGTCCTTGATATGCCGGAGGTCACAAAGCTTGCCACCTTTGACCGGAAGTATGAGGGAATCGCCCGCTATCCGGCGGTGACCAGGGACATCAGCATGGTGGTTCCGGGAAAGGTGCCTGCGGACCAGATCGAGGCGATGATCATCCAGAGGGGCGGCAGAATCCTGAAGGAGTGCCGTTTGTTTGACGTATATGAGGGCGCGCAGATTACGACCGGATTTAAGTCTATGGCCTATTCCATCACGTTCCAGGCGAAAGACCGGACGCTTGGGGAGAGCGATATCACCGCTGCCATGAAGAAGATCTGGAACGGGCTGGAATCCCTTGGCATTCAGATCCGCTCCTGACACGCTGCTGCGAGACATGAAATAATCCGGCGCGGCGGGACTGCGGAAATCATTGCGTAAGACAGGAATATCCCGCTCTTGGAGGAGAAGCGCATTCAGGGAACCGGTTCCGGGGAGCTGGCGCTTTGAAAAACTGTGCCGTGCCGGTCGTCGATCCGGAGAATGGCCGCCGGATCATTCGGAAACAGGATGTGATTTATTATGAAGACTTCTGATTTTAACTTTGATCTGCCAAAGGATCTGATCGCGCAGGATCCGCTGGAGAATCGCTCGGCATCCCGGCTTCTGGTGATGGATAAAAATACCGGCGCACTGGAGCACCGGCATTTTTATGATGTCGTCGAATATCTGAATCCGGGGGACTGCCTTGTGCTGAACAATACAAAGGTGATCCCGGCCCGGCTTTACGGCGTCCGGGAAGGCACTGGCGCGTCCATTGAGATCCTGCTTCTGAGGCGAAAAGAAAACAATGTATGGGAAACGCTGGCGCGTCCCGGGAAAAAGGCAAAGCCCGGTACCAGGATCGTATTCGGGGAAGGCCTGCTTGTGGGAGAGGTGATCGGTGTGGCGGAGGAGGGGAACCGTCTGATCCGGTTCTCCTATGAGGGCATATTTGAGGAGATCCTGGACCGATTGGGACAGATGCCCCTGCCGCCCTACATCACCCATGAACTGAAGGATAAGAACCGTTATCAGACGGTTTATGCCAAATACGACGGCTCCGCCGCGGCGCCTACCGCCGGGTTGCATTTCACACCGGAGCTTCTGGAACAGATCCGGAAGAAGGGGATCCGGATTGTGGAGGTCACCCTGCACGTGGGCCTTGGAACCTTCCGGCCGGTAAAGGCGGAGGACGTGACGCAGCATCATATGCATTCCGAGTTCTACCAGATTGACGAATGTGCTGCTGCGGCTATCAATGAAACCCGCGCCTGGGGAGGAAGAATCGTCTGTGTGGGCACCACAAGCTGCCGCACCATAGAATCTGCCGCCCGGGAGGACGGAACCGTTGCGCCCGGCAGCGGCTGGACTGATATTTTCATTTATCCTGGTTACCGTTTCAAAGTCCTGGACGCTTTGATCACCAATTTTCATCTGCCGGAGTCCACGCTTCTGATGCTGGTGTCGGCCCTGGCAGGGCGGGACCATGTTCTGGCGGCATATGAGGAAGCGGTGGACAGAAAATACCGTTTCTTCTCCTTTGGGGATGCGATGCTGATTTTGTAGGGGCGCCCGGAAAGAATCCTTTGTTGAGCAGAATTTACCCGCAAAACATCTTGACGTGTGAGCGGATAGATGATAGTATTAATTCCGTGCCACATCATCTTGAAAAAGAAATGGATGAAGCCACATGATGTTGTATCGGAGGAAATCAATATGCGGTTTCACAATATTACAAAGGACGATATGCTAAACGGAGATGGCCTGAGGGTCGTGCTCTGGGTGGCAGGCTGCTCCCATTACTGCGAAGAATGCCAGAACCCGGTGACCTGGGATCCGAACGGAGGCGTTCCATTTACCCCGGAATCAAAGCAGGAGATATTTGACGAACTGGAGAAATCCTATATATCCGGAATCACCTTCAGCGGGGGCGATCCCCTGTACTGTGTAAACGAGCCGGAGATTCTGGAACTGTCCAGGGAGATCCGGGAAAAATTTCCCCATAAAACGATCTGGCTGTACACCGGTTACAACTGGGACTATGTGAAGCGCCGGGAGATCGCCCGGTATATCGATGTGCTTGTGGATGGCGAGTATGTGAAGGCCCTGCGTGATACGCAGCTTCACTGGCGGGGCAGCGCCAACCAGAGGGTGATCGACGTCCCGGCTTCCCTGCGAAATGATACCATTGTGCTGCACTGCGACTGAGGCAAAGGGATTATGAAGAAAATAAAGATACAATATTTAAATAATGAGATAAAGCGGCTGGAATATATTGACGGAAAGTCGGACTGGATCGATCTGCGCTGTGCGGAGGATATCCGTCTGGAACAGGGGCAATTTAAACTGATCCCCCTGGGCGTTGCCATGCAGCTTCCGGAAGGGTACGAGGCGCATATCGTTCCCCGAAGCTCTACCTACAGGAATTTCGGGATTATTCAGACCAACCACATGGGCATTGTGGACGAGACATACGCCGGCCCCAACGACTGGTGGTATATGCCGGCCTACGCCCTGCGGGATACCCGGATTCAGAAAAATGACCGGATCTGCCAGTTCCGCATTATGAAGCATCAGCCCCGCATCGTTTTTGAGGAGTGCGGACGGCTGGAAGCTCCCGACCGGGGCGGCATCGGCAGCACCGGGAAAAATTAACCTTTCAGGAAATCACCGTCCCGGTCTTGCCCAGATAAGCATCCCTTGCGTGCTCGATCGAAGTGATGACGGCGATGCGGCCCGGTTTCTGGGTCACAAAATGCATGGAAGCCTCGATCTTCGGAAGCATTTTGTTTACGCCAAATTCGTTGTTTTCCATGTGTACAAGGGCTTCCGCCGGACTCATATGCTCCAGCACGGTGGGGCTTTCCGTATGGATTCCAATGCTGACAAACTCATCGTTGGTGAGGATCATCAGCATATCCGCGTTGGTCAGATCCGCCAGCCGTCCGCTGACCAGATCCTTTTCAATGATGGCGCTTGCGCCCTTGAGGTTGGTACCCTGTTTCAGAACCGGGATGCCGCCTCCGCCTCCGGCGATAACGATCTGTCCAGCGTTTACCAGAGTGTTTATCGCGTCGATCTCAACAATATCCAAAGGTCTTGGAGCGGCTACGATGCGCCGGAATCCCTTTCCCGTCTCTTCAATGACATAATTCCCTTTTTTCTCTTCAGTGGCGGCCTCCTCCGCAGTCAGATACCGGCCGATGACCTTGACCGGATGGTAGAAGGCGTCGTCGTAGGGATCTACGGTCACCTGGGTCAGTATGGTGGATACTGTCTTGTAAATCCCCCGCTTCAGCAGTTCAGAGCGCAGGGCGTTCTGAATATCATATCCGATATAGCCCTGGCTCATTGCGGAGCAGATGGACATGGGCGCACCGTGCGTTTCATGGAGTTTTGCAAATTCGTTCAGGGCCGTGTGGATCATACCGATCTGGGGCGCATTGCTGTGGGTGATGATCAGCTGCGCGCCTTCCTCCACAAGATCTGCCAGAATACGGGCGGAATTTTTCACCGTCACCTGCTGGCTTGGAAAATCCGTGCCAAGCGCCTTATGCCCCAGTGCAACCACGACTCTTCTTCTCATAATTATATCCTCATGCTTTCCATCAGATTTTTATACAGGGTTTCCAAATTCACATTATAATTCATTCCCTGACAGACCCGGAAAAATGCAGCGTTTTTTTCGTTAAGCTATGAGCCGCTGACGCTGCTTCTCATAGCTTCCATTATATATTCTCCATGATGAAAAAGCAACCTGCAGATTCCGGACGCAAACTTTCTGGTATATTCCGCAGGGCTGTCCCATATATTGAAAACAGGGAGAACCGATTAAAAAACAGGCAGGAGGGGAGCTATGGGCGGAGACGGTATTTACACGCTGCTGTCTGAACGACTGCGGGATATATTGAGGATGGCTGCGCCTGATGCAGAGGAGCTGCAGGAGATACGTCTCCGTGTGGGACAACCGCTGCTTCTGCGTTACGGCGGGAAAGAAGTTGCTCTGACATCGGACGGGGAGCTTTGCAGAGATGCAAAGCAGGGCCTGATTGTTACGGCGGAGGAGCTGCGGGAAACAATGGAATGTATATCCGGGTATTCCCTCTATGCGTTTGACGAGGAGATGCGGCAGGGCTTTATGACGGTTCCGGGAGGACATCGGATCGGCGTGGCCGGGAAGACTGTCATGGAAGGAGGAAAAGTGCAGGGGATCCACCATATTTCCTGTGTCAACATACGTCTTTCCCACGAGATACGGGGCTGTGCGGATCCCGTGATGCCCTATGTGATCGAAGACGGGGAGATCTGCCATACGCTTGTCATTTCCCCGCCAAGATGCGGTAAATCCACTCTGCTGCGAGATATGATACGGCAGATATCCGACGGCGGTCCGCTGCTGGAAGGGCGGACGGTGGGGGTGGTGGACGAGCGTTCAGAGATCGCGGGTTCTTATCTGGGGGTGCCCCAGAACGATGTGGGCAGGCGGACTGACGTGCTGGATTGCTGCTCAAAGACAGAGGGGATGATGATGCTTCTGCGCTCCATGTCTCCCCAGGTTATCGCGGTGGACGAGATCGGCAATAATGCGGATCGGGAGGCGCTGGAGAGCGTGTTCCACTGCGGCTGCAGGCTGCTGGCCACCGCCCATGGCAGCTCCGTGGATGATATAAAAAAGAGTCCGCTGCTCAGGGAGATGGTCTACCAGCATATGTTTGAGCGGTATATAATTCTTGGAGCGCATCCGACCGGGTCTGTGAGAGA
Source organism: uncultured Lachnospiraceae bacterium (assembly GCA_964591265.1). Classification (GTDB taxonomy): domain Bacteria; phylum Bacillota; class Clostridia; order Lachnospirales; family Lachnospiraceae; genus Choladousia. Next base: position 35,699 of record CAZQAB010000012.1, read on the forward strand.
GATTTTTGACTGCCGGGGCACCGTGCTGTGCCGGGGAGGATGAGGAAATTGAGATGGATGGTAAAGCTTGCAGGGATGCTCTGCATTCTGTCCGCCAGTGTGCTGGCGGGCATATGGATGGAAGCGCGGCTTAAAAAGCGTTTTGCGATCCTGCGGGAGATGGGAGAGATCCTCACATTTCTGGAAAAAGAGATGACACTTCATAAAGCTCCTGCGGCGGAGGCGTTTAAAAGCGCCGCAGGGCGATGCGGCACAGAGCTTTCCGAAGTATTTTCGGAGACAGCCTCCGGGATCATGCGGCGTGACGGGAAAAGCTTCCGGGAAATATGGGAATCGTCGGTTCGGCAAAGACTGCCCCGGGACGTGCTGGAACAAGAGGAGATGGAACTGATCTGCGAGACCGCCGCCGCCCTTTGCAATACGGATACGGTTCTCCAGAGAACGCTGCTGGAAAAGTACACGGACCGGTTCCGGGAAAAGGGAAGGGCCGTTTCCGGAGAATGCAGGGAAAAAGGGAATCTTTACCGGAAGCTGGCGGTTGCGGCCGGAGTATTCCTGATTATTCTCTTTTGGTAGCGGGTACCGGAGAAAGGGATGAGGTATGAGCATAAATCTGATATTCAAAATAGCGGCGGTGGGAATACTGGTTTCTGTTTTGAGTCAGATCCTGAAACAGAGCGGAAGGGAGGAACACGCTTTTCTGACCGGGTTGGCGGGACTTTTGCTGGTATTATTCTGGATTATCCCATATATCAGCCAGCTTTTTGAAACAATTAAATCGCTGTTTGCTTTGTGAGGCTAAAATATGGATGTAGTTAAAATTGCCTGTCTCGGACTGGCCGGCGTTATGCTGGGACTCTGTCTTCGGCAGATAAAATCGCCATTAGCGGAACTGATCAGCCTGGCTGTCTGCCTGCTGATTATTTTTTACAGTCTGGCAAAATTGTCCTCGGTTTTTGAACTGATTAATCAGATGGGGGACTATTTTGAGGGACAGAGGGATTATCTGCGCATCATGCTGAAGATCATTGGGATCACCTACGTCTCAGACTTTGCGGCAAACATCTGCAAGGACGCGGGCAACAGCGCAATTGCCGGCCAGATCGAAATATTTGGGAAAATATCGATCCTTGCCATCAGTTCTCCGATTATCCTCGCCCTGCTGGAAACGGTCTACGGTTTTCTGTGAGGAGGCTCTGGATGAATAAATTCGGAAAATGTATGCGGTTTGCGGCGCTCCTTTTTTTGTATTTCCTGCTTTTTGCCTCTGTCAGCCGGGCCGAAGAGCAGGAAAGTGATATTCTGTCGGAGATAGAGGGCGTTCTCGATCTCGAAAGCGTTGATGAAGGGCTGTGGAAGAGCGATGCCGCGAGCCGGTTTTCTTTTACCGATACAGTGAAAAACCTGCTGTCCGGGGAGATCCCGTTTGAAGCTTCAAAGATTCCGGAGCTTCTCGGCGAATTATTCCTTGGGGAAGTAAAAAACCAGAGGAATATGGCGCTGCAGATTCTGATCGTCGCACTCGCATCCGCTGTATTTTCAAATTTTGTAAAGGTATTTGAGAGCAGCCAGATCGCGGATATCAGCTTCTATATGATGTATATGCTGATATCGGTTTTGCTGATGCAGTCCTTCCACTCTCTGACACAGATCGCGCAGGGGGCCTGCTCTGCCATCAACAGTTTTATGAAAGTGCTTCTGCCGGTTTATTTGCTGACGGTGGTATTTACTTCCGGCTCGGTCCTGGCCCTGGGGTTTTATGAGGCCGCGGTTCTTGGGATGAGTCTGCTCCAGGCAGTGATCCTTCGGGTGATTCTTCCGGCCGTTGATGTTTATCTGGTGCTGATGATCCTGAACCAGCTTGCAAAGGAGGACTATTTTTCGCGCATGGCCCAGCTTGTGGAGACAGTGATCGGATGGGCGGTAAAGACGATCCTGGGACTGGTGCTTGGACTTCAGGCGGTACAGTGCCTGGTGGCGCCCGCAGTGGACAACCTGAAAAATTCTGCCCTGCACCGTCTGCTGCGTGTGATTCCGGGAATCGGCGCCGCACTCGATTCGGCGGCGGAGACGGTGGCCGGTTCCGCTCTGGTGATGAAAAATGCGGTGGGTACAGCAGGAATCCTGGCGCTGACCGTCATCTGCCTGACGCCCATCCTAAAGCTGGCCGTATGCATCCTGGTATTCCGGCTGCTGTGCGCAGCCATACAGCCGGTCTGTGACAAGCGGATGGTGGAAGGCATCGAAAGCCTGTCCGGGGCGGCGGCGGTGCTTCTGCGTATCCTTGTGTCCTCTGTATCTGTTTTTATTATTTCGCTGGCTATGATCACAGCGGCGGCGGGCGGGAGGTGATGTGAAATGTCTGGCTGGCTGAAAACCCTTACCGGAAGCCTCTGTGTCCTGACGATCCTTCTGCATCTGGTGCCTGCGGGAAAGTTCGCGTCCTATGTGCGGTTCTACGCCGGTCTGCTGTTTTTTCTCGTAGCCGTCAGCCCGCTCCTGGATTTTTTCTTCGGGGAGGGAGAACTGACACGGCTTCTGAAGCTTGAGTTTCTGAAAGAAGAATATTATGATGTGCAGACCTCCATAGAGGGGATGGAGGATCTGAAGAATGACCGGATCCTGGAAGCGTATCGGACCGAGATAAAACGCCAGATCCGGGAGATCGCCTCCGCCTGTGGCTTGCCTGCCGCGTCGGTGGAGCTGTCCTGGAGCGGGGAAGACGAATATGCCCTTGAGAGCGTGCGTATCACTGCCGGGGAGATATCGGACGGGCCGGAGGCTGTCTCTGAGATAATGGAAGAAATTGCGGGGCTGTTTGCATTGGATCAGGAGGACATTCATATTATTGGACAGGGGGCAAAGCAGAGTGAAGCAGTGGATCGATAAAATCAGAGCCTGGAAAAAAGAGCAGATCCTGATCCTGCTGCTTTTTGGCCTGCTGCTTCTGATCATAGCGCTTCCTACAGACGAAAAGGCAAAAACAACGCCCCAGACAGAGACAGATACAGATACTGATACAGATGCGGCGCAGGAACCGTATGCGCGCAAAGCCAGGGAACTGGAAGCGCGTCTGGAACAGATTCTGGCTCAGGTGGAGGGGATCGGTAAAACGGAGGTGATGCTGACGCTGAAATCAAACGGAAGAAAAATTGTGGAAAAGGATACGGAACAGTCCCTGTCCCAGGAGCAGGCGGATTCGGAGGATAACAGCTCCACCTCTCAGAACGGAAGCGAGAGCACGGTATTTCAGAAGGACAGCTCCGGGAACGAAACCCCGTACGTGACGGAAGAACTGGAGCCGGAGATCACAGGAGTCCTGGTAATCGCCCAGGGGGCGGGGGATTCCGCGGTGGTTATGGAAATTACGGAGGCCGTAATGGCATTATTCGGGATTGAGGCGCATAAAATCAAAGTAATGAAGATGGAATGAGGAGGACAAATTGAAGCGGATCTTAAAGAAAAATCAAATTATCATCACAACGCTGGCAATCATGGTTGCTGTTGCGGGATATCTGAATTTTTCAGGGAAAATACTGGACGAGGAAGCAGATACGGTAAGCTCGGATGACAACACCCTGCTGGTGCTGGATGACAGTATTCAGGACAGTACATATGAAGACACTTATTCCGATATTGTAAGCCTTGAGGACGACGGGATCGAGGAGGCTTCCGTGACCTCGGAGACGCAGTCCGCCGCAGAGGTGGGGGAGGCTGTCCTGGCCAGCAGCAGCACAGCCAGCGACAGTATTCTCGCAGCGGCGAAGCTGAACCGGGAACAGGTGCGTGCCAAAAGCAAGGAAGAACTGCAGGAGATCATAAACAGCACGGACATGACCGACGAGCAGAAGCAGGATGCGGTCGCAGCCCTGACCCAGTTGACGGAAAATGCCGAGCTGGAGGCCTCCGCAGAGCTGCTCCTGGAGGCAAAGGGATTTACGGGTGCGGTAGTCAGTATCTCAGATAACAGCGTGGATGTGGTGGTGAATGCCGCGGATCTCACCGAATCCCAGAGGGCGCAGATTGAAGATATCGTCAAGCGGAAGACAGAGATTTCCGGGGAAAATGTTGTGATCACGTTTCAGAACTCTTCCGGGGATACCCTGGAAGATTAAGAACCGGCTGCCACACAGTGCAGAGCATCGGGTTTCCCAAAACATTTGCGGCGCGCATTGCTTCGGGAAACCCGAATCTTATTCTTCATACAGACACCTTCCGTTGTCCTTGAAACGCGGGCTGTGGGGCGCAAATACAGAAATATGGGGCAGACTTTGATAAAAACAGTGGATTGCCGCGACAAATTGTGCTAAAATAAATAAAATACGTCAGGCAGTATTGACCTGATACGGATCAATACGCCAGGGAGGAAGGATGGGGAATACAACACTGGTAATTATGGCGGCGGGCATCGGCGCCCGTTTTGCGGGAGGGGTCAAACAGCTCACATCTTTTGGACCTTCGGGAGAGATTATAATGGACTATTCCGTGTATGACGCGATGCGGGCGGGGTTTGACCGGGTCGTTTTCGTGATCCGCAAAAGTATGCTCCGGGATTTCCGGCAGGGAATCGGCAGACGCATTGAGAAGGTGCTGCCGGTGGAATACGCGTTCCAGGAGCTGGAGGACCTGCCGGAGGGTTATTGCGTTCCGGAGGGCAGGACGAAGCCATGGGGGACTGGTCATGCGATTCTCGCCTGCAGGGACATTATAAACGGGCCGTTTGCAGTCATCAACGCGGACGATTATTACGGACCGGATGCGTTCTGCAAAGTACATGACTATCTGATTGGCGCCAGAACGGCGTTTCAGGAGAAATATCATTTCTGTATGGCCGGATTTATCCTGAAAAACACTCTTTCAGAACACGGCGGCGTCACCAGAGGGATCTGCCGGATCGGGGAAAACCGTGAGCTGACCAGCATCCGCGAGACGGCGAATATCATAAAAACCGAATCGGGAGCCGCAGTACAGGCAGGAGACGGCGCCCTTGTCCCGCTGGATTCCGAAAGCCTTGTATCCATGAATTTCTGGGGTTTTACGGAAGACTTTATGGACGAACTGAAAGCAGGATTTTGCCGTTTCCTTGCGGGAATCGGCGGGCGGGAGCTGACGGCGGAATACCTTCTGCCCATAATCGTGGACGGACTGCTGAGTGAAAAGCGGGTGGAACTGACGGTTTTGCCGTCGAAGGACCGCTGGTTTGGGGTTACCTTCCGGGAAGACGTGCCCTACGTGCGCCAGGCCATCCGCGATCTGGTGGCTTCCGGGGCGTATCCGGAGAAGCTGTTTTAAAAAAACAGTGAAAAAACGGGTTAAAAAGTAAAAGTTTTACTTTACAATCGGGATCATTTCTAGTAAAATAGCAATGTTCCTTTTCGGAGTATGGCGTAGTTTGGTAGCGCGCTCGGCTGGGGGCCGAGAGGTCGCAGGTTCAAATCCTGTTACTCCGATTCAGCGGCTGACAGAACAGTGTCAGAATGCTGATTAAAAAATGAAAGCTGTACAAATGCGAGGACGGAGAATAGTACGCTGATTTTCTTTTTTCAGAGAGATGCCGGCTGGTGGAAGGCATCAGAAGGGATGAGCGGAACTCGCTCCCGAGCGGCTGCCCGAAATTCCATCCGAAGAGTAGACGCAGACGGCTCCCGGCCGTTACCCGGGCAGGATATACGACTTTGGTCCGTATCCGCAGAGCGTATGAGCGATCATAAATGAGAGTGGTACCGCGAAAGAATTTCTTCCGTCTCTTGGTTAAACCCGGAGACGGTTTTTTTACGCGAAGTTCCGGAGGCGGCGCGGCTCATTGCCTCTCTCATCAACTAAATAAAAAAGGAGACGAACGCATTATGATGAATCACAAAAAGTATACCAGACAGTATTTCCTCCCTCCGGAGTCCTGTATGAAATGGACGGAAAAGGAATATGTGGATCACGCGCCGGTATGGTGCAGCGTAGATCTGCGGGACGGTAACCAGGCCCTGGTCGTTCCCATGTCCCTGGAGCAGAAGGTAGCGTTCTTTAAACTTCTGGTACAGGTGGGTTTCAAGGAGATCGAAGTAGGATTTCCCGCAGCCTCCGACACGGAGTATCAGTTTCTGCGAAAGCTGATCGACGAGGACCTGATCCCCCAGGATGTGACAGTGCAGGTGCTGACCCAGGCCAGAGAACATATCATCCGAAAAACCTTTGAAGCGCTGAAGGGAGCGGAAAATGCCATCGTCCACGTATATAATTCCACCTCGCTGGCGCAGCGGGAGCAGGTATTCCGCAAGTCAAAGGAAGAGATTCTTCAGATTGCGGTGGAGGGCGCGATGCTTTTGAAGCAGCTGGCGGAGGAAGAGGGGGCAAATTACCGTTTTGAGTACAGCCCGGAGAGCTTTACCGGTACGGAGGTGGACTACGCGGTGGAGGTGTGCAACGCTGTGCTGGATGTGTGGAAGCCGACGGCACACCGCAAGGCCATTATCAATCTGCCCAGCACAGTCCAGCTCTCCATGCCTCACATTTATGCCAGCCAGATTGAGTATGTGAACGACCATCTGAAGTACAGGGAGAATGTGGTGCTTTCCCTGCATCCCCACAATGACCGGGGCAGCGGCATCTCCGACGCAGAGATGGGGATACTCGCCGGAGCCGACCGGATCGAGGGCACGCTTTTTGGCAACGGGGAGCGCACCGGCAATGTGGATGTGGTTACGCTTGCCATGAACATGTATGCCCAGGGCGTTGACCCGAAGCTTGATTTCAACGATATGAATGGGATCACCGAGGCGTATGAGACGTACACCGGGATGAAGGTGGACGAGCGCAGCCCCTACAGCGGAGCCCTTGTATTTGCGGCGTTTTCCGGTTCCCATCAGGACGCGATCGCAAAGGGAATGAAATATCGGGAGGAGAAGAATCTGGATGTATGGACGGTTCCCTATCTGCCCATCGATCCCACGGACATCGGCCGTTCCTATGACGCGGATGTGATCCGGATCAACAGCCAGTCTGGGAAGGGCGGCGTCGGGTATATTCTGGAACAGCATTACGGACTGAGGCTTCCCAGGAAGATGCGGGAGGCCATGGGCTATGCGGCCAAGAGCGTTTCTGACGAACTGCACAAGGAACTGCTGCCGGACGAAGTGTTCCGGCTGTTCAAGGATAAGTTTGAGAACATTACAGATCCCTTTCAGATTGAGGAGGTTCATTTCAAACAGCATAATGGAATTATTGCGGAGGTCACGGCAAACTACAGCGGCAAAAAGAATGTGATCGTAGCTTCCGGAAACGGCCGCCTGAACGCGGTGAGCAATGCCATGAAGCGTCACTTCCGTCTGGAATATGATCTTGTGACCTATGAGGAGCACGCGCTGGAACAGAGCTCCAGTTCCCGGGCCATCGCCTATGTGGGGATACGTGACCGGGAAGGGCAGCTTCACTGGGGCGCCGGCCTGGACGTGGATATCATACGGGCGTCCATCGATGCCCTTGTGACTGCGATCAATCATATGGCGGAGTCACAGCCAAAGAATAAGTAAATACGAAAGAGAGTGATTGTGCCATGTTACAGACATATCGTGACATGGCACAATATGTTGTGCCTTTTCGAGATAATAATACAATTAATTACAAAAAAATTAAGAAAATATTATATTCTGTGGGAAAAAGATATAAAAATGGCGGGAAACAGCATAAAAAAAGGATTTATGCTGTTTCCTGGCATAGGATATATTTACCAAAAGGATGGAAAAGAAAACAAAATAACAAACAAAAAATGTATTAAATTAGGGCTTTAAATTATACAAATTATATAAAAACTGAGAATCGAAAAAAGTCGGCAAAATAAAATGTTACAAAAATATGAATTTTATATTGACATATTGTTCCGGAATTTTGTATAATGCAGGTACTTTAACATGGAGGAGAGAAAAGAATGCATTTACAGAATGGAATAAGATCCGCCTCTGTATTTCTGAAGCGTATCATATGTCAGTATACTTCAAATATTGCCGTGATGCTTCTCGGGCTGTGCGTTCTTGCTGGGGTTGGTGAAATTATTGCGTATTTTGATACAAGAGGGCATGGAACCGTCTATGCGGAAAATTCCGCTGCGGATGAAGGAGCCCTGCACCAGGAGTTTCAGGCCGGACTGCGGGGCGTCCTGAACGGAGTGGCCGGTATGGAGCGGTATTCGGATGCGGCCCGGCTTCTGAGTGTTACAGATACAAACGAGGAAGTGCTTGCCGGGGCGGCCAGTGTGGACCGGAGGGTTATCCACAGGAATCTGATCGGCGAAAGTACGCAGACTGCCGGGCAGGTTGCGTATTACGCCCAGCAGGAGGTATATGAGAACCAGATGTCAACCCAGGATTATGATGCGCTGCTTCATATCGTGGAGGCTGAGGCCACCGGCGGGGATGTCTTCAGCAAGATGATGGTGGCCGGAGTCGTGCTGAACCGGGTGGAGGATTCCCATTTTCCCGACAGTATCTATGACGTGATCTGGGAGGAGGATCAGTTTCAGCCGACGCTGGACGGAAGGATTCAGTCCGTTACGGTCACAGAGGAGACGGAGGACGCTGTGGAGCGGGTGCTCCAGGGAGAGGATTATGCCCAGGGCGCGCTGTTTTTCTTTTCAAGGGATGACGCAGATAAAGATAATGTTACCTGGTTTGATTCAAGCCTTGTAAAGATTTTTGAGTACGGAGGACATGAATATTTCACGTTCAAGGAGTATGTGCAATAGGTTTCAGACTGAAAAAAACCGGTGCATGGTTGCATCGGTTTTTTTTATGTGGTATGATGCATATGGGTTTCAGAAATGATTAAAAGAAAAGAAGGTTGACAGACTTATGGACCTGATGTTCAGAAGCACCAGAGACGCAGGAAATCGGGTGAGAGCTTCCCAGGCGGTTCTGAAAGGCCTTGCAGACGACGGGGGATTGTATGTCCCTGAACGCATCCCTCCGTTGGATGTGCCTCTCGAGGAGCTTGCCGGAATGTCCTACCATGAGACGGCCTATGCGGTGATGAAGCAGTTCCTCACCGATTACACGGAGGCGGAGCTGAGGGACTGCATTGCCAGGGCATACGATAAAAAATTTGACACGCCTGTGATTGCGCCCCTGAAGAGGGCCGGGGACGTCTGCTATCTGGAACTGTTCCACGGCGCGACCATCGCCTTTAAGGATATGGCGCTCTCGATCCTTCCGTATCTGATGACGGCAGCCGCCGGGAAAAACCGTATGAAGAACGAGATCGTGATCCTGACGGCGACCTCCGGGGATACCGGTAAAGCCGCTCTTGCAGGCTTCGCGGATGTGCCCGGGACCCGCATTGTCGTATTTTACCCGAAAGACGGCGTCAGCGCGATCCAGGAGAAACAGATGGTGACTCAGAAGGGGAATAACACTTCCGTGATCGCCATCCGGGGGAACTTTGACGACGCCCAGCAGGGTGTGAAGAGGATGTTTGGAGACAGGGGGCTGTCCGATAAACTGGATCGGGCCGGATTTTCTTTTTCCTCTGCAAATTCCATCAATATCGGCAGGCTTGTACCCCAGATCGTTTATTATGTCTATGCGTACGGCAGGCTTTTAAGGGCCGGGGAGATCCGGGCGGGGGAGAAGATAAATATAGCGGTGCCCACGGGGAATTTCGGCAACATACTCGCCGCCTATTACGCGAAAAACATGGGGCTGCCCATAGGCAGGCTGATCTGTGCGTCCAATGAGAACAAAGTGCTCTTTGACTTTTTCAGGACGGGGACATACGACCGGAACCGGGACTTCATTCTGACTACGTCTCCATCCATGGACATTCTGGTCTCCAGCAATCTGGAACGCCTGATCTATCACATCGCGGGAGACGATGCCGACGCGAACCGGGCGCTGATGAAAGAGCTTTCCGAGACAGGGATCTATTCGGTCACGGCGGAAATGAAAGCAAATATGGAGGAATTTACCGGCGGCTATGCCACCGTGCGGCAGACGGCCGGGGAGATAAAACGGGTGTATGACGCCGCAGGCTACGTCCTGGATCCTCATACCGCTGTAGCTTCTTATGTGTATCATATGTATGCAACCGGAACCGGCGACAGGGCAAAAGCGGTTGTGGCGTCTACCGCCAGCCCGTATAAATTCGCCCGCAGCGTCATGGAGGCGATCGACGGCCGGTACGGAGCCATGGATGATTTCGCACTGATCGGCGAACTGAGCCGGATCGCGGGAACCGGGATCCCACGGGCCATTGAGGAGATCCGAAACGCGCCGGTGCTCCACGACAGGGTGATTGATAAAGAGGAAATGGAAAAGGCGGTTCTGGAATTTCTGGGAATTGCATGAACGCAGTATCCCGGACGAATATTGGGGAGGGGGGAAAAACACAGATGACTTCAGATTCTTTTTATTCGCTGATTGACCTGGCCATTACCGCAGGGGGCGTTTATGTTATTTTTGCGACCCTTATGATGATGAAGACCGGCGTTCTGAAGCAGAACGGCCTGATGCCCGGAAATACGGATATCAAAAAATGCAAGGATACGGCCGGTTATATAAAGTTTATAGGGCCGAAGCAGCTCGGATTCGGCATTTTGCTGGTACTTTGCGGGGGCGTTGGCCTGATACAGGATTATACCGATTTGCTGGGCGGATCTGTGTATCTGATTTCCATGTTGCTTGTGTTGGCTTATATTTTTTTTCTATCCGTACAGGCAAAAAAAGCGCTCCGTATGTTCTGGTAGGCGGCAGTTCTGATGAAATGGGAGGTTAATATGAAAAAAACAAATGATGCAAAAGAATGGTTATCGGATTATCTGCGATATTTTCTGCTGATTCTGGCGATTGTGCTTCTGGTCGGCCTGATCATCCTTACGCTGAAAGTCTATCAGAGATACGATAATATTCAGATTCTGGACGAAGAGACGGAGCTTCTGACGGAAGAGCCGGTACAGACAGAGTCAGAATCGGAGACGGAAACCGAGACGCAGACCGAATCAGAGACGGAAACCGAGACGGAAACAGAACCCGGGACGGAGACAGAAAACCGGGCCTCTGACGCAGCCGCAGCCGGCGACGGTACGGATCCGGAGGAAGCAGAAGAGGCGGCGGAAGAAGGGCAGGATTCAAACGGGGAATATCAGGGGGAAGCGGAATACTCCGGGGACAGCGCGGAAGAATCCACAGGCGACTACCGCACGATCCTTTCCACCTGCAACCTGAGAAGCTATCCGGATTACGGGGATAATGTGATCGGGGAACTCTATGCGGGCCAGACCGTTGAATTCCTGGGAGAAGAGGCAGGCTGGTATAAAGTCAGCGTGAACGGTACCGTGGGATACATCGGGCCCAAATTCCTGGGGTGACGGGCAGCAGTCCGTCCGTCTGGAAGAAAGGGAGAGAGAAATATCGTTAAAAAATTATCATTTTTTGAAAAATTTAGAAGTTTTTTATTGATTTTATCCGTTTCTCATGTATAATTGAGAAAGGATGTTAGAGCAACAAAGTAACCATACACTATTCACTATTGAAAAAGAGAGGTAAAGCAAAATGGCAGAGATTAATTTAACCAAGTACGGCATTACCGGGACTACCGAGGTCGTTTACAATCCTTCTTTTGAACTTCTGTTTGAAGAAGAGACCAAGCCCGGTCTGGAAGGTTATGAAGTGGGCCAGGTGAGCGAACTTGGCGCTGTAAACGTAATGACCGGTATCTATACGGGCCGATCGCCCAAGGACAAGTTTATCGTTATGGATGAGAATTCCAGGGATACGGTATGGTGGACTTCCGCTGAGTATAAGAACGACAATCATCCCATGAGCCAGGAGACATGGGCGGTCGTGAAAGGCCTCGCGAAGGATGAGCTTTCCAACAAGAAGCTTTACGTAGTGGACGCATTCTGCGGCGCAAACAAGGACACCCGCATGGCGATCCGTTTTATCATGGAAGTCGCATGGCAGGCGCATTTCGTTAAGAATATGTTCATCATCCCGACAGATGAGGAGCTTGCGACCTTTGAGCCGGACTTTATTGTTTACAATGCATCCAAGGCGAAGGTAGAGAATTACAAGGAGCTGGGCCTCAATTCCGAGACCTGTGTCGCTTTCAATATCACGACCCGGGAGCAGGTGATCCTGAACACCTGGTACGGCGGCGAGATGAAGAAGGGTCTGTTCTCCATGATGAACTACTATCTGCCGCTGAAGGGCATTGCTTCCATGCACTGCTCCGCAAATACCGATATGAACGGTGAGAACACCGCAATCTTCTTCGGCCTTTCCGGTACCGGCAAGACCACCCTTTCCACAGACCCGAAGCGTCTGCTGATCGGCGATGACGAGCACGGCTGGGACGACAACGGCGTGTTCAATTTTGAGGGCGGCTGCTATGCAAAGGTTATCAACCTTGATAAAGAGTCCGAGCCGGATATTTACAACGCCATCAAGCGCAACGCCCTGCTTGAGAACGTGACGCTGGATGCTGCGGGCAAGGTTGACTTCGCGGACAAGAGCGTGACAGAGAATACCCGTGTATCTTATCCCATCGAGCATATCGAAAAGATCGTTAAGAAGGTTCGCCCGATTTCCGCAGGCCCGGCAGCGAAGAATGTGATCTTCCTGTCCGCAGACGCGTTTGGCGTACTCCCGCCGGTATCCATCCTGACGCCGGAGCAGACGCAGTACTACTTCCTGTCCGGATTCACCGCAAAGCTGGCTGGTACCGAGCGCGGCATCACCGAGCCGACCCCGACCTTCTCCGCCTGCTTTGGACAGGCATTCCTGGAACTGCATCCTACCAAGTACGGTGAGGAGCTTGTGAAGAAGATGGAGGCGAACGGCGCGAAGGCTTATCTGGTAAACACCGGATGGAACGGTACCGGCAAGCGTATCACCATCAAGGATACCCGCGGTATCATCGATGCGATCTTAAACGGCGATATCCTGAACGCGCCTACCAAGAAGATTCCGTACTTCAACTTTGAAGTGCCCACTGAGCTTCCGGGTGTGGATGCCGGTATTCTTGATCCGCGTGACACCTACGCAGACCCGTCCGAGTGGGAGGCCAAGGCAAAGGATCTGGCGCAGAGATTTATCAAGAACTTTGTGAAATACGAGGGCAACGAGCACGGCAAGGCGCTTGTATCTGCTGGGCCGCAGCTGTAAAATACCGATGACTGAATAAGAGAGAAAGGCTGTCACATTTATAAATACCCCGGTTCTGATATGCTTGGTTCCGGCAATGCTGACAGCCTTTCTTATTTATGAATTCTTTCCGGCGCCGAAGCATAAATTCACTCGGAGAGCGCTTCCCATCGCCGGTACAGGACGTCCAGTTCTTCCATTACGGCGCTTTTTTCATTGCTTAACTCCAGGCATTTGTCCATATCCGTGAACACTTCTTCGCGGCTCATCTGCTCGTCGATCTCACCGCTTCGGTGTTCAAGTTCCCCGATGCGTTCCTCTGTTTTTTTAAGGTCGTTCTGGCGTTTACGTATCCGGGCCTGTTCTTCTTTCCTGCGGGCCCAGTCGTCCCTGGAAGAGGAAGCTTCTTCGCTGCGGTTGCCTAAAAGCGGTTGGGAAGCGCCGGTTTTTTCCTTTTCTTCCGACTTCTCAATATAGTAATCGTAGTTGCCGACATAGCCGGTCAGCGTCTGGTCTTTAAGCTCCAGAATACGGGTGGCGGTCTGATTGATGAAATACCGGTCGTGGGACACATAGAGCACCGTGCCGTTGTAACCCCGGATCGCCTCCTCCAGTATCTCTTTTGAGGTGATGTCCAGATGGTTGGTCGGCTCATCCAGAATCAGAAAATTGGATTCTGACAGCATCAGCCTGGCCAGGGCAAGGCGCCCCCGCTCTCCGCCGCTGAGATCCTTTACACGCTTGAATACGTCGTCTCCGGTGAACAGGAAGGAGGCAAGCATACAGCGGATTTCGGTTCCGGTCATCTCCGGATAGACATCCGAGATCTCCTCCATCAGGGTCTTTTCCATGTGAAGCAGCTGATGCTCCTGGTCATAGTAACCAACGTTTACTTTGCTGCCCAGGGTAAACACGCCGCTGTCCGCTTTTTCCAGTTCATTCAGAATCCGGAGCAGCGTAGTCTTTCCGGTACCGTTGTCCCCGATCAGGGCGACTTTCTCCCCTCTCTTTATTGTGAAACTCAGATCCCGGAACAGCGGGTTTCCGGGATAGGATTTGGAGAGATGCTCGATTCTCAGGACATCATTCCCGCTGGAGATCCGGGGGAAAAAGCGAAGATGCATATCGGACCGGACTTCCATGGGCTTTTCCAGCACCTCGATCTTTTCCAGCATTTTTTCCCGGCTTTCCGCCCTCCGGATTGACTTTTCCCGGTTGAAGGATCTCAGCCTGGCGATCACAGCCTCCTGATGCCGGATCTCCTGCTGCTGATTCAGGTAAGCCCGCCAGGCAGCCTCGCGCATTTGTGCCTTTTTCTGCGCATACGCAGTGTAATCTCCGGAAAAAACCGTGAGCCGTCCTCCCTCCAGCTCGATGATTCTGGAGACCACCCGGTTTAGAAAATAGCGGTCATGGGCGACGATCAGAACCGCGCCCCGGTAGTTCAGCAGATAATTCTCCAGCCACGCGACAGAGGACAGATCGAGATGATTGGTGGGCTCGTCCAGCAGGAGGATGTCCGGTTTGAGCAGCAGCAGCTTTCCCAGCGCAACGCGGGTCTTCTGGCCGCCGGAGAGTGTGCGGATCGGTTTGGAAAAATCCGCCCCGGCAAATCCCAGACCCTTCAGCACGCCGGTCACTTCACTTTTGAGGGCATATCCGTTTTGCTGCTCATACTCGGTAGAGATCCGGTCGTACTGCTCCATAAGGGACTGGAGCGCCCCGCCGGTCTGATGTTTCATTTCCGTCTCCATGGCCCGGAGCCGCTGCTCCATGTGCAGAACCTCCTGCCGGACAGAGAGCAGCTCATCGTAGATCGAAGCGTCGCTGTTCACATCCTGGTGCTGTCGCAGATAGCCCAGCGTACTGTTTTTCGACCGTGTGATAACCCCTGTATCCGGTTCGGTTTCCCCTGCAATGATGCGCAGAAGCGTGGTCTTTCCCGCGCCGTTTACCCCCACGATGGCCGCTTTTTCGTGTTCTTCAATGTGAAAGCTTCCTCCGGAGAGGATGCGGTCCGTTCCGAAGGACTTTGCTATATTCTGACATGAAAGTATCATAGAAGGCTCCTTCAAATTAATTCAAATTCATTATATCGAAATTTGAAAAAAACACAACGACGATTTTCTTCCCCCTTTCCTGCGGAGCATATTTGGATCGCGGATAAAGCTAACCTGAAAAAGTAAATTCCAGATCG
Organism: uncultured Lachnospiraceae bacterium; assembly: GCA_964591265.1. GTDB lineage: Bacteria > Bacillota > Clostridia > Lachnospirales > Lachnospiraceae > Choladousia. Next base: position 51,020 of record CAZQAB010000012.1, read on the forward strand.
CGGATAAAAAACAGATAAGATTGACAGGGAATTTTCGCTTTAGTATAATTTGCATCAGAGAAAACCAGGGAAAACATACCTGGTAGAAAAGAGGTTGGTATTTTGGAGGAACATACGATTTCAAAGGTTGTGATAAGACGGCTTCCCCGTTATTACCGCTATCTGAGAGACCTGATGGATGCAGGGGTGGAGCGTATCTCGTCAAATGAGCTCAGTGAGATGATGAACGTTACTGCGTCCCAGATCCGTCAGGATCTGAATAATTTCGGAGGATTTGGACAACAGGGATACGGATATAATGTGAAATATCTCTATAATGAGATCGGCAGGATCCTCGGCCTTGACAGGATCTATAATATGATCCTTATTGGGGGAGGCAATCTTGGACAGGCGCTGGCGAATTATGTAAACTTTGAGAAGAGAGGTTTCTGGATCAAGGGCATCTTTGACGTGAATCCCGATCTGAAAGGCGTATCGGTCCGGGGGATCGAGATACGGATGATCGACGAACTCCCACAATTTATACGGGAGCATGATATTCAGATTGCCGCGCTCACACTGCCAAAAGCCGGAGCGGAGAGCGTCGCGCCCATTTTGGTGGAGAACGGAATCAAAGCGATCTGGAATTTTGCACATACGGATCTGCATCTGCCCCCGGACGTAGTGGTGGAAAGCGTACATCTCTCAGAGAGCCTGATGCAGCTCTCTTACAAACTGAACCACATGGATTTGAAGCAACAGTAAAAAACAGAGGGGGATTGTTTGGTATGGAATATCTTTTGAATTCAGTACAGATGAAACAGTGTGACAGCGATACGATACACCGGATCGGGATCCCCTCCCTCGTCCTGATGGAGCGGGCTGCGCTGGCTGCGGTGGAGGAGATGGAGCGGGCGGACTTTGATCTGAAGCGGGTGCTGGTGGTATGCGGCTCCGGCAACAACGGGGGAGACGGGTTTGCCGTCGCCCGGCTGCTGAACGACCGGAGATCGGCGGTGACGACAGTCTTTGCCGGCAGAGAAACGTCTATGTCGGAGGAGACAAGAATTCAGAAGAAAATATGTGAAAATTGTGGTATGAAAATCAGCAGCAATTTGGAGGACGGTGAATATACTACAATAGTAGATGCAATTTTGGGCATTGGGCTTTCCCGGGAGGTGCAGGGCCGTTATCTGGGACTCATCGACTGGATAAACCGCCAGTCCGCCCCGGTTATATCCGTGGATATTCCCTCGGGGGTCAGCGCGGACACCGGCAGGATCATGGGGGCCGCTGTAAAGGCGGATCTGACGGTCACTTTCGGATATCGGAAGATCGGGCAGATCCTGTATCCCGGTGCAAATTACTGCGGCAGGGTGGTGTGCCGGGATATAGGAATCCGTATGGCAGAGCATATCGCACAGGAATTGCCCGTTGCTGCCTGCGGCAGGGAGGATCTGAGCCTTATTCCCCGGCGGCGGCCCTATTCCAACAAGGGCACATACGGGAAAGTCCTGCTCATAGCGGGCAGCCGGGGGATGAGCGGCGCCTGCTGTCTTTCTGCGCTTGCCGCCTGCCGAAGCGGATGCGGGATGGTGCGTGTCCTCACGCCCGAATGCAACCGCCTGGTGGTTCAGACGGTCCTCCCGGAGGCCATGGTCTCCGTGTGGGATCCGGAGAATTTTTCCCCCGATGAAATCAACGCGGCGCTGGAATGGGCCGATGTGGCCGGGATCGGACCAGGGCTTGGGACCGGGGCGCCCCAGAGAGAGCTTCTTGCCCATGTAATGAAAATCTGGAAAGGGCCTCTGGTGATCGATGCGGACGGTCTGAATCTTCTTGCAAAGATTCCGCACATTTTGGCGGAAAGCTCCGCCCGGATTATCCTGACTCCCCATATCGGGGAGATGGCGCGCCTTGCGGGAACGGCGAAAGAAACGATCCTGGAGGATCTTTTATCCTTTACCAGACAGTACGCCGCGGAACACAACCTTATCTGCGTGCTGAAGGATGCCCGAACCGTGATTTCCGACGGAAAGCAGACCTGTGTAAATGTCTCCGGCAACAGCGGGATGGCTGCCGGGGGTTCCGGGGACGTCCTGACCGGTGTGATTTGCGGATTGCTGGCGCAGGGCATGGAGCCGTATGAGGCGGCCTGTATCGGCGTTCTGCTCCATGGACTTGCCGGGGATGCTGCCAGAGAGGAGCTGGGGGCATATGGAATGCTTGCGGGGGATATTGCCGCTTTCGTTGGGAACGTATTGCGCGCTATCGACGAGGAGGAAGTATAAATGAACGGAAGAGTGACCGCATACATCCATCTGGATGCGGTGGAATATAATTTCAGATCCATGAAGGCAAATCTCCGGGACGGGGTAAAGATGATTGCAGTCATCAAGACGGATGCATACGGACATGGAGCCGTACCGATCGCAAAGCTTGCCGAGCCCTGGGATTTCATCTGGGGGTATGCGGTGGCTGCCGTCAGCGAGGCCAGGGAACTTCGTAAGGCCGGGATCACAAAGCCCATTCTGATCCTTGGCTATACCTTTGCTGAGGATTATGAATGGATGGCGAAAAACCAGGTCCGTCCCACGGTTTTTACCATCTCAATGGCGGAGGAGTTTTCCAAATGCGCCGCAGGGCTGAAAATCTGCGCTCCGGTCCATCTTGCGGTGGACACGGGAATGTCGAGGATCGGCGTGCCGGACAATGAGGAGGGAGCGGCCCTGGCGCAGGCCATCCACGCGCTGGAGGGTATCCGGGTAGAGGGCGTATTCACCCATTTTGCCAGGGCGGATGAGAAAGATCTCAGGCCTGCCCGGGCGCAGATGGACAGGTTCGCATCTTTCTGCAGCGCCCTTGAGGCGGAGGGGATGGGCGGGTTCCTGAAACACTGCTCCAACAGCGCCGGAATACTGGCTCTCCCGGAGGCAAATATGGATATGGTGCGGGCCGGTATCAGCATATACGGCATCTATCCCTCAGAGGAGGTGGACCGGCGCTTTGTCCCGCTGCGTCCGGTTATGGAACTGAAATCCCATATTGTTCACCTGAAGCAGATCGGGCCTGGTACTCCGGTGAGCTATGGCGGCACTTTCGTGGCGGAGCGTCCCATGCGGATCGCCACCGTACCGGTGGGTTACGGCGACGGATATCCCAGAAGTCTGAGCAATAAGGGATATGTGCTCATAAACGGACAGAAAGCGCCGATTCTCGGCCGTGTCTGCATGGATCAGTTTATGGTGGACGTCACAGATATCCGGGCAAAGCTGCTGGACGAAGTGACCCTCCTTGGCAGGGACGGCGGCGCTGTGATTACGCTGGAGGAGCTGGATCACCTCTCCGGGCGCTTCCCCTACGAGTTTGTCTGCGACATCGGGAAACGCGTGCCCAGGATCTACCTCGACGCATAGCTCTGGCCGCCGCCGTCCTGAGCAGTACCGGCGAAAATTTATAACCAGCATGAATATACGGAAGAAACAGGGAAATACTTAAAGTAATGAAAAGTACAAAATACCTTGTATCGGAGTGTGAATTGTGTGGTTATAAAAAGAGGAGATATTTTTTATGCGGATCTGCGGCCCGTAGTGGGTTCGGAGCAGGGAGGGATCCGTCCGGTCCTGATCATTCAGAATGACGTGGGAAACAGGCACAGCCCTACGGTGATCTGTGCCGCAATCACTTCAAAGATGAACAAAGCAAAGCTCCCGACCCATGTGGAAATCGAGGCGGGAAGATATCAGATTGTGAAGGATTCTGTGATTCTGCTGGAGCAGCTTCGCACCATCGACAAAAAAAGGCTGAAAGACCGGGTGTGCCATCTGGACGTGGAGCTGCTCAACAGAGTGGACAGGGCGCTGCAGGTCAGCCTGGAGTTGATTACATAGGCTTTGGGCGATTCAAAAACTTGACGAATGAGAGTGGAAATGCTATATTGGAAAATGGCGCGGAGGCGGGTATATTTGCGCTCGTCATTTTTATATCTGAAATAATAAAAACGGAACAAGGAGAAAAAGGGGTGACTTCAATTTATGTCAGGACATTCAAAGTTTGCCAATATTAAACACAAAAAAGAAAAGAATGATGCGGCGAAAGGGAAAATTTTTACGATCATTGGGCGCGAGATCGCGGTGGCGGTCCGGGAAGGCGGCTCCGATCCGGCCAATAACAGTCGTCTGCGCGATGTGATCGCAAAGGCAAAAGCAAATAATATGCCCAATGACACGATTGAGCGGGGCATCAAGAAGGCGGCCGGGGAACTGGGAACCGTCAATTATGAATACGGTACATACGAGGGATACGGTCCGGGCGGGATCGCCATCATTGTGGAGGTGCTGACCGACAACAGGAACCGCACCGCATCCAATGTCAGGAATGCTTTTACGAAAGGCGGCGGCAGCATCGGAACCCAGGGCTGCGTATCCTATATGTTTGACAAGAAAGGGCAGATCATTGTCGATAAGGAAGCGTGCGAAATGGACGCTGATAATCTGATGATGGCGGCTCTGGATGCAGGCGCGGAGGATTTTTCCGAGGAGGAGGACAGCTATGAGATCCTTACGTCCCCGGATGACTTCAGCGAGGTGCTCCAGGCGCTCGAGGCTCAGGGTATTCCCATGGTTTCGGCGGAGGTAACCATGATCCCCCAGAATTATATAGCGATTACGGATGAAGAGGTTCTCCGTCAGCTTGGCCGGACGCTGGACAGGCTGGACGAGGATGATGATGTTCAGGCGGTTTATACAAATTTGGAGGAATAACCGGTATGAATTACTATCTGACAGGGATCACGGGTATGCCGAAGCTGCTTGACTGCTGTGATGATCCGCTGAAGCACTTTAAGAAAAACATATATGCGGAGGAATTTCAGCGCATGTATCAGCAGAACTTCCAGACGCTGGATGCTATCGAGAAGGGTTACAATTCCGTGGTGGACCAGGATCAGTTCCTCACGAATATGGCGGAGGCGCTCTCGGATCATGCCCAGGAGCTTGTGGACGGCTGTAAAAAAAAGAGCAGCCGGGAGCAGAAGCTGATCAATCTGAATATGACGATGGTGGTTTTTGTTTTGCCGATGATTCTGGAATATAAGGGGAAATCCTCAAAGCCTCTGACGGACAGGCTGCTGGAGGCATGGAAAAAACGGTTCCCAAAGACCAATATCCAGGCCACGACCTTTGAGGATATTGAGAAAGGCTTTCACAAAAAGTTCTGTTATATCACTACGGCTGTGTGCGAATCCTTCGGTAGGGAGGACGACTGCCGCGAGCTGCTTCTGCTCCGGGATTACCGGGACAATTATCTTATGAAAATTCCCGGGGGAGAACAGATGGTACAGGAATACTATGATGTGGCCCCGTCCATTGTAAAGCACATTGACCGGCAGGAAAATTCCGAAGATATATACCGCTCCATATGGGAGATGTATATTTCTCCCTGTATTTCCATGATCCATGAAGGAGAGATGGAAAAATGCCGCGAGCTGTATCAGAAGATGGTCTGCGACCTCAAAGAGCAGTATTTTCTTTCGTAAATACCGGGCGGCCCGTCAGCGGGCCTGCCGCGCAATACATGACATCGGGCTTTCTGAAACATCGTGTCCGGCTATACGGAACATTTGTTTTGGAAAGCCCGGTGCCGATTTATGTTTTGGCTTTTTTCTGCCATCAATCCAAACGAAGCCATGGACGACGGATCCGGTAAGGTATGTTTTCTTCCCCTGCTGGAAATACTGTCCTTGCATATGAATATATATACAGGAGGCAGACTATAATGCAGGATGAACAGAAGCAGGAAAAAAAGAAAGACCGGGAGGACGGAACAGAGGGGGAGAAGGAGCAGGACGAAGCCATCCGGGAGACCGGTGAGATCCCTTTGAATCACAGGATCCATCTGCTCAGTGTGATCGGAGAGATAGAGGGGCATGAATGCCTGTCTGCAAATTCAAAGACCACAAAGTATGAGCATGTACTTCCAAAGCTGGCAGCCATCGAGGATAGCCCGGATATTGAGGGGCTGCTGATCCTTCTGAATACGGTGGGCGGGGATGTGGAGGCCGGACTTGCCATCGCGGAGATGATCGCTTCCCTGAGCAAGCCCACCGTATCCCTGGTGCTTGGGGGAAGCCATTCCATCGGCGTTCCCATTGCCGTTTCCACGGATTATTCCTTTATTGTGAAAACAGGCACGATGGTGATTCATCCCGTCCGCATGAACGGCACGGTCATCGGCGCGCCGCAGACCTACGATTACTTCAAACAGATGCAGGACCGTATTCTCGGTTTCATATCAGAACATTCCAGGGCCACGAGGGCGAGACTAGAGGAGCTTATGCTGGACACCGGAATCCTTACAAAAGACCTGGGGACGATCCTGGTAGGCCCGGAGGCCGTGCGGGAGGGACTGATCGACGAGACCGGAGGGATCAGCAACGCGCTGGGGAAACTGTACGAACTGATCAGCGGGGCGGGATGACCCCGCCCAAAAAAACTTGTTTCCTGTAAAATAGTTTGCTATAATAAAACTGTATGCAAAAATGAATTGAGTATTGAGTATGGAGGCAGTTATGACAGTTTTGCAATCGATCTTTTTGGGAATCATACAGGGACTCACAGAATTTCTGCCCGTCAGCAGTTCCGGACACCTTGCTATTCTGGAAAATATTTTTCATATTGAGACGGACGGAGGTATGCTGTTTGACATCATGCTCCATGTCGGTACACTGGCGGCTATCTTTGTGGTCTACCACAAGGATATATGGAAGATGATAAGGGAAGGGGTATTGATGCTGTGGGATATTCTCAGAAATCTGAGGATTTTCTTCCTGAACCGGATACATAAAACGCGGCTGAAGTACATCCGCGTCATTCACAACAGTTACCGCAAGTTTGTGATACTGATATTAATTTCTACGATTCCTACAGGCGTCATCGGCATACTGGGGGGTGGCCTGGTGGACGCGGCGGGAGAGACGCTTCTGATCCCCGGGATCTGTCTCCTGATCACCGGCGTGCTGCTGCTCATCTGCGATCTGGCAAAGGAGGGGAGCAAAAAGCCAAAGGATGTCTCCTGCAAAGACGGTATCCTTATAGGAATTGCCCAGGGCATATCCACCCTTCCGGGCATCTCCCGATCCGGGGCCACCATTACCGTGTGCGTGCTTCTCGGACTGGACCGCAGATTTGCAGTGAAATATTCCTTTATCCTCTCGATCCCGGCTGTCCTGGGGGCGGCCGTGCTGGAGATAAAGGATGTGGCCGCAGCTTCCATCTCGCCACAGCAGATCGGCATTTACGCGGTGGGCATGGTAATTGCCGCGCTGGTGGGTTATGTCTGCATCAAGACGATGCTGGTCATTGTACGAAACAAGAGGTTTAAATATTTCGCATATTACTGCTTCCTGATCGGGATCGTAGCGATCGGGGGCCACTTCCTGGTCTGATCGCAGTGTTTGCCGGTGCGCCGCGTAGGATCCGGGGTTTAAATCCTGCGCGCCCCATACCGGCTATGGAGTCCGCAGCGTGAGGCGCCGGACAAAAGTGTAAGGGGAAAAGAAGAGGGGAAAGTAAATTGGCAACAAACAGTAAGAAAAAAAGAACCACCGCCCAAAAAACAACCGGGAAATCCACATCCGGCAGCAGGAGCAAAACATCGGGACGGGCTGCTTCATCAGCGGCCCGAGAGACGGCCCGAAGAAAGTCCCCTGAGTCGGAAAACACAAATCCGATGATCATGCAGGAGGCGGCCCTGTGGCTGGTACTTGCAGTCTGTATTCTGATCTTTATCAGCTATCTTGGATTAGGCGGATATCTTGGGGGTGTGATCTCGGATGTCAGCTTTGGCATATTCGGGATCGCCGCATATCTGTTTCCGTTCCTGATCTTTGTGGCCGCAGCATTCTTCATATCCAACAGGGGCAGCCATGTTGGGGCGATCAAGATCCTTTCGGTGGCCGGCCTGTATCTGTGTATCTGCAGCTTTGCGGAATTGTTTTCATTTGAGGAAACTGCCCGTGACGTGGCGTCCATGTATAATGTGGGCGCCGCTTCCAAGACAGGGGGCGGCGTGATCGGCGGCCTGGCCTGCAGTGTGCTGCGCCCGGCGCTGGGGGACATTGGCTCTTTCATTATTCTGGCGATCCTGCTGATCGTCTTTCTGGTGCTGGTCACCCAGCGGTCCCTGATGCGGGGAATGAAAAAGCAGAGCAGCCGTATGTATCAGAGCGCGAAGGAGTCCTCCGCCCGTCGCAGGAAGGCGTATGAAGCCAGACGGGCCAGAAGGCTGGAAGAAGAAAACGCACGCCTGGATGCAGAAAGCGCAGATGGGGCGTCTGCTTTGGAACTCCCTGCAGCCAGGGAAAACTTTGCCGTAAGGGATGAGGTTCTCACCGGAAAGCGGGGGAGAAAGCAACGGCCGGCAGCGCAGGAAACCATTCCGTCCAGTAGCAGCGCTGCAGGCAGCCTGCGCACGGAGATCGATATCCCGGTTCATTTCCCGGCACAGCCAAGGGCAGAACACATCCCAAAACGGGTCAGCGGTGTCACGATGGACACCAAAATCAGGGGAGATTCTGAAAAAATCGGGGCAGAGATTCATGAGATCATGCCGAAACGAACGGCAAAACAGCCGGAGGATGGCTTTTTAACCGGTTCTCCTTCGCGCAACACAAGCTTTATCAGCCTTGATCAGACCGGCCGCGAAGAACAGACGGAGAAGATATCCGGGCTTGAGATATACAACGCAGAGCTGCAAATTGATGGCATTGAGACGCAGCCATCCGATGACATACCTGAGTCCCGGCCCTCGGAGGATGAGGCCGCCGCTTTCGATTTCAGCGGCAATTTTTCCGGAAAATCCACCCCGGCTTCCCAGATGGAAGGAGGGGATAGGGACTCTGGGGCGAGAGAGGATGCGTCTGCCGATGAGACGGAGCACAGCGCCGGCGGTTCCCAGAAGCGCAACCCCCGTTCCTCCCGGAAAGAGATCGCCGCGGGGATCGCTTCGGTTGAGGCAGAGGCGGCCAAAGCAGCCGAGGCAGTGCGTCCGGAATATATATATCCCCCCCTGAAGCTTCTGAAAAAAGGGGCGGGCAGATCCGGCGCGGGACAGGACAGGGAAGTCCGCAAGACAGCAGCTAAGCTGCAGCAGACGCTGGAGAGCTTTGGAGTACACGCAACCGTGACGAATGTGAGCTGCGGCCCCGCTGTGACCCGTTATGAACTGCTTCCGGAGCAGGGAGTAAAGGTCAGCCGGATCGTGGGCCTTTCCGACGATATCAAACTGAACCTGGCGGCCGCAGACATCCGGATCGAAGCGCCGATCCCGGGCAAGGCGGCGGTGGGCATTGAAGTCCCGAATTCCGAAAACAGCGCCGTGGCGCTGCGGGATCTTCTGGAGTCCGATGCCTTCAAAAACCATCCCTCAAAGCTGGCCTTTGCCACAGGCAAGGACATAAGCGGCAAGGTAGTTGTGGCAGATATAGCGAAGATGCCCCATCTTCTGATTGCGGGCGCTACCGGTTCCGGCAAATCCGTCTGCATCAATACACTGATTATGAGCATCCTGTACAAGGCTTCGCCGGATGAAGTGAAGCTGATCATGGTGGATCCAAAGGTGGTGGAACTGAATGTATACAATGGGATTCCCCACCTGATGATACCGGTGGTGACGGATCCGAAGAAAGCGGCGGGCGCTCTGAATTGGGCGGTGGCCGAGATGATGAACCGTTATGAAAAATTCGCCGAGGTGGGCGTCCGGGATCTGAAAGGATACAATAAAAAAGTTGAGGGACTGGAGGCTGTTGACGATGAGAATAAGCCCCGGAAACTTCCTCAGATTGTGATCATTGTGGATGAGCTGGCCGACCTGATGCTTGTGGCTCCCGGCGAAGTGGAGGACGCCATCTGCCGTCTGGCACAGCTTGCCAGGGCCTGTGGAATCCATCTTGTGATCGCCACCCAGCGTCCCTCCGTAAATGTGATCACCGGGCTGATTAAAGCCAATATGCCTTCCCGGATCGCATTTTCGGTTACCTCAGGCGTGGATTCCCGGACTATCCTTGATATGGGCGGCGCGGAGAAGCTGCTGGGCAAAGGGGATATGTTGTTTTATCCACAGGGATACCAGAAGCCGGCCCGGGTGCAGGGAGCTTTTGTTTCGGATGAGGAGGTGGCCGACGTGGTGGATTTCCTCAAGAATCAGAATGTGGACGTGAAGTACAACGCGGACATTGAAGAGCAGATCGCCAAGGTGCAGAGTGCGGTAGCCGCGTCAAAGGGAGAGAGCGATGTGGACGCCCTCTTTGCCGATGCCGGGAAGTTTATCATTGAGAAGGACAAGGCTTCCATCGGAATGCTCCAGAGAGTTTTTAAGATCGGTTTCAACCGGGCCGCCAGGATCATGGACCAGCTCTCCAATGCCGGCGTGGTTGGCCCGGAGGAGGGTACAAAACCCCGGAAAATTCTGATGTCGGCCGAACAGTTTGAGAATTATCTGGAGCAAAACTAGAAAGCAAATCCCCAGATCCGTGTTCCCATAGCGGAAATTGCAGGAATTGAAGCGAGAAATGACGAAATAATCATTGAATTTTCACAGAGATTGTTTTATAATTGTCAGAGTATATTCTTAATTAAGGCGGGGCAACCTGCTGGAAATGATATGGAGGTAGAATATGTACAAGATTTTGAAAGCAGGGAAGCTTGCTGACAACATCTATGAGATGGTTGTCGAAGCTCCGCGTGTTGCAAAGCGCTGCCTGCCGGGACAGTTTGTTATCGTGAAAGAGGACGAGATCGGTGAGCGGATCCCATTGACGATCTGTGATTATGACAGGGAAGCCGGGACGATTACCATCGTATTTCAGCCTGTAGGCGTAGCAACGGAGAAGTTTACGCTTCTTCAGACCGGCGATTCTTTCCGGGATGTGGTTGGCCCCCTGGGTTGTCCCTCCGAGCTGTGCGATGAGGCGAAACTGGAGGAAACCAGAAAGAAAAAAATCCTTTTTGTTGCCGGCGGCGTGGGTACCGCTCCGGTGTACCCTCAGGCAAAATGGCTGCATGAGCGTGGGATCGACGCGGATGTGATCATAGGCGCCAAGACAAAGAACCTTGTGATTCTTGAGGACCAGTTTAAATCCGTCTGTGGAAACCTTTACATAACGACTGACGACGGTTCTTACGGAAGAAGCGGCATGGTTACGAAGGTGATCGACGACCTGATCGGAGAAGAGGGAAAGACCTACGATCACTGCGTATCCATCGGCCCGATGATTATGATGAAATTCTGCTGCCTGACCACGAAGAAATACAATCTTCCCACGGTTGTCAGCATGAACCCCATCATGGTGGACGGCACCGGTATGTGCGGCGCCTGTCGTCTGATCGTGGGGGATGAAGTGAAGTTTGCCTGTGTGGACGGTCCGGAATTCGACGGACACAAGATTGACTTTGACGCGGCTATGAAGAGACAGGCCCTGTATAAGACGGAGGAAGGCAGAGCGCTTCTGAAATATCGTGAGGGCGATACACATCATGGCGGATGCGGTAATTGCGGAGGTGACAGATAATGGCGAATTTAATGAATAAGGTTCCTGTAAGAGAACAGGATCCAAAAGTGAGGGCGACAAATTTTGAAGAGGTATGCCTTGGATACAACAGTGACGAGGCAGTTGAGGAGGCACAGCGCTGTCTTCACTGCAAGAATGCAAAATGTGTGGACGGCTGCCCGGTTAACATTGATATTCCCGGTTTTATCGGATCTGTAAAGGAAGGGAATTTTGAGGAGGCCTATCAGGTGATGTCCCGCTCCAGCGCACTTCCGGCGATCTGCGGCCGCGTATGTCCGCAGGAGAGCCAGTGCGAGGGCAAATGTATTCGCGGCATCAAGGGCGAACCCGTCTCCATCGGCAAGCTGGAGCGCTTCGTGGCCGACTGGGCAAGGGAGCAGGGGATCAAACCCCTGGGCGCAGAACAGAAGAATGGACATAAGGTGGCGGTAATCGGTTCCGGCCCGGCCGGGCTGACCTGCGCAGGAGATCTTGCGAAGCTGGGTTACGACGTGACGATCTTTGAGGCGCTGCATGAGCCGGGCGGCGTTCTGGTTTACGGTATTCCCGAATTTCGTCTTCCCAAGCTGGACGTGGTTGCCAAAGAAGTGGAAAATGTACAGTCTCTCGGCGTTAAGATCGAGACAAACGTTATCATCGGTAAATCCGTCACCATCGACGAGCTGATGGATGAGGAAGGGTATGAGGCTGTATTTATCGGCTCCGGCGCGGGTCTTCCCATGTTCATGGGTATTCCAGGAGAGACTGCCAAGGGTGTATTCTCCGCCAACGAGTACCTGACCAGAAATAATCTGATGAAAGCGTTCCGCGAGGATTATGATACCCCGATCGTGCATGGCAGGAAAGTGATCGTCGTGGGCGGCGGCAACGTAGCCATGGATGCGGCCAGAACGGCCCTGCGTCTCGGCGCAGAGGTTCATGTGGTATACCGCCGCAGCGAGGCGGAGCTTCCGGCCCGTGCGGAGGAAGTGCATCATGCGAAGGAAGAGGGGATCATCTTCGATCTTCTTACCAACCCGACGGAGATCCTTGTAAACGAGGACGATGCGGTTGTGGGTGTAAAATGCATCCGTATGGAACTTGGCGAGCCGGATGCCTCCGGCAGAAGACGTCCGGTGGAGATTCCAGGATCTGAGTTTGAGATCGAGGCGGATACGGTGATCATGTCCCTGGGAACTTCCCCGAACCCGCTGATTTCCTCCACAACCATCGGATTGGACGTAAATCGGAAAAAATGTATTATTGCGGATGAGACTACGGGCCAGACCTCCAAGGAAGGTGTGTTCGCCGGCGGCGACGCAGTGACCGGAGCGGCTACCGTTATTCTCGCGATGGGCGCCGGCAAGGCGGCTGCCGCAGGAATCCATGCGTTCCTTAGCAACAAATAAAATCCTGTTTATGTGGGGGCTGTGAGGAAATGAGGCGATCATTTTTCACAGCCCCTTAGTAGATTGCCCCATTGATATCACTGCGTATCGGCCTCGCCCTCTGTGGCGGGGCTGTGTGCAGTTCCTGGAAGAATCAGGGGCGAATCCTGATATTCACAGGCTCAGGATCTGGAGGTTATATGAGAAAGAACCAGATACTAAAAATATACGGAACCGATTATAAAGAGATGACAAAGATGCTTCTGGAACAGGCGGAACTGGCGGGGCATATCCCGGATGCCGGGTGCCGGATCGGCATCAAACCAAACCTGGTTTCGGCATCATCGGCCTCCTACGGCGCAACAACGCATCCCGAGGTGGTGGCCGGAATCGTTGAATATCTACAGGAACACGAATGCCAAAATCTTGTGATGATGGAGGGATCCTGGGTAGGGGGACGGACCTCGGAGGCTGTAAAGGTGTGCGGATATGCCGATCTGTCAGGGAAGTACGGTGTGGAGTTTATCGACACGCAGAAGGTAAATTCCCACTGGGCAGACGGTTCCGGTATGAAGCTGAATATCTGCGACTGTGTGGATCAGGTAGATTTTCTGATCAATGTACCGGTGCTGAAAGGGCATTGCCAGACAAAGATCACCTGTGCGCTGAAGAACCTGAAGGGGCTGATCCCCAACACGGAAAAACGGCGGTTTCACTCCATGGGTCTTCATCGCCCCATCGCCCATCTGAATGCGGCGATCCGTCAGGATTTCATCGTGGTGGATCACATCTGCGGCGATCTGGATTTTGAGGACGGGGGGAATCCCGTGGTGCGCAACTGTGTCATGGCAGCCTGGGATCCGGTGCTTGTGGACGCATATGTGTGCCAGCTTCTGCATTACACGGCGGATGATGTTCCCTATGTACGTATGGCGGAAGAACTGGGCGTGGGAAACGCCGATCTCTCAAAGGCAGAGATTTTGACGTTCACGGAGAAGGTTTTGCAGACGCCGGGAACAGGAAAAGGGGCCGGGGATCATGAGAATGGGATCTGGGTGAAAGAAAAAAACAGGAAAAGCGGGGATTTCACAGAAGACCTTCCCCTGGCCCGCAGGGTCGTGGAGGTGCAGGACGCGGTAGAGGAGGTGGAATCCTGCAGCGCCTGTTACGGTTATCTGATCCCGGCGCTGGACCGGCTCAGGGAGGAAGGGCTTTTGGAAAAGCTGGATACAAAAATCTGCATTGGGCAGGGATTCAGAGGAAAAACCGGAAAAGTCGGGATCGGAACCTGTACCGCCGGCTTTGCTTACTGTGTAAAGGGCTGCCCTCCCACGGAGAATCAGATCTACGATTTTCTGAAAGAATATGCGGAAGGGCTGGAGTAACAGGTTCTTGCCGGATGCGGCGTCCCATACAATAGTGTTGAGTATTCGGTTATGGCGGTAACAATGGACGGAACAAAACGGGGACGGATCACAGTTCTGTTTATTCTTCTGCTGGGATTCCTGGCGGGTATCGCTGCGCCGGAACTGTTTCGTATGGGAACGGGAGACTATGCCGGCCTGGCGAGCAGATACGGCTTTCAGACATATGAAAACAGCGGCGTCTCTGCCAGGGATATATTGCCTTATATTCTGTCTATCAGGCTTAAAACCCTGCTGTTTCTGTGGATGAGCAGCTTTACGGCGGTCGGACTCTGGTTTCATCTGGCCTACGCCCTGTGGCTGGCCGCTTCGGCGGGACTGCTCATTTCGCTGTTTGCCCTTCGGGACGGTTATGACGGAGTGGTTTTATTTGCCTGCTGTATCCTTCCTCAATGGATTCTGTATGCGGCCATGTGGAAGCGGGAGGGCAATCTTCTTTCAGGCCGTATAAGACAGAGGCTGCGCGGCAACACCGGCGGCGTTGGCGCGCCGCTTCACATGGAACTGCTTGAGCTTGCGAGGATGGCCGGGCTTTGTGTGCTGGGCTGTGCCGTGGAGGCTTATCTCGGGAGGTGGACCCTGAAATTATTTTTAAAAATGTTCACATAAATTTTTCACAACATCTGGTGGAAGCAGGAATCACGCCGACAAAATCTTGTTAATTGCGACAAAATGCTCGTTTTAATGGCTTTTTTTGCACAAAATTGGACATTGATTTTAAAAAAAAATTTGAGTATAATCAGTTTACTTAGCTGTCAGGGGCGGGCAAAATGGAGAGGGGTAATCCGGTTTGCCTGAAGGCATGTGTTCCAGAGAACACAGAAAGGGGAAATCATAGGAACAAGGAGTTTTACGAATGTGTATTGAATTACCCCTTTTTATAGATTATCTGAAAGAGACAAAGAATGCTTCGGCGAGTACCGTAAGTTCTTACCAGCATGATCTTCGCCGGCTGGATGAGTATCTGGACGAGCACGGTATTGAGGATGTGCACAGTATAACCACAACAAATCTGAATTCTTATATTCTCTATCTGGAAAAGCAGGGTTTATCAACGGCAACGGTATCGAGAAATGTTGCTTCAATAAAGGCTTTTTTTCACTATGCCTGCCGTCAGCATCAGATTGATGAGGATCCCACCGAAGCGGTCAAAGCCCCTCATGTGGAGAAAAAGATGCCGGAGATCCTTACCGTGGAGGAAACAGCGCGGCTCCTGGAGCAGCCGGGAGGTTCCTCCGCAAAGCAGCTTCGGGACAAGGCCATGCTGGAACTTTTATACGCTGCAGGACTGCGTGTGACAGAGCTGATTTCACTGAGGCTTGCCGACGTGAACCTTTCGATGAATTATGTGGTCTGCAGCGACGGAGAAAAAGAACGGGTAATCCCGTTCGGCCGCAATGCCAGCGCAGCGCTTGAAAATTATCTTAAAAACGGCAGGGACAGGCTTTTAAAAGGGAAGGAAAGCGAGTATCTGTTTGTAAACTGTTCCAGTGGGAAAGCCATGAGCCGCCAGGGTTTCTGGAAACTGCTCAAGCGGTATGCAGCGTCGGCCGGAATTACTGCGGACATCACCCCCCATACCTTGCGTCATTCCTTTGCCGCACACCTTGTACAGAACGGAGCCGACCTGAAATCGGTCCAGCAAATGCTGGGACATGCGGACATTGCAACCACACAGATGTACCTGGATATGAGCGCGAACCAGGTGCGCAGCGTATATTACGCGGCGCATCCCAGAGCATGAATACTGAAAGATATTTAAAAGAACGCCGTATTGCAATTTGCACTGCGGCGTATTTTGTATTAAAATAAAGAGGAGCGGTGAACAAAAAAAGGCCGGTTTGCCTGTAAATAAGAGGATTGCGGAGGAGAATATAAATACGTGAAGGTTTTGGGAGTCACCGGCGGTGTGGGAGCCGGAAAGAGTACGGTTCTTGCATATATGCAAACTCGTTATGGCGCCAGAGCCATTCAGGCGGACGAAGTGGGAAGAATGCTGCAGCAGCCAGGGCAGGAATGCTATCGTCAGATTGTTGCGGCCTTTGGCCCGGGAATCCTGAAGGAAGACGGGACACTCCGGCGCAGCGCGCTGGCAGCGCTGGTATTTCAGGATAAGAGAAAGCTCCGCCGGCTGAATGGGATCATGCATCCGGCGGTCAGATCCTTTATCATGCAGGAAATTCAGACGGAGCGGGAACGGGGACGGATCCCTTTTGCTGTGATCGAGGCAGCGCTGCTTTTGGAAGATCATTACGATGCGATCTGTGACGAGATCTGGTATCTTTACGCCGATTCGGAAGTACGCATCCGGCGGTTGATGGAGAGCCGCAGTTACAGCCGGGACCGTGCGCTCGAGATCATGTCAAATCAGCTTTCCGACGAAGAATATCGCAGCAGATGTCAATTAATCATTGACAACAGCAGCAATTTTGTGGAAAATACCTTTGGACAGATTGATAAAGGACTGATAGAACATGGATTTTTGTAGTATTGCCAGCGGAAGCAGCGGCAATTGTATTTTTGTGGGAGACGATCACACCGGCATACTGATCGACGCGGGAATTACCGGCAAAAAAGTCGTGGAGGGACTGAATGCCTTCGGCCGAAAGCCGGAGGAAATTGACGCGATCCTGATCACTCACGAGCATTCGGATCACATCCGGGGTCTCGGCGTGCTGGCGAGGAAATATGGGATTCCCGTCTACTGTTCTCCCGGAACCAGAAGGGCAATGCTGGAGCAGTATATGCTTGGCAGCGTGGACGAGACGCTGTTTCACGAGATTGCGCCTGATTCAGACTTTCAGGTCGGAGACATGACGGTGCATTCCTTCCGCGTCTCCCACGATGCGGCGGAACCGGTGGCCTACCGGCTTTCCTGTCAGGAAAAATCAGTGGCCGTTGTCACGGATCTTGGCTATTATGATGATTACACTGTGGGCAACTTAAAAAATCTCGATGCTGTATTGATTGAATCGAACCATGACGTCAATATGCTTCAGGTAGGAGGCTATCCATATTATCTGAAACAGCGGATACTTGGGTTTAAAGGACATCTCTCCAACGACAGCGCCGGACAGCTGTTGGGCGAAATCCTTCACGACGGTCTGAAAGCGGTGATGCTGGGCCATCTCAGCAAAGAAAACAATTATGAGGCGCTGGCGCTGGCAACCGTGTGCGCGGAGATCACCATGGGGGACAATCCCTATAAAGCGGAGGATTTTCTGATCCGGATCGCGAAGCGAGACGAACCGTCGCCCTCGGTCGCCGTATAGGCGTCTTGTCCGTCCATCCGGAAATACTCTTCTGAATATACATGGATACAGAAAGGAAACAGCCATGAAAAAGACAATTATCACCGTGGTTGGCAAAGATACGGTGGGTATCATCGCGAAGGTCTGCACGTATCTGGCGGAGAATAACGTAAACATTCTGGATATATCCCAGACAATCATTCAGGGCTTTTTCAATATGATGATGGTTGCGGACGCCACGCAATCGCCGAAGGACAGCGCGCAGATCGCCTCTGAACTGGAGAAGGTGGGCGAGGAGATAGGCGTCGTCATCCGATGCCAGCATGAGGACATTTTCAACATGATGCACCGCATCTGAACAGCCGGCAAGTGAGGGTACAGCATGATCAATTTATTTGAAGTGAACGAGACCAACAAGATGATCACCCAGGAAAACCTGGATGTGCGCACAATTACGCTTGGAATCAGCCTGCTTGACTGTGTGACGGACGATCTGGATGCGCTCAACAAAAATATCTATTGTAAAATTACCACGGTCGCCAGAGATCTGGTGGCCACAGGACAGGCGATTGAGCGGGAGTACGGGATTCCCATTGTAAATAAGCGGATCTCTGTGACGCCCATCGCGTTCGTCGGGGGCGGCGCCTGTAAATGTCCGGAGGATTTTGTGACGATTGCGAAGACCCTGGACCGTGCTGCGAAAGAAGTCGGGGTCAACTTCCTCGGGGGATATTCCGCGCTGGTATCCAAGGGAATGACGGGCGCGGATGAAAATCTGATCCGCTCCATTCCGCAGGCTCTCTCCCAGACGGAGTATGTGTGCAGTTCCGTAAATGTGGGTTCCACCAAATGCGGCATCAATATGGATGCGGTTCGCCTGATCGGGCAGATCATCCTGGAAACAGCAGAGTCCACAAAAGAACGGGATTCCCTTGGCTGCGCCAGGTTTGTGGTGTTCTGTAACGCTCCCGATGACAATCCCTTTATGGCGGGCGCTTTTCACGGCGTCACGGAGGCGGAGGCGGTGGTCAACGTAGGGGTCAGCGGCCCCGGCGTGGTAAAGCATGCGCTGGAAGAGGTGCGCGGCTCTGATTTTGAGACGCTCTGCGAAACGATCAAGAAAACAGCTTTTAAGGTGACCCGGGTGGGACAGCTTGTGGCTCAGGAGGCATCCAGAAGGCTGGGCGTTCCATTTGGCATCATCGATCTGTCTCTCGCGCCCACGCCGGCTATCGGGGACAGTGTGGCGGATATCCTCTGCGAGATCGGCCTGGAATATGCCGGCGCTCCGGGAACCACGGCGGCTCTGGCGCTTCTGAACGATCAGGTGAAAAAGGGCGGCGTTATGGCCTCCTCCTACGTAGGCGGCCTTTCCGGAGCTTTTATCCCGGTGAGCGAGGATCAGGGAATGATCAATTCGGTGGAGGCAGGCGCTCTCACTTTGGAAAAGCTGGAGGCCATGACCTGCGTCTGCTCTGTGGGGCTTGACATGATCGCGATTCCCGGAGACACGAAGGCCAGCACCATCTCCGGCATCATAGCGGATGAGATGGCGATCGGCATGGTGAACCAGAAGACCACGGCAGTCCGCATCATTCCCGTGATCGGCAAGGGAGTGGGAGAGACCGTGGAGTTCGGCGGCCTGCTGGGCTACGCTCCGATCATGCCGGTAAACCGGTATTCCTGTGAAGCCTTTGTGAATCGCAGGGGGAGGATCCCGGCTCCGATCCACAGCTTCAGAAACTGAGCTTTACGAGAACCATTTCTCCGTATTCTGTATGGACGATGCCGAGCTCACTGTGAAAGCAGAATCGGTTCAGATCGCCGGCGACCTGATGAAAAGCCGGTTAGATTTGGTATGAAGAATCGAGTTGTTTTTCTGCAATGTTTTATTAAAATACGTAAAAATCAGGAGAATATCCGCAAACAAGAGGATATTCTCCTGATTTTTCTATGAACAGGGTAATGGCGCTGTTCAATCATCTGATTTGATGATTTTGCGATATTCTATCTTTATTTGTGCAAAATGACAAAAAAATGAAAATCAGAAAAGAAATGTAAAAAAAGTGCTAGAAAAAGAATAGAAAACTAATAACTTTTGCAGAGTGTTTTTTTTATAATAAAATATAGCAGGAAGGAAACAGAAGTGCAGAAAATGCAGACGGAATGCCTTATAGGAAGGAGGTAAGAACAATGAAGATAGCAGGAAGGGTCCTGACGGTGACATTACTGTCAGGAAATGAAAAAAAATCGTTTTCTTGAGCGTGTGCAGGAGAAAATGGGCAGGCTTGCGCTTCCGATAGTGAGTGCGAAATACCTTGCGAAAATCCCCAACAGGGATAAGGTTCAGAACATTGAGAACGCTAAAAACTTTTTGGAGCGCAACAGCATAACCACGTTTGCGCAGTTGGAAAAATATAAGACGGACAAGGGCAGAGAATTTGACAGGCGGGAGCAGATTTTCATACCCAAGTGGCAGAGGCTGGAACAGCTAAAGGAACTTGCAAAAGCCTATGCGGACTATGAGCCATACAAGGCAGTGCATGATATGAGCAAGTCATTAAGCGGTCTGAAGAAACTGAAATACGACAAGGAGCATGAACACGAACTTGTCATGTATGAAAATACAAGAGCCGACTTAAAAACGCTGCTTGCCGAGGGAGAAAAGATAACCCCCAAAGCATGGAGGACGGAAAAGGAACAGCTTGAAAAGGAAATGCCGACACTTCGGAGTGAGAGGGCGAGGGCGTGTCACGACCTTGCGTTTGCGGAGGTGATAGGCTACAATAAAGCCAATCTTGAACGTGTGGAGCAGAACGAGAGCCGACAACAGACTGCTAGTAGGACAATTGGCAGGACTAAGCGGAAGGAGGAAGAATTGTGAGTATGAAAAATTAAGGAATCTTTGATAGTAATATCAGTG
>CAZQAB010000013.1:0-69387 GCA_964591265.1 uncultured Lachnospiraceae bacterium
GTTGCTGAGTGTACTCCGATTTACGCCATATTCGCGCTCCAGTTTTGGATACGAGATTCCTCCGACATTGTACAGATCCACGATCTGGCTTTTCTGTACAGCGAAATTAATTCAGTAATTTTTGAATATTTCTCGGTGAAAGTGGGAATACTATTTGGTTTAATCGTAGTCCAAATATAAACACCACTATGAGCTGCACGCAAAAATCAAAATCAGTCCGCTTAAAGCTATTGCAATTATTTCAACGCCACGTTATAATAATGACGGACAATATTTTATCTTTGCGTGCAGAAAGTTGGTGCTTGCTTGAACAAGAAAGAAATTGTAAAAAAGGTAATTATAAATAATGGCGGCATTGCAAAAACTGCTGACTTTGTGGCAGAGGGCATACAAAATTATGAAGTTGCGGTATTCTGTAAAGAAGGTTTTATTGAAAGAATCCGACGAGGTTTTTATCAGCTTCCTCACAGCAATCAAATAACAGAGGAACAATTGTTACAAGAGTTTCTTCCACAAGGAATTGTTTGCGTCGAGTCCGCATTGTTTCATTATGGATATAGTGACTTCGCTCCCCGTGAATGGTCTGTTGCCGTTCCGAGAACGGCGTCCCGCTCTGTAAAGAAAATGGAGGAATTTCCGATTAAGGCTTACTATATTCAAAAGGATTTTTTGAATATCGGAAGAGTGGAAGATAGTTTTAACGGCGTAATTCTTTCTGTGTATGATCGAGAAAGAACTATATGTGATTGTTTCAAATACCGTACAAAGCTGGATAACGAGACATTCAACAAAGCTGTCAATGCTTATGTTGCTGATAAAAATAAAAATCTTGCAAACCTTTCAAAGTACGCAAGAGAAATGAAGCTATATGCAAAAGTTATGAATGTGATGGAGGTGCTGCTGAATGGCTGATATTGCTGCATCCGTACTTGCAAGATTAAAAAATAAGGCGAAAGAAAGCGGACGGAGTTATCAACTCTGTTTACAGCTTTTCTGCCAAGAGGAATTTCTGCGCCGTTTGGAACATTCAAAATATGCTGAGAGCCTTGTACTAAAAGGCGGGCTGTTTATATATTCCGTTACTGACTTTGACAGCCGTGTAACAGTGGATGTGGATTTTCTTCTTCGGAAAGTGCCCAATACCCCTGAACAGTTGAAGCCTGTGTTGGAAGAAATCATCAACACGCCTACCGGCAATGATTTTATTGCCTTTGAAATTAAGGATATTGCCCCTATAGCCGTTGCAAAGAAATACGCCGGTATTGGTGCTTCCATTGTAGCACGAATTAAAAACACAAGGACTCCATTCAGCATTGATTTCGGCGTGGGCGATATCATTGTACCGAAACAGGAGAAGCGAAAAATTCCAACACAGCTTGATGATTTTATTGCACCGGTGGTAAATACTTATTCTCTTGAAACAACGATTGCCGAAAAGCTTGACGCTATCCTCAGCCTTATGGAGTTTTCCAGCCGAATGAAGGACTACTACGATGTTTACTATCTTGCAAACAAGTTTGATTTTGATGGTGCAACACTTACGGAAGCGTTAAGAAAAACTTTTGAAAATCGTGGTCACATCTTTACAGTCGAGCAGTTTGAACAGGTTATGGCTTTTGATAGTGACGACGCAATGCAAAAGAAATGGAAAGCGTTTTGTAGGAAGATTGATACCAAAACAGATGATTATAGCACCGTATTAAAAAATATAAAATCATTTCTTACCCAGCCTTTTGCGGCTGCAATAGAAAGCGAAAATTTCACAAAACAATGGACTGTTTTAAATTGCGAATGGAAATAAGGAGAAATTTTGATGAGTAATCCTATAAAAGATATATTTGACATAGAATCGTTGTTAAAAATATAGCGGAAAGAGAAAACATCATACAAAATTATCGATTAACAGGACATCTTGACCGCAATGATGCGATTAAAAAGATTCATTTGCTGTCCTGCCTTTCCGATCTTGAAAAAGATATGAACGGTAAGAAGTACGGGCTTGTGTTTGAGGAACACCGTGAAGAGATAGACGGGATGCTTGACACGCATACTCCAGTGCTAACCGAGGATAAAGACCTGTTTATCGACAACGGTGGGCAGATGAATTTTTTGATTGAAGGGGACAACCTTGCCTCATTGAAACTTTCGGAGAAAACACATAAGGGGAAAATTGCTATGCCCAAAAGTTAATGAAAGTAGAAGGTAAATTTTTATACTATGGGAAGAATGTTGTTATTGAAATTTCCAAACGATATTGCGTGGCAACATTTTGGCAACAGAAAATCGGTAAGCCAGAATAAATGATGTAATTGAAGTAAAAAACGGCGTGTATTTGTACAAAACTTAAACAAATATAGTTAAAAACAACAAAGAACACGCCGGGGTCGAATAGTAAACAGGGAGCCGGGAAGCCGCATAAATGGTGTGCTACCCGGCTTTTGATGCAGGGTGGTGATACCTTTTTGATACCTATATATCAAATAAACTCAATTGCATATTCCGCTGACTCTTAACTTTCCGTTCAGTGATTTTATCTAGTTCTGTTACTTGACTACAGAGTAACGGGGAACTGGGGTCGTATGCTTCAAAGTTTCGCATACGAACATCAGCGTTATGATTGGCATAACAATATGTGCAACCATTCTGGCAGGTATTATAGCGACCTAAATCAATACTTGCAACGCATCCGCATTCTAAACGTTGGTTTTTATCTTTGTCTGCATCAATAGAGCAACCCAGTAATTTAGCAATGAGTTTATCATCAATACAGTGAGCATGATCAATGCCATAGGAAGATAAGTCAATATCTTCAGCACAAGTATCTATTATTAGGTTGTGCGAATGAGCGATTGCAGAAAGACTTTTTGCAATGGTATTTTTTTGGTCATAGGATAATTCGCAAATATTTTTTCCTTTTATATTGTTTGAAATTTTCGTGTATAAATCAATAAAACTTATGGTAACTTTTTCTGTATAATTGCATAACTGATTTGCGATGTATTCAAATTTTTCAATATGCCAATTTATAGAGTATTGGTTGTTAAGAATGATAGGATCATATCGCCATATGACACGATGCTTGCCAATTAACTCCGATAGTACTTGAAAAGTTTGTATTCGATCATCCAATGAGGGAAGATTTGTTTCAAAATCGTTATTGTATGCATTAAGAGTAAATTGAAAATAATACATATAATCATTTAATATATTTAGTTTCCTTATAATTGGTTTTGGATTTTTACTCCAAAAAACTATGCAATCAACAATGCTTGGTGCAAGGTTAATTTTACTAATTTGATGTATGTTCATAGGATTTCTTACATATGCATACTGAGCTTCGATTCTGTTAATGAACCACTCAGAAAAAAAAACTGGTATATCAGTTCTTCTACTTGCACTTATTATCATACTATTCTTAACCTCAATTCTATTATCAGTTGTGCGCTGGGACATACTTCCCAAGGGTTATAGGATTATATATTTTTGTTTATAGTGTTATACAAAATATCTATAGTTGGATATACTGTTCCATAGCGCATATAATCATTTTTGATTCCATAATTAAAATATTGTTTATGGGCAATATTATTTATGCCCGGAGAAGTTAGCATATCGGAGAGAAGCATGAAATAATCTCTGCCACGACGATTGCTATTGCTAGCGTAAAACTTTAGTCGGAAAAAATGGTATAAAAAGAGAACACCACTTTGTGATAAAGAGGCCTGCCGCCTAACGCGGCAGGTCTCTTTATGCCCTGCGATTTGATCCGTTTTAAGATTCTACTTTCTCGAATTTATCCTTGCCTACGCCGCAGACCGGGCAGATGTAATCATCCGGAAGTTCGTCTCCCTCGTAGATGTAGCCGCAGACAGTGCATACCCAGGAAACGGTGGCGGCAGCGGTTTTTTCTTCCGTCTGCACGTCAATGCCGTTCAGGTCGGAAAGAATTTCCTCAGCCAGTGTCGTAAGGGCCGAAAAGCTGTCCTCATCGGTGGTGGAGCGGATGGTCACGGTCTCACCAATCTGGGACATACCGGACATGGAGGTGAGAAGCTCCGCCATGAGGCTGCCGGACACAGGGGACCAGCTCCCATTTTCCACCAGCGCAAATTTGCGGTTCCGCAGGTTGTGGGCCTGGAGATCCAAAATAAAGTTTTTCATCGGAGTGAAGATGCCCATATTGTAGGTGATGGAGGCCAATACAATGTGACTGCAGCGGAAAGCTTCCCCGATCAGCTCGCTGACGTGAGTCTTGGATACGTCGTATACGCAGACGTCCGGAATGCCGCCTTCGGATAATTTGGAGGCGATGACGTTGGCTGCGTTCTCCGTGCCGCCGTAAACGGAACCGTATACCACCATGACGGCGTCTTCCTCCGGCGTATAAGAGCTCCACTTATCATATTTGTCCAGAAGCCATGCCAGGTTGTCCCGCCATATGGGACCGTGCAGGGGGCAGACCATGGCAATCTCCAAAGCGGCAGCTTTTGCAAGTACATCCTGTACCTGCGGTCCGTATTTTCCAACGATATTGCAGTAATATCTCCGGGCGTCGGCCAGCCATTCTGTCTCAAAATTTACCTCGTCCGCGTAAAGATTTCCGTTCAGCGCGCCGAAAGAGCCAAAAGCGTCCGCGGAAAACAGGGTCTTGTCTGTGGCGTCATAGGTGAACATGACTTCCGGCCAGTGTACCATGGGAGCCATCACAAATACCAGATTGTGCCGGCCGGTGTTCAGCTTTGTACCCTCAGTCACGGTGTACCCGTGTTTGGCCACCTCTACGCCGAAAAACTGTTTCACGATGGGTTCCGCCGTCTCAGAACAGATCAGCTTGACTTCCGGATAGCGCACAAGCACCTCGGAGATGGCAGAGCAGTGATCCGGCTCCATGTGCTGAACAATCAGGTAGTCCAGGCTCCTGCCGTCCAGGGCGTAGATCAGGTTCTCAAAGAACTGACCGGCCACGGAACGGTCCACCGTATCGAACAGCACCGTCTGCTCGTCCAGCAGAAGATAGGAATTGTACGACACACCCCTCCAAATGGGGTAAACATTTTCAAACAATTCGGTCCGCCGTTCGCTGGCGCCCAGATATACCAGATCCTCCGTGATATAGCGGACATTATGTACGCCAGAGAATTTTGCCCTGCCCTCAAATTCCCCGGCAGCTTCCTCCTGCGCGCTGACCGTCATAGGCTTCAGGCCCCCGATCATGCTCATGGCAGCCATACCTGCGGCGCCGGCGGATACACCCTTAATAAAGTCGCGGCGGTTCATTTCTTTTTCCATGGTAAAGTTCCTCCTTCTGTCGGTGCCGTCGGCACCGGTGAGATTATTCTGGTTTCCCGGACATAATACCGGGAGCCTTCAAAAATACCGTAACAGAATTATATCACATATTTTTCCGGATAGAAACATCGTATGAGCCGAAAAACCGTTTTTGCGCAAAATGGAGGAACGTAAGGTTCAGTCTTCACAATGAAGATTTTTATTTGCGGTGGACAGCATCAGCTTGATGCGGTTGAGCTGGTTCACCTCGCTGGCGCCGGGATCGTAGTCGATGGCTACGATGTTGGACAGGGGGTACTGCCGACGCAGTTCCTTGATGACGCCCTTGCCCACCACGTGGTTGGGCAGGCAGGCGAAAGGCTGGGTGCAGACAATGTTGTTGACGCCGGAATGAATCAGCTCCAGCATCTCGCCGGTCAGGAACCAGCCTTCGCCGGTCTGGTTGCCCAGGGATACAATGTCCTTCGCCATCTCTCCAAGATGTTCGATGCGGGAGGGCGGATCAAAGTGCTCGCTCTTTGAAAGTTCCTCCGCAGCGGTGGCCCGGAGCTTTTCCAGAACCATGATGCCGAAGTTTGCGACCATCGCGGACTTCTTTTTTGTACCCAGATATTCGCTCTTGAAGTTCTGGTTGTAGAAGCAGTAGAGCAGGAAGTCCATCAGATCCGGCACGACGGCCTGAGCCCCCTCTTTCTCCAGCAGCTCCACCAGATAGTTGTTGGCGGCGGGCATGAATTTCACAAGTATCTCGCCCACCACGCCCACCTTGGGCTTCTGTTCGTCGGTGATGGGCAGGTGGTCAAAGTCCTGCACGATCTCCCGGCACATCTGCTTGAATTCCCGGTAGGAGGGTTTGCCGGAGACGAACTCGCAGCACCGGTCCTCCCATTTGTGAAACAGGGCGTTGGCTGCGCCCGACTCCTGCTCATAAGGACGCATACGGTAGAGACAGCGCATGAAAATGTCCCCGAATACCAGGGCAAACACCCCCCGTTTTACCATCTGATAGCTGATGGAAAAGCCTGGATTGCTCTCAAGGGAGCTGAGGTTTAAGGAGATTACCGGGACATCCGGGATTCCTGCCTTTTGCAGCGCCCGCCGGATAAAGCCGACGTAGTTGGAAGCGCGGCAGCCCCCGCCGGTCTGGGTCATAATGACCGCAGTGCGGCTCAAATCAAATTTGCCGGAGAGCAGGGCCTCCATCACCTGTCCTACCACCATAAGAGAGGGATAGCAGGCGTCGTTGTTGACGTATTTCAGGCCCACGTCGATGGCTTTCCTGCCGTCGTTTTTCAGCAGTTCAATGTGATAGCCGGAAGCGTTGAAAGCGGATTCCAGCATCCTGAAATGGATGGGCGACATCTGGGGGCAGAGGATTGTATAGTCTTTTCGCATCTCCTTCGTGAAAACCACCCGGTTCATATTGGCCGGAACGATTGTGCGCTTTGTCTGCCCGTGCTCTCTGCGGACGCGGATGGCCGCGATCAGGGAACGGATGCGGATCCTTGCCGCGCCGAGATTGTTCACCTCGTCGATCTTCAGACAGGTGTAGATCTTGCCGGACCGGGAGAGGATGTCGCTCACCTCGTCTGTGGTGACCGCATCCAGGCCGCAGCCGAAGGAATTGAGCTGGATCAGATCCAGATCCTCCCGGGTCTTTACATAGTTGGCGGCGGCGTAGAGCCTGCTGTGGTACATCCACTGGTCCAGCACCATCAAAGGCCGCTCTACCGGATTTAAGTGGGAGATGGAATCCTCCGTGAGAACCGCCATCCCGAAGGAATTAATCAGTTCCGGTATGCCGTGGTTGATTTCGGAATCGATATGATAGGGGCGCCCCGCCAGCACGATGCCGTGGCGTCCCGTTTCTTCCAGATATTTCAGCGTCTCCTCGCCCTTCCGGTATATGGCATTTCGGGTGCGGTCCATCTCCTCCCATCCGGCTTTCGCCGCGGCGCGCACCTCATCTGAGGGGAGATCCGGAAAAGCGTCCACCAGCCGCGCAGTTACCGTATCCAGGTTTGTGAAGGCGACAAACGGGTTTTCAAAGCGCACATTTTCTGTGCGCAGGCTTTCCACGTTGTTCTTGATGTTCTCCGCATAGGAGGTGACGATCGGACAGTTGTAGTGGTTGGGCGCATCCCCGAACTCCGTGCGCTCGTAGGGAATGCAGGGATAAAATATGTATTTAATGCCCTTTCGGATCAGCCATTCAATGTGTCCGTGGGCCAGCTTGGCCGGATAGCATTCGGACTCGCTGGGGATGGATTCGATGCCCAGCTCGTAGATCTTCCGGGAGGAAGGCGGAGACAGGATTACCCGATATTTCAGCTCCGTGAAGAAGCGGTACCAGAATGGATAATTCTCGTACATATTCAGAACCCTGGGGATGCCCACAGTCCCCCTCCCTGCCTCGTCCTCGGGAAGAGGCTCATAGGAAAACAGCAGCTTATTCTTAAATTCAAACAGGTTGGGCACGTGGTCCTTATTGCGGTCCTTGCCGATGCCCCGCTCGCAGCGGTTGCCGCTGATAAACTGGCGCCCGCCGGAGAAGCGGTTGATGGTGAGGCGGCACTGGTTGGTGCAGCCTTTGCATTTGGCCATGGAGGTCGTGTATTCCAGAGCGTTGATGCGCCCGATGGAGAGCATGGTGGTCTTTGCACCCTCTTTATAGCGCTCCCGGGCGATCAGCGCCGCACCGAAAGCCCCCATGATACCGGCGATATCCGGGCGGACTGCCTCGCAGCCGGCGATCTTCTCGAAGCTGCGCAGTACGCCGTCGTTGTAAAAGGTGCCCCCCTGGACTACGATATGGCGGCCCAGTTCCGATGCGTCGGAGACCTTGATGACCTTATACAGCGCATTTTTTATGACAGAGTAGGCAAGGCCGGCGGAGATATCCGACACGTCCGCCCCCTCTTTCTGAGCCTGCTTTACCTTGGAATTCATAAATACGGTACAGCGGGTACCCAGGTCAATGGGATGTTTCGCAAACAAAGCGGCCCTGGCAAAGTCCTGGACGGAGTAGTTCAGGGATTTTGCAAAGGTCTCTATAAAGGAGCCGCAGCCGGAGGAGCAGGCCTCGTTGAGCTGCACGCTGTCCACAGTCTGGTTTTTGATCTTGATGCACTTCATGTCCTGGCCGCCGATGTCCAGAATACAGTCCACCTCCGGATCGAAGAAAGAGGCGGCGTAGTAGTGGGACACGGTCTCCACCTCGCCCTCGTCCAGCATCAGCGCCGCCTTGATCAGCGCTTCGCCGTATCCGGTGGAACAGGACCAGGCGATATGAGCCTCCTCCGGAAGCTTGCTGTAGATATCCTGGATCGCGGTGATGGCGGTGCGGAGCGGACTTCCATTGTTGTTGCTGTAGAAAGAATACAGCAGCGAGCCGTCCTCATCGACCAGCGCCGCTTTCGTGGTGGTGGAGCCGGCGTCGATGCCAAGAAAGCAGTTGCCCCGGTATGTTCCAAGGGGAGCGGTGGCTACCCGGTGGCAGCTCTGCCGCGCGATAAAATGGTCATAATCCTCCTGGGAGGAGAAAAGGGGCTGCATACGTGCCACTTCAAATTCCATATGGATGGGGCCGGAGAGCTTCTGCCGCAGCGCCCCCAGCGTTGTGACGGCGTCTTCCTTCGCATTCAGGGCAGAGCCGATGGCGGCGAACAGATGGGAATTCTCCGGGACAATGGCGTGTTCCTCATCCAGATTCAAAGTGCGGATGAACGCCTCCCGCAGTTCCGACAAAAAGTGCAGCGGTCCCCCCAGGAAGACGATATGCCCACGGATGGGCTTGCCGCAGGCCAGGCCGCTGATGGTCTGGTTCACCACCGCCTGGAAAATGGAGGCGGAAAGATCCTCCTTGGTGGCGCCCTCGTTGATCAGGGGCTGGATGTCAGATTTTGCAAACACGCCGCAGCGGGCCGCGATGGAATACAGGGAAGTGTAGTTTTTGGCGTATTCGTTCAGACCGGCGGCGTCCGTCTGGAGCAGGGAAGCCATCTGGTCGATGAAAGAACCGGTGCCCCCGGCGCAGATCCCGTTCATGCGCTGCTCCACATTGCCTCCCTCAAAATAGATAATTTTGGCATCCTCGCCCCCAAGCTCAATGGCGACGTCCGTCTGGGGCACATAATGCTCCAGAGAGGAAGCCACCGCGATGACCTCCTGCACAAACGGCACTTCCAGATGGTTCGCCAGGGTCAGACCGCCGGAGCCGGTGATGACAGGGGCAACTTCCAGATCCCCCAGCTTTGCGGCGGCGTCCGTGATCAGGCCGGAGAGGGTCTCCTGAATGTTGGCATAGTGACGCCTGTAATCAGAAAACAAAAGCTCCTGACCGGGGCCAAGAACCGCTACTTTTACAGTGGTAGAACCAATATCGATTCCAAGAGTATGTATGTTCATAGTGTCTGCAAACCGCAAAAAAGCGCGCCTCCTCGAAAGGGTTAATATAACTTGCTCAGAGATACCAGATGCATTCAAAATGTTTTACTCCGGTATCTCTTGCATTATACGACATTTTGCGGGAAATATCAAACTGCTTGCATTCCAAAAAAAAACACGATATACTGATATTCCTGAGCAGTTTGTACAGAAATCATAAACATTTTATAAACTGCCTGGCGGAAACTGGAAAGATAACCGGAAACGGCCAGGGGCGGAGGCTGACTGATGCTTTGCCGCCGCGCGTGCGGGAAAGCGACGGACCGGTGGAAATCATTCCCGGGAAGAGAGGAGAAATACGGATGTATCGGATCATAAAACGCGATGGGATGGCCAAGCGGGCGGAGTTTCAGACGGTGCATGGGACTGTGCAGACCCCTCTTTTTATGAATGTGGGGACCGCCGCCGCCATCAAGGGAGCCGTGGCAACCACCGACCTGTATGAGATCGGGACCCAGGTGGAGCTGTCGAACACCTACCATCTTCATGTGCGTCCCGGGGATGAGGTGGTGAAGAAGCTTGGGGGCCTGCATAAATTTATGAACTGGGACCGGCCGATCCTGACGGACTCCGGCGGATTCCAGGTGTTTTCCCTGGCTCGGATGCGAAAAATCAAAGAGGAGGGCGTATATTTCCGTTCCCATGTGGACGGGCGGAGGATCTTCATGGGGCCGGAGGAAAGTATGCAGATCCAGTCCAACCTGGCCTCCACCGTCGCCATGGCCTTTGACGAGTGCCCCTCCAGCGTGGCGGACCGGGCGTATGTGCAGAATTCCGCAGACCGCACGGCGCGCTGGCTGGTGCGCTGCAAGAAGGAGATGGACCGGCTGAATACCCTGCCGGATACCATTAATCCCCGTCAGCTGCTGTTTGGCATCAATCAGGGGGCTGTCTACGACGACATCCGCATCGAGCACGCCAAACGAATCACAGAGCTGGAACTGGACGGGTACGCCATCGGCGGCCTGGCGGTGGGGGAGACCCACGAGGAAATGTACCGGATTCTGGACTGCGTCGTGCCGTACCTGCCGTCAGATAAGCCTACTTATCTGATGGGTGTTGGCACACCGGTAAATATCCTGGAAGCGGTGGACCGGGGCGTGGACTTTTTTGACTGCGTCTATCCCAGCCGGAACGGCCGCCACGGCCATGTGTATACTGCGGCCGGAAAGCGGAACCTGTTTAATGCGAAGTATGAGCTGGACGGCCGTCCCATCGAGGAGGGCTGCAGCTGCCCGGCCTGCCGCAGCTACAGCAGGGCTTACATCCGCCATCTGCTGAAAGCCGGGGAGATGCTGGGGATGCGCCTGTGCGTGCTGCATAATCTTTATTTTTATAACCATCTGATGGAAGAAATACGGGATGCCATCGACCAGGGCCGTTACAGGCAATATAAAAAAGAAAAAATTGACCGCTATATCCACGGACAGGAGTAGCGGGGAATTTTTCAAAAAATACTTGATTCACAGATAAGGATTGTGTATTATTGGAGTTAAGCTTTTACCGGAGCAGATTCCGGTATGCGCACAGAACAGAAGGAGGAACACAGAATGCTGAATTTATTGACGGAGACTTCTTCATCGGCTGGCCTTGGGCTGATGGTGGTATACATTGTTATCATCGGCGCGGTCATGTACTTTTTCGCCATCCGGCCTCAGAAGAAGGAGCAGAAACGGTTGAACGCACTGCTGGCTTCCATGGAGGTGGGGGATACGGTCGTCACCACCAGCGGGTTTTACGGAGTCGTGATCGACATCACGGACGAGGACTGTATCGTAGAGTTTGGAAGCAACAAGAACTGCCGCATCCCGATGAAAAAGGCCGCCATTGCGGAAGTGGAAAAAGCAGGCCAGGAGTAATCGGCAGGCTGGAGACGGTTGTCTTTCCCGGCATCTGGTCCGAAAGGCGGTCTGTGATCTGGGTCTGATATGAAACTGTTATTTTCAGGGGGCATTGCCGAAGGCGATGTCCCCGGTTTATAGATAGGAGTGAAATAAAATGAGACATAGAATTGCGCTGATTCCGGGCGACGGCATTGGCCCGGAGATCGTGGATCAGGCCTGCAGGGTGCTGGACGCGGCAGCCTTAAAATACGCATTTGAACTGGATTACACGAAGATTCTTATGGGAGGCGCATCCATCGACGTGCATGGTGTGCCGTTGACGGATGAAGCCATTGAGGCGGCGAAGACCAGCGAGGCGGTGCTGATGGGTTCCATCGGCGGGGATGCGAAGACCTCTCCCTGGTATAAGCTGGAGCCGCAGCTTCGCCCGGAAGCGGGACTTTTGAAGATCCGCAAGTCCCTGAACCTGTTTGCGAATCTGCGCCCTGCGTATCTCTATGACGAGTTAAAGGCGGCCTGCCCGCTGCGGGACGGGATCATCGGGGACGGATTTGATATGATGATTGTACGGGAGCTGACCGGCGGGCTGTATTTCGGCCACAGGGAAACCGTGGAGGAGAAGGGCGTTCGCAGGGCAGTGGATACCCTGGTTTATAATGAAAACGAGATACGGCGTATCGCCGTCAAGGCCTTCGGCATTGCCAGGAAGCGCCGGGGCATGGTCTGCAGCGTGGACAAGGCCAACGTGCTGGATTCTTCCAGACTGTGGAGAACCGTGGTGGAGGAAGTGGCGAAGGACTATCCGGATGTGGAGCTTTCCCATATGCTGGTGGATAACTGCGCCATGCAGATCGTAAGAGACCCGGCCCAGTTTGACGTGATCCTGACGGAGAATATGTTCGGAGATATCCTCTCAGACGAGGCCAGCATGGTGACGGGCTCCATCGGGATGCTCTCCTCCGCCTCCCTGAACGAGACGAAGTTTGGACTGTATGAGCCCAGCCACGGCTCCGCGCCGGATATCGCGGGACAGAATATTGCCAATCCCATCGCCACGATCCTGTCGGCGGCCATGATGCTGCGGTATTCCATGGATCTGGACGAAGCGGCGGACGCCATAGAAGCTGCCGTAAAGCAGGTTCTGAAGGAGGGGTACCGTACCGCAGACATAATGTCCGACGGATGTACCCAGACGGGTACCGACGAGATGGGCCGCCTGATTGCGGAACGGGTGTAGAAATTTTGCGCTCAGGAAAAAACGCTTCAGGAACCGAAGCATTTCAGTAAATTGTGATATGGAAACGGGAGGATAGATATTATGAAAAGCGACGCGGTGAAAAAAGGAATCCAGCAGGCTCCCCATCGTTCTCTGTTCAACGCCCTCGGGCTGACAGAGGAGGAGATGAAACGCCCGCTGATCGGTATTGTCAATTCTTACAACGAGGTGGTCCCGGGGCACATGAACCTGGACAAAATCACTCAGGCGGTGAAGCTGGGCGTGGCCATGGCAGGGGGTGTCCCACGGGAATTTCCGGCCATCGCGGTCTGTGACGGCATCGCCATGGGCCACGTGGGCATGAAGTACTCTCTGGTGACCCGGGATCTGATCGCGGATTCCACGGAGTGCATGGCGCTTGCCCATCAGTTTGACGCCCTGGTGATGATCCCAAACTGTGACAAGAATGTTCCGGGGCTTCTCATGGCGGCGGCCAGGCTGAACATTCCCACGATCTTTGTAAGCGGCGGTCCCATGCTGGCCGGCCATTTAAAGGGCAGGAAACGCAGTCTCTCCAGTATGTTTGAGGCGGTGGGAGAGCACGCCGCAGGGAAGATGACGGATGAGGAAGTCATGGAATACGAGGAGAAGGTCTGCCCCACCTGCGGCTCCTGTTCCGGTATGTACACCGCCAACAGCATGAATTGCCTGACCGAGGCGCTGGGCATGGGACTGAAGGGCAACGGCACGATCCCGGCAGTCTACTCGGAGCGGATCCGTCTTGCCAAAAAGGCCGGAATGCAGATCATGGAACTCTGGAAAAACAATATCCGCCCCCGCGACGTTATGACGGAGGCTGCCTTTATGAACGCCCTGACTGTGGATATGGCCCTGGGATGCTCTACCAACAGTATGCTGCATCTGCCGGCCATCGCACATGAGGCCGGCGTGGAACTGAATGTGGACATTGCCAACGAAGTCAGCGCACGGACACCGAATCTCTGCCATCTGGCGCCGGCGGGTCCCACTTATATGGAAGATCTGAACGAGGCCGGCGGCGTGTACGCCGTGATGAACGAACTGACAAAGAAAAATCTGCTGAATCTCGACTGTATGACCGTCACCGGTAAGACAGTCGGTGAAAATATCGAGGGCTGCGTCAATCAGAATCCGGAGGTCATCCGGCCCCTGGAGAATCCCTACAGTGAGTCCGGCGGCCTGGCGGTCCTAAAGGGCAATCTGGCGCCGGATTCCGGTGTTGTAAAGCGTTCTGCGGTGGCCCCGGAGATGATGGTACACGAGGGACCGGCCCGGGTGTTTGACTGTGAGGAGGATGCCATTGCCGCCATCCTCGGCGGGAAAATCGTGGCCGGGGACGTGGTGGTCATCCGCTACGAGGGGCCCAAGGGAGGACCTGGTATGCGGGAGATGTTAAATCCAACCTCCGCTATTGCGGGCATGGGGCTTGGCTCTTCGGTGGCCCTGATCACGGACGGGCGTTTCAGCGGCGCCTCCAGAGGAGCTTCCATCGGCCATGTCTCCCCGGAGGCGGCGGTGGGCGGCCCCATCGCTCTGGTGGAGGAGGGAGATATGATTCGGATCAATATTCCCGCGTGTTCTCTGGAGCTGGCGGTCAGCGAAGAGGAACTGGCAAAGCGCCGCAGCAGATGGCAGCCAAGAGAGCCGAAGATCACCACTGGATACCTTGCGCGCTACGCTTCTCTGGTGACCTCCGGCAACCGGGGCGCGGTATTGATCAACCCCCTTGAGAAGTAAAAAGAACCGTATCACTTACAGAAAGGATTTGCGATATGAAATTAAACGGATCTGAAATTCTTATCGAATGCCTGAAGGAACAGGGCGTTGACACGGTGTTTGGTTATCCGGGCGGCGCGATCCTGAATATATATGACGAGCTGTACAAGCACAGCGGCGAGATCCGTCATGTGCTCACTTCCCACGAACAGGGAGCTTCCCATGCGGCGGACGGGTATGCCCGTTCCACCGGAAAGGCGGGCGTATGCATGGCTACTTCCGGGCCGGGGGCGACCAACCTTGTAACGGGGATCGCCACCGCGTATATGGATTCGGTCCCGGTGGTCGCCATCACGGCCAACGTGGGGGTGACGCTGCTGGGGAAGGATAGCTTTCAGGAAATCGATATCAGCGGCATCACCATGCCCATCACGAAGCATAATTTTATAGTAAAGGATATCAATAAGCTTGCGGATACGGTCCGCTGGGCTTTCCAGATCGCCCAGAGCGGACGCCCGGGGCCGGTGCTGGTGGATATCACCAAGGATGTGACGGCCAATGTCACGGAATACACGCCCGTAAAGCCGGAACCCATCGTTCGCAGCACCGAATATATTAAAGAAGCCGATCTGGACCGGGCGGTGGAGATGATCAACGAGTGCAAAAAGCCCTTTATCTTCGTGGGCGGCGGCGCGGTCATATCGGATGCCGATAAAGAATTAAAAGAGTTTGCCGACAAGGTGCATGCTCCCGTGGCGGATTCCCTTATGGGGAAGGGCGCCTATGCGGGTACCAACGAGCTTTACTGCGGTATGCTGGGTATGCACGGCACGAAAGCCGCCAATCTGGGCGTAACCCAGTGCGATCTGCTGATCGTGGTGGGTTCCAGGTTCAGCGACCGGGTGATCGGAAATG
This sequence comes from uncultured Lachnospiraceae bacterium, assembly GCA_964591265.1. Classification (GTDB taxonomy): domain Bacteria; phylum Bacillota; class Clostridia; order Lachnospirales; family Lachnospiraceae; genus Choladousia. Next base: position 15,466 of record CAZQAB010000013.1, read on the forward strand.
CGCAATCCTTCGCGAGAAACGCAAAAATCCTGCAGATCGATGTGGATCCGGCAGAGATCAACAAGAATATCATGGTGGACGCCAGCATCATCGGCGACGTGCGGGAGGTGCTGAAGCGCCTGAACGCCCGCATTGAGGATCACCGCCATGACAAGTGGGATGAGTCCGTGAAGGAACTGAAACGGAAATATCCCCTGAAATATAATCCGGACGGACTGACCGGCCCCTATATTGTCGAGGAGATATACCGGCTGACAAAAGGGGACGCCATCATCGTTACGGACGTGGGGCAGCATCAGATGTGGGCGGCACAGTATTATAAATATCCGAAGCCCCGCACGCTGCTGACCTCCGGAGGGCTTGGCACCATGGGCTATGGCCTTGGCGCCGCCATCGGGGCGAAGGTGGGAAATCCGGATAAGACGGTGATCAATATTGCAGGGGACGGCTGTTTCCGCATGAATATGAACGAGATCGCCACGGCGGCCCGCTACAACATCCCGGTGATCGAGGTGGTGGTCAACAACCATGTTCTGGGCATGGTGCGCCAGTGGCAGACTCTGTTTTACGGAAAGCGGTATTCCCAGACGGTACTCAACGATACGGTGGATTTTGTCAAAGTAGCCGAGGCGCTGGGGGCATCCGGTATCCGTGTGACGAAGAAAGAGGAGTTCGCTCCCGCCATTGAGAAAGCGATGGCTCTGGGAGGGCCGGTGATGATTGACTGCATCATCGACTCCGACGATAAGGTGTTCCCCATGGTTCCGGCGGGCAGACCCATCGATTCCGCGTTCGATCAGGATGACCTGAAGACAAAATACTGAAAAGGGCTCAGACCGGGGCAGAGACGGAGAGTTGACAAATAATTAACGAAGTGATATAACGGTGGAAATACAGATTCTGTGAAACGTGAGGAGAGGATGAAAAAATGAGCAGAGTGTATAATTTTTCGGCAGGGCCGGCGGTACTGCCGGAGGAGGTGCTGAAAGAGGCGCAGGAGGAGATGCTGGATTACAGGGGATGCGGTATGTCGGTGATGGAGATGAGCCATCGTTCCGCTGTGTTTGAGGACATCATCCATGAGGCGGAGGCAGATCTGCGGGAACTCATGGGGATTCCGGACAACTATAAGGTGCTGTTTATGCAGGGAGGCGCCAGCCTTCAGTTCTCCATGATTCCCATGAACCTGATGAAAAACGGCGTGGCAGATTATATCATCACCGGGCAGTGGGCCAGGAAAGCGTGGCAGGAGGCGCAGAAGTACGGGCAGGCCAATGTCATTGCATCCAGCGAGGACAAAACGTATTCCTATATTCCGGACTGCAGCGATCTGCCGGTGAGCCAGAATGCGGATTACGTGTATATATGCGAAAACAATACGATTTACGGTACAAAATATAAAAAACTTCCGAATACGAAAGGGAAGATCCTCGTGGCCGATGTGTCATCCTGTTTCCTCTCAGAGCCGGTGCGGGTGGAAGACTACGGGATCATTTTCGGGGGCGTCCAGAAGAATATCGGGCCGGCCGGTATGGCGATCTCCATCATCCGCGAGGATCTGATCACCGGGGAGGCGATGCCTTTCACCCCGGTTATGATGCAGTTTAAGACCCATGCGGATGCGGGCTCTCTGTATAACACCCCCAACTGTTACTGCATTTATATGTGCGGCAAGGTCTTTAAATGGCTGAAAAAAATGGGCGGCCTGCAGGTGATGAAGGAACGCAACGTGGTCAAGGCGAAGGCGCTGTACGATTTTCTGGATCAGAGCCGTATGTTCCGGGGCACGGTGGTGAAGGAAGACCGTTCCCTGATGAACGTGCCCTTTGTGACCGGCGACAAAGAACTGGATGCCCGGTTTGTTAAAGAAGCGAAAGAGGCGGGATTTGAAAATCTGAAAGGACACCGCAGCGTGGGCGGTATGCGGGCCAGCATCTACAATGCAATGCCGGTTCAGGGCGTGTACGATCTGGTGGCGTTTATGAAGAAATTTGAAGAGGAGAATGGGTAATGTATTGCTATAAGTGCTTAAATCCAATCGCAAAGGTGGGCCTGGAGGGCTTTTCCGGCGCGTACCAGGAGACGGAGGATATCAACGAGGCGGATGCGCTTCTGGTGCGCAGCGCCAATATGCACGATATGGAGCTTCCCGGCAGCCTGCAGGCGATCGCAAGGGCAGGCGCGGGCGTCAACAACATTCCTCTGGACAAATGTGCGGAGAAGGGAATCGTGGTATTCAACACGCCGGGAGCCAACGCCAACGGCGTAAAGGAACTGGTCTTTGCGGGTATGCTCATGGCGGCGAGGGATATTCTGGGAGGAGCCGGCTGGGTGCAGGGGCAGGCCGGCAATGCGGAAGTGGCTGCTGCGGCGGAGAAACAAAAGAAACAGTTTGCAGGCAGCGAACTGGAGGGAAAGAAACTGGGAATCATCGGCCTCGGGGCCATAGGCGCCCGGGTGGCAAACGCAGCCACGCATTTCGGCATGGAGGTTTACGGCTATGATCCCTATCTTTCCGTGGACGCGGCCTGGAATCTGTCACGGAGCATCCATCACATCAGCGATGCGGCGGATATCTACCGCCAGTGCGATTATATCACGATCCATGTGCCCCTTCTGGATTCCACGAGAAAGATGATCGGCAGGGATGCCATCGGCCTGATGAAGGAAAACGCGGTGATTCTCAACTATGCCCGGGATCTGCTGGTGGACGAGGAGGCTGTGGTGGAGGCGCTGGAGGCCGGAAGGATCCGCCATTACGTGTCTGATTTTCCAAATCCGGGCATTGTGGGGAAAAAGGGCGTGATTGTCACGCCGCATCTGGGAGCGTCCACGGCGGAGTCGGAGGACAACTGTGCGGTGATGGCGGTGAAGGAGCTGAAGAACTTCCTGGAAAACGGCAATATCCGCAACTCAGTGAACTACCCCAACTGTGATCTCGGCTTTTGTATGGCCCAGAGCCGTCTTGCCATCTATCACAGGAATATAAAGAAAATGATCAATCAGTTCACCGAGCTGCTCTCTGACACCAATATCCGGAATATGAGCAATACAAGCAAGGGCGACTACGCCTATACCATGTTTGACCTGGACGGAGCCATTCCGGAGGAAACGGTTGCCAGACTGAAGGATATTGAAGGTGTGATCCGGGTGCGGCTGGTGAAATAAGAGGAGATAAGTATGGCACAGATCGTACCGTTTTACGCAGTGCGGCCCGCGAAGGGGCTGGCAAAGCGGGTGGCGGCGCTTCCCTACGATGTGTATAACAGAAAAGAGGCATATGCTGAGGCGGCCAGAGACCGCCTCTCTTTTCTCAATATCGACCGTCCGGAGACGCAGTTTCCCGAGACGGTGAATGCGTATGCCCCTGAGATATATCAGAAGGCCCGGGAGATGCTGCGGGAAGAGATAGAGAAAGGTATTTTTGTCCGCGATCTGAAGAAATGCTGCTATCTCTATGAACTGACCATGGACGGACGTGCCCAGACCGGCCTGGTGGCCTGCGCTTCCATCGACGATTACGTGAACAATGTGATCCGAAAGCATGAAAATACAAGGGCTGAGAAAGAGGAGGACCGGATCCGGCATGTGAATGTGTGCAGCGCCCAGACCGGGCCTATTTTTCTGGCTTACCGCAGAAATGACGTAATACAGGAGATTACCAGGCGGGTGAAGCAGTCCTTGCCCCTGTTTGATTTTGCCTCGGAGGACGGCGTCACACACCGGGGCTGGCAGATCGACGGGACAGAGGATATCCGCCGCATTCAGGAGGCCTTTGCAGGAATCCCCCGGCTTTACATAGCGGACGGTCATCACCGCGCGGCCTCAGCCGTCCGGGTGGGGCTGAAGCGCCGGATGGAGTATCCGGAGTATGACGGAAGCGAAGAATTTAATTATTTTCTGTCCGTCCTGTTTCCCGGCGAGGAGCTGATGATCATGGACTATAACCGGTCGGTGAAGGATCTGAACGGTCTGACGCCGGAGGAGTTTCTGGCAAAGGTGGAGAAGCGGTTTGCGCTCCGGCGGCTGCCAGGAGCGGAAAAACCCCGTCAGAAAGGGACGATGACCATGTATCTTGGGGATAAGTGGTATCATCTGACTGCGAGGGACATGGCCCGGGAAGCGGACGATCCTGTGGCAGGGCTGGATGTTTCGGTTTTGCAGCGGGAATTGCTGGAACCGGTGCTCGGAATCACAGATCCGAAGCGGGACGCGCGCATTGACTTCATCGGAGGCATCCGCGGCCTTTCTGAGCTGGAACGACGGGTGCATACTGACTGCGCCGTGGCTTTTGCCATGTACCCCACGTCCATTGAGGAACTTTTTGCGGTGGCGGACGCCGGGCTTTTGATGCCGCCCAAGTCCACCTGGTTCGAGCCAAAACTCCGCAGCGGCCTCTTTATCCACGAAATTGAGGAGATTGCAATGCGTTGAGATTTCCCCTTTAAATCGATGACAGGCCGTTGCGCCGGAATTCCCCAGTCCGGCACAGCGGCCTGAATTTTCGTTCATTATAAATAAAATTCTGGGAGAAAATGGGTATTTTATGTGAATTTTGTATTTGTCCTTGTGTTTATTCCAATAAAATGATAAACTGACAGGGCAAAGGATTGCAAATCAGGAGCAGGGAGGAAGGCCATATGGATAAGAAGTTGTATGATATGATGGACTGGGCAGGCGTAGAGGGCATCGTCTATTCGGATGAAGACCACCCGCAGCGGTATCTCGGACCGCATCAGACGGAAGCCGGTGTGATGATACAGACATTTTTCCCTGACGCAAAAGAGGCGGCGGTCCAGGTGGGCGCCAGAAAATACCCTATGGATATGGAGGATGAAACCGGGTATTTTGCGGTGCTCCTGGGGCGGAAAACCATTCCGGACTACAAGTTTATCGTGAGCTATGAGGACGGCACGGTGGTGGAGCGTAAGGACGCCTATTCCTTTGCGCCGCAGATTTCTGAGAAAGATACCAAAAAATTTAACGCGGGTATCTGTTATGATATTTATAATAAGCTGGGGGCGCACCCTATGACCATAAAAGGCACGGATGGCGTGTATTTTGCAGTCTGGGCGCCCAACGCCCGGCGCGTCAGCGTGGTGGGGGATTTTAATCTCTGGGACGGGCGCCGCCTTCCCATGCGCCGCCTGGCGGATTCCGGCATCTTTGAACTGTTCGTGCCCGGACTTTCTGCCGGGATGATCTACAAGTATGAGATAAAGGCCAGAAGCGGCCTTACCTATCTGAAAGCGGATCCCTATGCCAATGCCGCAGAGCTTCGGCCCAACACGGCGTCCATTGTGACGGATCTGTCCGATTTCAAATGGGAGGACGGGAAGTGGATGGAGCGCCGGAAGACCATGGACACGAAGAAAACGCCGATGCTCATCTATGAGCTGCATCTTGGTTCTTTCCGCAAACCGGAGGACGGCCGGTATTTTTACAATTACAGAGAGCTGGCCCCCATGATCGCGGATTATGTAAGGGAGATGGGGTATAATTATATTGAACTCATGCCTGTAATGGAGCACCCGCTGGATGCCTCCTGGGGCTATCAGGTGACGGGGTATTACGCCCCCACTTCCAGGTACGGCACGCCCCAGGATTTCATGTATTTTATGAATTATATGCATCTGCAGGGGATCGGTGTGATCCTGGACTGGGTTCCGGCTCACTTTCCCAGAGACACCTTTGGCCTGTGCGGGTTCGACGGCACCTGCCTGTACGAGCATCTCGATCCGAGACAGGGCATCCATCCCCACTGGGGCACACTGCTCTACAATTACGGGCGTCCGGAGGTGTCTAACTTCCTGATCGCCAACGCGCTGTTCTGGAAGAACGTGTACCATGCGGACGGCATCCGTATGGATGCGGTGGCGTCCATGCTGTATCTGGACTACGGGAAAAATGACGGCGAATGGGTGGCGAATATGTACGGCGGCCATGAAAACCTTGAGGCCGTGGAGTTTTTTAAGCATCTGAATTCCATCTTCAAAAAAGACGGAGACGGAGCCATTCTGATTGCGGAGGAATCTACGGCGTGGCCGAAGGTCACGGCTCCTGTCGGCGAGGACGGCCTTGGGTTCGACTACAAGTGGAATATGGGATGGATGAACGATTTCCTGGGTTATATGCAGCTTGATCCGTTTTTCCGTTCCTACCATCACGGGGAACTGACTTTCAGCACGATTTATATGTACAGCGAGGACTTTATTCTGGCGTTCTCCCACGATGAGGTCGTGCATGGAAAGGCCTCCATGATCGGCAAGATGCCGGGCAAGCGCAGATCAAAGTTTGCGAATCTGCGGGCGGCTTACGGATATATGATGGCGCATCCCGGCAAGAAGATGCTCTTTATGGGGCAGGATATCGCCCAGTTTACCGAGTGGAACGAGGAAAAATCCGTGGAGTGGGATCTGCTGGACTATGAGGAGCATCGGCAGATGCAGGCGTATGTCCGGGCGCTCCTGAAGCTCTGCAGGGAGCAGCCGGCGCTGTACCTGAAGGATTATGAACCGGAGGGCTTTGAGTGGATAAACAGTATGGCTGCCAATGAAAATCTGCTGGTATTTATGCGGCGGGGCAGCCGTCAGGAGGAGGACCTTCTGGTCGTTGTGAATTTCTCCCCTCTGGTGTATGAGAAGCGCAGGATCGGGGTGCCCTACTGCGGAAAGTATAAAGAAATTTTCAACAGCGACCGCGCCGAGTTTGGCGGAGATGACAATTTGAATCCAAGAGTAAAGAACTCAAAGAGAGTTACCTGCGACGACCGGGAGAACTCCATTGAGATACTTGTGCCGCCCATGGGCATTTCCGTGTTCAAATGTACCAGGGTAGAGGAAAAGCCGAAAAAGCAAAAAGCTGCCAGGGCATAGAGGAAAAGCCTATATCTGTATATCCCTGCAATTCTGAAAGAGCGTACCCCAGGATGAACTGGTTTCCAATGAAAAAGTCCCGGATCCCCCGGGACTTTTTCAAGCTGGAAATGGGACTTGAACCCACGACCTGCGCATTACGAATGCGCCGCTCTACCGACTGAGCTAATCCAGCATATCTTTTGCCAGCGACGATATTATATATAATTTTCCCGTGTTTGGCAAGTGTTTTTTTCGGCGAACCGGAAAAAGGGCGGAAAACCGCCCCGGTCAGAAACCGTATCCTTCCAGAATTTCTTTGGCCTTATCGGTGTCGTCGCAGACACAGAGCACGGCATACACACCGCTGCTCTCTATAATGGCGTTGTCCAGCTTTGCAACCTCCCCCTCGTTGTAGGAGGCATACAGATCCGACTGGTTATCTACCCTGGTCTGAAAGAGCTTCTCCATCTCGGAGGTATAATCCGCATCCTTGCATTCGATCACCGCAATCTCACAGGCAGTGGCGCCGGAGCTGGCGTAGGCAACGCCGGATACGACAGAATCCGCATCGTAGAAATAGACGGATGGCAGCAGTTCCGACGCGGTCCGGGCCAGCGTGTCGGAGGTCACGGACGCCTGAAGCGCTTCTGCCAGCGCTGCCGTATCCACTGTTGCGTCGGATCCCTTTTTGCTTCCGCCACAGGCAGTCAGCGCAAATGTCATCACTGCCAGGCAGGCCATTGCTGTAATTTTCTTCATATAGATTCCCTCTTTCTTATTTTCAGGCATATGTTTGGCCGATGCGTATGCGGATAGAAAAGTATCCCCAAAACAGCGGGCCTCATCCGCAGCGTCTTTGCGGCCCGGGACGTCCTGCCTGGCAGCGCCCCTTTTGTAAATATCAGATAAAAGGAACACAGCTACGCGTCTGCATCAGCCTCAGCTTTTGTTTCTTCTTCCGCATCAATCTCCGGCGTGTCTGCTTCTATGTAATGGCTCTTGAGATAATTCAGCATCTCTTCGCAGTAGGCCGCTTCAAGATGGACGCCGTCGCTGGAGGCATCCGGGAGAAGCGAACCGTATCCGTTGGAGAAGATCTCGTTGAGATTCAGATAGTAGCAGTTTTCGTCCCCCTCACAGACATCCAGAAGAATGGTGTTGATGGTGTCAACATTGGCGTTGTTGATATAGGAGGTATCGTATACCTTTGATTCGTCCACGTAGATTACACTGCAGATGTAAAAGATCGCGTCCGGCTGGATTTCCTGGAACCGGTCGATCACCGAAACAAATCCCTCCTGGAAAGAGGGCCAGTCGTATTCTCCCAGATCGTTTGTGCCAAGCATGATGTAGATCTTGTTATAGAGTCCGCCGGAGAGAGCGGCGGCGACGGTGATATTGCCGTCGGAGGTCTGAATGATCGCGTCGCTTCGCATGGAAGAGAGGGACATACCGACGCTGGTGAAAAACTGCCCCTGCGTGATGCCGGACGTCATCCGGAAACCCTCCATCCGGGAGTCGCCGATAAACGCCGCGTCTGAGAAATAGGAATCATCCACAGGAGTTGCCATCGCCGGGACGATCGCCGGGTTGTCCGGATCTGACACCGTCGGGACCGATGCGATGGTTCCGGAGGAACTGCCCGTGGAATAGGACCCGGCGCTGGTGGAAAGCCCCGCAAGGGTAGACTCCATGGCGCCGGAATCAATCGCCTGTATTGCTGCGGCAAAATCCACGGTTCCGGATGTTTCCGGCCCGGCGGACGCGGGAACTTCCCCCGAATCCTGCGAAACTGACTGGCTCACAGCGGAAGCGCTGCTCATGGCGGCGCGGTGCGTCATCATAGTAACGATCAGTCTGCCTTCAAAGACAACCAATACCAGTGTAACTAAAATGAGGAGCTTCAGGACCAGCCGATCCCGTTTTCCTCTTCGTCTGCGTTTTTGTAACCCCATATATTTTCTCCGTTAAAGTCGTTGAATCCCAAATAAATATTATATGATAATCAGGGACAAAGTCAAGAGCAAAGGCGGCATGAAAACGCAATTTCTGTAGAAATGTGCCGTTTTTTGCCGGAAAAAAACAATTTGCGTATACACAATTGTTATTATATAATAATGCATGGGCCGCGGAAGTGTGAAGCACAGGATAATCCGTCCGGCGGTTCTGGCCCTGAGTTATTATAATGAATGCAGGAGAATGATATGATCTTCAGCAGCCTACTGTTCCTGTTCCGGTTTTTGCCGGCAGTATTAATCGTATATTATATTGTCCCTGCCCCTCTGCGCAATCTGGTACTGCTTTTGTTCAGCCTGGTGTTCTATGCCTGGGGGGAGCCGGTCTACATCCTTCTGATGCTGGCGTCGATCCTGATTTCCTACACAGGCGGTATCGCAGTGGATCGGCTCAGACGTGCAAACCGGCCCGCAGGCGCGAAAACGGCTCTTGTCATCTCTTCTGTGATGAGCCTGTCGCTGCTGGGATTTTTCAAATACGCCGATTTTGCCATTGAGACGGTAAACAATCTTGCAGGCGCGGGTTTTTCGCTTTTGCAGGTGTCGCTGCCAATCGGGATTTCCTTCTACACGTTCCAGACTATGTCCTATACCATCGATGTGTACCGGGGGGAGGCGAAGGTACAGAAGAACCTGATCTCTTTTGGCGCGTACGTTTCCATGTTCCCCCAGCTGATCGCGGGGCCTATTGTCCAGTATAAGACCATCGACCGGCAGCTCAGGGAGCGGCGGGAGAGCCCGGAGGAGTTTGCCCAGGGTGTACACCGTTTTATGATCGGTCTCGGGAAAAAGGTACTGCTTGCGAACAACGCGGGGGCGTTATGGGAGACCATACAGGCGATGACATATCAGGAGCTGCCTGCGCTGACGGCGTGGATGGGTCTGGCGGCTTATACGCTGCAGATCTATTTTGATTTTTCCGCATATTCGGATATGGCTATCGGCCTGGGGCATATGTTTGGATTCCGGTTTCTGGAAAATTTCAATTACCCCTATATTTCAAAGAGCATCACGGAATTCTGGCGCAGATGGCACATTTCCCTGGGCACATGGTTCCGTGAATACGTTTATATCCCCCTGGGGGGCAACCGGGTGAACCGGATCAGGCATATCCGAAATATCATGGTGGTATGGCTGCTCACCGGTTTCTGGCACGGCGCGAGCTGGAATTTTGTGGTCTGGGGACTGTACTACGGAATTCTGCTGCTGCTGGAGAAATACGTCCTTGGCAGATACCTGGAGCGGCTTCCCGGGGCTTTGCGGCACATTTACTGTATGTTTTTTGTCATGATCGGATGGAATCTGTTTGTGTTTGACAATATGGGGGAGGGACTGGGCTTTATGCGCGCCCTGTTCGGCGGCTACGGGCAGGGTTTTCTGAACCGGGAGACGGTCTATCTGCTGTACAACAATTTGGCGCTTCTGGTTTTGCTGATTCTGGGCTGCACCGGGCTGCCCGCCCGGCTGGGTAATTGGATCTGCAAGAAGCTGGAGGGGTGCGAGATCGCGGTGACTGCGCTCAGACTGGCGTTTTACGGGGCGGTGTTTTTCCTGTCCCTGGCCTGGCTGGTGGACGCGTCCTTCAATCCGTTCCTGTATTTCAGGTTTTAACATGGAGGCAATATGAACAGACGGCAATCGTGGAGTATAATCTTTCTATTCTGTATCCTGATCTTCGGATTTGCGGCGGCGACGCTGCTGAAGCCTGAGAAGCAGTATTCCGAGACGGAAAACCGGACTTTGCAGACCAGGCCGGCCCTCCGTCTTGCCGCGCTTGCCAGCGGCGAGTTTGAGGAGGATTACGAGGACTACCTGACGGATCAGTTTGTGGTCAGGGACGCCTGGATCGGAATAAAGACCAACGTGGAGCGGGCGCTTTTAAGGACAGAGAGCAAGGACATCTATTTTGCGGAGGATGGCTATCTCATCGAGAAACATACGGGAGTGTTTACCACGGATACCGCCATGGACAACATCCGCCTGCTGGGGCAGTTCGCCGCCATTTATGAGGAGAAGTTCGGTCCGGAGCATATGACTTTTATGGTGGCGCCAAACGCGGTGGATATTCTGCGGGATAAACTTCCTGCCTTTGCGTCCCCCTACGACGAGGAGAAGTATCTGGAGAAGATCCGGGAAGCGCTGCCGGAGGGGACGTGGTTTGACGCCTCGGCGGTACTCCGGGAACACAGCGGCGAGGAGATCTACTACCGGACGGATCACCACTGGGAAACCCTGGCGGCGTTCTATGTGTATCAGGCATGGGCGGAGAATCAGGGCTACAAGGCGCCGGAGGCAGAGGACTATGAGATTGAGACGGTGACGGACCGCTTTGAGGGAACCATTCAGTCCAAGCTGGGAATCCGGACAAAGACGGACACAATTGAGATCTACCGTCCCATAGAGGCTGTTTCCTGCTCCGTCCGGATCAACGGCGGGGAGGAAACCACAGACAGTATCTATGAGGATTCCGCCCTGGATACAAAGAGCAAGTACGATATTTTCTTCGGCGGAAATTACGCGGAGGTGGAGATCACCACGGATGCGGGCACCGGACGGCGGATCCTCGTCGTCAAGGATTCCTATGCGCACTGCTTTGTGCCGTTTATGCTGCAGGAGTTCGATCAGATCACCATGCTGGATATCCGCTACTACAATCAGACGCTCGGCAGCCTGATCGAAGATGAGGACTATACGGACTTCCTGTTCCTGTACAATGCGGCCGGGTTCGCGGAGGATACCAGTATCGGCAGGCTCTTGTACTGATATAGCAGAAGGGAAACAGCCTCGTTGGCCCGCAGGGCCTGAAATACGCGGCGGAGGTGCGAAAGTGCAGAATAAAACGGAGCAGACGCAGGGGAAGCGAACGCTGCTTTTTTATACGGAAAACTACGGCAAGGACAGGCTGGTTACACAGATTTGCCGGCAGATGGGCGTTGCAGTCCGAAAGCTGAAGCCGTCTGATGTGGGTACGGCCCTGATCGATCTGGTCAGCCCGGGAGCAAAAAGAAGCGTCCCCGCCTCAAAGACGCCGGAGGGCTTCCGCCTTCCGGAGGTCATGGTATTCGCGGGGTTTTCGAGAGAGTCCATGTTTGAATTTCTTGCGGCATACAACGACGCGGGAATCAAAAAAACGGAGCTGAAAGCCATGTTGACCCCTTATAATTTTACCTGGAGCCTGTATGAACTGATCCGGGAGCTGCAGCAGGAGCAGGCCCGGATCCTTGAAAAGAGAGACGGCGCGGGAGATGAAAAGCGGGAAACGGGGCCGGTCATTTCTTGACTGACCCTCTGTATTTTTCTTCACAGTATTTGCACCGGTAGACTTCCTTTTCCTCGTCTGCCAGGAAGAAAATGTGATCCAGCTCCTGCTCGATGGAGGTGATGCACCGGGGATTTTTGCAGTGAATGATGTTCGTCAGCTCCTTGGGCAGCCGCAGTTCCTTCTTGGAGACGATCTCCGCATTCTGAATGATATTGACGGTGATACGGTGGTCGATGAAGCCAAGAGCGTTTAAGTCGATCTCATCGATGGGGCATTCCACCTTGATAATATCCTTCTTGCCCATCTTGTTGCTGTGGGCATTCTTGATGATGGCGACGCAGCAGTCCATCTTGTCCAGCTTCAGATATTTATAGATCGCCATGGATTTTCCGGCCTGGATGTGATCCAGCACCACCCCTTCATTTAACTGTCCGACATTTAACATACTTCCACCTCCAGTAGCGTGAGAATCAGCGCCATCCTGACGTATACGCCGTACTGCACCTGCCTGAAATAGGCGGCTCTTGGGTCGTCGTCCACCTCCACGGAAATCTCGTTGACCCGGGGAAGCGGGTGCAGCACCATCATATCCTCTTTCGCAAGCTTCATTTTGTCCTTGTCCAGAATATAGAAATCCTTCATGCGGATGTAATCCTCTTCATTGAAGAAGCGCTCCCGCTGTACGCGGGTCATGTAGAGCAGATCCAGCTTTGGGATGGCGTCCTCCAAACGGACCAATTCGGTGAAAGACTGGCCGCTTTGCCGCAGGATATCCTCCCGGATGTTGTCCGGAATCCGCAGTTCTTCCGGCGAGATGAGTACAAAACGGATGTCCGGGTAGCGGATCAGCGCCTGGATCAGGGAGTGGACTGTACGGCCAAACTTCAGATCTCCGCACAGGCCGATGGTGAAATGCCCCAGTTGTCCTTTCAGGGAGCGGATTGTCAGGAGATCCGTCAGGGTCTGGGTGGGATGCTGATGCCCGCCGTCCCCCGCGTTGATGACCGGGATACGGGACTTTGCCGAGGCGACCAGCGGAGCCCCCTCCTTGGGATGGCGCATGGCGCAGATATCGGCATAGCAGGAGATGACCCGGATCGTGTCGGAGACGCTTTCCCCCTTGGAGGCCGAGCTGGAATCGGCCGAAGAAAAACCAAGTACGCTGCCGCCCAGATTCAACATTGCTGATTCAAAACTGAGTCTTGTGCGGGTACTTGGTTCATAGAACAAAGTGGCTAATTTTTTTCCGGCACAGGAATGTGCATATTTCTGAGGATTTGCCTCAATGTCGTTTGCCAGATCCAGGAGACGGTCAAGCTCTTCTACCGAGAAGTCTAATGGACTCATTAAATGTCGCATGGGATCCTCCTTGCTTTGATGATACAAAACGCTGATGCAGTTCCTTCGCTATCATATACTATCCATGAGGGAAATTCAAGAATTTTTTATTTCATTGACAGCATTTCCGCGTCTTGATAGAATAGGCGGGGAAAATAACCTTTGGAGGATATTACTGTGAGCGATAGAAAGGCTGAGATAGAGAAAAGAAGGACGTTTGCTATCATTTCCCATCCGGATGCGGGAAAAACGACGCTGACCGAGAAGTTTCTCCTGTACGGGGGCGCTATTAATCTGGCCGGATCTGTGAAAGGAAAGGCCACGGCACGCCACGCCGTGTCGGACTGGATGGAGATTGAGAAGGAGAGGGGGATTTCCGTCACATCTTCCGTGCTCCAGTTTAATTACGGGGGCTACTGTATCAATATTCTGGACACGCCGGGACATCAGGATTTCTCGGAGGACACCTACCGGACGCTGATGGCGGCGGATTCCGCAGTCATGGTGATCGACGCGTCCAAAGGTGTGGAGGCCCAGACCCGGAAGCTGTTCAGGGTATGCGTGATGCGCCATATTCCGATTTTTACCTTTATCAATAAACTGGACCGGGACGCCAACGACACCTTCGATCTTCTGGACGATATCGAGAAAGAACTGGGGATCGCCACCTGCCCCGTCAACTGGCCCATCGGTTCCGGGAAAAATTTTAAGGGCGTGTACGACCGGACGACCAGGAAAGTCACCACTTTTACCGGCACCCAGAAGGGCACGAAAGCGGGAGTAGCTACGGAAATTGCTGTGGACGACCAGGAGCTGGAGGTATTTATAGGGGAGAAGAACAAAGCGCAGCTTCTGGAGGAGATCGAGCTGCTGGACGGGGCCTCTGCGCAGTTTGACCAGGAGCTGGTAAGCAAAGGGGAGCTTTCCCCGGTGTTCTTCGGCTCCGCCCTGACAAATTTCGGCGTGGAAATTTTTCTGAAATACTTCCTGCGGATGACCACCTCCCCGCTGCCCAGGAAAGCGGACTGCGGACTGATCGATCCTGTGGAGGAGGATTTCTCCGCCTTTGTGTTTAAAATCCAGGCCAACATGAACAAGGCGCACCGGGACCGGATCGCTTTTATGCGTATCTGCTCCGGACGGTTTGACGCCGGCATGGAGGTCTATCACGTACAGGGAGGCCACAGGCAGCGCCTTTCCCAGCCCCAGCAGATGATGGCGCAGGAGCGCCATGCGGTGTCCGAGGCTTACGCCGGGGATATCATCGGCGTCTTTGATCCGGGCATTTTCTCCATCGGAGATACGGTCTGTATGCCGGGGAAAAAATTCGCCTACGAGGGGATTCCCACTTTCGCGCCGGAGCATTTTGCCCGGGTGCGCCAGGTGGACACCATGAAGCGCAAGCAGTTTGTCAGGGGGATCAACCAGATCGCCCAGGAGGGCGCGATCCAGATCTTCCAGGAGTACAACACCGGCATGGAGGAGATCATTGTGGGCGTCGTAGGGGTCTTGCAGTTTGACGTGTTGAAATACCGCCTGGAGAACGAGTACAACGTGGACATCCGCCTGGAGATGTTGCCCTACGAACATATTCGCTGGATCGAGAACGAGGACATCGATCCGAACCGGATCGTGGGCACCTCCGATATGAAGAAGATCAAAGATCTGAAGGGCCGGCCGCTGCTGCTGTTCGTCAATAGCTGGTCCGTGGGTATGGTGCTGGAGCGCAACGAGGGGCTGCGGCTCTCCGAGTTCGGGCGGGGGTAGGAATCATCAAAGCCCGGGTCAGCGATCGGACGGGGTATTACGATAAGCGTCCATTTTTGCGCATGGGTATGGCGCCTGGCCTGGCATGGAAAAACTCCTTGCAAATGAAAGATTCTGCGATTATAATGTATATTATTGAGAAACAGCGGGGCCGCTTACAGCTTGATTTCGGAGGTGCTTATGGAAAACACAGAAATTCATACACATATATTGGAGAATGAGGAGAAATTCGGGGAAGTCCGCATTGCGGACGAGGTGGTTGCGATCATTGCCGGGCTGGCAGCGTCTGAAGTGGACGGCGTCGCATCCATGGCCGGGAATGTGACCAGGGATCTGATCGAGAAGCTGGGAATGAAAAGCCTTTCCAAGGGCGTCAAGATTACCATGGATGATAAGACAGTGAATGTGGCGCTGGCGATCAACATCCAGTATGGCTTCAATGTTCCCGCTACCTGTTCCAAGATCCAGGAGAAGGTCAAGACAGCGATCGAGACTATGACCGGGCTGGAAGTCTCCGAGGTGAACATTAAGATCGTAAATGTTTCAATGGGAAAAGACTGAAATAAGAGGGCTGCCGCATAATGAGCATTAGGCTTTTCAGAACATTGTGTGCCAGCCTCTTAATATATTAGAGGAAGCGCTTTGCCGCCGCGCACGGCAGTTCGCATATTTTATAGGGAGACAGGCTGAAAATGAGAAGGAGCGAGATCCGGGAGCATATCTTTAAACTCGTATTTTGTGGAGAATTTCACAGCGCGGATGCGATTCCGGAGCAGGTGCAGATTTATTTTGAGAATCTGCCGGGGGCGATGGAAGAAGAGCAGGATTATATGATAAAGAAGTTTGACTGTATCAGGGATCGGATCGGTGAGATCGATGACCGGATCAATGCGGTCGCGCAGGGCTGGAAGACCGGGCGTATAGGAAAGGCCGAGCTGGCGATTTTGCGGCTCGCGGTTTACGAAATGCTGTATGACGGGGAGATCCCTGTCAAGGTGGCGATTAACGAGGCCGTTGAGCTGGCAAAGAAATACGGAGGAGACGATTCCCCGTCTTTCGTGAACGGGATCCTGGCAAGGCTTGCGTAGGAGAGAAATGGCGAAGGTATATTCAGTCAGTCAGATCAACACATATATAAAAAGCATGTTTACGCAGGACTTTGTGCTGAACCGGGTCAGCGTCCGGGGCGAGGTGTCCAACTGCAAATACCACACCTCCGGCCACATTTATTTTTCTCTGAAGGACGCGGCGGGAGCCATCGCATGCATTATGTTTGCCGGTGCCAGAAAGGGACTGGCTTTTCAGTTGTCCGACGGGCAGCAGGTGGTGGTGGACGGAAGCGTCAATGTCTATGAGCGGGATGGCAAATATCAGCTCTATGCCAGCCGCATCCGGCTGGACGGCGCGGGGATTCTCTATGAAAAATATCTGGCGTTGAAGCAGGAGCTGGAGGAGATGGGGATGTTTGCCCCGGAATATAAAAAACGGATTCCCCCTTATGTGAGACGGCTCGGGGTGGTGACTGCGCCCACCGGCGCGGCCGTTCGGGATATTATCAATATCTCTACCCGGCGCAACCCCGGGATTCAGCTCATCCTCTATCCCGCCAGGGTGCAGGGGGAGGGCGCGGCCGAGAGCATCGCCGGCGGAATCCGCGCGCTGGACGGACTGCATCTGGATGCGATGATCGTGGGCAGAGGCGGCGGTTCCATAGAAGATCTGTGGGCTTTCAACGAGGAGATAGTGGCGCGGGCCATCTTTGCCTGCCAGACGCCGGTGATCTCCGCCGTGGGCCATGAGACAGACACAACAATCGCGGATTTTGTGGCGGATCTGCGGGCGCCCACGCCCTCAGCGGCGGCGGAACTGGCGGTGGCGGATATGGCGGCGGTGCGGCAGCAGATGACCGGATTTCAGGAACAGCTGCAGCGGCTTCTGGCCTACCGGGTGGGCAGCGCACGGATGAAGCTGGATCAGTACAGAACGCGGCTGCAATACGCAAGTCCGGCCCAGCGGGTGCGGGATCAGCGCCAGAGAGCGGCGGAGTTTGAGGACCGTTTCCGCACACGCATGGAGGACGCCCTGCAGGCGCGAAAGCACAGGATGTCCGTTTATATCGAACGCATGAAAGGGCTGTCTCCCCTGGAAAAGCTGGCCCAGGGCTATGCGGCGGTGTCGGATCCGGAAGGAAAAAGAATTTTTTCCGTAGCGCAGGCGGAGCCGGGAGCGGATCTTTCCATCTATGTGTCAGACGGGAAAATCACTGCCAAAGTGGGGGGAAAGGAAGCCTTAAATTACCCGTAGAATCGATTGCGCTTCAGGCGCGCGCTGTTAGCAGCCGGAATTGGGATCATCAGGAAGAACCGGGACAGGCGTCTGTCCCGGCATATGAAAAGCAGCGGGAAAGGAGCGGCCATGTCAGAAGAAAAGCAGGCGACCGGCCAGGAGACAGATCGGGAAATGACGCTGGAGGAATCGTTTGGGAAACTGGAGGAAATGCTGGAAAAGCTGGAGGATCCCCAGCTTCCGCTGGAAGAATCCTTCCGGCTGTACCAGCAGGGGATGGAATTGCTTTCAGACTGTAATCAGAAGATAGATACCGTCGAGAAGAAGATTCTGATCGTGAATGGAGATGGGGGACTTGACGAATTTTGACGACGCGGTGAAACGCCGCGTGACGGAGATCAAAAGCATTATTGAAAGTTATCTGCCCCGTGAGGAGGGCTTTCAGCGGACGCTGCTGGAGGCGGTCAACTACAGTATGCTGGTGGGCGGGAAAAAGCTGCGCCCCCTGCTGATGCAGCAGACCTACGTAATGTTTGGGGGAAGCAGCAAGGTGATCGGCCCCTTTATGGCGGCCATAGAGATGATACACACCCACTCCCTGATCCACGATGACCTTCCGGCAATGGATAACGATGAGTACCGTCGGGGCCGCAAGACCACCCATGTCGTATACGGGGAGGCCATGGCGATCCTGGCAGGGGACGCGCTTTTGAACCTGGCATATGAGACAGCCGGGAAGGCGTTTGATATGGAACCCGGGAATCCGGCGGTGGAAAAGGCATTCCGGCTCCTTTCTGAAAAGACCGGTATTTACGGGATGATCGGCGGGCAGTCGGTGGACGTGGAATACGTGGACCATTCCCTCACTCCGGAGCAGCTCTGTTTTATCTATATGCTGAAGACCGGCGCGCTTCTGGAGGCTTCCATGATGATCGGCGCCGTCCTGGCGGGGGCTGCCGGGGAGGAAGTGGAAAAGGTGGAACGCGCTGCGCGTAGCGTAGGGCTGGCCTTTCAGATCCAGGATGACATTTTGGATGTAACCGGCGACCCTCAGACTCTGGGTAAGCCTGTGAATAGCGATGAGAAAAACAAAAAGACAACTTACGTGACTGTGAACGGACTGGATAAAGCCAGGGAGGACGTGGCGCGCTATTCCGGGGAGGCGATACAGATTCTCGACGGGCTTTCCTGCGAGAATGAGTTTTTGCGGGAGCTGATTCTGAGCCTTATCCACCGCAGCGCGTGATGAAGGGTGGCGTTTATTTTTGCTGGAGCAGATCAATGAAGTAAACGATATCAAAAAGATAGACAAAGAAGACCTGCCGGCTCTGGCACAGGAGATCCGTGAATTCCTAATAGAAAAGATCAGTAAGACCGGCGGCCATCTGGCCTCCAATCTGGGGGTAGTGGAACTGACCATGGCGCTGCATCTTACGTTCGATCTCCCGAAGGACAAGATCATCTGGGATGTGGGCCATCAGTCGTATACCCACAAGATCCTCACCGGGCGCAAGGAGGGATTTGACCGTCTCCGGAAGTTCGGCGGCATGAGCGGTTTTCCAAAGCGCAGGGAGAGCGAATGCGACGCGTTCGATACGGGGCACAGTTCCACCTCCATCTCGGCGGGACTGGGATACGTCTGCGCCAGGGATACCCTGGGGGAAGATTATTCGGTGGTCTCGGTGATCGGGGATGGAGCGCTCACTGGCGGCATGGCGTATGAGGCGCTGAACAACGCGGCTCAGCTCAAAACAAATTTTATTATTGTCCTGAACGATAACAATATGTCCATCTCGGAGAACGTGGGCGGCATCTCCAGTTATCTCAGCAATATCCGTATGGCGGAGAGTTACACGGGATTTAAGACCAGCGTGGAAAATACACTGAACAAAATCCCGAGGTATGGCGATAAGCTGATCCGCGGCCTGCGCAACACAAAGCAGGGAATCAAGCAGTTCCTTGTGCCGGGGATGTTTTTCGAGGAGATGGGCATCACCTATCTGGGGCCGGTGGACGGACACAATATCGCGCAGACGTCCCGGGTGCTTCGGGATGCAAAAAAGGCGAACGGCGCCGTGCTGGTGCATGTTCTCACGAAAAAAGGGAAGGGGTTCGGACCGGCAGAACGGATGCCGGCCAGATTCCACGGGGCGGAGCCGTTTGAGATTGAGAACGGCCTGCCGAAAAACCGGAAAAAGAAAGCGGCCTACACGGATGTGTTTTCCACTGTGATGTGCAAGATGGGAGCCAGGGAGCCAAAGCTGGTGGCGGTGACGGCGGCGATGCCGGATGGCACAGGGCTGAAACGCTTCCGCAATATGTATCCGGACCGGTTTTATGATGTGGGGATCGCCGAGGGGCATGCGGTGACTTTTGCCGCAGGACTGGCGGCCGGGGGAATGAAGCCCGTGGTGGCCGTGTACTCTTCCTTTTTACAGAGGGGGTTTGACCAGGTGCTGCACGACGTCTGTATTCAGAATCTTCCCGTGGTGTTTGCGGTGGACCGGGCGGGCCTGGTGGGCAGCGACGGGGAGACCCATCAGGGAATCTTTGATCTGTCCTTTCTGTCCATGGCCCCCAATATGTGTGTGATGGCCCCTAAAAACAAGTGGGAATTGGCGGATATGCTGAAGTTTGCCATCGAATACGAGGGCCCCATCGCGCTGCGCTATCCGAGGGGAGAGGCTTACGACGGCCTGCGGGAGTTCCGCGCCCCGATCCGGGTTGGGCAAAGCGAAATGTTATATGATGAAAACGGCCTTGCTCTGGTGGCGGTGGGCAGCATGGTAAAAACCGCGCTGGAGGTCCGGGAGATGATGAAGGAAGTGGGATACCACTGTACTGTAGTCAACGCCCGTTTTGTAAAGCCGGTGGATGAGGAAATGCTGGATAAACTGGCACGGGATCATCAGCTTGTAGTCACTATGGAAGAGAATGTGAAAAACGGCGGCTTCGGTGAGAAGGTGCTGGAGTATTACAATGAGACAGGCGCGAACGTGCAGGTATTGCAGATCGCCCTTCCGGATGATTACATTGAACACGGCAATGTGGAGGCGCTGAAAGCCGAGGTGTGCATCGATGCGGAGTCGATTTTCAAGAAGGTCATTGCACTGTATCATCCCTGAAAAAGATTGGAGCAAAAAGAGATGAAGGAACGATTGGATGTGCTGCTGGTACGGCAGGGCCTGGCGCCATCCCGGGAGAAGGCCAGGGCAATCATCATGGCCGGCAGCGTGTTTGTGGACGGGCAGCGGGAGGACAAGGCCGGTACGGGAATTGATGTAACTTCATCCCTGGAGGTAAAGGGCAGCCAGCCAGGATACGTAAGCCGTGGCGGCCTGAAGCTGGAGAAAGCCATGGCCTGTTTTGATGTCACCCCGGCGGGGAAGATCTGCATGGATGTGGGAGCCTCCACCGGGGGATTTACGGACTGTATGCTTCAGAATGGCGCGGTGAAGGTCTATGCCGTGGATGTGGGCCATGGGCAGCTTGACTGGAAGCTTCGGAATGATGAGCGGGTAGTTTGTATGGAGAGGACCAACATTCGCTATATGCATCCGGAGGATATCGGCGAGCCGCCTGCTTTCGTATCCATCGACGTATCCTTTATCTCCCTGACGAAGGTGCTGCTGCCGGTTCGGGAGATAATGGCTCCGGTGGGAGAGATCGTCTGCCTGATCAAACCCCAGTTTGAGGCGGGACGGGAGAAGGTGGGCAAGAAAGGCGTGGTGCGCGCGCCGGAAGTGCATGAGGAAGTTATAGAGAAAGTGATCGATTATGCCTCGGCGATTGCCCTCTGGAGCATGGAACTGGAGTTTTCCCCCATCAAAGGGCCGGAGGGCAATATCGAGTATCTGCTGCATCTGAAAAAAGTACCGGCGGGTCCGGCCCCAAGCCGGGTTTCCGGGGAAGCGGTGAAGCAGACGGTGGCAAAGGCGCACGGGGCCCTGAACAGCCCGGTGAAAACAAAAGCATAAATTGCGGGGTGTATCATGGAAAAGCAGATCAATACATTCTATGTGATAACAAATTACCAGAAGGATCCGGAGTTTGAAACGGCGGGTTTTATCCGGAAATATCTGGAAGAAAAAGGGAAAAAGTGTTATATTCAGCAAAAAGAGGCCAGCGGCGCCTCCGGGCAGTACAAATATACGGACGCCGGGAGTATTCCGGAGGATGTGGAATGCGTGCTGGTGCTGGGAGGAGACGGTACGCTGCTCCAGGCGGCCAGAGATCTGGTGGAATGTTCTCTGCCCCTTCTCGGCGTCAACATGGGGACGCTGGGCTATCTGGCGGAGATCGAGCATACCAGCATCCGCCCCGCGCTGGACAGGCTGATCGCGGGGGAATATTCTGTGGAGATGCGGATGATGCTCTGCGGCAGGGCAATGCATCAGAACCGGAAGCGGCTGGATGACATCGCCTTGAATGATATCGTTATCCGCCGGATCGGGCGGCTTCGGGTGGTGGATTTTAATATATATGTGGGAGGCGTGCTTCTTGCTTCCTACTCGGCGGACGGGATTATCATTTCCACGCCCACAGGCTCCACAGGCTACAATCTGTCGGCCGGAGGGCCGATTGTGGCGCCGAGCGCTTCTTTAATGCTGCTGACCGCCATCGCGCCCCATACGCTGAATTTCAGGCCCATTGTGCTGCCCGATGATGTGGAGATCGCCATTGAGATCGGTTCCAGAAACAATACCGGCGCGGACGGGGCCGAAGCCACCTTTGACGGTGATACTTCCGTGAAGCTGAATTCCGGCGACCGGATCGTGATTTCCCGGTCCGACCGCAGGGTTCGGATGATTAAGACAAAGAATACCAGTTTTCTTGAGATCCTCCGTGAGAAGATGAATAACTGATCCGGGAAGAGGATGTTGCTGTGAAGATAAATGACTGACACAGAAAGAGGATGCGGTTATGAAGATGAACAGACATGCCAGGATCATAGATCTGATAGGCAAGTACGATATTGAGACACAGGAGGAGCTTGTGGCACGGCTGAACCGGGTGGGCTGCCGGGTGACGCAGGCTACGGTCTCCCGGGATATCCGGGAGCTGGGGCTCACGAAAATACCGGGGGCAAACGGACGCCAGAAGTACGCTCTGGTGCAGAACCAAAGTACCGGTATGAATGAGAAGTATCTCAGGGTACTAAAGGAAGGTTTTATTTCTATGGACATGGCCCAGAATATTCTGGTGGTGAAAACGGTGTCCGGTATGGCTATGGCGGTGGCGGCGGCCATCGATGCGATGAACTGGCCGGAGGTGGCAGGGTGCATTGCCGGGGACGACACGATCATGTGCGCGATTCACACTGCACAGGATACGGTGGCGGTGATGGAAAAGATCAGGCAGATCGTCGGAAAATAGAGAGCGGGAGAAAATATGCTGTTAAGTTTACATGTAAAAAACATGGCGCTGATCCGGGAGGCGGAGGTGGAATTCGGCAGCGGGCTCAACATTATGACCGGCGAGACCGGCGCGGGCAAATCCATCGTCATAGGCTCCGTGAACATTGCACTGGGTACAGGCAATTTCAGGGATTACCTTCCGGAGGATGCGGATTATGCCCTGGTGGAGTTAGTGTTTTCCAGCAAAAGTCCCCGGGTGCGCCAGATTCTTGCGGAACAGGATATTCCCTTTGAGGAGGACGAGATCATTATTACCAGAAAATACAAAGGAGGGCGCAGCGTCAGCAAGATCAACGGAGAGACGGTGCCGGTATCCTGCGTACGCACTCTGGCGGAGGAACTGATCGACATCCACGGACAGCACGAACACCAGTCCCTGCTGTACGAAAAAAATCATCTTGGGATCCTGGACAGCTTTGCGGGGGACAGTCTTAGAGAGAAGCTTCGCCTGTGTAAAGAGCAGTATGCCAGCTTTTACAGGGCGCGGAGCAAGTGGCGGGAAGCCTCTTCGGACGAGGCGGACCGGGAGAAAGAACTGGACTTTGTCCGGTTTGAGGTCAATGAGATCGAGGCCGCTGCGCTGCGGCCGGGAGAGGATGAGGAACTGGAGGCCGCCCACCGCCGGATGGCCAATGGCCGGAGGATCATGGAAGCCCTGCAGGAGACGGGAACCCTGACGGGGGCGGCGGGCTGTTCGGGAGCCGGCGACGAAATCGGGCGTGCGGTGCGCGCCATAAGCGCCGTGAGTTCCTACGACGAATCTCTGTGCCGGCTGAGGGATACGCTGGCAGACGTAGAATCTCTGATGAGCGACTTCAACCGGGAATTGTCCGATTACCAGGATCAGTTTACTTTTGACGAAGAAGAGCTGCGCATGACGGAGGAACGCCTGGATCTGATCAACCATCTAAAGGCAAAATATGGGAATTCTATTCATCAGATCCTGTCGGAATGCGAGAAGAAAAAGCGGCGCATTGAAATTCTGGCCAATTACGGCGCCTATCTGGACAGGCTGCGGGAACAGTATGAGGAGGCAGAAAAAAAACTGCAAAAAACGGCGGATGAAATTTCCGAAATCCGCAAATCCTATGCGAAACAGCTCTCGGCCCGGATCCGCGCAGCGCTGGAGGATCTGAATTTTCTGGATGTGCGCTTTGAAATCCGGTTTCAGGAGAAAAAGGAGCCGGGTGAGAATGGAAAGGATGAGATCTGTTTCCTGATCTCTACAAATCCGGGGCTTCCGCCAAAGCCCCTGGGCAGCGTCGCCTCGGGAGGCGAGCTCTCCCGGATTATGCTGGCGATCAAGACAGTCATGGCGGACCGGGACGCGGTGGAGACCCTGATCTTCGATGAGATCGACGCGGGGATCAGCGGGCGCACGGCCCAGAAGGTATCTGAAAAGATGGCTTCGGTGGCTGCCAGCCACCAGATCCTTTGTATTACCCATCTGGCGCAGATTGCGGCGATGGCAGACCGCCATTACATTATTGAAAAAAAACCTGCAAACAGCACAACAGTGACGAACATCGGCCTGCTCTCCGAAGAGGAGAGCGTCCGGGAGCTGGCCCGGATCCTGGGAGGAGCTAGAATCACCGAAAAGGTGCTGGACAATGCCAGGGAAATGAAAGAACTGGCAAAAAAAGCAAAAGAATACTAGTGTGGTTTGAGGATTATTCCACATACTGAAAGCAGAGGCTGAAATTTTGGCCGCTGCTTTTTTGTTTATGTCATAGGAAACTTCGTTCCCTATGACACAAAAACGCTCCGCGAGGATTCTATTTTATTTTTTTGCGAAAGCGAGGTGCGAAAGATGAATAACAGACAGAAATACAGAAAATTCGTGTGCTTTTTGCTTTTCCTTGGAATTGTCGGCCTGGGCTATTGCAGCTGGGCGGCGGTGGGAAACCAGATCCCGGATGCCATTCTGGTGTCGGAGGCGGGGGAAATCCCGGATTTCTTTCATGGGCTGGCCAAAAGCCTTGTGAAAAAGGAAATCAAAAATGTCTCATATAAATATGACGCAGAGGAGGCCTCCACAGGCGCGGGTACAGCCGTATCCGGGGAGAGCGCGGCTTTCTCTGGCAGGACGGAAGCCTACGAGGTCTCCTACTGCCTGTTCGGGCAGATCCCGCTGAAAACCATGAGCGTCAGCGTGGCCCCCAGGCAGGAAATTTACGCAGGCGGTATGCCCATCGGAATTTATCTGGAGACGGATGGCATCCTGGTGGTGGACACAGGGGATATCACCGGCGCGGACGGAACCGTATGCTGCCCGGCAGAAAACATAGTAAGATCCGGCGATTATATTCAGAGCGTAAATGGGGAGGAGGTTTCCACGAAAGAAGAGCTGATCTCCTGCATCAGCGAATGCGGGGGAAGCAGTGTGGTGCTGGAGGTGGACCGGGCGGGGGAACTGCTCAGCCTGCAGGTACAGCCGGTACAGGATGAGCAGGGGGAATACCGGGCAGGTATCTGGGTACGAAACGACACCCAGGGGATCGGAACGCTCACCTATGTGGACCAGGAGGGAAGATTTGGCGCGCTGGGGCATGGGATCAGCGATGTGGATACCGGGGAACTGCTGGATGTGCGGGGCGGGACCCTGTATAACGCGGATGTGATCTCCATCGTGAAAGGACGGCAGGGCAGCCCGGGTGAGGTGTCCGGCATCATCCATTACAGCGAGGGCTACAAGATCGGCGAGATCATTCAGAACCGTAAAGACGGCATTTACGGCAAAGTCAGCAGCCTGGCTTCCCTGACCAGGGATACGCAGCTTTACGAGGTGGCTTACCGGCAGGAGGTGGAGCCGGGGGAGGCGTCGATCCTCTGCTCCGTAGACGGAGAGCCTAAGGAGTACGCGGTGGAAATTCAGGAAGTCCGGGTGAATGGCAGCGATGTGAACAAAGGACTGGTTCTTCAGGTCACAGACGGGGAACTGCTGGAACTGACCGGGGGCATCATCCAGGGCATGTGAGTGAGTTATAATAGGGACAACACAGGAAATCCCTGAAACTAGGGCGTTTCTGGCGCTTATCCTAATTCATTGACCAAAAGAAACGGGAATGATCTGCGCGGATCGAAACACATTCAGGAGAAAAATGCCGCCTAAGCTTCGGCAATTCAATTGTCGGGAGGTTCACGTAAAGGAGGGAGAGACGTAAAGCAGGTTTTATCAGAGACCAGATGACTGACCGTTTATATATTTTTTAGGAGAAAGCCCGTAATATTTTTTAAATCTCATACTGCAGGGACCGCAGATGTCTGAATGGGAGGAAATTCCCGAGCTGAAACATCTTCAGCTATTATTTTCGGATAAGCCCTATTGGGGAAGGGAACTCCGGTATTTTAATGATGCGCCATGGTGGTATAAAAACGAATTTCAGATTGCCGGTGAGGATGACAGGTATATCCTGCGTTTTACAAATGTCGACTATTACTGTAAGGTATGGCTTAACGGCGTGTTTTTTGGGGAGCATGAGGGCTATTCGGCTCTGTTTTCCTTTGATGTCACGAATGCGGTGAAGAGAGGTGAAACGAACCGGCTGATTGTAAAGGTGTGGTCGCCTTGGGATAAAGAGGTGGATCAGGATGATCCGATGCGAAGAACCTTTGACGTATACCGTAATATGGTTAAGGGCACGTACGAGCATTCCGATACCTTTGTGCAGCGGGACGTAAATCCGGTGGGAATATATGGAAGCGTGGTCCTCGAAGGCTGCAGTGGAGCGTGGTTTCAGAGAAAACCGGAGTTTTCCTATGTGCTGTCGGAAGATTTATCGGTGGCTGGAATTACCTTTCGGGGCGAGGTGGAAACGGCAGGCAGGGGCAAATATGTACTGCGCGGGGCGTGCATTGACAATTTTACGAAAGAAATCTGTTATACGGGCTCCTGTGCAGTGGACAGGGATGGGATTTATGAGCTGTCCGGTGAAATTAGGGGTGTCTCTTTGTGGAGTACCTGGGATCAGGGCACCCCTTATACCTACCAGATTAAGCTGTGGCTGGAAAGTGAAAACGCGATAACGACAGATTGCTACAGGGAGATAACGGGTTTCAGAAAGATTGAAATGCTGCGGGATGAAGCGCAGACCATCTTTGTGCTCAATAACAATCGGTTCTATGTGCGGGGAACGGCATATTTCCCGGATAATTACGTGTCAGCCATGAGTAGAGAACGGTATAAACGTGATCTGCTTGCTATGAAGGCATGCGGCTTTAATATGATCCGTGTTCATGTCCATGTGGATCAGATGGTATTTTATGAGCTCTGTACGGAGATAGGACTTGGTATTATGCATGATTCGGAATACAATTGGACGCATCCGCTGACGGATTTGATGAGCGATTTGGAGAAAACATCAGTGTTTTCCTTGTGCTGAAACAGGGAGAAAAGATACTGGCAAGAAATCATTATGAAGATATTTATCATATGCCGCAGCATACGAAGGGGCATCCCACCAGAATGAGCCATGAATTTGGTGTGCGGCTCTATAATGCCTGAATATTCCATGATCTGATGGGTAGGGGGTTTAAGGGGAATATCAATTAGGAAAAAACAACAATGAGTGAGGTATGATATCATAGCGCTTCGCATTGTAAATATCTGACCCAGTATCATATTTTATGATGTCCGAAATTCAGATTTTCTGTTTTGCAGAACAGTGCAGATGTAATACTCAAAGTGAGGCGGTGGGTACTTCACGGCCTAACCCAAGATCTGATGGAGTCAAACTGGTAGTTTAAGTATGTCATGGAAATACGGAAGGGTAGAAAAATGATATTTCCTGGAAAACTCCCGATGATGTAATGGCGCAAGGCCTGTCATGTGTTTCACGTAATCGTCTATATAAGCGTTTGATTCCCTTGCGATTCTTTTGAAATTCTTAATCACCATCGCATATTCATCTGAATCAACAACGGCAGGTGAATCAGCTATGTAGGATAAATTCTGTACCAATACCATTTTCTTGTAGTCCAGTCCTGAGCGTGTGCGTTTTGCCCGATTTGTCCCATTAAACAGGAACGCCTCGTTGTGTGATATAGAAGAACGGAATGGGATACATATTAGATAATCGTCACACGTATCGATAATGAGACAAGTATATGGACGGCCCTCTTTCCGCATAAGCTCCGGGTAATGAGTCATCGGATATGCGGAATAAAAATTATGTGATAAAGAACGTATTTCTGCATCGTAATCCATTTTTTTCTCCTGTAAAAACGGGTTAGAACCCTTCGGCGCTAACCCGCAAAACTTCGCTCGGTCAGTTTTTATTTTACCGATGTGTCAGAACCGTCACACATCTCCATCGCTCGGTCAGTTTTTATTTTACCGATGTGTCAGAACCGTCACACATCATGCTTTAAGCGAAGCGAGAAAACATCTCTGTTTCCATCATTATTATATTTGAAAAAAACGCCTCTGTCAATCAAAATATTGCCTGAGTTTCCTCAGCCATAACTTCTGATGCTGAAAGTCAGGGTTGTTTTTAAAGGGGCTTATCTGCTATACTAAGTTTTGGATTTTGAAAAATAAGTCGGAATGTTTGCGAATAGAGTGCTATTGAGGGGAGAAACAAATAGTATGAAAAAATTTTACCGGGTATTGGCCGGAACGGTTTTTTTGATTTTATTTTTAGTTGCGTTTATACATATTTCTGAGATATTAAGATTGAAAACCGGCGGTTCCATGGATATGATCCATTCTTTTTATGAGATGGAGGAAAATACGGTTGATGTTTTGGGACTTGGGAGCAGCCATGCGTTTTATGCCCTTCAGCCTAATCAACTGTGGGAGGAATATGGAATGACAGCTTACGTGATGGCCAGCCCGGAGCAGACTCTCCCGATGTCCTATTTTTTGCTGAAAGAAGCTTTAAAATATCAAAAGCCAGAAGTGCTGCTCCTGGAAGGCTACTATATTTACTATGAAAAATTTTTTAGCAGTAAAGCGAGGCTCCGAATGGCGTTTGACGGAATGCGCAATGACGAAATAAAGGCAGAAATGCTGAATACATTTCTGCCGGATTTATCATGGAAAGACAAACTGTCCTGGTATATCCCGTTTTTAAAATATCACAGCAGATGGCAGTCGCTGAAGAGCGCGGATTTCCATACGAGGCCGTATTACAGGGGAGGGAAACTGGATACGACCGTATATCGGAACAAAGATATGGGGCTGGATATTCCTGAACTTGAAATTCCGTCAGTTAGCCTGGAATATTTTGAAAAAATAGCGGATATCTGCGAAAAGAATGGCATTGAACTTATTGTTTACGCCACTCCCTTCAGCTCTTCACAATCAGCTTATGAATACCGGCAGGGAGCGTCTCTGGCGTTTGAAAAGTATCTGGCCAAGAAAGGGATCCCCTTTCTGTTTTTACAGAAAAGTAAGGCGGCCGGGATTGATTTTGAGACGGACTTCCGTGACTGGGCGCATCTTAATTTAAGCGGCCAGAGAAAGGTTACCGGATATATTGGGAAATATCTGCATGAGAATTATAGTCTTCAAAACCATAAAGAGGAAGAAGGATATGCGGCGTATGAAGAAGAGTATCTTTTGTACAAACGTGATCTGGAGTCGGGATTTAACACGGAATTTGATTGGGAGGAATAAATTATGCTGTTTAATTCAATAGAATTTCTTCTGTTTTTCCCGGCAGTCTGCCTGTGCTACTACATCATACCGCATCGCGCAAGATATCTGTTCCTGCTCGCATGCAGCTATTTCTTCTATATGTGCTGGAACCCACAGTATGCACTGCTGATGCTGGCGTCCACGGTAATTACATATGCCTCAGGCCTGCTGATCGGTTCTGCGGACAGAATCGGGGATGAAAAGAAAAGAAAGCGCAGGAAGGATCTGTATGTTGCACTCTCCTTTATCAGCAATCTTTCTATCCTGTTTTTCTTTAAATATTTTAATTTTGCCGCAGGGACGGTGGTGCGCCTGCTTGGGCTGGTGGGGATCCGGGCTCAGGCTCCGGCGTTTGACGTGATTCTTCCGGTCGGAATTTCTTTCTATACGTTTCAGGCGCTCAGCTATACGATGGATGTATACCGGAAGGAAGTCTGTGCGGAAAAAAACTTCTTCAAATACGCGCTGTTTGTCTCCTTCTTCCCACAGCTTGTCGCGGGGCCGATTGAGCGTTCTAAGAATCTGCTGATACAGATCAATGAAAAGCATAAATTTGAGTTTGAACGGGTAAGAAGTGGTCTTTTGCTGATGCTGTACGGATATTTCCAGAAGGTGGTGCTGGCAGAATACCTTGCCATCGTGGTGGACAGCGTATATGACACGTATACGGAACGGACAGGCTTCCAGCTTATGGTGGCTACCATATGCTTCGCTTTCCAGATCTACTGTGATTTCGGCAGCTATTCAAATATCGCGGTCGGGGCTGCGAGGGTGATGGGTTTCCGGCTGATGGAAAATTTCAATACGCCGTATTTTGCAGTTTCTGTATCGGATTTCTGGCGGAGATGGCATATCTCGTTATCAACCTGGTTCAGAGATTATCTGTATATACCGCTTGGGGGAAACCGGAAGGGCAAGCTGCGGAAATGGATCAATTTGATGATCGTATTTCTGGTCAGCGGCCTCTGGCACGGCGCAAGCTGGCATTTTGTGGTATGGGGCGGCCTGAACGGAGCATATCAGGTAGTTGGCGAGTGGCTGAAACCATTCCGGGAAAAGATAATGAAGCTTTTCAAAATAGATAAGAACGTATTTAGCCATAAGCTGCTGCAGATGCTGATCACTTTCGGGCTGGTGGATGTCAGTTGGGTTTTTTTCCGCGCTACTTTCAGGCAGGGGCTCTCTATCATGAAGACGATGGCCGGGCTGAGGGACAGCTACTGGTTTACCTGGGGCGACAATCTGGAGGCCATGGGGCTTACTCTGGCGACACGGAACCTTCTGGCGGTTGCTCTGGTTATTTTGCTGATCGCCGATATCTGTAAATACCGCAGGATCAATCTGATCGAATGGCTGTGCAGGCAGGGGATATGGCTGCGCTGGCTTGTATATTTTGCTGGAATTTTCGGTATTCTGATATTCGGCGTGTACGGGCCGGGGTTTGATGCAAGCCAGTTTATTTATTTCCAGTTCTGACGGAAGCGGAGCGTGGCATACTGCACCGTATAAAATGAGAGGGAAACTATTCCAGATTGCCCGTTAAAGACGTCGGACATCGTCTGGTATAGATTGCCGTTTTGGTTGCGGTATGTGGCGAGAACGCCAGGATTTTTGCGGCAATCAGCGATACGGTCATCACTGCGGAATGCTATGATATTATACGGCTTCCTTATCAAGGGACTCCTTTTCGATGATTTCGTACATCTCCATCGATCGGTTACGTATGGTCACCGTTTCGGCATATGCCTTTGCCACGTCCTTGCGCATACGCACTGCGTCGCGGTTTGCCTGCCCAAGGATCCTCTGGAAATCCCTTTAGCCGCCTTATCTCACGCCTGAGATTTTAATGGTCTCTTCCTGTGATTCGCATTTCTTCATAAGTTTCCTATATGCCGACTTATAGTCAGTGGTTCCCTCTCTGGGTGTTGTTTCAGACCGCAAGTTCAGATAGAGCTTGCGTCGTTAAAAATATTCAGTCAAAAGCTGCAGCAGGCAGAGCCGCAGCTTTGACGTGGAAGATATCCGGATACATCACATATCGAGATTCTGGTCGCGGTATTCTGCAGGGGTAGCATTATAATACTTGCGGAACACACGGTAAAACTGGCTGAAATTGCTGTAGCCGACTTCCTCGATAATGTCATTGATCGTATGATCAGTGCTTTGCAGGAGTGTGCAGGCTCTCGCCAGCCTTAGCTGAGTGATATATTCTTTGAAAGAAATCTGAATCGTCTCTTTGAAAACATGACGAAAATAGGAAGGACTCATATCGACATAACCGGCGACCTCATTGACAGTAAGAGCGCGGTTGTAATTGTTGCTGATATACTGCTGGGCAAGACGCATTTTGGGATTGGAAATCAGCGAAGCCACATCTTTATTGCGATTTTTTGAATAGTATTGATATAATTCCAGCAAAATAGAGCGTGTTAAGATATCTACTTCTAACTGCCAGGCTGTGTCCTGTTTCTGATAAAAAGCCCGCGCCTGCCGCATAAGGCTGCCGATTGTCTGTGCGGCTTCTGTCTGAGCGGGGATCCGATTAATAAAATGGAGCGGATTATATTGAAAAGTACTCAGGTATTGCTGGTTAATCACATGAATGCTGTTATTGGAGATAAAATTAGGCAGCATAATTAAAAAGGTATAGTTTTGTAAAGGGTTATCCGTGACTGCTACATGGCTTTCATAGTTATTTGTCACAAAAATATCTCCGGCACAGGAGGGAAATGATTTCCCGACGTACTGAAACGTACCGGTCCCTTCTTCCACAAGCCCGATCTCATAATAGCGATGCCAGTGGAGCTGATCCCTATGTCCAAAGACTGTATAATTGAACACATGAATGGGAAACGTTGAATCAAAATCAAATTCCCAGTTATAATCACGCATAGAAAAACTCCTTTCCCAAAGGTTTGCCTACAGTATATCACAGGTAGAGAGATTGTACCAGAAAAAGCCAAAATTGTTATAAATCTAATCGTAAATGATATTGAATATAACATAATCGCATTTTACAATGAAATTAGTGGAATAGAAGGTATTTCACAAAACCGGAATATATTTTTATAAGAAAGGGAGGAAAACACATGAAGAAATTGTTGGCTTTATCTATGGCGGCGGCTCTTGCATTTTCAGTGAGCCCGGCAGCGGCTATGGCCGAAGAGGAGGAAGGTTACGTAGTTGGCTTTTCCAATGTATGGGTAGGTAATACGTATGGTATCCAGTGTGTAAACGAGCTGGAGGCTTATCTGAATGATTGCGGAAAGGTAAAAGAGTACTACATCTACAATGCAGACAACGATGTGAATAAGCAGATTTCCGACATCGAAGACCTGATTGCAAAAGACGTAGATATGTTGATCTTACAGCCGATTTCAGCGGAATCTGTTGCGGCGGTTGTGGAAGAAGCTTATGAAAAAGGGATCGTAGTAGTAGACTGCACTTCTCCGCTGGCGGATGCGACGGATGAGTACAACGTTTCAGTAGTAGCCAGAGACTATGATTTCGGTTATGTAGGGGCAAAGTGGCTGTGCGAGCAGATCGGCGGTGAAGGCAACATCATTTGTCTGGATGGTATGGCAGGTCTTTCCAGCCAGGTGCTGAGAATGGAAGGTGCGATGGATGCGTTTGCGGAGTATCCGGGAGTAACCATTCTTGCAGATGAGTACGCTGACTGGGATTACGCAACAGCAAAACCGATCGTTGAGAATCTTTTGGCAACCTATGATGATATTGATGCAGTTTGGTCTTCCGGCGGTGACATGACCCGTGCGGCAATCGAAGCCTGGGCAGAGGCCGGCAGAGATTGGGTTCCGATGATGGGTGAAGATTGCAACGGTTTCCTGAAACTGTGGTCAAAGTATAAGGATGAAGGACTGTCCTGTATCGCGGTTTCCCTGCCGGCATGGCTGTTCTCTTATGGCGCAGAGCTGGGCTTCGAGATCCTGGATGGCACTTATGAAGGCGAGAAAGATATCATTATTGATATTCCGTCCTTTGGTAACGATGAAGTAGACGATTATGTTCGTGAAGACCTTTCTGACAGCTTCTGGGGTCAGACCCATATGTCGGAAGAGCAGATCGTTGCTCTTTACGGAAATGGAAACGATGGCTCCCAGGGCCTCACAGGCGAAGGGGCTGCTTCCGATCATTAATCTGTATTTTCTGGGGGGGAAGCGAAAGTGGATAATTATTATCTCGAAATGAACGGGATCACAAAACAATTCCCTGGAGTAGTGGCGCTGAATAACGTGGACTTCGGGCTGAAACAGGGCGAAGTCCACGCCATTGTAGGCGAGAATGGCGCCGGAAAAAGTACGCTGATGAATATGCTGGGCGGAACGGTGCGGCCGGATAGCGGAACGATCCGGTTGGCCGGACGCCAGGTAGAGATTGCGAATCCGATCGCATCGATTCAGTTGGGTATCGGATTTGTTCATCAGGAATCGAGCTTGCTGACAAACCTTACGGTCAGGGAAAATGTGTTTCTTGCACGGGAGACAACCCTAAAGGGCCTCCTTAATAAACAGCAGATGCGAGCAGAGATACTGCGCATAAATGATCGCCTAGGCTATCGCTTGGATCCGGATGCGCGGGTTGGCAACTTACCTCTGGCGGAGCAACAATGCGTAGAGATTACGCGCGCATTATTGTCTGAACCGAAAATCCTCATATTGGATGAACCGACGGCCGCGCTTGATGAAAATGAAGTGGCACGCTTGTTTCGGATCATCCGGCAGCTTCGGGATGAAAATGTGGCAATCATCTATATCAGCCATCGTCTGGATGAGATTTTTCAGATTGCAGACAGAATTACAGTGATGAAAGACGGCACACGTGTGGAAACAAGGCAGGTTTCCGAGTTTTCCAAGGATGAGATTATCACCATGATGGTCGGACGTGTGCTGGAAGATATCTATCCGGATCGTGAAGATGCAGAGTTTGGGGAAGTGCTGCTTGAGGTCAAAGATCTGAATATTCCGGGTAAACTGGTCGGTGCAAATTTGCAGGTGCGCGCCGGAGAGATCGTAGGATTGGGAGGATTGGAAGGTCAGGGACAGCGTGAAGTTGTACGGGCGATTTTTGGTGATATTCCGTTTGCGCACGGGAAAATTGTGGCAGACGGGATAGAATTCAAAAGCAGAGGCATTCGTAAGCGGATTCGCAATGGCGTGGCTTATGTGACCAATGACCGGCGCGGGGATGGCCTGATCCTCAGTGAGACGGTGCGTAAGAACGGAGCTCTGGCTTCGCTCTACCGCAGAAGCCGTCTTGGCTTTGTCCGACATCATCAGGAAACGACAGAGATCAATGAACATATAGATCGAATGCAGATTAAAGCATCTTCGATGGAGCAGGATGTTGCCAACCTATCCGGCGGCAATCAGCAGAAAGTGATGCTGACACGCTGGCTGATGACGAAACCACGGATACTGATCATCGATGAGCCGACAAAGGGAGTCGATGTGGGCGCGCGGATGTTCGTTTATCAGATTATTGACGAACTGGCCCGCAGCGGAATCGGAATTCTGATGCTGACGAGCGACATGATGGAATTGGTCAGCCTGTCAGACCGGGTGCTGGTATTTTATGAGGGCAGGATTACACGCGAGTTGCCGCGCAGTGAGATTACAGAAGAAAGGATTATGCGGGCGGCCAGTAATCTTCCGGATGATGAGTGAGGTAGCCGATATGAAAAAAAGAACCTTTTTTTCGCCGCAGATGAAAGGAGTATTTATCATCTTCTTTCTGCTGGTAGTTGTTTTCATCGGAATGTGCATTAGCTCAGAATCTTTCAGATCATTATATAATATCACGAATTTGCTTACGCAGTGCGTTCCTTTAGCCTGTATTGCTCTTGGACAGACACTGGTAATTATCAGTGGAGGGATTGATCTGTCGGTAGGTTCTCTGATCAGTGTCTGCACAGCAGTGGCGGCGAAAACATTGGATACAGACAATCCGACGATGATCGCGCTTGGTATTTTTGTCGTGTTGGGCACGGGTATTGCGGTTGGTGCGGTGAATGGCATTGGTATTAATTTTCTGAAAGTTCCGCCGTTGATCACTACACTTTGTACAAGTACGATCCTCAGTGGTATCGCGCTGTGGATTCTTCCGAGGGCGGGAGGAAGAATTAATAAAACGCTTGCCAAATTTGTGTATCAGAAATGGACGATCATCAGTAATCCGATCATTATAATGATGCTGCTCTATCTTGTGATACGATTGATTTTGTATCATACACGCAGCGGAGTGGCGATTTATGCGATTGGAAAGAACCAACGAATTTCAATGGCAATGGGAATTGATACCAAAAAGAACAGTGTGAAAGCATACGTTCTCTGCGGTTTTTGCGCGGCAGTCACAGGGATGCTTCTGGCCTGTAGAATGCGGGTGGGAGATCCGACCTGTGGCACGCCTTATTCGATGGATTCCATAACGGCGGCAGTGATCGGCGGCACGTCCATGAGCGGCGGCATCGGACTTTTGTCCGGCAGCATTTTAGGAGCGTTTTTGATTGGTATGCTTTCCAATGTTATGAACAATCTGGCTGTAAATCAGTTTTATCAGTATGTGCTGAAAGGCAGCCTGCTGGTGGTTGCAATGGTGATTTATTCAGTCTCGAAATTATGGGAGGGAAAGCGCCATGAAAGATAAGATCAGGAACGGTCGCCTGCAGTCAGGTGGTTCCATGCAGCTTTTGCTGCTCATTGTTATCGTTCTGTGCATGGTGCTGATTCAGGCGGTTCTGGCCCCGGGTTCGGTTACGATTAGCCAGTTGCTGTTGATTTCGCGCCAGGCTTCTGCACTGGGGATTATTGCACTTGGACAGGCGCTGGTGATTCTGGTGGGAGGTATTGACCTTTCGGTGGGATCTACGGTGATGATTATCAATGTATTTTGCATTGCCCTGATGAATGGTTCGGATGCATACTGTGTATGCGGACTGGCCGTCTGCCTGCTGATTGGTCTGGCGATTGGAGCGGCAAATGCGATCGGTGTATTGCTTTTGAACATTGCGCCGTTTGTAATGACGCTTTGCAGTATGACGGTACTGGAAGGAATCTGTTATGTTTATACGCAGGGGGCACCGACAGGCAGTGCGGCTCCATTTATCCGCAGTCTGGGAACAGGGTATTTGTTTCACGTTCCGGTTTCGACGGTGATATGGCTGGTCCTGGCACTGATTCTGTGGATTGTGCTTCGGTTTACTGTACTTGGACGCATGGTGTACGCCGTAGGCGGAAATGCAAAAGCGGCTCGCTTAAGCGGTATTATCAATCCCCTAATCATCGGGGCGGCTTACATATTTTCCGCGTTGATGGCAACGACAGCGGGAGTGATACTTTCGGGATATCTGAATATTACATCGCTCACTGTTGGCGGCGATTATGTAATGAACTCCCTGGCAGCGGTGCTGATTGGCGGAAATGCCATCGAAGGTGGAAAAGGCGGCATCTGGGGAATTGTATTGGGCGCGTTCTTTATGATGTTTTTGATGGCGCTTTTGACAATGGCCGGTATCAGCGAGGTAGGCAAACAGATTATACAGGGCGTGATTATTTTTGCAGTAGTTGCATTTCAGAATATTGTTAAAAAAGAGGGATGAGGAGGTCGAAAATGAAAATCGGAATCAATCAATTCTGTTTTCCGGACTCCTATGATGTGCGGGAGGCGATAGAAACTGCAGCGCAGCTGGGATTTGATTCGATCGAAGTTTGTCTTACAGCCGGAGCTGTTTCGGCCGTGCCTTCCGGAGGGGTGACCGATGCGCTGGACATCAGTGGTTATCGCAATCGTCTGTTAAATGTAGATTCAACGGAGCAGGATATGCTGGAGTTGGAAAAGATTGCGGAAGACTGTGGAATTCGGATCAGCAGTATTGGCGGAATTGTAAGTTTTTCTGTCTATCCGCTTACATCTGAGGACGAAACGATTGCCCAAAAGGGAATGGATGCGGTAAAGAAAATGCTGGATGCGGCGCGGATTACCGGGGCGGATACCGTGCTGGTGATCCCCGGTATGCTCACAGAAGATATGCGTTATGAGAGAGCGTATGAGCTAGCACAAAATCGCATCTGCGAGCTGGCGGATTATGCGTCGGAAATCAATGTGGCTATCGAAAATGTATGGAATAATATGCTGTACAGTCCGATGGAGCTGAGTCGCTTTGTGGATGAGACCGGCAGAAGGAACGTGGGAATTTATTTTGATATTGCCAATGCCAGACGTTTTGGTTATCCGGAACAATGGATCTACAGCATGGGGACGCGGATTAAAAAGTTCCACTGTAAAGATTATCGGATGGAGATCGATAATATCAACGCATTCACGAATATTCTTGATGGGGATGTCAATTATCCGGCGGTTATCAGAGCGATGCGGGAGATTGGCTAT
This sequence comes from uncultured Lachnospiraceae bacterium, assembly GCA_964591265.1. Classification (GTDB taxonomy): domain Bacteria; phylum Bacillota; class Clostridia; order Lachnospirales; family Lachnospiraceae; genus Choladousia. The sequence continues at coordinate 53,451 of CAZQAB010000013.1, forward strand.
GAAGGAGACCTGGTGGTCGAACTGACACCTCCGGCGCATTATCTGGTAGAAAATACAGTGAAATATGCAATGGAAACTCTAAGAACATTGACCAAATAATTGGAGGGAGCAAAATGAAGGAAGTATATGGTGTTATGATTGTCGGCACAGGGTGGGTTTCAGGTGAACACATCCGTGCTTTTGAGATGAACGAATATGCTCAGGTAGTGGCAATAGTTTCCCGTTCTTATGAAAAAGGACGCGCGAAAGCGGACGAGTATAACCTTGGCGATCGCTGCAAAATATATACGGACTATGACGAGGGCCTGAAAGATCCGGCGGTAGATATTGTTGTGATCTGTACTCCGAATAATATGCATTGTGAGCAGACCATCAAAGCGGCGAAGGCACACAAACATATTTTGATCGAAAAGCCGGTAGCCCTGACATGGGAAGACACGCTGCGAATGGAAGCGGCTGTAAAAGAAGCCGGCGTTAAGACATTGGTAGGTTATGTTCTGCACTATAATCCGCTGTTTATGGCAGCGAAGAAGCTGCAGAAAGATTTCCTTGGCAACCTGTCTTATGCTGAGGCCGATTATTTCCACCGTGTGATGGATGATATTCCCTGTTATGAGTGGACCTGCAAGAAGAGCGTAGGCGGGAGTTCTCTGCTGGCAGGCGGATGTCATGCGGTGGATGCTATGCGTTGGTTTATGCAGGATGAAGTGGTCTCTGTGTATGCGCAGACCAGCAAAATGCGTACGGATCTGGAATTTGACGGAACAATCTGTATTATCCTGAAATTCAAAAACGGTGCGGTGGCGAAAATCGGCAGCAGCTATGATTTCATTAGTCCGTATGTGTTTAATGTACATCTCTGTGGTGACAAAGGCACCCTGTGGAATGAGAAACTGTGGTCTCCGGGCATGATCCCCGAACAGCGGGATTACATGGAACTGCCGGTACTTACCCCAAACAGTGGTGATGTAAAACATCATCCGTTCCCGGAAGAGGTAGCGCATCTGATGGATTGTATCGTTAATGATAAAGAAACGGATTGCCCGCTTTCCGATGCAGTGAAGACGCAGGAAATCGTATTTGCGGCAGATCTTTCTGCAGAGACGGGTGAGGTTGTAAAGCTTCCTCTGAAGCTGTAATTTTTTGCCTGTGGCTCCATTCTGATATCGGATGGAGCCACAATGATAAAATCTTAAATTGTGAATCCCCAGTCTTTTTCTGACCAGATGTCAGATTCTGAATGGAAATCAGCTTTCCATTATTTCTCATCGTCCCGTTCCTCCCCGCCAATAAGCGCTGATATCCCCGCCTGGTGATTCGTCGCTCTTCATGACGGCTTCCACAACCATGTCTTTTTTCAACGCATCCCGTATGTCCAGCATTTGTTAAAGAAGATAATACATTTGCGTATGCATAAGAATACCACAGGTGGATATACTTTGGTTAAACAAAAAAGGAGCATCATATGGACAAAGTTACCGCTAGAACGGCAGACCGTTCGCATCTGAAAAATATTCAGGATGTTGTAATCGATACAACCAAACCATGTCAGGAGCGAATTAAAAGTTACGTAGAGCAGATAGGAGATCCTTATTGCTACCTTGACGATGGGGTTGTAGTTGAAATTGGTTACGCGAACACGTCAGTGAGCCTGCATGACAGGCTGGTTTCTTTCGCAAACAGTATGAGTCAAGAAGCTGGAAATTTGTTGTAATTTTGCGTACGGCATTGACAGAGGCTATTGAATCGGTCATAATAGACATGGTCAATGAAGGCGGCCCGGTCAGCCGCCTTGGATAGGCGCCAGAAACAAATTTCCTTTGTATTCCAACGAGGAGGTTTGTTATGGCGATTACTGCTGCAAATACACAGGTTCAATTGGAACCGCAAACATATAATGCTATGGCCTATTATCGGCTCTCAAAGGATGATGGGGCCGGCCATGAAAGTGACAGCATTACGAACCAGCGGAAGCTGATCCATGCCTATGTCGGGAAGCACCCATGCATCACTTTGGCGGGTGAGGCTTATGATGATGGTTATACCGGGACGAATTATGACCGCCCTGGCTTTCGCTCCATATTGGAGGCTGTCCAGACGGGGCGCATTAACTGCGTCATCGTAAAGGATTTGTCGCGCCTGGGAAGAGAGTATATTGAAACGGGAAAGTATTTGGAAATGATTTTCCCGTCTTTTGGCGTCCGCTTTATCGCGATCAATGATGATGTTGACAGTGAAAAGACGTCTGCCGGGGATGACCTTATTATTCCGATCAAAAACATTATGAATGAATCCTATTGCCGCGAACTGTCGAAGAAACTGAGAAACCAGTTTCGGATTCAGCGGGGAAATGGGGAGTTTTTAGGCGCCTTCGCGAGCTATGGTTATTGCAAATCAGCCGAAGACAAGCATAAGCTTGTTGTCGATGAGTATGCAGCCGAGATTGTGAGGGTTATTTTTTCTTTGAAGGTCAGGGGATATAATCAGAATGCGATTGCAGATTATTTGAACGCAGAACAGATTTTGTCTCCATCTGAGTATAAAAAGAGCAAGGGGCTTCGCTATCGGACCGGTTTCCAATCAGCGCCGCAGTCAAAGTGGAGTGTTGTTACGCTGAACCGAATCTTGACAAATCCAATTTACATCGGAACTCTGGTTCAAGGAAAGCGCGGTACGCCCAATTACAAGATCAAGAAGATGCGGGAACGGCAGGAAGAGGATTGGGTTGTTGTCCCGAACAATCATCCTCCTATTGTGGATCCACTGATGTTTGAAAACGTCCAAAAAATGCTGAAGCGGGACACACGAAAATCACCAAATCAGGATGTAGTGCTGCCTTTGGCTGGCATGCTCTTCTGCGCGGATTGCAAACGGGCAATGCTGCGCAGAGGTGTCACAAGAGGAAAACGGAAATTTTATTACTACGTATGTTCGAGCCATAAACATGGGAATGGCTGCAGCAGCCATAGCTTTGAACAAAGCAAGCTGGAAACGGCGGTATTCCATGCGCTGTCCAGTCAGATCAGAATGATCGCAGAGATGGACCGGCTGCTTGAAAGTCCTGGGCTGGGGAATATCAATGAGGTCCGGGCGAAGCGGTTGGATATTCAGATTGCGCAAAAGCATCAGGATATTGATCGTTATCAGGATTTTCGCATGAAGCTGTATGAAGCCCTGAATGAGAATCTGATCGACCATGACGAGTATGCCAAAATGCGTATGAAATATACCAATCTGATTGAGACTGCGGAGGATGCCGCGCGGAAGCTGAATGGACAGCGTGCGGAAATCCTGTCAGGGAATGGCGCCGGAAGAAGCTGGATTGAGCAATATGCCAGGTTCCAGAGCATTACGGAGCTGACACGCGAGGCAGTTGTTACCTTGATTGATAAAATCTATATTTATGAAGATAAACGCATCAGGATTGACTTTAATTACCGGGATGAAATTGTGTATTATCAGGAGCTTCTGCAGAAAAGGGAGGTGGTCTGATATGGCACGGAAAAGCAGGGTAAAAGAGCAGGAAGCAGCGGAAGGCGTGGAAGTATCGCCGGTTCTTGCCGGCAGCTATAACCGACTGTCCGCGGAGGATGGCGATGATGTAGAACAAAATTCCATTGGCAATCAGAAAAAGCTGACACTGCACTATATTGGAAAACACCCGGATATTCATCTGGTGGATACCTATTCGGATCATGGTTATACGGGAATGGATTACAACCGCCCCGAGTTCAGACGGATGCTCTGTGACCTGCATAGTGGGCGCATTAACTGCATTATTGTGAAGGATATTTCCAGACTCGGCCGGCATTTTGTGATGACTTCAGAGTTTGTCGAGCGAATATTCCCGGAAATGGGGGTTCGCCTGATTTGTGTGAATGATGGATATGACAGTGCGGATGAGGCTGCTAATGCGTCTGCCCTGACAATGCCCCTGAAGATGGTCATGAATGATTACTATGTCAGGGACATTTCTCAAAAGATCCGATCCAGCATTACCGCAAAGATGGAAAACGGTCAGTATCTCCCGGCGGCAGGAAGTATTCCCTATGGATATTTCAGAAACCCGGAAGCCGTGACCTTCGATATTGATCCGGAAACGGCGCCCATTGTGCGGCAGATTTATGAAATGCGCGCTGATGGAATGAGTTTTAATCATATTGCCCGGGAACTGAATATGGCAGGAATCCCTTGTCCTGGTAAGCTGCGTTATCTGCGAGGAACGACGAAAGCGCTTAAATACGAGAATGCGTTATGGATTCGGGGAACCGTCCGTAAGATAACCGGAGACCAGGCGTACATCGGAAACCGCGTCCATGGAACAGTGAAGAGAGACAAGGTGGGGCAAAGCAAAAAAAAGAGAGCCAAAAAGGACTGGAAGGTCATAAAAAACGCGCACCCGGCTATCGTATCAGAGGATCTGTTCCAGAAGGTGCAGCGGGTCAATCAGGAAGAACTGGCAAAGCGGGCGCATTTTGAAGAGCGGGCGGGGGTTGGAACGGATTACCGGGACTTATTTCGCGGCAGGGTGTTTTGCGCGGAGTGCGGAAGCCCTATGGGTTCTTCTAAGGGCTGCGCCAGACCCAATGCGAAAACGCCCAGCAGAATTTTCTTTGACTGCAACAATTACCGCTATTCGGCGCATACGCAATGCAGCAGTCATTATGTCCGACAGGAGCTTCTCATGGAAAAAGTTAAGAATCTGTTGGACCAGCAGCTGAAGCTGGCCGTTGATGTGGAGCGGATCGCAGAAGATATCGGGAAACAGCCTGAGGCGGTCCGCTATCAAAACAATGCGGAAACGAGGTACGTCAGCGTGTCCGCGAAACGCAGAAATATGGAAGCAAAGCTGGATCAATTATTGGAGGATCTGACGAAACGATTGATTGACCGCAGCGAATACGACTATATGAAAGAACGGTATAGCCGGCAATTAGAAGAACTTTTGGAGGAGGAAAACGAGGCGCTGGAAACCAAGCAGGCCATGGAGTGCGCAACCAAGAGCGTCCAGCGATGGGTATCGGCTATCAGGCAATATGGGAAGTCCCCCGGGCTTACCAGAGAGCTTCTGGATTATCTGGTTAAACGGATTGATGTTTCCGGCGACAGGAGAATTAGAATTACACTCAACTATGCGGATCCTTTCCAGCCGCTTATCACATTCATGGACAGAATCGAGGCGATGCAGAATGCCGTCTGAAAAGCTGGACATAGCCTACCTCAGATTGTCAAAGGAAGATGGTGATGTGGAAACCGGCGCTGCGGAGGAAAGCTGCAGCATTCGTTCGCAAAGAGCCTGCATCGGCCAGTTTCTGCGGGAGCAGAAGCTTGATATAGATGCCTTTGAAGAGATCATAGATGACGGATATTCCGGGACCAACATGAACCGGCCTGGGATGAACCGCTTGCTTCGTTTGGCAGAAGCCGGAAAGGTTCGGACGATCATAGTGAGAGATTTATCCCGATTTGCCCGCAATTATCTGGATGCGGGACATTATCTGGAGTTTGTCTTTCCGGTTTATGGGGTGCGGTTTATATCGATTAATGACCAGTTTGATAGTCAGCTTTTGGGCGAGTCTACAGGCGGTTTGGAACTGGCCATTAAAAACCTGATCAATCAGATGTACAGCAAGGACATTTCCCGGAAGATCAAAAGTACGATGGATCTAAAAAAGCTAAGCGGTGAATATGTCTATGGAACGGCGCCCTATGGTTATCGGAAAGGTGAGAAGAAAAACACGATTGTAGTAGATGAACCTGCTGCCCTTGTAGTCAAACAGATTTTTCGGTGGGCTGCTGATGGCGTTGCGATAACACAGATCGCCAGACGCCTTAATGAAAACGGCACGGTCACACCGTCCGTCTATCTGGCGCCAGTGCGGGGTAAATACAAGACACGGCCGACATGGAGCTTTACATCGGTTCGCAACATACTGGCAAATCGTATCTATACAGGTGATACGGTACCGTTCAAGTCTCATGTGGTGCGGGTAGGAAGCGACAGGGTGAAGATGCTTCCGGAAGAACAGCAGCAGGTAATTCCCAATACTCACGAAGGCATTATCAGCAGAGAACTGTTTTATCAGGCTCGCACGGTTATAAAGTCGGGTAAAAAGTCGAGGCCGTCCGCTCCGCCAAATCCATTTACATCCCTGCTGGTCTGTGAGTGTTGTGGGAATCGTTTGTCAAAAGGAAAGCCGCAGAACAAGAACTGGCTGTGTGCCACCCGCCGCTATGCTCCGGAGAGCAGATGCAAAGATGTTCGCATCAACGAGGAGAAGCTAACGCAAATTGTACTGCGTTCCATTACAACGCAGTGTCGTCTGTTGGATGAGAAAATCCAACGGGTGAAAGCAGAAAATCGCACAGACAGATCCAGTGAACAGGTTTTACAGAATGAGCGCCAGATGCTGCGCAGGAAAATTGAAAGACTGCGGGCCGGCAAGATGCAGCGCTATGAGGACTATGTAAGCGGACTCCTCAGTAAAGATGACTTCCTTATGAAAAAGCAGGAAGCCTCTGAGAAAGAGGAGAGCCTGAAAATTAGGCTGCAGCTTGCCGAAAAGAAGCTGAACACGTTTTCGGAAAAAATGAGACGCAACAATACTCAGGTTTCAAATGGGCAAAAGATCATACAGTATCAGGAACTGAAGGAATTGTCCCCGCAGCTGACAAAGGAACTCATCAAACGGATTGTGGTAGGGGCAGATGGCTCGATCCGCATTGAGTGGAATTTCTATGATGAGCTGGCTGGCCTGATTGATTTTGACCAGACAATGCCGAAGACGCATGCAGTTTAAAATAATCTCAGAAAAGTGTTGTCCCTATATTGACACACTCGTGTCCGGTTCCCCGATTATCCAGAATGGCCGGATCGCGGGCGCCGTGACCCATGTGTTTGTCAACGACCCGACGAAAGGCTATGGGATCTTTATTGAAAATATGTTGGAGAAATGAGCCATGGCGCATGGCGAAGGCTGACGAATGCCGCACAGAAAATTCTGACCTTTTCTAACATATTTCCTGAAATCCCGTCACAAAACCGCGTCGGCCACGTTATCAATCTGAGAAAAGGGGACAATGCACAGGGAGAAAAGAGGGGCTTCCTGTCGGTTTTGCGAGATAAGATTTTCTTGCGAATACGGGCGATTGTTATATAATACAAGTAGTTTTTGTGCGTGACAATTTTTGGTAAGGGCCCTCAAAAAATGCATCTGTGCAACGACAGAATATAATATGAGAGGAGTATGAAATGGAGAAGCTGAATATCGCAATTGCCGACGACAACGAGAGGATGGTACAGTTGCTTGACCGCATTGTGAGCAGTGATGAGGAGCTGGAGGTTGTCGGAAAAGCAGGAAACGGAGAGGAACTGATCGAAATCATTAAGGAGAAACAGCCGGACGTGGTACTGCTGGACATCATCATGCCCAAGCTGGACGGACTTACGGTGATGGACCGTGTCAACCAAGACGAAAGCCTGAAAAAGCCTGCGTTTATTGTAATATCTGCGGTGAGCCAGGAAAAGATGACGGAGGATACTTTTGACCTTGGGGCGGATTACTATATTCTGAAGCCCTTTGACAATGATACGGTGGTTAACCGGATCAAGCGCGTCCGTCTGGGAAGACAGCGGGCGGCATCCGGGCTCAAAAAGACAAATTCCTTTGAAAGCCAGACAGAATACATGAAGCATAACCTGGAAACGGATGTGACCAATATCATTCACGAGGTGGGCGTACCGGCGCATATCAAGGGATACCAGTATCTGCGGGATGCGATCATCATGTCGGTGAACGACATGGAGATGCTCAATTCCATTACAAAGATCCTGTATCCCACCATCGCCAAACGCCATCAGACCACGCCCAGCCGTGTGGAGCGTGCGATCCGCCACGCCATAGAGGTGGCCTGGAGCCGTGGCAAGATGGATACAATCGAGGAGCTGTTCGGCTATACCGTCAACAACGGGAAGGGAAAGCCCACAAACTCGGAGTTTATCGCGCTGATTGCGGATAAGATTCGTCTGGAATACAAAAACCGGGCATAAAAGGATGAAATAGATGAAATATTACTAAAAATGCTTTTCATTATAGAGAAAATGATGTATAATTTTATCATATTCTATCGAGCGGAGGTTCGTATATATGAAAAGGATACTTTATGTTTCGTCGGAATGTGTGCCCTTTATCAAGACGGGGGGTCTTGCGGATGTCGTCGGTTCCCTGCCCAAATATTTCAATAAAGAAGAATATGACGTGCGTGTGATTCTCCCCAAATATCTGTGTATGAAAGAGGAGTGGAAGAACAAACTGGATTATGTAACACACTTTTACATGGATCTGGCATGGCGCTCCCAGTATGTGGGGGTGCTGGAGACCGAATATGAGGGGGTGAAGTTCTACTTCATCGACAACGAGTATTACTTTGCCGGGGACAAGCCCTACGGCAATATCTATCAGGATATCGAGAAGTTTGCATTTTTCTCCAAGGCGGCGCTCTCAGCCCTGCCTCTGATCGATTTCAAGCCTGACATCGTGCATTGCCATGACTGGCAGACCGGTCTGATCCCGGTGCTTCTCAAGGACAAATTTCATAACGGAGAGTTTTTCCGGGATATGAAATCGATTATGACGATCCACAACCTGAAATTCCAGGGCGTGTGGGATGTAAAAACGGTGCGGGATATCACCGGCCTTCCCGCCTACTATTTCACACCGGACAAGCTGGAAGCGTACGGGGACGCCAATTACCTCAAGGGCGGCCTGGTGTACGCAGACGCGATCACGACCGTCAGCGACACCTACGCGGAGGAGATCAAACAGCCTTTCTACGGGGAGGGGCTGGACGGACTGCTGCGTGCCCGCAGCAACGATCTGCGGGGGATCGTCAACGGCATTGATTATGACGAGTACAATCCCGAAACCGACAAGCTGATCGAGCACAACTACAATGCAAAGAATTTCCGCAAGGAGAAGATCAAGAATAAGAGGGCGCTCCAGCGGGAGCTGGGCCTGATCCAGAAGGATTCTGCCTTCATGGTGGGTATCGTTTCCAGGCTCACCGATCAGAAGGGATTCGACCTGATCGCCCACATGATGGATGAGATGTGCCAGAACGATATACAGTTCGTGGTACTGGGCACCGGGGAAGAAAAATACGAGAATATGTTCCGTCATTTTGCGTGGAAGTATCAGGGCAAGGTGTCCGCCAATATTTTCTATTCAGAGCGGTTGTCCCATCGGATCTATGCCTCCTGCGATGCGTTCCTGATGCCGTCCCTGTTTGAGCCCTGCGGCCTGTCCCAGCTTATGAGCCTTCGCTACGGCACGCTGCCCATCGTCCGGGAGACCGGGGGACTGAAGGACACCGTCGTTCCCTATAATGAATATGAGGGCAGCGGCACCGGCTTCAGCTTTGCCAATTACAACGCCCATGAGATGTACTATACATTGCAGTACGCCATGCATATTTACTACGACAAGAAGCGGGAGTGGAACAAACTGATCGACCGAGCCATGGCGATGGATTTCTCCTGGAACGCTTCCGCGGCGAAATACCAGGAAATGTACGACTGGATGATCGACGGATAAATTTTTACGTATATTTTCCCTCCTTCCGGGGAATGCTGAAACCGTAGTTCAGTATCTGAAAGGAGGAATTTTTTATGAACGGAATATCAGAACTGGATCTTCAGAACCTTCGCCATCTGATTGGCGGTTTTTCCACCACACACTGCAAAATGCAGGCATATGCCGAGCAGGCCACGGACCCTGGTGTGAGACAGTTTTTCCAGAAGTCCGCCCAGTCAGCCATGGAAAGCAAGCAGCAGCTGATGAAGTTCCTGCAGTGACAAAATCAGAATCAGGAGGAAACGAAGATGGATGAGAAAGTAATGGTAAGCGACACCCTGGTGGGTATCAACAGTGAGCTTGGCCGGTATGCGGAGATGATCGCCCAGACCGAGAACGCGGAACTGAAGCAGACGCTGAAGCAGTTCCGCAATCAGTGCGAGCAGTCCCAGGAGGAGATCTATCAGATCGCCCGGGCCAAGCAGTATTATGTGCCTGCGGCCCAGGCCACCAAAGAAGAGATTGAGCACGTGAAGTCGATCCTGACCCAGGGCTGAGAAGGAAAGGGACTGCCGCGGTTCAATGGTTCGTGCGGCAGCCCCCTGACTTTTTTGGCAGAAAGCAGGTAAATATCTCCCCTGTGCAACACAAACGTTATTTTTACAACATGTTTTACAATATTCTCAGGAATTTCAGGGGAAATTGGCCGGGGAGGGATTGAATCAAATGGTTTGAAGTGGTATGATTGCTTTGGTTTTTGTGCGAAAAGTAAGCGTAAAGCAGCGTTTTCTGCTGAAAATTACATCAGCGGTTTACGCGGATCGGGGGGGGGTAGAGCATATTCCCTTGGAAATCGGTGAGGAGTACATAGAATGAGAAAGATTAATATACGCTGGCAGCTGTTTGCTTATGATGTTTTGATTCTGTTTTTTGTGGAGGCGCTGTTGCTGTATGTTTATCGAGGCAACGAGGCCTTATCGACGCCAGGCGTATTCGCACAGACGGTTCTGTCTTTTATATGTATATTCGTTGCCAGATTTGCGGGCGGTATCTACCAGCAGATCTGGCGGTATGGCGGTATCCAATGCTATATCCGGTTACTGGTTGTAGATGGAGCCGCCTTTATTCCGAATTTAATATTGGAAATGCTTCTGCCGATGGAGCACATAACGTTTGCGAGACTTCTTTGCATTTCCTGCATGAACCTGCTGGGGGCATTGGCGATACGCATGATTTACCGCTACGCCTATAAGTGTGGGAATAATCAGACAGCGCTGGGAAAGGCGCTTGGTCTTCTGCTCCGTATTTTCACGGCTGGAAAAGTACAGCCGGAGAAAGACAGTGAACACAGGAAAATCAAGATCGCGATTATCGGAGCCGGACGTGTGGGCGTGAGCTTTGCTGAGGAACTGCTGAACAATGCGTCCGCCGCCTATGTCCCCCGCTGTTTTATAGATATCAAGCAGGAAAAAGCGGGGAGGAGCATACATGGCATCCCGGTTCTCATGGAAGACGAAGCAACGTTGGAGCATCTGAAGGCTTTTGAGATCCAGGAAATTGTTTTTGCCATTCCCAATCTCGAGGATGCGGATAAGAAACGGCTGTATGACTATTACCGAAAGGCCGGATACAAAATCAAGGTATACGACTATTCTGTGATTCAGTCAGCCAACGAAAAAAAGGCATTAAGAGAGTTCGATATAGAGGATCTGCTGTTTCGCAAACCGGTCGTTATAGAGGATGAAAAGACGAGCGCCTACTACCGGGACAAGGTTCTTCTGATTACGGGCGGCGGCGGTTCGATCGGATCGGAATTGTGCCGACAGCTGGCAAAAATGCAGCCCAGGCAGATCATCATTTCAGATATCTGTGAAAACGGCGCTTATGATATCCAGCAGGAGTTGAAGATCGCTTATAAGGATAAACTGGATGTCAGGATAGAGATTGTTTCCATTACAAATAAGAAAGGCATGGCGCGAGTATTCGATGTCTACCATCCGCAGATTGTGATCCATGCGGCCGCGCACAAGCACGTCCCCTTGATGGAGCATAACTGTGTCGAGGCTGTGAAAAATAACGTATTTGGCACAAAGAATCTGGTGGATCTGTGCGAGGAATACGCGACAGAGCGTTTCATGATGGTTTCCACAGATAAGGCGGTGAATCCTACCAATGTCATGGGCGCGACGAAACGGATGTGTGAGATGATCGTCCAGAGCGCAAGCACGTATGGACGGGTGCAGTACAGTGCAACGCGATTTGGAAACGTCCTCGGCTCAGCAGGCTCAGTGATTCCCCTGTTCAAGAAGCAGATTGCGAACGGCGGCCCCGTGACAATCACGGACAAACGGATTATCCGCTATTTCATGACCATACCGGAAGCGTCGCAGCTGGTGCTGGAATCCGGGGCGATGGCGAAAAATGGCGAGCTGTTTGTGCTGGATATGGGTCAGCCCGTAAAAATCCTTGACCTGGCAGAAAGCATGATCCGTCTTTCCGGGGCAGAAGGAGTGGAGATTGTTGAAACAGGCCTAAGGCCGGGCGAGAAGCTGTATGAAGAATTGCTGATCATGTCCGGAAAACTGGATCGGACGGAAAACAGCCTGATCTTCATCGAGCGTGACAAACCATACAGTAAAGATGAGATTGATAAAAAGCTGGACGATTTGCGGACTGCATGTGATTCCGATGACGATGAGATCGTCAGGTCAGCATTAAAGATGGTTGTCAATACATATCGGGACGCGGATGAGATAAATAAGCAGGCGGCTGCATCTGCCGACGGGTATGATGTGAGGATCAAAAAGGCGGCGTCTATATCTTACCGGCATGGGGATCCTTTCAGGGACGTAATGTAACCCTGTGGGTGATGTTGGCATTTCAGGTGCGCATTGCGATTGACACACGGACTGATCCGCGAATCATCTGAAAGAACAGATTGCGAAAATCACAGAATTAAGGTAGCATAGAGCAGGCGAAAGGAGGCTGAGACAATGGGCCGGTATCTGAATCCGGGGAATGAATCGTTCGCCAGGGTTGTCAGGAATGATATCTATGTTGACAAGACCGGACTGATCCAATATATGAACAATCAGATCGGCAAGGAAAAGCATCTGATCGCTTCCAGCCGACCGAGACGCTTTGGGAAAACCCTGGCCGCCAGAATGTTAAGCGCGTATTACAGCAGAGGCTGTGATTCAAAGGAAATATTTGAAAACCTGGAGATTGCAAAGGATCCGTCCTTTGAACAGCATTTAAACAAATATGATGTGATCAGCCTGGACATCCAGTGGATGAGAAGTGTCGCGCTTAGGAAGATTCAGCGCGGGGAAGACCTTACAATCTTAGGCTATATTGAGGACGAGGTATTGAAGGAACTGAGCCGGGAATTTCCCACATATGTTTCAGAACGCCAGAATTCTGTTGCAGATGCGCTCTCTGATATTAATATTGCCACGAATAAACAGTTTGTAATCATTATAGATGAGTGGGATTGTATATTTCGGGAAGATAAGGACAATGAAGTTCTGCAGAAGGAATATATCAATTTTTTGCGGGCGTTGTTCAAAGGGGATCCATCTGATCGATTTGTAAAGCTTGCCTATATCACCGGCATTCTCCCGATCAAGAAATACGGTACGCAGTCTGCGCTTAACAACTTTCGGGAGCTTACCATGCTGGAACCTGCCGACATTACGGAATATATCGGTTTCACTGAGAATGAAGTTGAGAGTTTGTGTAAAAAGTGCAACATGCCATTTGGAAAAATGCAGAGATGGTACGACGGGTACATTTTCAATATCGAGGAGCTCTCCTATGAAGGTGAATGTGATGCTGATGAAGGAGATTCAGGCGAGAAAACCAGGTATACGACCGTTCATGTGTACAGCCCGAATTCGGTCATGGAAGCGATCAACAACAGAAGATTTCAGAACTACTGGTCACAGACAGAAACCTATGAAGATCTCAAGATGTACATTGAGATGGATTTCGATGGGCTGAAACAGAAAGTAGCAGAGATGTTGGGCGGCAGCAGATGTCAGATTGTCACCCAGTCGTTTCAAAATGATATGACCAGTTTCAAGTCTGCGAACGATGTACTGACGCTGCTTGTGCATCTGGGATACCTTGCATATGACAGCAAAACCAAAGAGGTGTTCATCCCCAATGAAGAGATCAGGGATGTTTTCGTCCTTTCTATTATGGAAGGCAACTGGGGCGATGTATATAACGCAATCCAGAATTCTGAAAAACTCCTCGATGCCACCCTTGCTATGGACGAAGCGACTGTTGCCAAAATGATCCAGAGTGTCCATATGGAGCATACCTCCAGCCTGGTTTACAATAACGAGATTTCGCTTGCCAGCGTGATACAGGTGGCGTATTATTCTTCCATGAAGGATTACACGCTGGTGAGAGAACTCCCGGCGGGGGAGGGCTTTGCAGACATGGCCTTTATCCCCAAAAGGAAATCCAGTAAACCTGCGCTGCTTGTCGAACTCAAATGGGACGAGAGCGCGGAGGGCGCGATCGCCCAGATCAAGGATAAGAAATATACAGCCGCCCTTCAGGAATACAAGGGAAATATCCTTCTGGTCGGCATCAATTATAATAAAAAGACCAAGGAACATCAGTGCAGAATCGAGAAGTGCGAGGTGTAGTATCCGGGTATTTGGAGTCGGGAAAACGGGCTTTGTTCCTATTGGAAAAAACTGCCAGAAGATAAGATCTCTCAATACCGCTCACATTGCACGGTAAGATGTGTGACTGAAAATAAGGACAGTTATAGGATTGAAAAAACCACAAAACTAAGGTATCATGGAGCAAGCGGAAGGAGGCTGAGATTATGGGTTTATATTTGAATCCGGGGAATGAATCATTCGCCAGGGTTGTCAAGAATGATATCTATGTTGACAAGACCGGGCTGATCCAATATATGAACAATCAGATCGGCAAGGAAAAGCATCTGATCGCTTCCAGCCGCCCGAGGCGCTTTGGGAAAACCCTGGCAGCCAGAATGTTAAGCGCGTATTACAGCAGAGGCTGTGATTCAAAGGAAATATTTGAAAACCTGGAGATTGCAAAGGATCCGTCCTTTGAACAGCATTTAAACAAATATGATGTGATCAGCCTGGATATCCAGTGGATGAAAACCAGCGCAGCGCCTGCAATCAAAGCAGGGACTGTTTCTGATGTGATCAGTTATTTTCATAGTGAAGTTATCCGTGAGCTCAGAGAGGCCTATCCGGATTTCGTTGATGAAAAGGCGATATCACTCCCGGTTGTTCTTGCAAATTTGAATGATAAGACAGGGAAGCAATTTGTAATTATTATAGATGAATGGGATTGTATATTTCGGGAAGATAAAGAAAACAAAGCTCTGCAAGGAGAATATATCAGTTTCCTGCGGGGTTTGTTCAAAGGGGATCCATCTGATCGATTTGTAAAGCTTGCCTATATCACCGGCATTCTCCCGATCAAGAAATACGGTACGCAGTCTGCGCTTAACAATTTCAGAGAACTTACAATGATTGCACCAGGTGGGATTGCGAAATATATTGGATTTACGGAAAAGGAAGTCTGCGATCTTTGCAGAGAATATGATATGCCGTTTTGTGAGATGCAAAGGTGGTATGATGGTTATTACCTGAATCGGACGGGGCATGTATACAGCCCAAACTCTGTCATGGAGGCAATTGACAATGAGGAGTTTGAAAATTACTGGTCACAGACAGAGACGTATGAGTCATTGAAGATTTATATATCAATGGATTACGACGGCTTGAAGCAACGGATCGTGGAGATGCTTGGCGGCGGAAGATGTAAGGTTGACGTGGAGTCTTTCCAGAATGATATGACCACATTCGATTCCTCGGATGATGTTCTGACGCTTTTGATTCATTTGGGTTACCTTGCATATGATAAAAAAAACCAAGAGGCCTTCATCCCGAATGAAGAGGTTAGAAGTACTTTTATCAGGGCTGTGAAGAATGATGGCTGGAGCGATGTGTACCGCGCAATTCAGGATTCAGAAAAGCTGCTGAAAGCTACGCTTTCCATGAATGAAGCGGCAGTCGCGGAGATGATACGCAAGGTTCATATGGAGCATACCTCCAGCCTGGTCTATAATAATGAGGTTTCCTTGGCAAGTGTGATTCAGGTAGCCTATTACTCTGCCATGAAAGATTATAAGCTTGTAAGGGAACTTCCCGCAGGGGAAGGCTTTGCAGACATGGCGTTTATCCCCAAAAGGAAATCCGATAAGCCAGCGCTGCTTGTCGAACTCAAATGGGATCACAGCGCCGAGGGAGCAATCGCCCAGATCCATGACCGGGGATATGCAGAAAGCCTGAAAGAATATGAAG
>CAZQAB010000014.1:0-65249 GCA_964591265.1 uncultured Lachnospiraceae bacterium
GTTTTTCAGTATGTCTGTGAGCTTGGATGTGAGATCACAAAAACACTGCTGGAGATATATGATGAAGAGCTTGCGTCTTCAAGAGACACGAAGCAGTACAGGGACACTTCGAATCAGCAGGCGGAGCCTGTTGATTACATGAATGTCAATCATTCTGCAATGCAGAATGATTTGAAGCCGGGGCAGGAGGATAACTTCCCTGAAAAACCGGAAACGGGGGAAAAAGCCGATGACGGGCCGGTATTGTACCCGGTTCAGATTGCGTGTGGTAATGGCGCTGTGGGAAATGGCAGCCGTCAGATGCTGAAACCGGCGGCAGCAATGGCTGACAAGCCTGCACAGAAAGCATCGTTAAGAGAAAAGCTGGAAGCATACAAGGCACAGGCGGCAGGAACGGGAAAACAGGGGATTGAGAAGGCAAAAGGGAAGGAGGAAATGCTGTAAGACATCAAAAATTCATAAAAATTTTGTTGCATTAACCGCAATAAGATAATAGAATGTAAATAGGGAAGTATGAACTGTTACGGAAAAGCCATACTAACAAAGGAGGTGTTTTTTATGGCAACTTCAAGTATCACAAAAAATTTTGTCATTTCCGGCAAGGAACAGGTGGAGATGTTTGTCAATGCGATTGAAGAATCTGCCAAAAACCGTCCTGAGCGTACTCCCATAGCTGCAAAGTTTATAAGGGGAGAGGCGGAAATGCTGAAATTTATGGAACAATGGGAGAAGTCGAATGTCAATAACGGATAAGTATCAAGTTACTAACATTCGTGAGTATTTAGGAAATCAAAATCCGAGGATTGGAGAGGAAAGGCTTATTCAAATCCTCTCCAATTTTTCTTGTCCAAAGAATCCGGATGTTGAACGGTTTTTAAAACAAAGTTCCATAGAGTTTACAAAAAAGAACCAGTCAGTTACATATCTTGTTTTCTCTACGGAAGATTTTAAATTGCTTGGTTATTTTACAATTGCATTGAAACCGCTGACAGTCAGGGGTGAAACAGTAAGTAATACAATGAAAAGAAAACTTTTGCGTGTCAGCGAGCTAGATAAGATGTCCGATACCTATACCATGTCTGCGTATCTGATTGCACAGCTTGGTAAGAATTATACGGATGGCAGGAATAGTAAAATTACAGGAAAAGACCTTATTGAACTGGCGTGGATGGTTATTGAGGAAATGCAGTACATGGGTGGTGGCATGGTAACATTTCTGGAAACAGAAAATGAGGAAAAGCTGTTATCATTTTACCGTGAAAACCGCTTTTCACAGTTTGATACTCGTCAGACGGAGGGCGGTATGACAGAGCCGCATGAGCTTGTGCAGCTTTTGAGGCTGCTGTAAAACAATTTAATAGTAACTGGAAAGTGCATGGAAAGTATTATTTATTTACAATCTATGCACTTTTTTGTTTTATGGAAGATACTGTCTTGTATGTATGCAGGGCGGTATTTTTCTTTGGAATAAAGAAAGGAAAATAAAAATATGGCAGATGCAAATATAAACAGCGTTTCCATGACGGAAAAGCAGAAAGTAAAAGAGATCACGGACAAACTGGAGGAGGGATTGAAGGAGCTTTTTGAGAGCGAGAAGTATAAAAGCTACCTCTCCACCATGTCAAAATTCCATAATTACAGCTTTAACAATACGCTTCTGATTGCCATGCAGAAGCCGGAGGCGACTTTAGTGGCAGGCTACAAGGCGTGGCAGAAGAACTTTGAGCGGCACGTCAACAAAGGCGAAAAAGCAATCCGTATTCTTGCCCCGATGCCGTATAAGATTAAGGAAAAACGGGACAAGTTAGACCCTGTGACCGGGGAAATGACCTTTGATGGGAATGGGATGCCGCATAAGGAGGAAGTGGAGGTTACAATCCCGGCATTCCGTGTGGTATCTGTCTTTGACGTGTCACAGACGGACGGCAAGCCCATACCGGAGCTGGAGGCGCAGGAGCTTATTACGGGCATAGAGGAACAGCTCAAAGAGCTGCAGCGTGACCGGGAAGTGATGCAGGATAAGTCCATAAATGGACTGGAAAAGGAGAGCCTCCTGCTGGTACAGAACAGCGGTCTGTCCGAGTACAGCCTTTTAAGCGTCAGGGGGATGGATACGGCGGAAATTATGGAAGCCCTCTCTGCCATGAATGACGATGACAGGCTGAGCATTGCCGCATATCTGGAAAGCAGGGGTGCCTGGACTGCGGAGATTGCCAATGAGGAAACAAAGGAATTTGGGGAGTACCATATTGATGTCCGGTACAACACCGATACAAACGAGATAACGGACTTAAAGAAAGAAATGGCATGGGACGAGAGGGCAAAGGATCCAATCGGGGCGGATGATGTGATTTTGAAGATTACCCATGCAGACGGTTTTGAAGTGGAGTGCATTATCAACAGGACACCGGAGGAAGTGCAGGAGATCGTGGCTGCGCTCACGAAGCTGGAGAATAAAGACAGAAAGAATATCCGTGACTGTCTGGAAAGCTGCGGGGCTGACTATATCCCCATTATTGTCAGCGGCGGCAGAAATGACGGATACCCGCAGTTTAATGACTTTGAGATTGACCTGAATAAAAAAGAAGTGGAAATGATGAGCCACCTTTCCTCCCATGCAGCAGGCGGAGGGCATCATCAACCGTCTGGAATATGCACCTTTGATTGCGGAAAAGTTTCTTGCGTGGGATGAGATTGAAGATTTGGGGTATCGTTTTTTTGAGGACGGGTATAAAGATTGTTTCTTATGGAAATTGAGTATGTTTGCCGATAAAACACGGATGAAGCTATGTGTCAACAAAGATAAGTCCGTAAAATTTGAAAAAACCCCTAACGTTGATACGCGCTGCACAGGCGGCGATTCACGAAAGCGGGAATTGCTAAGTACTGTTGTTAAAGGGCAACGCAGTTTAGTCAAAAAAACCTGCCCCAAAACATGAAAGAAAGACCTTGTACAAGTGGCTTTCCACTGTATGAGGTCTTATTCTTTTACCAGCATGCGGACCGAAAAATAAAGCATTTCATTGATAAAAGACGAATTTTATTGATATGGAAATCCTCATTTTTTTGTTTTTATTCGTTTGTGGTGATGATTTCCACGCCTTTTTCGGCAAATCCCTTTCGATTCCTGTCGTCAATTTTGTTAATAATCAGCTTGTCAATGGCTGAAATATCACATAGATAACAGAAAACCTTCTTGTCGAGCTTGCTGTCGTCGGTGACCATAATGATCTCATCGGCGGCGCGGATCATGGCCGATTTTATATCCACTTCTTCATAGGTCCGGTTGGAAATGCCAAAGTCCAGATCTACCGCATCACATCCCAGAAAGGTTTTGTTTACGTGAAGACGGGAAAAAAATTCCACGGAAGTATTTCCTGTTAATGTATACACCGGATCGCTCAGGGTTCCTCCGCAGACAATTACGGTAATATTCTCCTTGCAGGAAAGCTCCATGGCGATTTTGATATCGTCAGTCACTACCGTGATATTTTTCTGTACAATGTTTTTGGCGATCTCCAGTGTCGTGGAGCCGGAATCAAGAATAATAATATCTCCGTCTTCAATACAGGAGGCGGCAGCCGAACCGATTCGTTTTTTGGCGGATTGATTGTATTCTGCCTTAAAGGCGTACGGAATTTCTGTTCTCAGGCTCTTCGTTATGGCGATGGCCCCGCCATGAGTTTTAACGATCCGGCCTTCCGACGCCAGAGCATCAATATCTCTGCGGATCGTTACCTTTGAAACATTGAATTTTTCTGCCAGTTCATTTGTGTTGGCTTTTTGGGCCGCGTTTATGTAGTCTAAAATCTGCTCCTGCCGTTCAATTTGAAACATGAAAGTTCTCCTTTCAGAAAGATATAGTGAAAAATCAATTTGTTTTGTGAATTACTCCCAAAATAAGGAAACATTCCAATTATTATTATAAGTATTTTCAATAAAATGTCAATAAAAATGTGAATGTTTGTGATTGATATAACGCATAATTTATCATAAAAGAAAGTAGATATCAATGATACAAAATTATATAGCAGGAATATGAACTAATTCGATCGCAAAGAAACGGAAAAATTCATAGATGGGTTGGCAAGAACAGAAAAATAAGTTAAAAAATCCAATAATACATAAAAAGGAGGTTATGCTTCTATGGATGATAAGATATGCTTTGAAGGGATTTGCAAGGTTTTTGATAAGGGAATAAGATGAAACTGTGATCCTGGATGCTCTTAATTTCTGCGTCCTTTTCCATGAAACCGCGCCGGTTGCGCTCATCGATCTGGTTGATGATGAGACGGTCTGTCTCCTCCGGGACTTTTCCGTGCGCCGTTCGCGGAAATGAAAACTGCTTTGCGGCGCCGCTTGCACGCAGGGATCCTGTAGGGCAGGATCTTTTTTCGTATATATATCTTTGCCATGACAGACTGGTTGGAACATAAACAGGAATAAAATTAAATAAAAACACAAAAAAACATTGACAGGAAACAAAAAGTAAGCTATAATCACGAATAACAAGGGTAAAGAAACATAAAAATGCATAAAAAGACACGAAAGAAAGTGGTGTCAAAAAAGGAGGAAATGTACATGAAAAAAGGAACGGCAATGGTTATGGCTATTTCTATGGCAGCGGTCGTATCTGCAGGTACTGCGATGACGGCGATGGCAGAGGGCTACACGATCGCGAACACTCCGAAATGCATCGGCATTTCATGGTGGGACAGAATGGAAGTGGGCAATCAGAAATTCGCGGAGGCTACCGGCAATGAGGTATACCAGTCCGGGCCGACCGGAGACGCGGACACCGCTGTGCAGATTTCCAGCATTGAGGATGCGATTGCATCGGGTGTAGACGCGATCACCGTGATCCCGTCGGATCCGTCTTCCGTGGAGACTACGCTGGCAAAGGCGCGTGATAATGGGATTGTGGTAATTTCCCATGAAGCAGAGGGACTGGAAAATGTGGATTATGATATGGAAGCATTTGTAAACGAAGAGTACGGCGCCCACATGATGGATCTGCTCGCAGAGCAGATGGGAGGCGAAGGCGGCTATGTCGTCATGATGGGAACACTGACGGCGGCTTCCCATCAGCAGTGGACGGAAGGCGCGATAAAGCGTCAGGAGGAAATGTATCCTGATATGTACCAGGTTTGCGATCCGGTTGAGGGCTCCAGTCAGGAGGCGTCCTACAACGCGGCGAAAGAAGTAATTGCCACTTACCCGGAAATCGGCGGTTTCATCGGCTGTGACACAAACAACCCTCCGGGAATTGCCATGGCAGTCGAAGAAGCAGGCAAAGCTGGAGAGATCGCAGTGACGGGCACCTGTCTGGTATCTCAGGCAAAGGAGTATATGAACAGCGGGACGATCACGACGTTTACATTCTGGGATCCGGCTGACGCGGGGGAGGCAATGTGTGCGCTTGCTGTGAAGGTCCTGGACGGAGAAGCCATCGAGGATGGAATCGATCTGGGCGTGAACGGCTACGAGTCGTGTACGGTAAAGGATAACATTGTATATGGATCGGCATGGGTAGACGTAACAGCAGACAATATGAGTGATTACGATTTCTGACAGACGGATGATTGCATGCGGAATAAGGCGGGGCTGTTCTGTACAGCCCCCTTTGTTATTTCAGCGTGACGACGCAAAGGTGGTGAAAGCTTGAAGAATATTGTCAAAATTAACAATATGTACAAATCCTTTTATGGCGCGATGGCATTGAGCGGGATGGATTTTGACATTAACGAGGGGGAGATCCGCTGCCTGATCGGGGAAAATGGATGCGGAAAATCAACGATGATCAAGGTGATTTCCGGATTTCACCCATTCGACAGCGGGGAGATGTATATCAACGGCAGGCAGTATAAGAAGATCACCCCGGCGGAATCTATTGCAGAGGGAATACAGGTGATCTATCAGGATTTTTCCCTGTTTCCCAACATGACGATTGCGGAAAATATTATGATGTATTCTACCGTGGCGGAGGGAAAGGCGGTTATTCATTGGAAAAAGATTCGGGAGCGGGCGCTGGAAACCCTGGAACGCGTTCAGTTTGAGATAGACCCGGATATTTATGTGGCGGAGTTGAACGTGGCGCAGAAGCAGATGGTGGCGATCTGCCGCGCGATTGTACAGAACGCGCGGCTGCTGATCATGGATGAGCCGACCACGGCCCTGACGAATCGCGAGGTGGAGAGGCTGTTTGAAATCGTCCGAAAGCTGCAGGACGAGGGCGTATCTGTACTGTTTGTGAGCCATAAACTGGATGAGATATCAGAAATCTGCGACAGCTATACCATTATGAGAAACGGAAAAAACGTGTTTCAATCGGAAGCAGGCGATGGGAAAATGCCCCGAGAGGACATGGTCTATTATATGACCGGAAAAAAATTCACCAGTGAATCGCATGCCTATGTGAAGCGCGACCCGGTCCCGGCGCTGAAGCTGAACGCACTGACACTTGACGGGGCATTTGAAAATGTTAATCTGTCCTTGTATAGAGGGGAAGTACTGGGAATCACAGGACTTCTCGGATGCGGACGCACAGAGCTGGCGGAGACGCTGTTCGGGCTGCGCAGGGCAACAGGCGGAAGTATTGAGATTTCCGGGAAAAATGTGGGTACTTTCCGGAAGGTGGACGATGCGTTGGAGAATAAGATCGCCTATGTGCCGGAGGATCGCCTGACAGAGGGGATCTATCTGGATCAGAGCATCGCGGATAATGTTATCGCCCGTATTGTACGTAATTATACCGGAAAATGTGCGCTTCTGGATATTAAGGCGCTCAGAAAGAAACAGCGGGAGGTCCTTGGCTCCATGGAGGTTGCCGGAATGGAGCCGAAGAATCCGGCGAGCTCGCTGTCCGGCGGGAATCAGCAGAAAATTGTGCTGATGAAATGGCTGGCGTCCGATCCGGATATTCTGATCCTGAACTGTCCGACAGTCGGCGTGGATGTGGGCGCAAAGAGCGATATTCATAAAATCATACGCGACCTGGCAAGAGAAAAGGGTGTGGCGGTGATCGTGGTGTCCAATGATATGTATGAAATCATGCAGACCTGCAACCGTGCTCTGATTATGAAGGAAGGCAGGATCTCAAGAGAACTGGATATCAGAGATACAACGATGGATGAACTGGAACTGCTGGCGGCAGAAGACTGAGAAGGAGGAGACAATAATGAAAAAAATAATAGAAAATACTCAGTTTGCCCTGTTCCTTCTGTTGGCGGCAATATTTTTGCTCTTTGGCATCATGAATCCGGACATCCTGTCTGCGGCAAGCCTGTATTCGCTGGCGCGGACCAGCGCGGTTCCGGCAATTTTTGCACTGGCGATCATGGTGGTGATGGTGCTTGGTGAGCTGGATATGTCGTTCTGTATGATCGGAGCCTTCGCCTCCTACGCGACGATGTTCTGGCTGACGGGTAATGAATACATGGAAACGCCGCTGATCGTGATCTTCCTGATGTCGGCTGCGATTGCCGTAGCGCTTCAGCTCTTAAACTGGCTGCTGATCGACCGGATGAGAATGCAGTCGTTTATCGCGACACTGGGAATGCAGACTTTTTTGAAAGGGGCGGTTCTGGCGTTTGTCAGTTCCTCGTACATTTATACACTGCCTGCGTCGGCCATCAGATTTGGCTCGACCTATCTTGCAACGGAAAAATATGAGAGCGGAGTGGAAAGCCAGCTCCCGGCGGCGATCCTGCTTACCCTGGCAATGTATGTGATCCTGCATATAGTGCTGGAGCATACAAATTTCGGAAGGAAGCTGTATGCCATCGGAGGGGATGCGGATGCGGCAAAGCGGGCCGGAATATCGGTTTCCCGCGTCCGCTTTTTCGCCTTTGTGATTGTCGGTGTAATCTGCGGGATAGGCGGCGTAGTGCATAATTGCCTCGGACGCTGTTCGCTGCCGATGCCGACGGATCTGGTGGGCCAGGAGCTGAACGGAATCGCTGCCGTTGTGCTTGGACGCGGCGCTTCACAGCGCGCGAAGGGAACGGTGATCGGCACATTGCTGGGCGTGCTGCTTCTGCAGTTTATATCCAACAATCTGATTATGATCGGCGTACCTTCCTACTACCAGGATTTTGTGACCGGAATCATTATTTTCCTCGGTCTTGTTTCACAGTCATACCGGCGGAAAGGGCGTGGAAAACAGAGGAAGGAGGCGCGGGCATGAAAAAAGAAAAAGGGTTCCATGCGGACAGGGATGTTGTGAAAATGACAGTCATTGCGGTTCTCATTTTTATCATCATGGTATCCATGAACGGAAAGTTTCTGAGAGTCGGCAATCTGACGTCCATGTGTTTCCAGCTTCCGGAGCTTGGGCTGTACTCGCTCGCCATGATGATGGCAATGCTCTCGGGCGGGATCGATCTGTCTGTGGTTTCGATCGGAAATCTGGCAGCGATCAGCGCGGCGCTGATATTGCAGCAGGCCGTAGAAAAGGAAGCAGGCGGCGCGGCTCTGTTTGGCAATGTAATTCTGGCGATGCTGGCAGCGTTGGCGGTGGGAGCTTTGTTTGGTTTTATAAACGGCTACGTGATCGCCAATCTGAATGTACCGC
The DNA here is from genome assembly GCA_964591265.1 of uncultured Lachnospiraceae bacterium. GTDB lineage: Bacteria > Bacillota > Clostridia > Lachnospirales > Lachnospiraceae > Choladousia. The sequence continues at coordinate 8,573 of CAZQAB010000014.1, forward strand.
CCATGCTGGCAACGATGGCTTCCCAGACCTTTATCAAAGGGATATCCATTATTGTGACGCAGGGGAAAAGTGTTTCCGGAACGCCGGAGCAGTTTGTATATTTTGGCTCCGCCACCCTATTGGGAATTCCCTATACCATGTGGCTGTTAATTGCAGTGTTTGCGGTGACAGCGGTTATGTTGCGCCGGACGCGGTTTGGGTTTGAAGTAAAAATGGTAGGAGCAAATCCAAAGACAAGCCATTTTACCGGAATCAATATAAAAAAGGTATATGTCGGCGCATACTTGTATTCCGGCGTTATCAGCGCCATCTGTGGGCTGGCGATCCTGATGAGGACGGATACGGCAAAAGCGGACTATGCGTCTACTTATGTTATGCAGGCGATCCTCTGCAGCGTACTAGGCGCGACAAATCCGAACGGCGGAACAGCAAAGATTTCCTGCATGGTGCTGTCGCTTTTGTCTCTGCAGTTTTTATCTTCCGGCTTTAATATGATGCACTTGAGCAGCTATTTTAAAGAATTTACATGGGGACTGCTGCTGATCGTGGTGCTTGGCATTAATTTTTTCAGCGCCTGCATTCGGCAAAAGCGCGGACTACACAAGGCGTAAAGGAGAGGCGGCATGAAAAAATATTTGCTTGGATTTGATGTGGGTACCTCGGAATCGAAAGGAACGCTCACCGACCTGACAGGGCACGTTCTGGCGACTGCGGCAGTGAAGCACGGTGTGATTTCTGTGCAGCCGGGATTTGCCGAGCACGATCCTCTCGGAGAATGGATGGAGGATTTCAGAGAAGTGATCCGCAGCCTGCTGCGAAAGGTGCAGGGAAGCGCAGAGGAAATTGCGGCTGTTGGAATCAGTACGATCATGGCGGCTGTTACCTTTGTGGACGAAAACTGTGAACCGCTGCGCAACGCCATTCTTTATGGAATCGATACGAGATGTGTGGCGCAGGCGGGAAAAATCAATGAAATGATCGGGGCCGGACGCATGGAACGGGAGTTCGGAACGCTCTGCACCGTGGAGCATTTTGGCCCGAAGATCCTGTGGGTAAAGGAGCATGAGCCGGAAATTTTTGCGAAGACAAAGCACATTACTTTCGCGGCAGGCTTTTTGACGGCGCGGCTTACCGGAAATTATTTTGTGGATAAATATTCCGCCAGCAACGCGCTTCCTATGCTGGATGCGGGAAAGATGCAGTGGAGCGATGAATTTTGCAGCCTGATCTGTCCGAAAGAGCTGCTCCCGCAGATTGCGGACAGCACTTACCAGATTGTGGGAACCGTCACCGGGCGGGCTGCAAAGGAGACCGGGCTGGCTGAAGGCACTTCCGTTATCTGCGGAACAACGGACGCGGGCGCCGAGGCAGTGAGCGCCGGAGTGGTGCAGCCAGGGGATACGATGCTTATGTACGGTTCCACCGCTTTCTATATCGGTGTGGCAAAGAAACAGGTTAGCCGGACAAAGCTGTGGTGCGGCGATTATACTATCGACGGCCTGCGCTGTTATGCCGGCGGCATGGCGACCACAGGCTCGCTTACCAGATGGATACGGGATGAGCTGGCCCCGGATCTGGTAAAGCAGGAACAGGCCGGCGGCGAAAATGCATATACCGCACTTTTCCGGGAGGCAGAAGGGATCCCGGCGGGCAGCGACGGTCTGATCGTGCTCCCTTATTTTCAGGGGGAGCGGATGCCGCTGCAGGATCCGAAGGCGCGCGGAGTGTTCTTTGGCCTGAAGCTGGGCCACACCAGAGGGCATCTTGTACACGCGGCGTTCGAAGGGATTGGCTACGGGATCGCACAGAACCTGCAGCTTTTTGCTAATGCGGGCATACCGGTCGGCTGCGTGACTGCGGTGGGCGGCGGAACAAAGTCGCTGCTGTGGCTGCAGATAGTCAGCGACATCTGCGGCATTACCCAGCAGGTTCCGGAAGTAACAGTGGGTGCTTCCTACGGCGATGCGCTGATGGCGGGTCTGGCAGCCGGAACCGTTGACGGGCCGGAGGCGGTCAAACGGTTGGTGAAGATACGCCATGTAGTTGAACCGGACAGAGAAAAATTCAGGGAATATCAGGATTATAAGGAATTATTTGCACAGCTTTATGAACGCAATAAGGATATTATGCACATACTTTAATTTTCAATGGAGGACATTATAATGGAATGGATTAAAGAATTATTTGGAACGGAGAAACCGATTATCGCGATGTGCCATCTGCAGGCAATGCCGGGAGATCCCTATTATGATAAAGCAAAGGGGATGAAGGATATTCTCGATAAGGCAAGGCATGATCTGCTTGCGCTTCAAAAGGGCGGCGTCGATGCCGTGATGTTCAGCAATGAGTTCAGCCTGCCGTATCTCACAAAGGTAAAAACAGAAACGGTTGCCTGCATGGCTCGCATTATCGGAGAATTGAGGGATGAGATTGAAATTCCGTATGGAGTAAACTGCCTGTGGGATCCGGTGGCGTCCCTGGATCTGGCGGTGGCGACGGACGCCAGATTTATACGTGAAATTTTTACCGGGGTCTATGCAAGTGATTTTGGCCTCTGGAACACAAACTGCGGGGAAACGGTACGCCATCAGCGGGAAATCGGCGCGGAAAACATAAAGCTTCTGTTTAATATTGTGCCGGAAGCGGCGCAGTATCTGACAGACCGTTCAATCGAATCGATCGCAAAAACAACGGTATTTAACTGCCGTCCGGATGTGCTCTGCGTATCCGGGGCAACCGCAGGTTCCGCCACAAATCCGGATACCCTGAAGCGGGCAAAATCAGCGGTTCCTGAGACGCCCGTCTTTGCGAATACCGGCTGCCGCACGGATACGATCGAGGGACTTCTGCAGATTGCAGACGGTGCGGTAGTGGGAACGACCTTCAAGAAAGACGGGAAGTTTGAGAATCTTACGGATGAAGCCCGCGTGAAGGAGTTTATGGATACCGTAAAATCCTTCCGTAAACAGAAGGATGCTGCAAAGGAGGCGTGAAAATGGACACAGATAAAAGATGGAAAGAACTGGGTGAATCGCTGATTAATTATTCGCTGGCTGTTAAGCCGGGAGAGCGGCTGATGATCGCCATGTATGAAACAGAGTCTTACCCGCTGGCGCTGGCGGCTTACGAGGCGTGCATTAAGGCGGGCGGATACCCGCAGATCCAGTTTATGAGCGAAGCGCTGAAGCATGCGGTACTGAAGTTCGGAAATGAAGAGCAGATTTCCTGGGTGCCGGAGATTGAAAAATACGGGATGGAGTGGGCGGACTGCTATCTGGCGCTGCGCGGGGCGTTCAACTTAAATGAATGCTTTGATATTCCAGCGGAAAAGCTGTCAAAATATCAAAAGGCAATGGGCGTAATATCCGGCCTGCGCTGGAAGGAGACGCGGTGGGCGCTGGTGCGTGTGCCGAACGAGCGATTTGCGCAGCAGGCAAATGTGAGCTATGAATATATGATGGACATGTTCTTCGGCGCCTGCGGCATAGACTGGGCGGAGCATGTGAAGAAATGGCAGAAGGTGGCGGATATTCTGGACCGGGGAAATCATCTGCACCTGACGGCGGAGGGAACCGATTTTTCCTTTGACTTTGGCGGAAAGAAATGGATCGTTTCTGATAATAAATCGAATATCCCGGACGGAGAGATCAACGTATCGCCCATCTGGGACACGGTGGAGGGCGTGGTTTCCTTTGACTTCCCGGCGACTATCGGCGGAAAGGTGATCCACAACCTGAAGCTGACTTTTGCAAAGGGCATAGTCACGGATGTGCAGGGAGACGATAATGTGGACTTTGCGAAGCAGATCATAGCCACAGATGCGTGCTCAAACCGCATAGGGGAGTTTGCCTTTGGCACAAATCCCTGCGTCAATGTGTGTACCACGGATATTCTGATAGACGAGAAGATCATGGGCACAATCCACATGGCGCTTGGCAGGCCGTATGACAATGCATATTACTCATCCATTCACTGGGATATTGTCAAAGATATGCGAAAAGGCGGCAGTGTGACGGTAGATGGAAAAGTAATCTACAGAGACGGAAAATTCCTGATATAATGCCGTAATCATAAAGAGTATCCCGAAAGCTATGCTGTGGCTTTTGGGATACTCTGTTTTTTCTCAGATTTTATATCCACGCACCGCACTTTGAACCCCCACCACAGACGTTATCCTTGCTGTAGCGGATTGCAGGTACAGGGCGTCGCTGAAAATAGCGGGAGGCATTGAGAATCCTGCGCCGGGGACTATTAAGCTAAAGGGCTGCAGGTATGAAAGGGGGGATTCCAAAAGAATAGTTGAATAATTTGGGTTTTGTTTTTCAGGGGCATAATTTCTGGAATGGAGGACTGTCCGGCAGAATTTGCATGCTGGACCCGAGAACCCGGCAGTGGGAACCATTGAGTCGCCGGAGAAGCTCAAACAGCTTGTGAAAATCAGGCAGGTAATCGAACCGGATATGGGAAAGCACAGGGAATACGCGAAGTATCGGGAGATCTACCGGGAGCTGTATGACAGGAACAGGGAACTGATGCACAAGCTCTGATAAAACGGAAAGCATATCGTTATGGAACCGCCGCAAATAGGTGAGAAATCATTTATCTGCGGCGGTTTTCCTGCCGCGCCTGAAAAAAAGTGGGATTCAGTTTGCTTTTATTGCTTTTATTCAAGAACGTTTTTGTTGTCATGAGGCTTTGAACCGTGCTACAATAAAAACATAATATGCGGGAAGGCGGCGGCAGACGGAGAGATCATGTATAAGCTGTTGGTAATTGATGATGAAAAGAAAATTCTGGAGGGAATCTGCGATCTGTTCCCCTGGAAAGAGATAGGGTTTGAGGTTGTCGGAGGGTTTACAAGAGCCAGAGATGGCTGGAAGTATGTCAGTAACAATCCGGTGGATGTGGTGCTGACGGATATTGAAATGCCGGATATGACAGGGCTGGAGCTGTGTGAGAAGCTGGCGAAGGAGAGCGGCATTCTGGCGGTGTTGTTCAGCAGCTACACGTATTATGAATATTTTCGGTCTGCGATTCAGATTGGAGTGGAGGATTATCTGGTTAAGCCGATTAAATATACCCAGCTTCTGGAGTGCTTTGGAAAGGTGAAAGAAAAGCTGGATGCGAGGTATCAAAAGCAGGCGGAGCTTCCCATGGCTTACTATGAACAGATTGTCAGCAGCGTGACAGAATATCTGAGAAAGAATTATAAGAACGCATCCCTTGAGGAAGCGGCGGAGACGGTGAATCTGAGCCCCACCTATCTGTCCAGGATATTCAAGGAAAAAAGCGGCGCAAATTTTTCTGAGGTTCTGCAGAAGATCCGTATGGAGAAAGCGGCGGAATTGCTGGGGGATATCCAGTACAAAACCTATGAGGTGGCATGGAAGGTGGGGTATGACAATCCCAAGAATTTTTCAAGAGCCTTTCGCTCTTATTATCATCAAACCCCATCGGAGTATCGGAAGCGTCCGGTGAATGCTGGGCGTGAATGTGCGGCAGGGGAAGAACATGAAGCGTAAATATTTTATGAAGCGCCTCAGACATTTTCTGCTGGTAATGGCTATCCCGATGCTGGTACTTCTGATCTTTTTTATTGCCAGCTCAGTGAGGCAGACTCTGGATAAGCTGAAGGCAGAAAGCCAGCAGACAGTTTCCAATATCAATTCCAATATGGGGATTGTACTGGCAGGCGTAGAAAAGCAGTGTGAAACGATAGCTTCCAATATCAGGATGTCGATGGCTTTGAAACGTTCTCTTTTGGGAGAAAGCGTGATGTATGATGATATCCTGTATCTGGATAGCCTGCAGATGACCTTATATGGGGCGGTAAATTCCTATGATTATCTGGAATCTGCCTATATCGGCATGGAGGGAGCAGAAAGGGCAATTTCCTCCGAGTACGGGTTTATGACGATTGATGCACTGGAAGATCAGGAATGGCTGAATATTTACAGTCAGATGGATGAGGATGCGCAATCCTGTATTGTGAGCCGGGTCTGCAGGGAAGGAAAGGTGGATGAGCATCAGGTGCTGACTGTTTGCAGCAGGATGGTTCCGGGGGAAGAATTTGTTGTTTTTAATGTGAATGTGGATAAGCTTCTGGATATGATGCAGGATTTGAAAATCGATCCGGGCGCATGGGTGTATCTGACAGATGAAAAGGGCACCATCCTGACCTGCTCAAACGGCAGCGGCCGCCAGAATCAGCAGAAGGTACAGCAGCAGTTCCGTGAGAGGAGCTTTAAAGAAGGGTGGCAGATGGCGGGGGGACCCAGGCTGGTCAGCTATGCGCAGGAGGCGGTAACGGGCTGTTACGTGATTTCCATTGCTTCTCTTGGAGAGTTTATGGATCGAATCCTGGAGGAGGTCAAAAAACTGGCCATGTTTTTGGTCCTGACCATTTGCGTCGTGGTGCTGATCGCCTATTATGTAACCAGCCAGTCGTTTCGTCATATTGAGAAAATACTGGATATGTTTGAAAAAGCGGAAAAGGGTATAAAGGTGCAGCCGCAGCCAGAAGCGCCCAGGGATGAATATGATGTGATTCTGGGCAATATTGTGTCGGTTTTCATCAATAATTCTTACCTGGAACTGCAGCTGAGGGAGCGGCAGGTAAAACAGGAAAATGCCGAGCTGATGGCATTGCAGCTTCAGATCAACCCCCATTTTCTGTATAACACGCTGCAGACGCTTCAGATAGAGATGCAGAAGGCAGAGGGCGGCGTCAGGTGCAGCAGGATTACCGGCATGGTGTCGGATATTTTGAAATATGCCCTTGCCCCGGCGGACCGTCCGGTTTCTCTGGGGGAGGAGCTGGAATATCTGAAGAAATATACAGAAGTACAGCAGTATCGTTTCGGGGAATTTATGGTGTTCTATGAGATAGATGATGACATTTTAAAGGCGGAGGTGTTCCGCCTGATGCTCCAGCCGATTCTGGAAAACAGCCTGTTGCACGGACTCCGGGACATACGGCACAGAGGCGCTGTGAAGCTCTGCATCCGCAGAAAACAGGAGATGTTACAGTTCAGGATGATTGATAATGGGGAAGGGATGAGTCGGGAGGAGCTGCTGTCGCTTCGCAGGAAACTGGAAGAAAATGAGGGCTGCAGCATTGGACTGATTAACCTGAACCGGCGCTTACAGCTTCGTTATGGCACGCAGTGCAGGCTTGTGATTCTCTCTAAGAAATCCCTGGGAACAAGCGTGACTTTTGCAATTCCCTATCGGGAAATGCAGTAAAAACAGAAAAAAGTATCTTATTTTGCCTGAGGGGGGCAATCTAAGATACTTTTTTCTGTTTTCTTCCAAATCAGGGGAACTTTTTCCTAAATGGACATACTTTGCAGAAAATTTGAGGGATGATAAACTTTTGTTAACGAAAAAGAATTTTAAAAAAGGAGGAAATGATACATGAAGAGAAAATTTTTAGCAGGTACGGTGGCAGCCATGGCTGCGGTTATGCTGGCAGGAAGCTGTACGGCAGGAGCGTCAGATGAACCGGTGACCCTGAGATTTTCCTGGTGGGGCGGCGATGAGAGACTGGAGGCGACGCTGGCAGTGATTGAGCAGTTTGAGGAAAAATACCCGAATATCACCATTGAGGCGGAGTACGGCAGCTCAGACGGCTACAATGATAAGCTGGCAACGCAGCTTGCTTCCGGAACAGAGCCGGATATCATGCAGATTGAGCCGGGAAATATGGCCCTTCTGGCAACGGATGAAAATGACTACTTTGTAGATTTGAAGGAAGCCGGATTTGACACCTCCCTGTTCGAGGAAGATTATATTTCCCAGAGAATCAACGGCGGATACGATGGAAAGCAATTGGGGCTGCCTACAGGTGTGGCGGGAATTGCCCTGGTAGTGAACCAGGATCTGGCGGATGCGATTGGCATTGATTTTTCAGGAGATTATACCTGGGACGATTTGATTGAATGGGGCAAAAAAGTAAGAGAATATGATGACAGTATGTATCTGCTTTGCTCAAATAAGGATTACATGGCAAATATTATTGCCAGGAATTATGCCAAAGTGATTAGCGGAGAGCAGGTGATCAGCGATGAAGACAAGACTCAGAAGATGACGGAAGAGGATTGGAAAGCGGTATATGATTACGTACAGGCGCTGTATGACAATGAGGTGGTAGCCCCGGCTTCCTACAGTGCAGCTTACTCAGGCGACAATATGCAGTCTGATCCGAACTGGATTGAAGGAAAATATGTGGCCTGCTTTACATGGGTTTCTATGGCGGAGATCATGACGGCTGCAAATCCGGACGCAAATTATACCGCCGGTAATTTCCCGGAAAACCCGGATGGGAAATCCGTTGGATTTTTTGCCAACACACCGCAGATCATATCGGTTTCTTCCAGAAGCGAGCATCAGGAGGAAGCTCTGCTGTTTCTGGATTATTTCTTTAATGATGAGGAATCCATGAAGACCCTGGGCTGCGTAAGAAGCGCACCTGCTATGGAAAAAGCGCGTGAAATCTGTACGGAAACAGGCGCTATGAGCCAGTTCCTTGCGGACGCGGTAGATGTGGCGGCCAGCCATGTGGGAATTGTGGACGATGCGATTTCTTACTCTCAGGAGGGGCGTCAGATCATGATCGACCAGATTGAGGCCTTGGGCTTCGGCGCTACAACGGAAGACAAGGCGGCAGCCGATACGTTTGCTCTTTATAACGACTTGGCTGAGACCATGCAATAAGACAGGACCGGAAGCCTGAACCATAAAAGATGGAAAAAGAGAATGGCTGTATACAGTAATTCGAAAGGGAGCCGGACGGCTCCCTTTCCGAATAGAGAGAACCGTTCGCAAATCAGATCAGAGGAGGGGCTGGTATGGCTTCAAAGAAAAATGCTGTGAAAAAGGAAGCATATTATACGAAGCGGGACAATCAGGCATATTTTTATCTTTTGCCCTGGATTCTCGGCTTTCTTCTGCTGCAGCTTTATCCGTTCTGCAGCTCTTTGTTTTACTCATTTACCGATTATCAGATTACTTCAGAGCCAGTATGGTGCGGCCTGAAAAATTATATCAATCTTTTTACAAAGGATACGGAATTTTGGAATTCCCTGAAGGTAACGGTTTTGTTTGCCCTTTATACAGTTCCCGGGAAACTTTTGCTGGCGCTGGCTGTGGCGGTATTTTTAAACCGGGATCTGAAAGGAATCAATCTGATCCGCACCTTATATTACATTCCCTCTCTGTTTGGGGGAAGTGTGGCAGTGGCGATCCTGTGGAAGCTGATGTTTATGGATAACGGTGTAATTAACGCATTTTTAAACGCCATTCATATTAATACGGTACAGTTTTGGGGGAATCCGGCCTATGCCCTGAAGACGATCTGCGCCCTGGAAATCTGGCAGTTTGGCTCTTCCATGGTAATGTTCCTGGCAGCGCTGAAAAATGTGCCAAAGGATCTGTATGAGGCGGCGGAAATTGACGGGGCAGGGAAAATCCGTTCCTTCTTCAGCATTACCTTGCCTCAGATTACGCCGATAATTTTCTTTAACCTGATCATGCAGACAATTCAGGCGATGCAGAATTTCACCTCCGCCTTTATCATCACCGGGGGCGGCCCGCTGAAATCTACCTATGTGCTGGGTATGAAGCTGTATAAAGAAGGCTTCAGCTATTTCCGCATGGGATATGCCAGCGCTATCTCATGGGTGATTTTCGCAATCATAATTGTTGTAACGCTTGCGCTGTTTAAATCATCTTCTGCATGGGTGTTCTACGGCGATGAGGAATAGGAGGGGAGAGCAGGATGAAACACAAAAAAAAGAGACAAAAAATTTTCAGTTATATTATCATTGCGGTAATTGGGATCGTGCTTTTGTATCCTATTATCTGGATGTTTTTTTCCGCATTCAAGACAAATGAGGAAATCTTTAATTCCACCGGACTGTTGCCCCACTCCTACAGCTTTCAGAATTTTATTGATGGCTGGAATGGCAGCGGCGGCGCTACCTATGCAAAGTATTTCCTGAATACCTTTATACTGGTTATTCCTGTGACCCTGTTTACGGTGGCATCCAGTACCCTGGTAGCGTATGGGTTTGCCCGGTTCCATTTTCGGGGGAAAAAGGTGTTGTTTGCAGTGCTGATTGCAACGCTGATGCTGCCAAATTCCGTTCTTATTGTCCCACGATACACTATGTTTGCCAAGCTGGGCTGGGTGGATACCTATCTGCCTTTCTATGCTCCGGCGCTGCTGGCCTGTTATCCATTTTTTGTCTATATGTTGATTCAGTTCCTGCGGGGCATTCCAAGGGAGTTGGATGAATCGGCATATATTGACGGCTGCGGAACCTTTCGCACGCTGACGGATATTATCCTCCCTCTGATGAAGCCGGCTTTGTTTTCAGCGGCCCTGTTCCAGTTCATGTGGACATACAATGACTATTTTAATCAGCTTGTGTTTATCAGTTCGGGGAAAAATTTCACTATATCCCTGGCACTCCGTCTTTCCTTGGATGCGGAATCCGTGGTGAATTGGGGGAAACTGATGGCAATTTCCTTTATTGCGGTGTGCCCGCTGATTATCCTGTTTTTCGCGGCACAGAAATATTTTGTAGAAGGAATTGCCACCAGCGGAATAAAAGGCTGATAAACAGCGGAACAGGAGGAAATTATGGCGGACGTGCGTTACTATCGGAATCCGGTTTTAAACTGTGATTTCAGTGATCCTGACGCTATTCGGGTGGGCGGGGATTATTATATGATTGCCTCAAGCTTCACTTATGTGCCGGGAGTTCCGGTGCTGCATTCCACAGATCTGGTCAACTGGGACAGAATCGGCTATTGTGTCCGGGAGCTTCCTTTTGAAAGATATCAAAAACCGGCCCATGGATGCGGCACATGGGCCCCGGCTCTCCGGTACCATGACGGGATATTTTATGCGTTTATCCCGATGCCGGATGAAGGGATTTTTGTGACAAGCGCAAGGAACCCGGCAGGGGAGTGGGAGCCTCTTCGCTGCATCAAAAAGGCAGTGGGATGGATTGACCCCTGTCCCTTCTGGGATGAGGACGGAAGGGTCTATATGGTTCATGCATTTGCCAATAGCCGATGCGGAATCAAACATAAAATCCAGATGAGCAGCCTGGATCCGGTTACGCTGGAGGTGACGGAGGACGGTCCTATTGTGTTCGACGGATTTCAGACGCAGCCTACTGCGGAGGGACCGAAGCTTTATAAAAGAAACGGCTGGTATTATATCTTTATCCCGGCGGGAGGCGTGGCGGCAGGCTGGCAGACCGCGCTCCGGTCGCGGAATATTTACGGTCCCTATGAGGAGAAAATTGTGCTGCATCAGGGAAATTCTGGAATTAACGGGCCTCATCAGGGAGCCTGGGTGACAGATCCCAATGGGAAAGACTGGTTTCTGCATTTTCAGGATGCGAAAACCGTGGGAAGAGTGATTCACCTTCAGCCGATGTGCTGGAGAGAGAACTGGCCTTTTATCGGACAGGAACAAAACGGGGACGGCATCGGGGAACCTGTGGAGGAATGGCCTTGCCCGGTGCAGGGGAAAAAGACAGGGGAAACAGTCCAAAGCCAGGGCAAAAGCGTCAGGATCGCTCCGCCGTTTTCGGATGATTTCCACGGTGGAAAGCCGGGACTTATGTGGCAATGGCAGGCAAATTTTAGAACAGAATGGCTGGCAGCCCAAAAGCAGCTAAAGGAAGAAGACGGACTGGCGCTTTCCATCCTTCCGACAAAAGCTTCCCTTTGGGAGCAGCCCAACGTCCTCTCCCAGATGATTCCCGGAAAGACATTCCGGGCGGAGGTTACAGCAGAACTTCGGGGCGCAAAAGCAGGAAGCCGGGCAGGGATCGGTATTTTGGGGTTATCGTACAGCTTTCTGGAAGTAGTTCAGACCAGTGAGGGAAGAAAGCTTCAGCTGGGACAGGGAGAAGCGAAGTCAAGTGCGCCCACGGCGGCCGCCACAGAGGAGATTGTGGGAGTCCTGGAAGGGGCGCCGGAACAGGTACGTCTTGCCGTGGAGGTAACGGAGGGAACATGGGGTAGCTATTTTGTCAATGGGAAAGAGCTGTCGGGGCGGTTTCCTGTTTCCCGCGCGGTATGGACCGGAGCCAGGCTTGGATTGTATGCCAGAGGAGAGGAAAAATGTGGCGTGGCGGTATTCAAAGAGTTTCGCATGGAGTAGTGGGAAACAATGTGAAAGAACATTATCTGACGGAGATGAACCCGGTAAAAGCCATCCTTTATTTGAGCATACCGATGATGCTGGGGAATCTTTTTTTGCAGGGTTATAATGCTGCGGACGCATGGATTGCAGGCAGGTTTATCAGCGAACAGGCGCTCGCGGCAGTGGGCGCCTGTTATGCTGTTTCCGGTGTGTTCCTGGGGCTTGCGGCAGGCGGAGGCATCGGAACGGCAGTGATTGCCGCTGGATACTGGGGCGCGGGGAAATCAGACAGATTCCGGAGGATTTCCCTGTTGGCAGCAGGCGTATTTCTGGGACTGAGTATGCTTCTTGGAGCTGGGGGATTCTTCCTGGCCAGAAGAATCCTGCTCATTTTAAATACGCCGGGGAATATTCTGGAAATGTCCGTTCGATATCTGCGTATATTTTTCATAGGGCTGCCTTTTCTGTTTTTATACAATATCAGCAACTCCCTGTATAATGCCCTTGGAAAATCCACAGTAACGCTTTGGCTTCTGATTTTGTCTTCTGTAGTAAACCTGGGGCTGGATTATCTGTTTGTGGCGGTATTGGGCTGGGGGATTTCTGGAGCCGCCTGGGCAACGGTTCTTGCCCAGGCATTTGCATCGCTGCTGTCTCTGGGAACACTTTTCGGATATCTTAGAAAGTTTTCAGGAGAGAGCAAAATAGGGAAAATGAAAGCGGCGGATCTCTCCGAGTTGATCCGGGCCTCGGCGCCTTCCATGCTCCAGCAGTCGTTGATGTATTTAGGGATGCTGCTTGTGCAGACAGCGGTGAACCGGTTTGGAGCGGAGGCGCTGGCTGGATATTCCTTCGCCATGCGGATGGAGGCAATCAGTCTTGTGCCTCTGACAGCTTTTGGAAATGCGCTTTCTTCTTTTACTGCGCAGAACCGGGGAGCAAACCGCAGGGACCGTGTGGTGCAGGGACTGTGGCAAACCGGAGGGATGGCGCTGGCGCTGGCAGTCGGGATCGGGCTGACACTACATCTGGGAGCGCCGTATCTGACCCGGATCTTTCTTGGGAAAACTCACAGCGACACGGCTTTTGCCACGGGCTGTGGTTATTTGCGGTTTGTAAGCCTGTTTTTCTGGCTGAATGGACTGAAGGCGCTGACGGATGGATTCCTGCGGGGGAATAATGATATGGCAGTGTTTACGGCGGCCAATACATTGAATCTCGCAATGAGGGTATTCTGTGCGTATTATTTTTCCGGGACAGTGGGCGTTGCCGCCGTCTGGTATGCTGTTCCGGCGGGATGGATGATCAATTTCCTGATATCCTGGCTGGAGGTTCGGTCATGCCGCTGGATGAGAAAATGGAAGTCTGACCGGACTGCTGGATGAGAAAACGCATGCCCGGTCACGCCATGTAGCAGGAAAGCCACCGGCAGGCCATCTCCGGCCAGATGGAGGCCTCCGGCACGATATGATTTTGGGAACGGAGTTCCCGGATGACATCCGGATCATAATAGCGTTTCAGCCGTTCATAATCACGATTGGGCGCCTGAAGGTGCCCATTCAGGATTTCCCGGACTATGCGAAGGGTCTGGGAGCCGGTATGGTTCTCTCCATATGCGCCTTGTTCCCAGGACGTATTATTAACAGAAAGCCCGTGGGGGCCAAGGGAAAACAGATGGCAGGCGCAGGGAACCCCGTTGGCCCTCAGCGCACGGGCAAAGAGCAGGGAGTGTTCCGGGGACACCACCTGATCTGTGGCGGTATGCCAGAGAAAGCAGGGAGGCGTCTGGTTTGAAACCTGGATTTCTAAGGAGCAGTAATGTAATTCTTCCATGGAAGGCTCGGCGCCAAGAAGATTGCGGATGCAGTCTTTTTCGGGGTATTGTTCCATGGAAATCAGCGGATAACAAAGAACAGCCGCATCGGGCCGGTTGGAAAAAGAGGCATAAAGATCGGAGGGATCTGAGACGTCGCTGTAATGAACACAAAGGCTTCCGGCCAGGTGGCCTCCGGCAGAAAAACCGCAGATCGCAAGCCGACGGGGGTCGACCAGCCATTTTTCCGCATGAGAACGGATCAGACGCATGGCCCGGGATGCATCCCGCAGGGGCTGTTCCTTCAGGGGAACAGGCAGGCGCAGATTTGTAGTATAAGTACACACAAAGGCGTGATATCCCATCTCAAAAAAGCGCAGCGCCACTACTTCTGCCTCAGAGTCGGATACCATAGCGTAGGCGCCGCCGGGGAGGATCAGGATGCCGGGGTGAAACAATCCGTCCCCGTGGAGATAGACGGCAAGATCCGGGAGAAAGCCAAAGGCCAGTTCAAAGTCATATTCTTCGGGTTCCCATAAGGGAATATAGAATTTTTGCATGGGGGGAACCTCCTTCGTTTTACAGATTTTTTTATTGTATAGGAGACGGTTTTCGCCTTTTACTGTAACATGGAAAACAGGAGGATGAAAGTATGGCAGATTATGTTTTGTCTTCCTGAGTTGTGATTTTTGGAGGAATGGATAGGAAGATGGAATCGTTGGTACAGGAGCTTATGGAACAGCAGGTAAAGGAAAAGAGGATAGCTGGAGTAAATCTTCTGGTGATTAAGAACGGAGAGGAAATTTATCATTATGAAGCGGGTATGGCGGATGCGGAAGCAGAAAAGCCGATGAGAAGAGATACCATTTTCCGCCTGTATTCCCAGACAAAACCAATCACCGCAGCGGCGGCGCTGTTGCTTATGGAGAAGGGGAAGCTGGATCTGTGCCAGCGGGTATCGGATTTCTTCCCCTGTTATGAAAAACTGACGGTCTGGAAGCAGGGGCACCTGGTTCCGGCAAAACGGCCCATGCTGGTACAGGATCTTTTGCGCATGACCTCCGGGCTGGCGTATCCGGATGAGGAAACAATTCCGGGAATGCAGGTGGGCGTTGTATTCCGGGAATTGGATGAGAGGCTGTTTACCGGGCATGCGATGTCAGTAAAAGAGGCCGCAGAAGCGCTTGGATCCTGTGCGCTTCTCTTTGAACCGGGAGATTCCTGGCAATACGGTGCCTCTGCAGATGTCCTCGGAGCGGTAATTGAGCAGGCGGCAGGAATATCCTTTGGGGAATTCCTGCATAGGGAGCTTTTGGAACCACTGGAGATGGAGGATACAGACTTCTGGGTGCCGGAGGAAAAACAGAAACGGCTGGCGAAGGCGTATCAGCCTGTAAAAAGACAGGACGGAAGCTATGATCTGATATGTTATCATGGGAACCATCTGGGGATTCGAAATGATATGGCTGTGAAACCGGCCTTTGAATCCGGCGGCGCGGGGCTGGCAGGCACTCTGCCGGATTACCGGAAATTTGCGCAGATGCTCTTGGATGGGGGATTCTACAAGAACCGCAGAATCCTGCTTCCTTCTACGGTCCGGCTTCTGACCAGAGGGGAGCTTTTGCCTCATCAGCAGAGAGCCTTTGATAATTGGAACGGATTAAGCGGATTCAGCTATGGGAACCTGATGCGGGTATGTAAAAAACCGGACTGCGCGGGATTTCTGGCACGGGAAGGAGAATATGGCTGGGATGGCTGGCTTGGAATGTATTTTGCCAATTTTCCGAAGGAGAGGCTGACAATTCTGATGGGAACGCAGCGGGTAGAGGGCGGAACCTTTGATCTGACCAGAAAGCTGAGGAACCTGATTCTGGAATCAGTTTGTCCGGTAAAATGGTAAGAAGCGCACCTGTTCTCACTGACCCTGCGCTTTGATGCAAAGTCCGTGAGAACACGTTTAGACGGTTGTTTTCTCAAAATCCGAAGTCGGATGTTTACAGATCGGACAGATAAAATCTGCCGGGAGCGGGCTTTCCAGATCGGCCGTCTGTTCCACAGACGTGCTGATAGTACTGTTTTGCTGCCGCGCCTGAAAAAGAGTGGGATTCAGTTTGCTTTTATTTTACTCATTAAGCTGGACAAGGTTCGGTATATGAAATATAATAAGTTACAGGAAAGGTTCACACGTTTACTGTAATCATTCAGGGAGGGGAAATATATGAAAACAAAAGTATTTGCTGAAGGTTTCTGTTTCACAAAGGTATTTATATTCTTTGTGCTGGGTTGCCTGCTCGGAACCTATTATGAAGAAATTTTATGGTTTGTCCGTACAAAGGAGAAAGTGAACAGACAGGGAATGATCTACGGCCCGTTCAGCCCTATTTATGGCTTCGGAGTTGTGATCTTTGTGGCGATCCTCGGCCTTCACAATGCGGACCGCAGCATTCTGAGGACATGGATTTACGGCTGCCTGATTGGAGGCGGGGCGGAGTATACGATGAGCCTGATCGCGGATCGGGTATTTGGCGTCAAATTCTGGGATTACCATGGGATGTTCCTGAATATCAACGGCCGGACCACGGTTCCGTTCATGCTTGCATGGGGCGTATTTGGAACGGTTCTGATGAAAGCCATTTATCCGTTTGTGTCCAAATTGATAGAAAAAATACCCTATAAGATCGGCCAGCCGCTCTATATTTTACTGCTGATCTTTATCGTTTTTGACCTGTTTGTCACTTATGGTTCATTGGGCCGTGCGGCGCTCCGTAAAAGCGGCAAACCGGCCTATACGGTTGTGGGACGTTTGTTTGACCAATACTATGACGATGAGTTTCTGGCGGAAAAATTCCCGATCATGATGGGCGCCGACGAAGAGGGCGTACCCGGGGAGACGAACCGGAAAACAAAGGACGTCTCCGGGGAAACAGAGACAAAGAGCAAAGCGCAGGACGCCGCTGAAGAAGCAGACACGGAAAGCTGAAGCGGAACATAGGCTTATGCGGGACAGGCAAAAGTGTCCTGTGATCGTTCTGCGCCGGGAGGATTTCTGTGGGAAATCTTTTCTGGAATACATTCAGAGAAAGAGCTGCGGGCGGCCAGGTCTTTTCAGGGATCGCAATGCCTTTACGGACGCTCACATTGGAAAGCCCAGTATGTAGTCCGTATATCTTTATTATACAGAGTAATTGCAAAAATGCAGTTTTAAAGTGTAAATTTCAAAGAAATGCAATTCCAGCAAAAATCCGGGGATTGCATTTCTTTTGTTTACATTCAGGGTAGTTCATCAATGAGCCGCGCTTTGAAAAGGCAAACGCCCTGATCCGGCGGGAGTGCTGTGGCTGTGAATAATTCAGAAGGCCCCCAGGCCGGCAAGGGGCTTTTATGTGGGGAAAGTATTAATAATTCGGGAAGGTGGTTGCAACCCGTGTTACAGATGCCCGGACTTGATTCGGCCAGAGGGTTTATTTTACAGGCAAAGTTCCATCAGACGCCCTTTTTTGTTGGAGGACAAATTATTATAAAGTTTTAAACAAAAAATTGAATTTACGCGAGAAATTGGTTTTGTTAGAATCATATCACAACAAATAAATATTGAGTTTTCAAGGTTCAACACATCTCGGGATGTGAGAAGCTTGAGCGGTCAAAAAGGAGGGTTTTGCATGAAACGAAGAGTAACAAAAATAATGGTTGGCATGGTTGCGAGCGCGCTGGTATTAGGTTTGGGGTGTTCCGGAGCAATGGCGAAAAGTGCAGATGAGGAAGTTAAAATCGGATGGGCAATGGCATACTTCGATCATCCGGTTTATCAGTTGTTAATGCAGGGAGCAGAAGAAGTTGCGGACGGTCTCGAAAACTGTGAGTTGATTTTTGCAGATGGAAAAAATGATGCTACGACACAGGCATCCCAGATTGATAATTTTATTGCACAGGATATGGACGCAATTATATTGACTGCAGCAGTTTCTGACCCGATGCTTCCGTCAGTCAAGAAAATAAATGATGCAGGCATTCCGCTTATTGTAGTGGACAGAAGACTTCTGAAGCAGGGACAGGATGTAACCTGGGATTGCTATGTAACCTGGGATATGGTTCTGTCGGGTACGCAGGGGGCCGAGCAGACGATTGAGGCGCTTGGCGGAGAAGGAAAGGCTGAAGGAAAAGTAGTGGTTGTTGAAGGAACTGCCGGAGCAGGTTCAACGATTGACAGAGGCGGCGCTTACTATTCCAAACTGGAAGAAGAACCGGGAGTAGAGGTTATCTACAAAGTGGATGGTGATTTCGACAGAACAAAAGGCATGGAAGTTACAGAAACAATATTGCAGAGATATCCGAATAAAGGCGATTTTGATGTAATTTATTATATGAATGACGAGATGACGCTTGGCGGGCTGCAGGCGATTGAAGCGGCTGGACGTTTGGGTGAGTTCACGGTCATCAGTGTCGATGGTGAAAAAGAAGCTCTGGATGCTGTAAGAGAAGGGAAGATCAACTACGAGGTAATGTTTATGCCGGATGAGCAGGCAGTTGCGGTAGAGATTGCATACAAGCTGGCTAAGGGAGAAGAAGTAGATTACAGTAATATAGAGTATAAGGGAACACCGATCGAAGTCACCAAGACAGATGATGGATTTACGTGGGTTCGTCCTACCTGTTATAAGGTTGACAGTACAAACTGTAATGAGCCGGAATATGCGGGCTGGTAAGGAGGATGAAATATTCGTGATTAAAAAAAAATTGGAGCGCGAACCGTTTCACTTTCAGATTCACCAGAAACCAAAAAGATCGGAGAGAGTGAATAAATTATACGAATATGTGGGGACTTCCAAAGTTGGAATGTGTATGGAAAGGGGACGGATTATTACTGAGGTATATCAGAACAACCAAGCCGTACCACCTATAACATTGCGTGCGCTGGCTGTAAAAAATATATTAAACAAAATGTCAATTTATATCCTGCCAGGTAGTTTACTGGCAGGAAACCAGGCTAGCAAACCGAATTATGCGCCTCTGTTTCCGGAATACGCAGTTGATTTTTTGGAAGAAGAATTTATTCGCGGGGAACCCTATTTCCCAGATGAAAGACCGGCGGATAAGATTGAATATAATCGTTCTGATGTGCCTGAATTAAAAAAGATAATCAGTTACTGGCAGGGAAAAACCCATAAGGATCGGCTTTACGCAAATCTTCCACAGGAAGCTATCTCAGCCCAAGATGATGTCGGCGCGGTGAATATCGTAAATTTTATGCATGGCGGAAGCGGACATTTAACACCCCCATGGACGTGGCTCTTTGCTAACGGGTTAAAAGAAATCATCAGAATTTGTGATGAAAAAATTTCAAAGCTGGAACTGTGGACCGTTGAAGGAATTAATCAAAACAGGTTTTATCAGGCAGCAAAAATGGTATGTGAGGCAATGATTGATTATGCTCACAGATATCAGAGGCTTGCAGAGCAAATGGCGGAGACAGAGACAGATCCTAAGCGCAAAAAAGAACTTCTCGAACTGTCGGAAGTTTGTGCAAAGGTGCCGGAAAATCCTGCAGAAACATTTTATGAAGCATTGCAGTTTATGACTTTTGTACAGTTCGGGCTCCAGATTGAAGATAACGGGCAGGGAATCAGCCCGGGAAGATTTGATCGGGTTATGATCCCGTTTTATCGTAAAGATAAGAAAGCAGGCATCTTAACTGACGAATTGGCAGAGGAGATGATAGAGAACTTTTTTATCCTGCTTTCCACTGTTGAGAGAATGCGCTCATGGGATGATACGGCATATTTCAGGGGAAAACCGATTTTCCAGAATTTGACAACAGGTGGGATCGACCCCGAAACCGGGGAAGATTCAACAAATGAGCTGTCTTACATTATTATGGATTGTATTGCAAACGTCAGAACACTGCAGCCATCGCATTATGTCAGATGGCATAAAAATACGCCGAAGGCGTTTAAGCTGAAAATTGCAGAAACGATTCGGCTTGGCACAGGATTTCCGGCAATTGCAAATGACGAATTGTATATCCCAGCGATGATGAACCGTGGGTACAGCAGAAAAGATGCTTCTGACTATTGTATTGTCGGTTGCGCGGAGCCCGGCGTTGCCGGCCTGAGAGGAGGAAGGACCGGTGCGGCATGGTTTTGCCTTGCAAAAATTCTGGAGGTTTCACTCTATAACGGGAAAGATCCGAGGAGTGGGGTAACACTTCATAAAAATTGCAATAATAAAGATTTATCTACATTTGAAAGCTTTGATGAAGTTTGGGATGCCTTTATCGATCAGATGAAGTACTATGCAAAAATTCATGCAATTATGGACAATACGACGGATTATCTTTGGGAAGAATACATGGAAGAACCGCTGTTTTCTGTTCTTGGCTGCACACAAACAACTTTAGAGAGAGGGAAATCAATCTTTAAAGGCGGGGCGAAGTATGACTTTACCGGCAACGAAACGATTGGTACTGCAAACACAGGCAATAGTCTTTATGCTATTAAGAAACTGGTTTTTGATGATAAAAAACTTACAGGGGCACAGCTTATGCACGCATTGAATACCGATTTTAAAGATATGGATACATCCCCAACAGGACCGCAGATACAGCAGATCTGTCTTCATGTGCCCAAATATGGAAACGATATTGAGGAAGTGGATATGCTTGTCCGTCGGGTACTGGAAAGTGTATGTGAAGAATTACCCACGTATAAAAATACGAGAAATGGAAGAGGCCCTATCGGAGGTATTTTCCAGGCATCCACGACGACCGTTTCTTCAAACACACCGTTTGGTTTATTGACCGGTTCGCTTCCCGACGGAAGAACAAATGGAATGCCGTTGTCAGATGGACAATCTCCGATGAGAGGAACCGACGAAAAAGGAGCAACGGCAGCAGTAAGATCTGTAGCAAGATGTAACAATTTAATTCTTTCAGAAGGGTCATTATATAACATGAAATTGCTGCCTCAGGATTTGCGCGATTAGCTTTGATGAAAATTAATGAATCATATACGAAAAAGAAGGGAGGAATTATTATGGGTCAAACTACCCAAAGCGTTGGGCTTAACCGACTGGTAAATCTGATCGACTACTATTTTTCTTTAGGCGGGATGCAGATGCAGTTTAACGTTGTGAGCCGGGAGACATTATTAAGAGCTCAGGATGATCCGGTAAAATATCAAAATCTTATCGTTCGTGTGGCAGGATATTCTGCATATTTTGTAAACCTTGAAAAAAAAGTGCAGCAGGATATTATCGAAAGAACTGAAGAAAGAATTTCATGAATGATTGGCAATGCCGGGGCTGCGCAAAACTGAAACGTGCAGTACCGGCATTGCTGTATAATGAAATATAGGTGATTGCGAAACCTGTAGCGGGAAAGTATAGATTCCTTATTATTTGTGGTAAGAGAGGTATTTATTTTGAAAGGTGTAATTTTTGACATTCAAAGATGGAGTCTGCATGATGGGCCGGGAATAAGGACAAATGTATTTTTTAAGGGATGTCCTCTTTCGTGTAAATGGTGCAGCAATCCAGAATCCCAGGAAAAATGCAGTGAATTGGCTTTTTTTGCTGATAAATGTATTGGCTGTCTGAGTTGTATCAAAAACTGTCCGCATAATGCCATATGGCAGAATGAAAGCATGAGAACGATCGATTACGGTAAGTGCAGAGACAAATGTTACAACGAGGCGGAGAAAGGGTTTGCGTGTACAAAAGAGTGTTATGCGGAAGCATTGAAAATTATGGGGAAAAAGGTGACTGTCCCGGAAATTCTGGATGAAGTTATGAAAGACCAGAGGATATACAATGAAAGTGGCGGAGGAATTACAGTTACCGGAGGTGAGCCCTTGGCGCAGCCGGGCTTTCTGCTCGAGCTGCTTAGAGTATCTAAGGAAAAAGGGCTGCATACGGCTATGGAAACCAGCCTGTTTGCTGACTGGAGAGTTGTTGAAAGATGTCTTATATATCTTGATTTTCTTTTTATGGATTTTAAGATACTGGATTGCGCGAAACATGAAAAATATACTGGTGTAAGCAACAGGATCATTTTGGAGAATATGAAGAGGGCATCCGAATATAAGAAAAACAGCAAGCTTGAGATAGTTGTGAGGACGCCTGTTATCACGGGAGTTAATGATGATATGGATATAATTGGCGAAATGGCAGAGTGGATCCGTGAAAATCTGCCGGAAGTTAAATATTATCAGCTGCTTCCGTATCACAGGCTAGGAAGAGGAAAGTATCAAAACATAGGCAAAGAGTACGAACTTTTTGAACTTAAAGTTCCTGAGAAAAAACTGATGGCCCGGCTGGAAAAGAAGATTAAAGATACCGGACTAATGATAGCAAGATATTGAGACGAGGAGGACCAATATGGAAGAAAGCTACTACTTATGTATGCGCGATATCAGTAAATCCTTTCCGGGAGTAAGAGCTCTTACTAAAGTCAATTTAGAAATTAAATGCGGAGAGGTTCATGCATTGCTGGGAGAAAATGGAGCCGGAAAATCAACGTTGCTGAAAATACTTTCTGGCGCCTATTCAAAAGATGAAGGTGAAATTATTGTTAATGGTAAAAAGATAGATCAAATGACACCGCAGCTGGCGGAAGAACTGGGAATATCTGTTATATATCAGGAATTCAATAATCTGCCATATTTAAGTGTTGCAGAGAATATATTTCTCGGACGTCAGCCTGTTAAGAAAAACGGTTTAATTGACTGGAAAAAATGCTATGAGGACAGCAGAAAACTTCTCGAAAAGGTCGGCCTTGAAATTGATCCGAGAACGCCTGTTTCAAGATTGAAAATAGCACAGCAGCAGATGGTTGAAATAGCAAAGGCGTTATCACAAAATGCTAAGGTTATTGTCATGGATGAGCCAACGGCACCGCTGACACAGATTGAAATTGATAATTTGTTTCAGGTGGTTCGTGAATTAAAGGAAAATAATGTTGCTGTCATTTATGTCTCGCACAGATTGGTTGAAATTAAAGAAATATGTGACCGTATTACCTTTTTAAGGGACGGGTGCTATGTTGGAAGTGCAGAAGTCAGAGATGTAAATATGAATGATATGATCCGGATGATGGTTGGCAGAGAACTCAACGATATGTATCCGCAGTCTCATGCCGTACCGGGTCTGCCTGTGCTTAAAGTAGAGAGTCTGAGTACAGCTGATAAGCTAGATAATATAAATCTGGTGCTCCATAAGGGAGAAATCCTGGGACTTGCGGGGCTGGTCGGAGCAGGAAGAACGGAACTGGCGAGGGCTATATTTGGAGCAGATCCCATATGCTCAGGTAAGATTAAAATGGAAGGAGAAGATATAGATATAAAAAGCACCCGGGATGCTATTTCCCAAAAAATCGGACTTGTTCCGGAAGACCGTAAAAAGCAGGGGCTGGTTTTGATCATGAACCTGATCAGGAATACGACGCTGGCGAGTTTAAACAAATTTTCCAGATTCGGGAAGCTTAATCTGAGAGCCGAAAAACATAAAGCGGAGGACTACGTAAAGAGATTGAAAATCGTAACTCCTGATGCGTGGGCAATAGTAAATAATCTTTCCGGAGGCAACCAGCAAAAGGTAGTGCTCAGCAAATGGCTCTGTGCGGATTGTAAAGTACTGATCATTGACGAGCCGACAAGGGGAATAGATGTGGGAGCAAAAGTGGAGATTTACGAGTTGATGAATGAACTGGTAGAGAAAGGGATGGGAATATTGATGATTTCCTCTGAAATGCAGGAGCTGATCGGAGTATGTGACCGTATTCTGGTAATGTATGAGGGGAAAATTTCTGGCGAATTAAAACGGCCAGAGTTTTCCGAAGAAAAAATCATGGCGTATGCGACCGGACAGACATTGTAGAGGGAGGTATATATTGTGCTGAAAAATGCAAGAATAGCAAAAGCCTTGAAACCGCATGGTGTTATTTTAAGTACCTTATTGATTCTTATCGTGGTTATGAGTATAATAGCGCCAAATTTTATGACTGTCGGAAATATGATTGACATTATCCGCGTTAATTCTATTAAAGGGATTATGTCGATAGGAATGACCTATGTTTTGCTGACAGGGGGAATCGATCTTTCAGTAGGATCTACATTTGCTGTTGCCGGCGCCGTAACGGCATCTTTTGTAACAGGCAGCTACAGTGACTATATTACGAGTAATCTGTTTAAATGCAATACGTTCATTGCAATCTTTATTGGTCTTGCCGCCGCAGCGGTTATTGGTCTGATAAACGGATTGGTTATTGTTAAACTGAAGGTAGAACCATTTATTGCAACTCTGGCAATGATGACATTTGGAAGAGGTATTACATATTTGTACACGGGAGGATATCCAATCAATTTTAAACCGATTCCGAATGATTTCGCCTGGTTTGGAAAGGGGTATTTGGGAATTTTACCGGTGCCGGCGCTGATTTTTATTCTGGTGATTTGTTTGGGAGGATATCTGCTGAAATATACAAAATATGGCAGATCATTATTTGCAATAGGCGGCAATAAAGAGGCGGCCGAATTGTCTGGAATTGCGGTAGAAAGAAATGTATGCCTTACATATGTTATTATGGCTGTATTTGCAGGGATAGCGGGCATTATTATGACATCCAGAGTGGCATCGGCTTCTGCAGTCGCAGGCGAATCCTATGAAATGGATATAATTGCCAGCGTGGTTCTGGGAGGAACGGTGCAGTCCGGGGGAGTAGGTTCCATTACCGGTACGGTTATTGGGGTATTTATTTTTGGGATTATCGAAAATGGCCTGAACATTTTGGGAATGCCGACATATTACAAATTGTTAATAAAAGGAATTGTGATTATACTTGCGCTGGGCGGTCATTTTATTCTGCCTCAGAAAAAAGTAGGAGAAGCCGGAGGTAAAACAGATGCATAAAAGAAAGTGGACTTTAGACTTTGATCAGCAAAAACTGGTATTGCTCCTGATGTTGGTAATGGTAATCAGCTTTACTTTGATTAAACCAGAATTTATAAATGCCAGAAGTATGGATAATATTTTACGAACATTTTCTATGTATGGTATTGCATCTTTGGGTATGACTTTGGTAATCTTAACAGGAGGGACTGATTTGTCTGCGGGATCCAATATGGCGCTGGCAGGTGTTGTGGGAGCCGGTCTGCTTGGGAATGCCATTGGTGCGGCGAATCCGGTAAAGCTTCCGTTTATCTTAACGCTTGTTATTGCGTTGACGCTGTGCGGAGCTATAGGATGTCTTAGTGGATTCTGTATAGCGAAACTGCATATTGCACCCTTCGTATCTACACTTGCGACAATGTCAATATCCAGAGGGCTGGTGTATGTTGTGGCGGATTTTGTTGTTCAGGGCGTCTCAGGATCACCGATCACCTTTATGAATAAAGGTTATTATATGCTTGGGCTGGGAAATGTGTGGAAAATACCCATTCAACTGATCCTTTTTATCATTATTTCTATGCTGCTCTATGTGATGCTTAAACATACCAGAGTCGGAAGGGCCGTATATACGGTGGGAGGAAACCGTGAAGTAGCAAGATTAGCCGGAATGAAGCCGGATAATATTATCCTGTTATGTTATACATTGTGCGGTGTTTTGGCCGGATTAAGCGGATTACTTCTGGTTGGAAAGCTTTCGTCTGCATCCACGGTAGCTGCCCAGGGATATGAACTGGATTTTATCACGGCGGTTGCTTTGGGCGGAACCAGTATGGCAGGAGGAAAGGGAAGCGTTATCGGTACGCTGATCGGCACGGCTTTTTTATCGGTAATGAATAATGGATTGGACATGATCAATATACCCTCATTTTATCAATACCTGATCAAGGGCGCGATCCTGGTATTTGCAGTATATATTGATACTTTTTTTCAGAAACGTGCAAAATATAATAAGCAGTGATATTTGCCTCAGAGCAGTGTCTCTCTGATTTGATAAAAGGATATCCGGTATTTTATAAAGGGTGAAAATATGGGAAAGATATTATTTGTAGATGATGAAAGATTGATTCGACAGGGAATTGCTGATCTGATTGACTGGAAGGACTTGTCGGGTGAAGAGCTTGAATTGGCAGAAAACGCAAGTATTGCTTTAAAATATCTTGAACAGAAGCATTACGAGATTGTAATTACAGATATTTATATGCAGGATATCAATGGCATTGAACTGGCAAAGCAAATAAAAGACAGATGGCCGGCTGTGAAGGTAATACTTTTGTCGGCCTACGAGGACTTTGAATATGCAAAAGAGGCAATTGAGGCCGGGGTATTCAAATATCTGCTGAAACCGGTGACCCCGGAAGAACTTGAAGATGCGGTTAAGGATGCGCAAGGCCAGATAAAAAGTAATATAGAATATGAAAATATGGTATTAAAGACGGAAGAAATAGTAAACCTTTATAAAATGCAGATGGAAAAAAATTTGTGGAAAGACCTCGCTTATGGAAATATAGGAGATGAGTCAGAACTGGAAACGCGAAGCAGACAACTGGGGCTGTCCTTAGAAAAATCTGGAATCTGCTGTATTGTGCTGGAATCTGAAGACTTTTCGGAATTGCATAATATATCAGAGAAAGCAGAAGAAGTAGCTTCGTTGTGTTTTTCGGATTATCTGAATGCAATTCTTATCAACAGGAAGATCGTTGTGCTGTTAAAAAATGAGCCGTCACAGGCAGAACTATTCACATTTCAAGATAAAATAAATGAATATACAGAAGAAACGGTCAGTGTGACGGTGGGGAGTTATGTGACAGACCTGTTAGATCTGCCAATTTCTGTTGCAGCTGCCAGTTATAAGATGAAAGACGGAAGGACAAATTTCAGTGATGAGACGGGCCGTATTGTACTACAGTCAATCAAGGTGATCCGTGAGGAAATACAAAACACGGACTTTAATATAAATACGATTGCACGTTCACTGCATATAACACCGGCGTATTTTTCTAGAATATTCAAAAAAAGGATGGGGGTTACGTGTACAGAATTTATTCAGAATTACAGAGTAGATATGGCAAAGAAACTGCTGGAGTTTACGGGTTTAAGCAATCAGGAGATTTCGGAAAAGACAGGATACGCAAGCGTTTATTATTTTAATCAGCAATTTAAAAAAATAACTGGTGAACCCCCGGGATATTACAGAAAGAAAAGGCAGCATAACGATGTTTAGATCAATTAAGACAAAACTCACATTATCTATTTGCGGCATAGCTATCTTTTTTTCTCTGACGACGGGTATGTTATCATATGGCATTCTTACAAATTACCTGATTCTTACGCAGCAGAAGAATCAGGATATGCTGGCCGAAGCTCTCTGCACATCCATAGAATATTTCAGGGAAAGATGCGAGAACATTGTTAATGAGATAGGGGACGATGAGAATTTTGACGATGCAGTTGCACAGTGGATATCCTCAGATAATAGCCGAAAATTATCAGACTATCTGAATGAGACAGCAGATAAAGAGAAATTTATCAATAATATGTTTGTAATAAGACCGTCCTATGATTATGTTGGCACAGAAGAATTGCAGGATATATCGACATATATGGTTGATCGTATAAGCACGGCAGAACGTTTTGAAGACAGTTGTGTATGGGATTCCGGTTATGCAGCAAACAGTATTATCCTGTTTCGTTGCTTTAAAGTGAAAGGTTACGATAAAAATGTTTATCTGTTTATGCAGGTTGATAATGAAAATATCCAGTCATATTTTAATCGTTTCAGGCTGCAGAACAATCAGCGGTTTTCGCTGAAGGGGACAACCAATGGTTTTGAAGTAACAGAACAGGGATTTTTTTATAATTATTATGATAATTATGATAATTTGCTGCACACAAGGATTGATATCGGCGACTGGTATTTGAGAACATGGACAGAAGCTACGGTGGCATCGAGTATATCAATGGAATTGTTTTCGCGGCTGGCAGTTGTATTCTGTATGATCCTGCTATGTGCATTTCTGTTAAGCACAATAATTTCATGTCAGGTAACGAAACCTATTAAGAAGATGGAAGAAATTGTAAAGCAATACAGCAAAGGAAACTTCGACGTTAAAATTCATTTGAGCGGAAAAGATGAGATTGCAGAGCTCGGGAATGTACTAAACATTATGGCAACGCAGATAAGAGGCCTGATTAAAAGCATTACAGAGAAAGAGCGGCAGAGCAAATACCTTGAACTGCAGACTTTAATGTATCAGATTAATCCTCATTTTTTGTATAATACGCTGGATTCTATTAATATGCTGGCCAGAAAAAACAATGATTTACAGGTGGCGGCAATGGTAACAAATCTGTCAAGATTATTCAGGCTTAGCTTAAATCATGGGATGAATATTATTTCTATAAAAGAAGAGATTGCGCATATTATATACTATCTAAAAATACAGAAGTTCCGGTTTGAAGAGCAACTGGATTGGAAGGTAGAAGTAGCTGATGAAATACTTGAATGCAGGATTATGGCATTTATTATGCAGCCGATTGTAGAAAATGCGATATACCATGGAATCAAATCGAAAAATGAGCATGGCTTTATTATGATAAAATGCGCCATGAAAAGCGGGGTTCTGGAAATTATCATCAAAGATACTGGAAAGGGAATGGATGCAGATACGCTGGAACAATTAAACAGGAAAATGAACGATAAAATCTGTGACAGAAAAGAAAGATCCGGTTATGGAATATGGAATGTAAATCAGAGAATTAAAATCTTTTACGGCGAACGGTATGGGATAAAAATAGAAAGCGTTTTAGGATACGGTACGAAAGTTTTGATTACAATTCCGGCTGAACTGCAAAATCATGAAAAATACTAAAACTTGTATATAGCTTCACTATTTTTTGATATCTCACCAAAGAGGAACAATACCGGCTGGTATCGGAGTGTTGCAGAAGCGGACTGACGGATTGCGACTGGTGCAGAAAGAATGAGAAACCCATTTTGTATTGTAGTACAGTACGATTCTTTCAAGTTCCTCGTTGGAGAACTTATAGGTCGGCCGCTGCTACAGAATGTACCTCATATATTTATACGGTTCCAACCCATGAAGCCTCGCCATCTTTATGATGGAATTTGAATGGAACCAGCAATATGATATACATTCTTATTTGGGGGATATTTTATATGCAAAGTATTATTGGTTATTTTGCAAGTATCAAATTTTGTAGTAGGAGTTTTGAAGGTTAATAATGGGATGATTTCCGGATTCAACCCATTTTTATACCATTTGACCATTTTTTTATGGGAAAGGAGGCTTGCACTGTCTTGAAAGAGATAAGATTCAATCAGATTTGATATGAACAAGGGGATGAAGTCCAGGTGGTGGGAATCGTGTCGGATATGGAAATGAGCGCGAAGGAGATGGGGAAGTACAAGCGGGACCACTGGAGCGTGGAGAACCGCCTGCACCATGTTCTGGATGACACTTTCCGGGAAGACCGGTCACCGGCGAAAGGCTCAAAAAACAACCTTGCGCTTATCAGGAAATTTGCATTCAACATCTTGAGACTGGCACAGATCAAAATGGGACTCATCCAGCCCGTGACTGAGATGATGGATCTGTTCTGCGATGACATGGAGTTTCAGAAAAAGTATATCTTTGGAGCGATCGAAAGCCTCTATTAATTCTTAATGAAGATAAACTATAATGACAACTGAATTTTAAAAAAGGAAATGATAGAATAGGAGGATTCTGCGTTTTTTAGGGCGTAGAATTCTTAACGATAAAAGCCAAGTCATCTTTATTATTTAACTCGTTGCTGATTTCTTGTTGCAGTTCAGCCAGCCACTGGCAGAAAAGATCGCAGGACGGTCCTGCGATCTTCTCGTCATGCGGAGGGTGAACTGTTACGAATTCTTCATGAAACAACCCTGTGATATGAAAGAATTTGTTGTAAGATCAATCTGAAACTGGTATAATGAATAACAATCAGTGAATGTCTGCTGATCTGAAAGGAGGTTCAGAATTATGAGCACTTTAGCTGAAAGAGATTATGTCAATATTTTAGAAAAACAGCAATCGGAAGTAAGGAATCTTGTGCTGGATGGTTTGAAGCAAATAGACGAGGGAAAAACAAAGGATTTCAATACCGTCTGTGACAGATTGGAGAAAAAGTACAGGGATGCGGCATTATGAGATTGAAATTACAGATTTAGCGGAACAGGATTTAGAGAATGCAGGCGATTATATAACCTTTTGATTGCAGAATCCAGGTGCTGCTGTTAATACAGTGCAAGGCATCCGCAGACAGATTAATAAATTGCGGATTTTTCCGGAAAGAAATGAACTTGATGAAGATCCGGCCCTTGCTGAATTGGGTGTGCGGATGACTTATTACCGCAATTACAAAATATATTACGTTGTAAGGGAAAATGCTGTAATTATAGTGCGCATCTTACATATGCTGGTTGAAAGCCGTACATGGCTGTATCAGACGTTTGGAATGGAAGAATAGGCTTGCAGAGAAAAGAAGTATAACTGGGAAAATGGTGTCCATGTAACCGGAGAGATTCATTATCGACAGATTTAGGAACTGTGAAAATGATCCTGTTCAATAGTATAGTATCTTAGTGGGGGTGTCGCTCAATCATCAAATTAGATGATTGAGCGAGGCCCCTCTACGTATACAAAAATCCGGGAGAATCTTTCTGTACTTATTTTTTATTCTGTGCGCTGGGAATCCAGGGATATTTTTCGCCCACCTTCTCGTTGTACGTTTCCAGTTCCCGCATTTGTTTTACTAGATGGGGAAGATCCATCCGCTCTACCAGCGACTCAATCAGTTCCTGCCCCTCATCTGCGAGCTCTTTGCGCCTCTTTTCGTCCGGGATGGGCGGCGTGCTCATGTGATCCTCGTGCTCCGCGAAACAATAGCCAATTGCTCCGCTCTGATATGCCAGGCCCAGAATATCGTCAAACGGCTGGCAGCTTTGCCGGTTCTGGTGGAAAAACTCTGTTGTAAAGGGCACATCCTCCAGCCGTCCCATCACCTGATACGCGCCCACCGTTATGGCATGGAAACTGTCCATGCTCTTGAAAAGATCTTTCGCATTTTTCATCATCTGCATGGTCAGATCCATATAAAGAACAGGCACACCCGTTTCGTCAAAAAAATCCCTTACCATCGGGCTGCATGTCATATGTGCCGGTCCGTGGAAACTGATATAAATCTGGCGCTTAAAACCCTGTCTCAGCAGACTGCGCGCGATTGCGCCCAGATAATCGATGCCCTGACGAATGCTCACCTGCACGGTACCTCGCCCGCTTGCAGTAGCGCCTGCGTAGAAGTAGGGCAGCCCGGTCAGCACAAGGCCGTCGCATGCCTCGGCCATTTTCAGTGCATATGCCTCACTGATGACTGTCTCACTGTCAAGAGGCAGCCCGCCGTGCATTTCTACCGTCCCCACCGGAACGATAATAATATCATTTTGAGAAAGATATTCCTCCACCTCGCTGTTTAGCATACGGGGCAGAATACGAGTACGAAGTTCCATTTATATCCTCCTTTCGTCTTAAAGGCCAAATATACGCTGTGCGTTTTTAAAACATATTTTTTCGTAAGTCTCTCTGCGAAGCGCTCCCGCGCCGACCTGCTCGTCCAGCCACGCGCCCAGAGGGAACACCATTTCTGTATTGATCATGTCCGTAGCAAAAAACAGGCGATCTGCATATTGTTCCAGAAACGCAAGTCCAAAATCAGGGTCGCGCATAATGGCACGGCTTGCGCTGTTAGCGCTCAAATCGCCATACAGATTTGGGTATGCCGCAAATAATTCAGGTACCCTTCCTCCCGGGATGACCGCACCTTTTCCCCATTGATTTCTGCTTTCTTTGTCTTTGGGCGCATCCGCGCTTATTTCAATCCAGAATGCCTGGCTATGGCCGAGAATCTTGCAGTCCGGATAATCCCGCAGTGTTTTTTCCAGGAGCGGCAGACCCGGCCTGTCCACAACGCCATAGGAGAATCCCTCTTCAGGACTCATATGAAAGGTGACAGGCAGGGATAGGTCCTGGGCCGCCCTGAAAATTTCCTGTAAAAAAGGATCATCCAATGGTTTGTTAATCATCAGTTCCCCGATCCCTACAGCTCCCTGCTGCTTATAGTTCCTGAGCCTTTCGTAAACCGTGCCGATATCCACCGGATTCAGATTGCACATCCATGCATACCGTTTGGGCAGTTTCGCTGTGATGAGACGATTTTGTTCATTGGTCCCAAAGGGGACGCCTTCTTCTCCGTATGACATCAAAACGCCCTTTTGAATGCCCAGCTCGTCCAAATGAGGAAGCATTTCCTCCGCGCTGCTAACGAACAGTTTATCACTGCGCGGCATAGGGTTCAAGGAAAGATGAAGATGTAAATCAATTTTCTCGTTTTTCATTTTTTCTACGCTCCGCTAATTCTTTATACATCTGATCGGTTGTCTTTTTGTCCATATTGAAGATCAGCCCGATGCCGATCAGCTCCAATATGCAGGTAATGACCGGAACCGCGTTCACCAGATAATAAATGCCTTTTATTGTAGAGGCAGTCTGCACCACGTTTGTGCCTGATACATAGCCAATCGCCGCCAGAGCAGAAGCCGCGCCTGTGGAAGCAATGGTACTGCCGATTTTGCGGCTGAACGTATAAAGGCTGTACATGCTGCCATCACTTCGGACATTCAGTTTCCACTCGCTGTAGTCCAGACAGTCAGTAACCAGCGCCCAGATCAGCATGGTAAACGCGGTCTGACCGATCATGGCAAGGCAGTTTACCACTGTATATATATACACATTAGGAAGTGGCACAATCAGCTTGAATGTGCTGAGGACCAGGCAGTAAGCAGTCATAACCAGGATCACATTCCGTTTGCCGAATTTTTTCACCAGACGGGGAACTAATGGGAAACAGATCAGCATGATCGGCACAGTGGCAATGCTCGCCAAGGTCATGATGCTGGTGTTCTGGTAATATTCCTTATAGATATAGCTGCTCAGCTGACTGTTTCCTGTTATGAACAGCATGCTTCCGATGGTGGCAACCATTACGCCGATCAACGGACGGTTTTTCAAAGCAGCCTTAAGAACCTTTCCGTATTTAAACTTTTCGCCAGTCGCTTTTTCCTGATGAATACGTTCCTGGGTCAGTGTGGTTAAGAAAATGTAACACACAATGCTGAGTATGCCGAAGATGACTGCCAACATGGTAAAACGGCTGGCAATGATATTGGAATTGCTGTCAAAGCAGATGACCGGAACCAGGGACAGGCCGCCGATTGACACGATAGTACCGCCGATACTGCGGGCCCTGCTCAGCTTACTTCTGTTTACCGGATCATCAGAAACTACGCTGGCCATTGCGCCAAAAGGCATGCTCGTTCCGGTGTAGCACATTCCATAAAAAACATAAACGAAAGCAACCCAGGCATGAAGAGCGATCCCCTTGAAGGGAACTTTTGAAAAGCACAGGATGCCGGAAAGAGCCAACGGAATCATAAAAAGCTTGACCCAGGGCTTAAATTTATCGGAAGTCTTTCCCAAATGCCAGCGGTCGGGAAATGATCCGATCATCGGGTCATTAAAAGCATCCCACAAGCGGGCAACCAGAAACAGTCCTGCCATCCAGCCGGCGCTGATCCCAAGCACATAGGTGCAGAAGGTTAAAAAATATGCATCAACGTAAAGATTTACAAAACTGCCTGCCATATCACCGCAAACATAACCCAGTTCATCTTTTGCACTGAACGGGCGAACAGAATCTCTTTGCATATGGACGCTCCTTTCTTAAATAAGTGTTGTGACTGTTCTCCGAAAAGATGGTACCGCTCCTTCCGGATCAATTTCTGCTGTTCTCCATAAAGACAGCTGTGAGATGCTTTTATTATATTGCAAATATATTGCAAATTTAATTGCAATTTCAGCATCATTTATTGCAAATAAAACAAATTTATGATATGATTTATACAATTTAAACAATTAAAGGAGGGATTAATTGTGAAATTAGACGAGATCCATTTTCAGAATGCATTGGTTCAGGGGGCTCTTTTCAGTGATCCTACTCTTGCAAGGAAAGTTCTGGCGCAAAACGGGATTAATCTGTCGGACGCCTTTCAAAACAAAAATTTCTATCAGAAACTGGAAATGAGTTCCTGCTTTGTGGATGCATATGAAGACGTCAGCCTCTCGGATGATACCGTGCAGCTGCACAGCCATAATTTTTATGAAATACTCTGCTGCTGTTCCGGCAACATTCAGTATCTTCTGGGGACAGAGCGTTTCCGTATCCATCGGGGTGATATTATTGTCGTTCGGCCCGGCGTCAGCCATCGGCCTCTTTTCCTTGATCAGCTCGTAGAGCCATACCGCCGATATGTTTTATGGATCAATCCTGAGCTCATCGATCAACTGGGAAAACTTTTCCCGGATCTGCAAAAAGAAAAATACCGGTACAATATCCTTCGCACGGCCAACACCCGCTGGGAGTATCTTACAGACTATTTCCAAAAGGGCTGTCAGGAATCTTTTAATATGGATCTCAACTGGCAGATCTGTGTTCTGGGCAACACTATGGAACTTATCGCTCATCTGAGCCGCGCCCTGGCAGCAGAAGATAATCCCGAACCGCTGGCAGAAAAACAGGAATTAATAGATGAAGTCATGGATTATATCGAAAGCCATATGTCAGAAAAGATCACGCTGGAGAGCGCCGCCCGGCATTTTCTGGTCAGCAAAAGCACGATCAGCCAGCTCTTCCGTAAGAAACTGAACGTCAGCTTTTATCGTTTTGTCACGCAAAGAAGGCTGATCGCTGCAAAAATTAAGATCATCGAAGGTGAAACGCTGGAACAGGTGTGCAGTCAGGTGGGGTTTTCCGATTATTCTGCTTTCTACCGGGCTTTTAAGAAGGAATACGGTATATCCCCCGACCAGTTCCGTAAAATGCAAAAACTGAACCAGACACAGCCATGACGCATTTTCTGTTTCGGCCAATGAGCATGGTTTTTGTAAAGAGGGCTGAATCATAGATGACAAAGCGGTAAAAAAGGCATAATCGACGGGGCTGTCCTATATAAATGAAATACTTTAATTCCGGCGCCTGTGCGAGGCTGTAAGAACCCGCGCAGGCGCCGGAAATAAAAGGGGAGGATAAGTATACTTCTCTTTTGTGGTATCACCGGAGGGGGATCCGATGATAAAAGCATACGTTAATCTCATAAGAAAACCTTATTTGCTTCTGTGAAGCTTTTTCCTGTGAGATTAATCATAGTATGAGCATTTTTCCGGATTATATGCAGGTAATAAGAAAATTTTTTGAAAAAAATTCTCCGCTGACGCAATTCAGAATGTTTTGTGGACTGATTTGTGAATTCTCCTGTTTCTGCTTGTCAGATCGGAGGTTTTATTATATAATGAGTGCGGTTTCAGATTATAAGGAAACGAAGGATGGTATGATCATGACATTATTACAGCAGTGGCGGGATACCGCGTACTCCCAGGAGGCAGATAAAAAGCAGCTTCAGCAGTTCTGGTCCGATTATTTCCAGACCGAGAAAGGAATTTACGAGCAGCTTCTGGAACATCCGGAAGAGCCGGTCAGCGGCACGGTGAAGGAACTGGCGGAGAAGTATGATATCCCCCTGATGAAGATGGTGGGATTTCTGGACGGAATCAACGACAGCCTGAAAACGCCCAACCCCATCGAGGAGATGGAGGAGGATACGGTTGTCAGCCTGGATTTTGACAACGAGATGCTTTACAGGAATATGGTTGACGCAAAAGCAGACTGGCTTTACGGTCTTCCGGCGTGGGATGCGATCTTTGACGGGGAGAAGAAGAAAGCCCTTTATCTGGAAGCGAAGAAGATGAACACGATCGTCAAGCCAAAGAAAGTCGGCAGGAATGATCCCTGCCCCTGCGGCAGCGGCAAAAAATACAAATTCTGCTGTGGGAGATAAAATGAAAGTGCATTTGTCGGCAGGATGCCTGTTTTTAGGCATCCTATGTTTTTCCTATTTTGCGGGGATTGTGGCGTATGCAGGCATCCGTACCAGTATCTGCTGGGCGTGGGCGCTGGGCGGCGCGCTGTTTCTTTTTCTGTGGCGGGCGCTGCTTTACCAGGATGCCCACCCGGAGAGCGCTTTGCGGTATGTGACCGGAGGGATCGGAATACTGATTGCGGCGGGGCTGCTTGTGCTCCTTGTGATCGGCAGCCGGGTGGTATCTGCCATGAACGGGACTCCCAAACCCCATCTTGCCTATGTGATCGTTCTGGGCGCTCAGGTAAATGGGACGCAGCCCTCCCGGGCGCTTCGCAGGAGGCTGGATGAGGCCGTCGCCTACGCGGAGCAAAATCCGGACACTCTGTTTGTGCTTTCCGGCGGTAAAGGGCCGGACGAGGGAATATCAGAGGCAGAGTGTATGTATCGGTATATGACGGCCCGGGGAGTTTCACCGGAGCGGCTGCTGTTGGAGGATCAGTCCGCAAGCACCCGGGAGAATCTGGAGCTCTCCGATCGCCTGTATGATCTGAAGCCCCGTTCCGTCGGTGTGCTTTCCAACAGCTTTCACCTGTACCGCGCCGTGGAACTGGCGAAACGCCAGGGATATGAAGATGTGAGCGGCATTCCGGCATCCTCCGATATCTGGATGCAGCCCCACAACATTCTCCGGGAGATCTGCTGTGTGCTTGTGGAAAAGGTAAGAGGGATCTTATGATGCCGGAAAACGCGGCAAACAGAGGAAATCCCTGAAGGGATGCCATGATGTCCGGCAGAGCCGGACAAGCATAGGAAAGGAGAGTTTCACAATGGGATTCAAATCAGACATTGAGATCGCGCAGGAAACCGTTATGCGTCCGATCACGGAGATCGCGGCAAAGGCCGGTATCGATCCGAAGTACCTGGAGCAGTACGGCAATTACAAGGCAAAGATTGATTACAATCTGCTAAAGGAGACGGATGCCCCGGACGGCAGGCTGGTTCTTGTCACCGCCGTCAATCCGACGCCGGCGGGGGAGGGAAAGACTACAACCACCGTTGGCCTTGCGGACGGACTTCAGAAGCTGGGCAAGAATGTGATGGTGGCGCTGCGGGAACCGTCGCTCGGTCCGGTGTTCGGCGTGAAGGGAGGGGCCGCCGGAGGCGGATACGCCCAGGTGGTGCCGATGGAAGATATCAATCTGCACTTTACCGGCGATTTTCATGCTATCGGCGCAGCTAACAATCTGCTGGCGGCCATGATCGACAATCATATCTACCAGGGAAACGCTCTGAATATTGATCCGCGCAAGATCACCTGGAAGCGGTGTGTGGACATGAACGACCGGCAGCTTCGCTTTGTAGTGGATGGCCTTGGCGGCAGAACCAACGGGACGCCCAGAGAGGACGGCTACGATATCACCGTTGCCTCGGAGATTATGGCGGTGTTGTGTCTGGCAAGGGACATCACAGACCTGAAAGAGCGGCTGGCAAAAATCATTGTCGGCTACACCTACGGCAAGGTCTCCGAGCAGAAGCCGGTGACGGCGGGCGACCTGAACGCCCAGGGGGCCATGGCGGCGCTTCTGAAAGACGCGCTGAAACCCAACCTGGTACAGACTCTGGAGCACGTTCCGGCTATCGTACACGGCGGTCCCTTTGCGAACATCGCCCACGGGTGCAACTCCGTGATCGCCACGAAGATGGCCCTGAAACTGGGAGACTATGCCATCACGGAGGCAGGCTTTGGCGCGGACCTGGGGGCGGAGAAGTTCCTGGATATCAAGTGCCGGATGGCGGGGCTGAAGCCGAGCGCGGTGGTGATCGTGGCTACGGTGCGGGCGCTGAAATACAACGGCGGCGTGCCGAAAACAGAGCTGAACCAGGAGAACCTTGCAGCCCTTGAGGCGGGGATTCCCAATCTCCTGAAGCATGTGAGCAATATCCGGAACGTATATAAGCTTCCCTGCGTGGTGGCGATCAACGCGTTCCCGACGGACACGAAGGCGGAGCTTGACCTGATAGAGGCGAAGTGCAGAGAGTTGGGTGTGAACGTGGCCTTGTCCGAGGTATGGGCGAAAGGCGGCGAAGGCGGCATCCGCCTGGCAGAGGAGGTGATCCGCCTGGTGGAGGAGCCGAATGACTTCACGTACAGCTACGAGCTGGAGGGCAGCATCGAGGACAAGCTGAACCAGATCGTACAGAAGATCTACGGCGGCAGCAGGGCAGTCCTGACCGCGAATGCCCAGAAGCAGGCAAGGCAGCTTGAAGATATGGGATACGGGAACTGCCCGATCTGTGTGGCCAAGACTCAGTACTCTCTGACGGACGACCAGACGAAGCTGGGGGCGCCGACGGGCTTTGAGGTTACGGTGCGCAACCTGAAGATCTCGGCCGGGGCAGGCTTTATCGTAGCGCTGACGGGCGAGATTATGACCATGCCGGGGCTGCCGAAGGTGCCGGCGGCGGAGCGGATTGACGTGGACGAGACAGGCAGGATCTCCGGCCTGTTCTGAGGTTATCCGGGAGGCATATGGATATGCCCGGAAATGACAGAGCAGCGGCGCTCCGCTCCAGCTCTTCACCAAAGCGGTCTTCTGCAACATTCGTAACGCTGTGCAGGGTAATTCTGTATACGTTAAGATAAACAAGGAACTCTTTTTCAGTTTGCAGTCTGCGCAAGAACAAGGGCGTCCGAGATGGCCGACAGCAATATCTGGGAAGTATATTTGTTCTCCTGCGCACAGGTGATATTCTCCAGACTCTGGGACTCCAGGATCTGGGACGCAATATGCTCCAGCGCGGGGGAGACCAGAGGATATGCGGCGGCGGTGGCTTCGCTCAGGTTCACCAGCCGTATGCTGTTGATATGGTTCTGATCCACGGTCACCTCCACATCCACGGCGGAATCTCCCAGGGCTACGGAAGTTGTGTAGATTCCGGCGGTGTAAAGGGCTTCGTCGGAGGAGGTATCCTGCGCCTCCTGTTTCCCCGTATCCTGCGTCTGCGTGTCCGCAGCCATATTTTCAGGGGAACTGTCCGCGGAACCTGTCTTTTTCGTAAACATCAATATCATGCAGACGATCAGAAGCGCTGCCAGAAAAAGCAGCAGCAGAGTGTAAATGACCTCACGCATCTTTAATACGACGATTTTGGGGCTGGAACTCATTTACCTGCTCCTTTGTCTTTTATAGTTAGTACAGTTTATTTGCTTTGTCCCGGTTTTATGATAATTATTGTTTGCCTGAGAAAAGGGAAAAATTTGCAAAAGGGATTGTTTCATGCTATAAGTGTATTGAAGAAACTGCGAACGTATCTTCGCAGGAAGATGCGGAATCTCCGTTTCGGCGTATACGGATTCCTGCGGCGGGGCAGCAGCTGCAAAATATTTCTCCAATTTCCGAATAAAAACCGTCAAACGGCACATATTACTATCATAACGCCTACGGACAGGATTTCTGCCCGGAGCGGTAAGATATAGTATAGGAAAAGGAGAACAGAAATTATGAAACGTTGGAGAAAGTATGCACTTTGCGTTGTCTGTGTATGCTGCATGGCGGTCCTGACCGGCTGCGGCAACGACAACAATGGTACCGTAAAGGATGATCAGAACGCGACGGTTACGGAAAATCAGAATGACGCGAACGGCGCCGCAGCGGACGATAACGACATGGACAATACTGCCACAGATGATACGACCGGCGACATTGCCGACGGCGATAACGGCGTTTCAGACGGAAATGTGAACGACGTGACCGATGCAGAGAACAGCGCCGACGGCGACAGCGCCATTGGCGACGCCGGAAGCGATATTGTCGACGGTGTGGGCGATGCCGGCGAGGACGTGATCGAAGGCGTGGAAGAAGCCGGAGACGAACTGACCGGAAATGGCGATAACCGGAATAACGAATAAAGCTTTCTTAGGCTGCCGGAAATTTGCAGTATCGATTGTCTGGCAGCCTTCGTCCTATCAGATACGCCGCAGGAGGGGAGAATGAGATTTCGGCCATGTATCGACATACATAACGGAAAAGTAAAACAGATTGTAGGGGGCAGCCTCAGGGATGAAGCGGATCGTGTGAAAGAAAACTTTGTCTCAGAGCGGGACGCCGGTTTTTATGCGGATTTCTACAGGGCGGACGCCCTGAAAGGGGGGCATATTATCCTGCTGAATCCGGCGGACTCCCCGTACTATGAGGCGACAAAAAGGCAGGCGCTCCTTGCCCTCTCCCGCTATCCGGGCGGATTCCAGCTCGGGGGAGGGGTAAATGAGAAGAATGCAGAGGAATTTCTGTGTGCGGGGGCTTCCCATGTCATTGTGACCTCCTTTGTTTTCCGGGAGGGGCAGATATTCTATGAGAACCTGGAACGGCTGGTACGCGCTGTAGGCCGGGAACATCTCGTGCTGGATCTGAGCTGCCGCCAAAAGGAAGATGGCTATTATATTGTGACCGACCGCTGGCGGAAATTTACGGACGTCCGGCTGGCGGGGCCGGTTCTGGACGGCCTGCGGGATTACTGCGATGAATTTTTGGTACACGCGGCGGATGTGGAGGGCAGGGCCTGCGGCATTGAAAAAGAACTGGCAGCGCTTCTCGGAGACTGGGAGGGCTGTCCCGTGACCTACGCCGGGGGCGTGGGAAGCTGCGAAGATCTGTACGAACTGAAGCGTCTTGGACAGGACCGCCTGGACGTGACCGTGGGAAGCGCCCTGGATCTGTTCGGGGGAACGCTGCCCTACCGGCGGGTCCTGGAAATCTGCAGCGAATGAGACTCTATCACACGGACGGTCAGAGCCGCAAACCGCCCCTCGGGCCAGACGATGAAAAATTGTGTATATGGGCTGGAAAAAAAGTCCAATCTATTGTATACTGTTATCACAGGCAATGACCGGACGAAAGCAATATGCCGCCGCCCGGAATTATTGTATAAGAACAAAGCGAAGGGAGCTGGTTATATGAAATACACGATCAGAGGGAAAAATATTGAGGTAACTGATGGCCTGAGAATGGCGATCGGGGACAAACTGGGAAAGCTGGAGCGGTATTTTACACCGGATACAGAGGTGATAATCACCCTGAGCGTTGAAAAAGAGCGTCAGAAGATCGAGGTGACGATCCCGGTCAAGGGTAATATCATCCGTTCAGAGCAGGTGAGCAACGATATGTACGTTTCCATCGATCTGGTGGAGGAAGTGATCGAGCGCCAGCTGCGCAAGTATAAGGAGAAGATCATTGACAGGCATCAGGGCGGCGGCAACTTCAAAAAGGAATTTATTGAGAAGGAGAGCGATCCCCTGGAAGAGGTGAAGATTCTCCGCACCAAACATTTCGATATGAAGCCCATGTATCCGGAGGACGCCTGTGTGCAGATGGAACTTCTGGGGCATAACTTCTTCGTGTTCTGCAATGCGGAGACGGAGGAGGTAAACGTAGTCTACAAGAGAAAAGGCGGTACATACGGACTGATGGAGCCGGAGTATTGATTGAATATGAACAATTTAATTGTCTTGCAGGGCCCAAAGTGATACAATAGCCTGGAAATTGATTGTCGGTATTGAAATGGAGAAACAGAATGAATTTAATTAAGAAGATTTTCGGAACCCATAGTGAGCGTGAACTGAAAATGATCATGCCGCTGGTGGACAGGATAGAGGAGCTGCGTCCCCAGATGCTGGAACTCTCTGACGAGGATCTCAAGGCCAAAACGGCGGAGTTCAAGCAGCGGTACGCGGCGGGGGAAACCCTGGACGACCTCCTTCCGGAGGCATTTGCCACCGTGCGGGAGGCGGCGAGGCGGGTGCTCAATATGGAGCATTACCGGGTACAGCTCATCGGCGGCATCATTCTTCATCAGGGCCGTATCGCCGAGATGCGCACCGGTGAAGGGAAAACCCTGGTATCCACACTGCCGGCCTATCTGAACGCGCTGACCGGCGAGGGCGTCCACATCGTTACGGTCAACGACTATCTGGCAAACCGTGACGCGGAATGGATGGGACAGATCCATGAGTTCCTGGGCCTTACGGTGGGATGCGTGCTGAATTCCATGGACAATGACGAGAGAAGAAAGCAGTACGCCTGCGATATCACCTATATTACGAACAACGAGGTGGGTTTTGATTACCTCCGGGACAATATGGTGATCTACAAGGAACAGCTGGTGCAGAGGGATCTGGTCTATGCCATCATCGACGAGGTGGACTCCGTGCTGATCGACGAGGCCCGGACCCCGCTGATCATATCCGGCCAGTCCGGCAAGTCCACGAAGCTGTATGAAGTCTGCGATATTCTGGCCCGTCAGCTCCAGCGGGGCGAAGCCAGCGGCGAGGTGACCAAGATGACCGCTATTATGGGGGAAGAGATCACCGAGACCGGGGATTTCATCGTCAACGAGAAGGACAAGATCGTCACGCTGACTGCAGAGGGCGTAAAGAAAGTGGAGAAATTCTTCCAGATCGACAACTT
Organism: uncultured Lachnospiraceae bacterium; assembly: GCA_964591265.1. Classification (GTDB taxonomy): domain Bacteria; phylum Bacillota; class Clostridia; order Lachnospirales; family Lachnospiraceae; genus Choladousia. The sequence goes on from CAZQAB010000014.1 coordinate 50,965, forward strand.
TTCTGATCCGGAGAACCTGGAGATCCAGCACAATGTGGATCTGGCACTGCGGGCGAACAACCTGATGTTCCGGGATCAGGACTATGTGGTGAAGGACGACCAGGTTCTGATCGTGGATGAATTCACCGGGCGTATCATGCCGGGCCGCCGCTATTCCGACGGGCTGCATCAGGCCATTGAGGCGAAGGAGCATGTAAAGGTAAAGCGGGAGAGCAAGACCCTTGCAACTATCACGTTCCAGAACTTCTTCAACAAATATAAAAAGAAAGCCGGCATGACCGGTACGGCCCTCACGGAGGAAAAGGAATTTCGTGATATTTACGGGATGGACGTGATCGAGATCCCCACCAACCGTCCGGTTATACGTGCGGATCTGAACGACGCGGTGTATATGACCAAGAAAGAAAAATACCGTGCGGTGGTGGAGGCCGTCAAGGAGGCTCATGCCAAGGGCCAGCCGGTGCTGGTGGGAACCATCACCATTGAAGTGTCCGAGCTTATCTCCGGACTTCTGAAACGGGAGGGTATCCAGCACAAAGTGCTGAACGCCAAGTTCCATGAGATGGAGGCTGAAATCGTGGCGGACGCCGGTATTCACGGGGCGGTGACCATTGCCACTAATATGGCGGGCCGTGGTACGGATATCAAGCTGGACGAGGAAGCCAGGGCGGCAGGCGGCCTGAAGATCGTGGGCACGGAGCGCCATGAAGCGCGGCGTATCGACAATCAGCTCCGTGGCCGTTCCGGACGGCAGGGAGATCCGGGGGAATCCAGATTTTATATCTCCCTGGAGGACGATCTGATGCGCCTGTTCGGATCTGAGAAGATGATGTCCATGTTTCGGTCGCTGGGAGTTGAGGAAGGCGAGCAGATCGAGCACAAGATGCTCTCCAGCGCCATCGAGAAAGCCCAGACCAAGATCGAAAGCAACAACTTTGGTATCCGCAAGAACCTGCTGGAGTATGATCAGGTAAACAACGAACAGCGGGAGATCATCTACGCGGAGAGGCGCCGGGTGCTCAACGGCGAGAGTATGCGGGATTCCATCTTCAAGATGATCACCGACACCATCGACAATACGGTGGATTTATGCATCGGCGAGGGAGTTGACCGGGCCGAGTGGGATCTGAAGGAACTGAATTCCGTTCTGCTTCCCATCATTCCAATGGAAGCGGTCGCGGAAGAAGCATTGTCCGGTATTTCCGGCAAAAATGAATTGAAACAGTTTTTGAAGGAAAAGGCCGTAAAACTCTATGAGCTCAAAGAAGCGGAGTTCCCGGATCCGGAGCAGATCCGTGAGATCGAGCGCGTCATTTTGCTGAAGGTGATCGACCGCAAGTGGATGGATCACATCGACGATATGGATCAGCTTCGTCAGGGCATCGGCCTGCAGGCCTACGGCCAGAAAGACCCCCTGGTAGAATATAAGATGAGCGCCTACGAGATGTTTGACGCCATGACGGCTTCCATTCAGGAGGAGACCGTCAAGGTGCTGTTCCACATCAAGGTGGAGCAGAAGGTAGAGCGCGAGGAGGTTGCTAAGGTGACCGGCACCAACAAGGACGATACCGGGCCGAAGACCCCGAAGAAGCGCGCGGCGGATAAGATCTATCCCAACGATCCCTGCCCCTGCGGCAGCGGTAAGAAGTACAAGCAGTGCTGCGGGAGAAAGAAATAAAGCGGCAGGGTCTGGAAACGGTCAAATTAAAATTTACCAAAGTCCGACGAAGCTGGCAGCTTCGCAGTTCGGCATATAATTCAGGAAAGAGGGTGACACAGTGGTTGTTGAACTGGATCAGTTTAAAACAGTATTAGCGAGCTGCACAAAACCATTAGTGGAAGTGAGGGATTCACTTTGACCTGGTAAACAAGCAGCAGAGAGTCCAGGAGCTTGAGCGCAGGATGGAGGAGCCGGACTTCTGGGATGACCCGGAGCGGTCTAAGGAATCCATGAAAACGCTGAAGTCCCTGAAGGACGACATCGAGACTTACCGGAAACTGGAAAATCAATACGAAGAGATCGAGATGCTCATCGAGATGGGGTACGAGGAGGACGATCCGGCGGTGGTCCCGGAGATCGAGGAGACGCTGCAGAGCTTTTGGCAGACTCTTGAGGATATCCGGATTAAGACGCTGCTCTCGGGAGAGTACGACGAGGACAATGCCATCGTCACGCTCCACGCCGGGGCTGGAGGTACCGAGTCCTGCGACTGGGCCTCCATGCTGTACCGTATGTATACCAGGTGGGCGGATAAAAAGGGCTATCAGGTGGAGGTGCTGGATTATCTGGACGGGGATGAAGCCGGAATCAAGTCCGTCACCTTCCAGGTGAACGGGCCCAAAGCCTATGGATATCTGAAAGCCGAGAAGGGCGTACACCGTCTGGTGCGGATCTCTCCCTTCAACGCGGCGGGCAAGCGCCAGACTTCCTTTGTGAGCTGCGAGGTCATGCCGGATATTGAGGAGGATGTGGACGTGGAGATTGATCCAGACGACCTGCGCATCGATACCTACCGTTCCAGCGGCGCCGGGGGCCAGCACATCAATAAGACCTCCTCCGCCATCCGCATCACCCATCTGCCCACGGGCATTGTGGTGCAGTGCCAGAACGAGCGCTCCCAGCATCAGAACAAAGACAAGGCCATGCAGATGCTGAAGGCGAAGCTGTATCTGCTCAGGCAGCAGGAAAATGCCGAGAAGGTTTCCGACATCCGGGGCGAAGTCAAGGAGATCGGCTGGGGCAACCAGATTCGCTCTTATGTGATGCAGCCTTACAAGATGGTGAAGGATCTGCGCACCGGCGAGGAGACCGGCAACGTGGACAGCGTTATGGACGGGAACCTTGATCCCTTTATCAACGCATATCTGAAATGGCTTTCCCTTGGAGGCTCGAAAACAGAAGAATGATAAAAGATATGCCGTACAATTCTCTCGCGGATTGTGCGGCGTTTTCCGATAAAAAAGAGGAGAGCGGCCGTTATGAATAACACGGTAAATATTATTGCCTTTTCGCGTGCAGATCATCATAGCGGATGCCGCCGCCGCAGATGAAAACCGGGATTATTTCGCGCAGAGCGCGAAGGTCAGCGGATCTACAGGGAAGTGAAGGATTTTTCGGAGGACTTTGCTGCGGAACAGAGAAAAGATATGAAAGCACGGGATTCTCCGTAAGCTTTTCATCCGGGGGAAAGGGCAGGGCAGAACTTTCAGGGTTGCATCTGTATATGAAATATGATAATATCCCTGGGAGATACACAAACGTTTTTCTTACGCAGACAAAAGGGCGGAATCCCGGAAAACGAAGGAGAAGAAATATGTCGGATAAGACAAAGTATTTTGTGCTCAGGCAGAAGGCCGTGCCGGAAGTGCTTTTGAAAGTAGTAGAGGCAAAGATGCTGCTGGAGACAAAGCGTGCCGGGACCGTGCAGGAGGCATCGGATCAGGTCGGAATCAGCAGAAGTTCTTTTTACAAGTACAAGGACGATATTTTCCCATTCCGTGACAATGTGAAAGGGAAGACCCTGACGTTTATACTGCAGATGCGGGACGAGCCGGGACTGCTGTCCGAGGTGCTGAATATTGTGGCAGGATATAAGGCGAATATTCTGACGATCCATCAGACGATCCCCACCAACGGCGTGGCGACGCTGACCCTCAGCGTGGATATCCTGCCGGAAACGGGAGATGTATCCAATATGATCGAGGCGATTGAGGCCCGGGAGGGAATACAGTATCTCAAGATTCTGGCCCGGGAATGAGTACGGTATCATACGGTATCTGCCGGGAGGTCATGGCTGAAGGTTACGGCATTTGTCCCGGAGAAAATATGGATTAAGAAGCAGGAGGAGATTATGATACAGGTGGCGGTGCTGGGCTACGGAACTGTGGGTTCCGGAGTCGTGAAAGTGATCGATGCGAACCACGACAGCATTCTTGAAAAGGCAGGCGTGGATTTAAACGTGAAATACATTCTGGATCTCCGGGAATTTCCGGGAGATCCCAATGAACATAAAGTAGTGCATGACTATGACGTGATCGTAAATGACCCGGAGGTACAGGTGGTGGTGGAAACCATGGGAGGCGTGGAACCCGCCTTTGCCTTTTCAAAAGGCGCGCTGCAGGCCGGCAAGAGTATCTGCACCTCAAACAAGGAGCTGGTGGCGCGCCATGGAACGCAGTTACAGGCTCTGGCGCGGGAAAACCATGCCAGCTATCTCTTCGAGGCCAGTTGCGGGGGCGGCATTCCCATTATCCGTCCGCTGCGCACATCCATGACGGCGGATGTGGTGGACGAGATCACCGGCATCCTCAACGGCACCACAAACTACATTCTGACGAAGATGACCGACGAGGGTCTGGAGTTTGACGACGTGCTGAAGGACGCGCAAAGGAAGGGGTATGCGGAGCGAAACCCGGAGGCGGATGTGGAAGGCCACGATGCCTGCCGCAAGATCGCGATACTATCTTCTCTGGCCTATGGAAAGAGAGTGGATTTCACGGATATCTATACAGAGGGCATCACGAAGATTTCTTCCTCCGACATCAAATATGCAGAGGCGATGGACAAACGCATCAAGCTGCTGGCCTACAGCAGCCGTCAGGGCGGCCGGGTCATGGCGATGGTGGCTCCTTATCTGGTGAGCCGAAAGGATCCCCTGTTTTTTATAGACGGGGTGTTCAATGCGATCTTTGTCCACGGTAATATGCTTGGAGACGCCATGTTTTACGGCCAGGGCGCGGGCAAAGAGGCTACGGCCAGCGCGGTGGCGGCGGATGTGATCGAAGCGGCACAGATGGCCGGAACCGGCGTGGTCTCTTCGTGGAATCCCGAGAAGCAGGAGCTGACGCCTGTATCCAGCACCGGAAAGCGCTTCTTCGTCCGGGTGGAGGGAAGCGCGGCGGACGGCGGAAAATTTGCCGGAATATTTGGCCCCGTAGAGCTGGTGGATGCGGGAATTGAGGGCGAGATCGGCTTTGTCACGGAGGTTATGAGCGAAGCCAGATACGAGGAGTGCGCGGCGCAGGTACCGGGAATTCTGGGCATGATCCGCGTGCGGGAGAAATAAACGGTACGTTAGAATGAGAGGACAAAAATATGGATATCGTATGTTTGGATTTGGAAGGGGTACTGGTGCCGGAGATCTGGATCGCGTTTTCAGAGGCCAGCGGGATTCCCGGGCTGAAGAAAACCACCCGGGATGAGCCGGATTATGACAGGCTGATGCAGTGGCGCCTGGACATTTTGAGGGAGCATCATCTGGGACTGAAAGAGATTCAGGAGACCATTGCGAAGATGGATCCGCTCCCCGGCGCCCGCAAGTTCCTGGATGAGCTTCGCTCCATGACCCAGGTTATCATTATCAGCGATACCTTTTCGCAGTTTGCAAGGCCCCTGATGGAGAAGCTGGGATGGCCCACGCTGTTCTGCAATTCTCTGGAAGTAGCGCCGGACGGCGCGATCACCGGATTTAAAATGCGGATTGAGAATTCCAAACTGACCACCGTTAAGGCGCTGCAGTCCATCGGGTTTGATACCATCGCCTGCGGCGACAGCTACAACGACCTGGCGATGATCCAGGCGGGGAAGGCCGGATTCCTGTTCCGAAGCACCGAACAGATCAAGGCAGATTACCCGCAGATCCCGGCTTACGAAACATTTGAGGAACTGATGAGCGCCCTGAAAGGTGTGCTGAAGTAGAAGAAACCGTTCATTTCTGTTCTGCGGAACTGCCGCAGACATTCAGATAAAACAGAGCTAGGGCCGCATACATATAAGGGCGGATGAACAGAAATCCGATGCCAAGAGACAGGATGCACAGGAGTAGGACGCCGATAAAGGAAATCTCCAGGCCAAGCAGCTTCATCCGGTGTCCCCGCATCATTCTCCAGCTCTGTTTTATCATATCCGGTGCGGAAATGTAGCGGTTGTCACAGTAGATGAACAGAACCATGGAAAGACCAAGCTGAACCGCGACAAACAGAATTTCAATAATGACCGCCCCCACAAAAAACGGGGATGTGTAATTCAGGCCCAGAAGAACGGTTATTCCCCAGCCCGCAGCCATCTGCAGTATAAATTGTACCACAGAGTAGATCGCTATCTGCTCCGGACGGCAGGTAAAAGCCGTCCACAGATCACTTACGCGGCACTGCCGGTCCCGGCAGAGATTCAGGTAGAGTCCCATGGCGCCGGCCAGAATCAGATAGGAAACCATATTTGTTATAACAGTGCTTACCCAGTAGAGTATGGAATTCACGATCCCGTACGTGGACGGAAATGCGTAATTGACAATATTGGTCAACAGCAGGTCCAGCGCCGCCACGGTGACCGTGATCAGCGCAAAGAAGCTGTGACGGTTTGTAAGAATGATCCGCGCCCGTTTTTTGAGGTCGCGGTTTTTGATTTCTGTCATAGGAATTTACCTCCTTCCGGAAGCGGCGCGGGCGTTTGGGCTCCGGCATGGTTTTCTTCGGTTTCATCCGCTTTTTCCGGCGCTTCTTTTTCGGAAGGATCGGCGGCGGTTTCTTCCATATCTCCGTCTGCCTCCGTCTGCGCCGTGTCTGCGGCAACCCTCAGCCGCACTCTTCTTTCCGTTTCATCCTCCGTTTCTTCTTCGGTTTCTGCGGCAAAGGGAAGGGAATCGGCGTTTCCGGTGTTCCCAAACGCCGGGATCAGGCTGTTCAGTGTCTCGTCCAGATCAAAAGAATAATCCCCGAGATACATTTGAATGACCTGTTCAAGCTGTGCCCGTTTATCGGGATCCGTCAGAACCGCGCGAACCGAGGCCGCCGTAATTACCGCGCTTGCGGCCATCCCTATGATGCCGCAGAGGATGCCGGCCCTGCCGATACCAGTGAGTTTGAATCTTCCCCGGGAGAGGATTGCGCAGAGAACGGCAAGAGCCCCGCAGGGGATAGAGATATAGAAGATGGCGCAGCTGAGCAGCGACAGGACCCCCAGTACAATGGCCGCCGAAGCCATCGTATTGCGCTGCCGAAACTCGCCATACATTTCATCCTGATCGTACATAGATTACCTCCAGTTTAATTTACGTATTTAAGCAAAACCATACCTATCATACCATAAGCGGACGGCAAAGACAAGAAAATCCGATTGTGATTCCACAGGAAATGAAGTATACTGGTAAAAGTTCAGACGCGGGCTATGAAGCGGCAGACATCACGGAAAAAATTTCGGTCTGAATTGTGAAAGGGGAATCGTATGGATGCTGTTCCCGCGGCGGTTTGATTCATTTAAAGCCGGGCGGTTTGGCGCCGGCCCCGAAACATCCCGTATGGTAAATACGAAAAACACTTGCAAATTGCGCTGTTTGCTGTTAGAGTAAGACTGCCATAAGATAAAGGAGGATGCCATGAATACCGGATTGATACAGGGAATCGGAGAAAATTTACAGTTTGTATTGGTTTCGTTACTTGTGATACTGGCGATCATTGCGGTGTCGGAGCTGACGGAGAAAACGGTACTCAGGCAAACCGTCACGCAGGTGAGCGGAACTCAGTATCTGACGCTGTGTGCGATGCTGGGGGCTCTGGCAATGCTGCTGTTCTTGTTTGAGTTCCCTCTTCCGTTTCTGGCGCCCAGCTTTTACGAACTGGATTTCAGTGAGATCCCTGTTATGATCGGCGCGTTCTATCTCGGGCCGGTGGGCGGCGTCGTGATCGAATTGGTGAAGGTACTGTTGAAGCTGGTGGTAAAGGGGAGCACCACGGCGTTTGTCGGGGATCTGGCGAATTTCGTCATCGGCTGTTCCTTTGCAGTTCCCGCTTCCATCGTCTATCATCTGAATAAAACGAAGCGGTCGGCGCTGATTGGCCTGGCCACGGGCACGGCGGTCATGGTGGTATTCGGCAGCGCTTTTAATGCGATTTACCTGATTCCCGCTTTCGCGGAGCTTTACGGGATGCCCCTGGATTCCATCGTGGCAATAGGGACGGCGATCAATGGCAGGATCACCAGTGTGGCTACGCTGGCGCTTTTCGCGGTGGCGCCCCTGAATCTCATAAAAGGGCTGTTGATTTCTGTGCCGACTATGATATTATATAAAAGGATCAGCCGTGTCCTGCACAACACCATACAGGGACCGGGAGCGGAGCGCTGATAGAAAATCCGGATGTGTCAAGGGGCCGCTCTGGCGGCCCCTTTTTAACCACCTGGAAGTTGTCAGCCGCATCCGGAATCATTTCCGGGAACAGAGAAAGAGAATTTGGCAGTATTTCCGGAGGCAGACAAAGAAGATTCTTGCCGCATCCCATTACGGACGGAGAGAGGAACAATATGGGAAAGATAAAAAAAATAGAACAGTCCACCCACAATCCCTATGTGAACCTGTACAGTATGGATGTAGAGAACCGGGTGGGAAATCCCGGCCATTATTACGTGGCATCCAGGGCAAAAAATGTGCAGGAACTGGAGCTTGCCAGAGGCTTCCAGAAGCCGGACGGTGTGATCATATACAGCCTTTGCGGAGAAAACCATGACCGTGTGGTGCTCATCCGCCAGTACCGCTACACCATCAATAATTATATCTATGAGTTTCCGGCGGGCCTGGTAGAACCGGGAGAGGATTTCCGAACTGCGGCCATCCGGGAACTGAAAGAGGAAACGGGGCTGACGCTTCAACCCCTGGAGGCGGGCGCTCTCTATGAGCGGCCTTATTACACTACCATCGGTATGACGGACGAGTGCTGCGGTACCGTATATGGTTATGCTCAGGGGACAGTCAGTGCGGACCTTATGGAGGACAGCGAGGAGATCGAGGTGGTTCTGGCGGATCGGGATGAGGTGCGCAGGATCCTGCGTGAGGAGCGGGTGGCCATCGTCTGCTCTTATATGCTGATGCATTTTCTGAACGATCGGACGCCTTTTGCTTTTTTGCAAAATCAGGAGGATTAACGCCGGGGGTAAAACTGCTTTCGAGCCGGTATGTGCCAGAGAAGGGATTGCCCCCGCAGCGCTTGCGGGATATATGCGCCCGATAAGCAGATTACAAAAGGGCAAAATGAACGGATTCTGGCCGTGTTTTATTCGGGAAGGAAAGGCATGGAAGTGCAAAATGGTATATGAGACAAATTCAGAAGAAGAGACGCTGCGGCTTGGCATGGAACTTGCGGCGAAAGCCCGTCCCGGGCAGGTGTTTTCCCTGACCGGGGATCTTGGCGCTGGCAAGACGGTGCTGACGAAAGGGATCGCAAAGGGCCTTGGCATCACGGAGCCGGTGAGCAGCCCGACTTTTACGATTCTTCAGATATATGAGGAGGGAAGACTTCCCCTGTATCATTTTGATGTATACCGCATCGCCGACCCGGAGGAGATGGATGAGATCGGATATGAGGATTATTTCTATGGCGGGGGGATCTGCCTGGTTGAGTGGGCCAATCTGATCGAGGAACTCCTGCCGGAGGATGCGGTGCGTATCGTGATCGAAAAAGATCTGGAAAAGGGTTTGGATTTCCGGAAAATTTCCGTATTTTGAAGCTTGCGATTGCCCTGAAAATTTTGGCATAGTAGAAAAGGAGTATATAATTATGAAGATACTGGCTCTGGACAGTTCCGGAATGGTAGCCTCTGTGGCAGTCGTGGAGGGCGATGTTCTGCTGGCGGAGTATACGGTGAACTATAAGAAAACCCATTCCCAGACCCTTCTGCCGATGCTGAACGAGGCGGCAAAGATGATCGAATTGGATCTGAATACGTTGGATGCCATCGCGGTGGCGGGAGGCCCCGGATCCTTTACCGGGCTTCGGATCGGCTCTGCCACGGCCAAGGGGCTTGGCCTGGCGCTGGATAAACCGTTGGTTCACGTGCCGACGGTGGATGCCCTCGCATGGAATCTGTACGGCTGCAAGAGCCTGGTCTGTCCCATGATGGATGCCCGTAGGAATCAGGTTTATACCGGCGTTTACCGGTTCGGAGAGGGACAGTTTGAGATCCTTCAGAAGCAGACACCCATGGCGGTGGAAGAACTGTCGGATATCCTGAATGATCTTGGACAGGAGGTGGCTTTTTTGGGGGATGGCGTTCCGGTCTATTATGATTTGCTCAAAGGGCTTCTGCACGTGCCTTTCTGGGTGGCTCCGGTACACCTGAACCGGCAGAGGGCCGCTGCGGTGGCTGCTCTGGCGCAGCATCTTGTCGCCGAGGGAAAGCTGGAGACGGCGGCGGAGCATACGCCGGAATATCTCAGACCCTCCCAGGCGGAGCGGGTGCGCGCCGACCGGCTGAAAAAGGAAACAGCCGGAGGAGGATGCGGGACATGAAAGGGACAATGCAAAACGAAACGTTCGGATAGCGGAAAGATGAATTTACAGATTGCAGAAATGAAGGAACAGGACGCGGCGGAAGCCGCTCTGCTGGAAAGACAGATATTTTCCATGCCCTGGAGCGAAAAAGGATTTCAGGATTCCCTGCGGCTGCCAGATACGCTGTACCTGACCGCGCGCAGTGACGGGGGCAAACTGGTTGGCTACTGTGGCCTGTTTCAGTCCTTTGACGAGGCGGAGATCACCAATGTGGCCGTTTCGCCCGAGTGCCGGGGCAGGGGTGTGGGGTTCCTGATACTGGAAGAACTCATGGCGAGGGGGAAAGAACGGGGGATTTGCCGTTTCATCCTGGAAGTCCGCGCCGGCAACGAACCTGCGATCCGCCTGTACCGAAAACTTGGCTTTGCAAAGGTGGGCGTCCGGAAAGATTTCTACGAGATGCCCAAAGAGGATGCGGTGATTATGCGAAACACTCTCAGCGATTTCCAGTAGGCAGCGGAAAGCAATTCGGTTATAATTCCGTTGCAGCACGCAGATGACAAAAAACGGCGGTGTGCGCGGCCTCTGCTTCAGATCCGATCCGTGCATGGCCCGCCGATGGGATGAGGAGGAACCGATATGAGAGAGAACGGCAGATTATACTGCAACGGATGCGGCAGGATGATAAAAGAAGAGCAGGATATGCTCCGGGAAGGGGTACTCCATGTGCAGACCGAGTGGGGTTACTTCTCCCGCAAGGACGGAGAAAGGCATTCTTTTTGTCTGTGCGAGGAATGTTACGATAAAACAGTAAAGAGATTTGTGTTGCCTGTGACGGTTGAAGAGTATCTTTGACAGACCGCCCGGAAAAGAGGAAGAATATGCTGGATGTATGTTTGCTGGGCAGCGGAGGCATGATGCCCCTGCCCCGCAGGTGGCTGACCGCGCTGATGGCCAGGTATAACGGCAGCAGCCTGCTGATCGACTGCGGCGAGGGGACTCAGATCGCAGTGAAGGAAAAAGGATGGGGCTTTAAGCCCATCGACACCATCTGTTTCACCCATTATCATGGCGACCATATCAGCGGCCTGCCGGGGCTCTTGCTCACCATGGGAAATGCGGAGCGTACCGAACCGCTGACGCTGATTGGGCCCAAAGGGCTGGAGCGGGTAGTGAACGCGCTCAGGGTGATTGCGCCGGAGCTTCCCTTTCCTATTATATTTAAGGAAATCCAGGGACAGAAGCAGGTGTTTGAGGAGAAAGGCTACCGCATCACTGCTTTCCGTGTCAACCACAATGTGACCTGCTATGGCTATACCCTGGAGATCCGCCGGACGGGTAAATTTGATGTGGACCGTGCGAATGCCGCCGGGATTCCGATGAAATTCTGGAGCCGGCTTCAAAAGGGCGAAATCATTGAAGAAGGCGGGCGCGTTTACCGGCCGGAGGACGTGCTGGGGCCGGAGCGCAGAGGCATTAAAGTGACCTACTGCACCGACACGCGGCCGGTGAATGCTATCGCGGAGCACGCGGCGGGTTCCGATTTGTTTATCTGCGAGGGAATGTACGGCGATCCCGGGAAAGCCGCGAAAGCGGTGGAGCATAAGCACATGACCTTTGAGGAGGCGGCGAAGCTTGCCCGGCAGGCGGAACCGAAACAGATGTGGCTGACCCATTACAGTCCGTCCCTGATGCGGCCGGAAGAATATATCGGTCAGATCCGGGAGATCTACCCCCATATTTATCCGGGAAAGGATGGGAAGACCGTCGAACTTGATTTTGAGGGGGACAGGTGACGGAGGCAGTTATGGAAAAAAAAGATATACGGATTCTGGCGATCGAGAGCTCCTGCGATGAGACGGCGGCGGCGGTTGTAAAAAACGGACGGGAGGTTCTGTCCAACGTTATCTCTTCCCAGATCGCGCTGCATACGCTTTACGGCGGCGTGGTGCCGGAGATCGCTTCAAGAAAGCATATTGAGAAGATCAATCAGGTAATTGAGGAGGCTCTTGCAACTGCGGAAACTGCGCTGGCGGAGGTGGACGCAGTCGCGGTCACTTACGGCCCCGGACTTGTGGGCGCGCTGCTGGTGGGCGTGGCGGAGGCAAAGGCAATCGCATATGCGGCGGGCAAACCTCTGGTGGGCGTGCACCATATTGAAGGGCATATCTGTGCCAATTATATTGGAAACAAGGATCTGGAGCCTCCCTTTATCTGCCTTGTGGTGTCGGGAGGGCACACGCATCTGGTGCGGGTGGCGGACTATGGAGAATATGAGATCCTGGGACGCACCCGGGATGATGCGGCGGGAGAGGCTTTTGATAAGGTAGCCAGGGCCATCGGGCTGGGCTACCCGGGCGGACCGAAGCTCGACCGGCTCTCGAAGGAGGGCAATCCGGACGCGATTGCCTTTCCGAGGGCTAAAATTGCGGATAATCCCTACGATTTCAGCTTCAGCGGCCTGAAATCCGCAGTGCTCAATTACCTGAACGGCTGCCGTATGAAAGGGGAAACAATCTGTGAGGCGGATGTGGCCGCTTCCTTCCAGAAAGCGGTGACGGAGGTTCTGGTAGAGCACGCGGTCGCAGCAGTCCGGGAGTCCGGCCTTAAGAAGCTGGCGATCGCCGGTGGCGTGGCCTCCAATACCTCGATCCGTGAGGCCATGGAGCGGGCATGTCTGGCGGAGGGCATCGCATTTTACCGGCCGTCCCCCATTTTGTGTACCGACAACGCGGCTATGATCGGCGCCGCGGGTTATTATGAATTTCGCAGAGGCGTCCGCCATGGGCTGGATCTGAACGCTGTCCCCAATCTGAAGCTTGGGGCAACGGCTGTGAATCACTCGGGGTAACAGTAATGAAAAAGAAAATGAAAAACACGGCGGTGGTGCTGGCCGGCGGGCGCGGGAGCAGAATGAAAAGCGAGACGCCCAAGCAATATCTCCTGATCGGCGGAAAGCCGGTCCTGTATTATTCCCTGAAAGCGTTTCAGGAGTGCGGCGGGATCGATGAGATCGTTCTTGTCTGCGGCCGGGACGACATGGGAAAATGCCGGAAGGATATTGTGAAAAAGTACGGTTTCACCAAGGTGGCCCGGATCATTCCGGGGGGACAGGAGCGGTATCATTCCGTGTACGAGGGGCTGAAGGCGGCCGAAGATTGCGAATATGTACTGATCCATGACGGCGCAAGACCCTTTATCGACGGTGCGATGCTGAACCGGATCCTGGATGCCCTTCCCGGATGCCGCGCCTGCGCGGTGGGAATGCCGGTGAAAGATACGATCAAGCTCAGCAGCGAAGAAGGCTTTGTGGAACAGACCCTGCCCCGTGAAAGGCTGTGGAGCGTACAGACGCCACAGTCCTTTGCGTACACGCTGATCCGGCGGGCCTATGACAGACTGATGGCGCAGGGAACGGATACCGGGGCCGGAATTACAGACGATGCGATGGTACTTGAATATATCAGCGGCATACCGGTAAAACTGATAGAAGGTTCCTACAGAAACATAAAAATAACGACGCAGGAGGATCTTCTTCTGGCGGAGACGATCCTTCAAAAAATACAAAAAAATATGGAAAAAACTTTATAATTCGTGTTGACAGAGTCTGCCAAAACTGATATTATATTGTTTGCGCTGGTCACATTGTGCGGCGTACTACGTCGTTATGAAGCGCTGTGGAGAGGTATCGAAGTGGTCATAACGAGGCGGTCTTGAAAACCGTTTGTCCGAAAGGGCGCGTGGGTTCGAATCCCACCCTCTCCGCTGTCAGGAGACAAATTGAATAAACCGAGAAGATCGGGCATGGAGAAGTACCCAAGCTGGCCGAAGGGACACCCCTGGAAAGGGTGCAGGTCGTTAATAGCGGCGCGAGGGTTCAAATCCCTCCTTCTCCGTTCTGTCAAACAAAAAAATAAAAAAGTAGTTGACAGAAATTTGATAATATGGTATTTTAAAAAAGCTGACGCAAAACAGCAAAGCACCTTGATAACTGAACAGTGAGACAACCTTGAAAGATTCTAAGA
>CAZQAB010000015.1:0-64432 GCA_964591265.1 uncultured Lachnospiraceae bacterium
GTTGCTTGTACAAAAACATCATGTGCTTCCTGTTTGGACCTAAAGTCTGCTTGATCATTTGCTTTCAACCATTTGCGGTAATACATATGTACTGCGCGATGACAGGAGGGACATAATCCCACAATGTCTGCCAAAGATGTACCGCTGGATGAAATCGCCACGGCAGAAGATAGCGGCAGTAAATGATGAATATCAAGCATATAGTCTGTCCATGGATACCGCTTACTCATGTCTGCCCCACAAGCGCAACAAACGGGATGGGGATTGACTTGTTTATAGTATTTTCTCAACAGACCGCTACGCTCAACGCGAAAATGCTCTACACGTTTTCTATTACCTTCAATAAACTCAATATCTGCCGGATCAGAAGTAAACACTTCAAATGTCGGAACGATTATTTTGTTGCTGAAAGAAGTCATTTCTAAGAATTCTTCCATCCTGTCAGCTTTTGCGAATCTATTTTCCGGTTTCAAAAAGTTGCTGAGCATTTCGTCCTTGGCACTATCACTAATCTCATCTAAATACAAATAACCATTGTATACTTTCAACACACTCAATTGGCTGATAAAAATAACCATCTCGCGAAGTTGACGTCGCTCCGTGTCAGTATAATTGTAAGTAACAGGAACAAGTGCCTTGTAATAATCGATATCTTCAAATCCGGTACAGCCATTCCCTATGATATAATTAAATATATCATCCAAAGACAGTTTTGCCTCGACACCCAGCTCCCTTTGCGCAATTAAATATTTGAGGATCGCGCAGAAAGGATATATCCGTTGTTCAGTAGCGTTGTAATTATCAAAAGCAGGAAACGGAAAGCGAAACTTGCTAATGTAGTTAAACAAATAATCGTCTGCGCTTTTTATGCTTCCATCCAAATTCGCTAAATCCCGGCAGATATCCGTTACCAACAACTTATTCCCCATAAACTTTGCCAAAAAGGAGCATTGAAAAACTCTTGAATAGTTACGCTTAATTGTATAGTGATCCGGCAAAAATGGCATTCCGGTTTCACTTACAAGTGTTTTTCGGAACAGTTCTTCACAACGTGAAATATCTGCGTTATCAAACCTAACTAATGTCTTGGCAATCTCTCTTAATACATCAAATTGGAAATATAAAAGTCGCCCTTGATCCCAGCGCCACATATCTATGTACCTCCTTAGAGTAGTTAATCATTGCGTGAAAAGCTCATTATATCTCCTACATCGCACTCTAGAGCAGCACATATTCTGTCCAAGCATTCCATTGAAACATATTCATCTTTTCCAAGCTTTGCAACTGTTGTCGTGCTTATTCCTGCAAGGTCGCGTAGATCGGTGCGTTTGAGTTTTCTATCGATTAACAACTTCCATAACTTGTTATAATTGGCAGCCATATATACGCCTCCTTTTTGTCTCACTATATTTTACCATAAAACCCGCCCAAAATCAAGCGCGTGCAAAAAATATATTTGAATTTACAAATATTATGTCCGATCCAAAAGCAAAGCAATAGAACATAGTGGTATCGTCTGATTTGTCACTTTTCCGGCTCTTGACCGTGTTTTTACGCTTTCCTGTTTGTACGGCTTTTCAGCCATTCCACAAGCTCATTTTTCATCACCAGCTTGCGCCCGCCGATCCGCAAAGTCGGGAAATCCGGACTGCTCAAAAGGTTATATGCTCCCGCTTTGGAAATTTGCAACGCCTTTGCAAGCTGCTTTGCGTCCATTACATCGGGCATGGCTTCAAACGGCTCTCTGCTCATAAAAACTCCTTTCCCGCATGAAAAACAGCAGTCACCTCACGGCAACTGCTGCGTCTCTGCGCTGTTTTATTTGTCCAAATATTTCTGATATTCCGCTGTAACATAGTCCTCATAGGCACTGGCGATTCGGGCGATCCGCTTATGGACTGCACTGGCGGTTTTGTAGCCAACCTTGTCTGCAATTTCCTGTTCGGTAAAGCCCTCCATGCGCAGCTCCAATATCTTCCGATCCTTCTCTGTGATATTGCTCTCCGAAAGTGCGGCAATTTGCATTTCGGAAATAACCGACTGTTCAAACTCGCCTCGTGGGTCTGCCACCTCAAAAATGTCCCCGTCCTCGCTTTCCATCATTTCATCCAGCGAGATCAGCTTCCCGGAGCGGTTGTGATGCCACTTCCGCATAAAGTCCGTCTTAACATTGCTGCTGGTAGTTTCATAGTCCTCGACGGTGCGGTTATCCCAGATAGCATCAATCACGGGCTGCCATTCCTGCTCCGCAATCACCATATCGGTAACATTGCCAATCAGGTTACTGAATTGCTGATAGGTCAGCCACGGCACTTCCACGCCTTGTGCGATGTTGTAAAGATTTTGGAAGCCAAGTCCGTGCTGTTCAAACTTCATACGGATGTAGGGAATAATGCTGTATGACAGTCGCCAAAGGGGAAAAAATCCCGCATACTGTGATCTGCTTCCGGGAATGTCCCGATAGTTGCCCTTGCGGTCTTTCACTTGGAAAAACTGCCATGCGCTCCATGAGTAGCAGTCCCACACAATCAGCTTAAACATATCGTCACTTATTATGTGGTCGTATTTACCCGTTCGCAGCACTTCATAGGGACAGCGGGGCAACTCGTAGGCCGGCCTCCATTTCTCCGCAAGTTCTCTCGGCAAACTGTAAAACAGGGTAAGCCATGATTTATCGCTGTCCTGCGGTATCTCGATGATCTCACTGGGCAGCACTACGATAAAACCCTTCGGGCTTTTCTGCTTGTCCATAAACGTCACCTCCAATCAATTTGAAATAAGCCCTCTACTATACATGGCTTGAGAAGGGCTGAATTGTTCCAATCCTTACAAAATTTTTTGAGATTTTTTCAAAAAATCTCGGAATGGATGGGATCGGATAGATGTGATTTAATTATACTCGAAAACTGTGAATAAATCTATTTCTTTAAAAATGAGCAAAAAAACAACGGGTACTCGGCTTTTTCACCGAATACCCGTTATCTTGTTTACCAACCCCGTCTGACAGATGCCATAATCGTAATTTTCACATTACTTTCTTATGAGCACCCGTGTAATAGCGGAGGCGCTTTTTTTATGGGGAAAGAGTCAGTTATTTCAGGTTTATAGGGAAAACATATTGAATTTATAGGGATTTGGGGATATACTGAATGATAATGAAAGTACTTTATGTGATGCCGCGCAGCAGGGCGGCGGAATGGAGATCAGAATGCGAATATCGACAAAAGGAAGGTATGCAATGCGTCTTATGCTGGACCTTGCGACCAATCAGACAGGAGAGCCGATCCGGCTGAAGGATGTGGCCCGGAGACAGGATATTTCCGAAAAGTATCTGGAGCAGATCATTTCCGTACTGAATAAGGCGGGATATGTGCGCAGCATCCGGGGGCCCCAGGGAGGCTATATGCTGCAGCGCACACCGAAGGAGTATACGGTGGGAATGATCCTGCGGCTGACGGAAGGAAGCCTGACGCCGGTGGATTGCGCGGGAGCGGCGGCCTGCGACCGGGAGGAAAACTGTGCCACGAGGATACTCTGGAAGAAGCTGGACGACGCCATCAATTCGGTGGTAGATACGGTCACTCTGGAGGATCTGCTGGAGTGGCAGGCAGCCCAGATGAGCGACTATGTGATCTGAGGTGAGGATGCCATGAAGCGGAGTTTTACAAAATCAGCCGGGGTGGACAGCCCTGGGAGCTGACGGACTGACCTGGCTTAAAGACCGCAAGGAGCCGTACAATCTGGGAAACGAGGAGTTTCGCCTGGCATTTTGTACCGATGATTTTGAGGCGGGCCGTAAGCTGCGCAGTGAGACGGGCTGTATCTGCTTTGAAAATCTGGAATTGCCGGGATGGAAATTCTGAATTTTCAGATAGGCGGAAAGGTAAGAAAAATGTTCAGACTTTTGAAATACATGAAACCTTATAAGAAAGAATCCATATGCGCCCCCTTGTTTAAAATGCTGGAGGCGCTGTTTGAGTTGTTTGTGCCCCTTGTGGTGGCGAAGATCATCGATGTGGGCATCAAAAATCAGGATGTGGGTTATATTGTCAGGATGTGTCTGCTGATGGCGGCGCTGGGACTGATCGGCCTTGGATGCTCGGTCACCGCCCAGTATTTTTCCGCGAAAGCGGCCACGGGGTTCTGCACAAAGCTCCGCCATGAGTTATTCGCCCATATCCAGAGCCTGTCTTTCTCGGAGCTGGATACCATCGGCGCCTCCACGCTGATTACAAGGATGACCAGCGACGTTAACCAGGTGCAGTCCGGGGTCAACCTGTTTTTGAGGCTGTTTATGCGATCCCCCTTTATCGTATTCGGGGCGATGATCATGGCGTTTGCCATCGATGTAAAAGCGGCCCTGATCTTTGCGGTTGTGATCCCGGCGTTGTGTGTGATCGTCTTTGGAATCATGCTGATCAGCATTCCCCTGTACCGGCGGGTACAGGAACGGCTGGACCGGATCGTCGGGGTGACCAGGGAGAATTTGCAGGGGGTGCGGGTGATCCGGGCTTTCTGCATGGAACCCCGGGAGGAGGCGGCTTTCGAGGAGAGCAACGGAGCGCTGGTGAAGATCCAGCTCTTTTCCGGCAAAATCTCCGCCCTGATGAACCCCATGACCTATGTAGTGGTGAACGTGGGGCTGGTCGTTCTTTTGAATGTGGGAGCGGATCGGGTTGACGAGGGGATTCTGCTCCAGGGAAATGTGGTGGCCCTGGTCAATTATATGTCCCAGATCCTGGTGGAGCTGGTGAAACTGGCGAACCTGATCATCACGGTGACGAAGGCCATCGCGTGCGGCAACCGGATACAGACGGTGCTGGAGACGCAGTCCGGCATGACCGATGGAAACGGAGCGAAATCCGAAGCGGCTGCGGGGGATGCTCCCGGGAGCACGGAGCGGATCGAGACGGCCATCAGGAGCATGGGCGACATGAAGGAAGTATATTCCGACGATAGAGATGAGACAATGAAGGGAATACAGGAATATGCGCCCGCAGTCGTCTTCGACAAGGTATATTTCCGATATCAGGGAGCCGGCGGAGATTCCCTCTCAGACATCAGCTTCCGGGTGGAGCGGGGACAGACCATCGGCGTGATCGGCGGCACCGGCTCCGGCAAGACCTCCCTGGTGAGTCTGATCCCCCGGTTTTACGACGTGCGGGAGGGCTGCGTGAGGGTGAACGGGATTGACGTCCGGGATTATCCGATCGAAAAGATAAGAAGCAGGATCGGCATCGTCATGCAGAAAGCGGTGCTGTTTCAGGGAACCATCCGGGAAAATCTGCTCTGGGGCAACGAACACGCCACGGATGAAGAACTGAGGGAAGCCGTCCGTGCGGCCCAGGCAGAGGAAGTGGTGTCCCAGGCCAGGGGCGGCCTTGATGCTGAGGTGGAGCAGGAGGGCCGCAACTTTTCCGGCGGCCAGAAGCAGCGGCTGACCATCGCCCGGGCCTTGGTCCGCAGGCCGGAGATCCTGATCCTGGACGACAGCGCTTCGGCGCTGGATTTCGCCACGGATGCGAAGCTGCGAAAGGCGATCCGGGAGCTGTCCGGGCAGATGACGGTATTCATTGTATCTCAGAGGGCTTCCTCCATCCAGTACGCGGATCAGATCATCGTGCTGGACGACGGGGAGATGGTGGGGCTCGGCGCCCACGAAGAACTGCTGGAGAACTGCGGAGTCTATCAGGAGATCTGGTATTCCCAGTTTCCCAGGGAAGATCTGGAGGCGGCTGCGCAATGAAAAAGGACGGACAGAAGAAAGTTTTAGTACAGGTACTCAGTTATATAAAGCCCCATAGGGCGCTGGTAATTATTTCTCTTCTCATGGCGGTTATTTCTGTGGCGCTGACCCTTTACCTGCCGGTCCTCACCGGACAGGCCATAGACTGTATCCTTGGGCCGGGGGCGGTGGATTTCGGAGCGGTTGCCGGAATCATCCGTAATATGCTGACCGCTGTTTTACTGACGGCGGCGGCCCAGTGGATTATGAACGTCTGCAACAACCGGATCGTATACGCGGTGTCCCGGAAGGTGCGGGAGAGGGCGTTTCGCAGGATCGAGGCGCTGCCGCTCAGCTATCTGGATGCCCATTCCTCCGGGGAGCTTCTGAGCCGGATCATCGCGGATGTGGATCAGTTTTCGGACGGCCTGCTGATGGGATTCACCCAGCTGTTCACCGGTGTGGTGACGATCCTGGGGACTCTGGGGTTCATGCTCTTTGTGAACGTTCCCATCACGCTGGTGGTGGTGATTCTTACGCCCGTGTCCCTGCTGGTGGCGCGGTTTATCGCTACCCGCACCTACTCCATGTTTAAGCTCCAGTCGGAGACCAGAGGCGAGCAGACGGCGCTGATCAATGAGATGATCGAGAATCAGAAGGTGGTGCAGGCTTACGGGCAGGAGAAGAAGGTGGAGGAAAAATTCGACGGGATCAATGCCCGACTCCAGAAGTATTCCCTGCGTGCGATCTTCTTTTCCTCCCTCACGAACCCCTGCACCCGGTTCGTGAACAGCCTGGTGTACACGGGCGTGGGGCTGACCGGGGCGCTGACGGCGGTTCGCGGACTGATGACCGTCGGGGAACTGTCGGCGTTTTTATCCTATGCGAACCAGTATACGAAGCCCTTCAACGAGATATCCGGTGTGGTGACGGAGCTGCAGAATGCCCTGGCCTGTGCCGGACGGATCTTTGAACTGATCGGGGAGCCGGCCCAGACGCCGGAGGCGGATCCGCCGGAGGAGCTGCCAAAACATGTGGGAGCTGTTTCGGTGGAGCATGTATATTTTTCCTATAATCCGGAAAAGAAATTAATTGAGGATTTCAATCTTTCCGTGCAGGACGGCCAGAGGGTGGCCATTGTGGGGCCCACCGGCTGCGGCAAGACCACCATGATCAATCTGCTGATGCGCTTTTATGATGTGGACACAGGCAGCATCCGCATTGAGGGAAAGGATATCCGGGATCTCAGGCGGAGGGATCTGCGCAGCGCCTACGGCATGGTGCTGCAGGATACCTGGCTGTGCAGCGGAACGATCCGCGACAACATCCGGTTCGGACGGCCCGACGCCTCCGAGGAAGAGGTGGAGAAGGCTGCCAGAGCCGCCCATGCCCACAGCTTTATCCTGCGGCTTCCGGAAGGGTATGACACAGTCGTTGGGGAGGCCGGAGGAAATCTGTCCCAGGGACAGAAGCAGCTTCTGTGCATTGCCCGTGTCATGCTCTGCCTGCCGCCCATGCTGATCCTGGATGAAGCCACTTCCTCCATTGACACCCGCACCGAGATCCGCATCCAGAAAGCGTTTCAGACCATGATGGAGGGCAGGACCAGCTTTATCGTTGCCCACCGCCTTTCCACCATCCGCAACGCGGACGTGATTCTTGTGATGAAAGACGGCAATATCATCGAGCAGGGAACCCATCAGGAGCTGCTGGATCAGAAGGGATTTTATGCGAACCTGTACAACAGCCAGTTTGCGCATTGACAAAACCGGAAAGGTGTGGTAAAAGGGGTACGCGGCAGAAAATACAGCTCCATTTTGAAGCCGGAGACGGAAATCCGAAAAGAGAACGGAAAAAGAAGGGAGCAAACCATGAAAATCACTTTTTTTGCGGCAAAGAAATACGATAGGAACTCTTTCAACGCGATTAGAAACCAGTATCCGGAGTTGGAGCTGGAATACTGGGAGGCGGATCTGTCCCCCTGGACGGCGGGGTATGTAAAAGACAGCGAGGCAGTCTGCTGTTTTGTCAGCGCCGATGTGGGAGCGAAGTCTCTGGAGATTTTGAGCGGCCGGGGCGTGAAGCTGGTGCTGATGCGCTGCGCGGGATTTAATAACGTAGATATGGAGACGGCCTCCCGTCTGGGCATCACAGTGATGCATGTGCCGGGCTATTCCCCGGAGGCGGTGGCAGAACATGCTATAGCCCTGGCGCTGGCAGTCAACCGCCATCTCCATAAAGCATATATAAGAGTGAGGGAAAATAATTTCAGCCTGCAGGGCCTGGAGGGCGTGAACTTTTACGGTAAGACTGCCGGTATCGTGGGCACCGGCAGGATCGGCGCCGCCATGGCCCGTATCTGCCACGGTTTCGGGATGAAGGTGCTGGGCTACGACGCGTATCACAACCCGGATCTGGATTTTATGGAGTACGTGGAGATGGAGGAACTGCTGGCAAAAAGCGATCTGATTTCCCTGCACTGCCCCCTGACGGAGAGCACCCACCATATGATCAATAAGGACACGATCAGTAAGATGAAGGACGGCGTGCTTCTTGTCAACACTTCGAGGGGCGGCCTGATCAAGACGGAGGATCTGATCGCGGGGATCCGTGAGAAGAAGTTTTTCGGCGTTGGCCTGGATGTATACGAGGAAGAGCAGCAGAACGTATATGAGAACCGGGAGGACGAGATCCTGATGCATTCCACTGTTTCACGGCTTCTTTCCTTCCCCAACGTGATCGTGACCTCCCATCAGGGATTTTTCTCCAGAGAGGCGCTTGAGGCCATCAGCCGGACCACGCTGGACAACGCGGCGGCTTTTCTGAAGGGGGAAAAGGCAGGTACGGAGCTGAACTGAGAGTAACAGGAGAATGCCGGATCCGGCATATATCCTTTCCTGCGATAAAAGGGGCGCGGGAAAGGAAAAACAGAATAAAGCGATAAGGAGATATGAAATGGGTAAGTATTTTGGGACAGACGGCTTCCGGGGCGAGGCAAATAAAAAACTGACCGTGGACCATGCGTTTAAGGTCGGGCGTTTTCTGGGCTGGTATTTCGGACAGGAGTACAAAGCCCGTATCGTCATCGGCAAGGACACCAGGCGCTCCAGCTATATGTTTGAGTATGCGCTGGCGGCGGGGCTGACGGCTTCCGGGGCGGACGCGTTTCTGCTTCATGTGACCACCACCCCCAGCGTATCCTACGTGGTGCGCACCGAGGATTTTGACTGCGGCATTATGATTTCCGCCAGTCATAACCCCTACTACGACAACGGCCTCAAGATCATCAGCGGCAGCGGGAAGAAGATCGAATCCGAGGTGGAGGATAAGATCGAAGCCTATATCGACGGAGAGATCCCGGAGCTGCCTCTGGCGACCGGGGAGAAAATCGGGCGCACCGTGGACTATGTGGCGGGCCGGAACCGTTATATCGGCCATCTGATCGCCATGGCGACCCGTTCCTTCAAGAATACAAAGGTGGGGCTGGACTGCTCCAACGGCAGCGCTTCCTCCATTGCCAAGAGCGTGTTCGACGCCCTGGGCGCCAAGACCTATGTGATCCACAACGAGCCGGACGGCACCAATATCAACCGGGATTGCGGTTCCACCCACATCGGGGAACTGCAGAAATTTGTACTGGAGCGGGGGCTGGACGTGGGCTTTGCCTTTGACGGGGACGCGGACCGCTGTATCGCGGTGGACGAAAACGGCCGGGTGGTAAACGGCGATCTGATCCTGTATGTTTGCGGGAAATATATGAAGGAAGAGGGCAAGCTGACCAACAACACGGTAGTGACCACGATCATGTCCAATCTGGGCCTTTACAAGGCGTTTGACCGGGAGGGTATCTCCTACGAGAAGACGGCTGTGGGGGATAAATATGTCTACGCGAATATGTGCGCTAACGGCCACTGCCTGGGGGGCGAGCAGTCCGGCCATATCATCTTTTCCAAATACGCCACCACCGGGGACGGCATTCTGACGGCGCTTATGGTTATGGGCGTGATGATGGATAAGAAAGTAAGCCTGGCAACGCTGGCCTCCGAGGTGCGCATCTACCCCCAGCTTCTGAAAAATGTCCGGGTGGCCGACAAGCAGGCGGTGAAGGACAACAAGGCGGTGCAGGAGACAGTGAACGAAGCGGCTTCGGCCCTGGGAGAAAACGGAAGGATCCTGGTGCGGGAGAGCGGCACGGAGCCGGTGGTCCGGGTCATGGTGGAGGCAGAGACGGATGAGATCTGTAAAAAATATGTGGACCGGGTGGTTGAAGCGATCCGTTCCCAGGGCCTGACAGAAGAATAAAAGGCATACAAAATCACAGAAAGGATCAGACGTGGCAAAGGCCATTGTAAACGGGTATGGAGCATAAATGGAAACGGCTTGTAGGGTACTACAGGCCGTATCTTGGGTTATTTATAAGCGATATGTTTTTTGCAATACTGGGGGCGGGAGTCACACTGGCGATCCCCCTGATCGTACGGTTCATCACCTACAATGTCATCAGCCTGCCGGGAGCCGAGGCGATAGCGATCATCCGACGGCTGGGGGCTATTATGATCGCCATGGTGGCGGTGGAGTGCTTCTGTAATTTCTATATCGGTTATTACGGACATATCATGGGCGCGAAGATCGAGCACGATATGCGCAATGAGATATTCAGCCATTATCAGAAGCTGTCCTTTGCTTTCTATGACAATCAGAAGATCGGGCAGCTTCTCTCCAGGGTCACCTCGGATCTGTTCGATATCAGCGAGCTGCTTCATCACGGACCGGAGGATATTGTGATCTCACTGATCAAATTTTTCGGATCCTTTGTCATCCTGGTGCATATCAACCGGACGCTGACCTTTGTGGCGTTTGCCTTTGTGCCGGTGATCCTGCTCTATGCCCTGATCCTGAACAAGCGGATGAAAAAGGCATTCCGGCGCAACCGGGAGCGGATCGCGGATATCAACAGCCAGATCGAGGACAGCCTGTCCGGTATACGGGTGGTGAAATCCTTTGGCAATGAGGCCATCGAACTGGACAAGTTCCACGAGGGCAATGACCGCTTTGTACAGTCGAAGCGCAGCAGCTATTTGTATATGGGCGCCTACAATTCCGGACTGGGGGCGCTGGTGACGCTGGTAACCATTGTGGTGCTTATCGCGGGCGCCGGGCTGATTACCGGGGGGCGCATGGCGGTGACGGATCTTGTGACCTTCCTGCTCTATATCAACAACTTTACGGAACCCATCAAAAAGCTGATCACCCTGACCGAACAGTTTCAGAACGGGTTTTCCGGCTATGAGCGGTTTCTGGAGATCATCGATATCCAGCCGGACATCGAGGACGCCCCGGATGCGGTCCCCGTGGATCATGTCACCGGGGATATCTGTTTTGACAATGTATCTTTTAAATACGAGGAAAAACAGGATACGGTGCTCAGCCACATCGACCTGCACGTAAAGGCGGGAGATTATCTGGCCATTGTGGGCTCCTCCGGCGGAGGCAAGACCACGCTGTGCAGCCTGATCCCCCGGTTTTATGATGTGGATGCAGGACGCATCCTTCTGGACGGCACGGACATCCGCAAGATTCGTCTGGAGGATCTGAGACGGCAGATCGGCATTGTGCAGCAGGACGTGTATCTGTTCGCAGAGAATATCATGGAAAACATCCGCTACGGAAAGCCGGACGCCACGGACGAGGAGGTTATCCGGGCGGCCAGGCTGGCGAATGCCCATGAGTTTATCAGTCAGCTTCCAGACGGTTATCTGACGGAAATCGGCCAGCGGGGCGTAAAACTCTCCGGCGGCCAGAAGCAGCGGCTCTCCATCGCGCGGGTATTTCTGAAAAACCCGACCATCCTGATTTTTGATGAAGCCACCTCCGCTCTGGACAATGAGAGCGAGAAGATCGTGCAGCAGTCCATGGAAGCGCTGGCAAAGGGCAGGACTACGTTTGTGATCGCCCACCGCCTTTCCACCATCCGCAACGCGCCGAAAATTCTCGTGCTGACGGCCAGGGGGATCGAGGAGCAGGGCACCCACGAGGAACTGATGGAGCAGAACGGCATTTACGCGGGGCTGTACCGGGCGTAGAAAGGAGCAGGCAGACATATGAAGAACTGGGAAAAGAACATCCGCAGGGTCGTCCCCTATGTGCCGGGAGAACAGCCGAAAAATCAGGGCGTGATCAAATTAAATACCAACGAGAACCCCTATCCTCCCTCTCCTAAGGTAGCGGAAGCGCTGCGGGAGATGACCACAGGGCGGATGCATAAGTACCCCGATCCCGCAGCGGAGCAGCTGATCGGCGCCATTGCGGCGGAGTATCAGGTGAAGCCCTCCCAGGTTTTTCCGGGAGTGGGTTCCGACGATGTCCTTGCCATGTCCTTTCTGACCTTTTTCAACTCGGACCGGCCGATTCTCTTTCCCGATATCACGTATTCCTTTTATGATGTCTGGGCGGATCTGTTTCGCATACCCTATAAGCGCCAGCCTCTGGACGGCGAATTTCAGATCGTCAAGGAGGATTACTACAAAGAGAACGGAGGCGTGGTTTTTCCAAACCCAAACGCCCCCACCGGGGCGCTGATGCCCCTTTCGGATATCGGGGATATCCTCTCCCACAATCCGGATGTGGTTGTGATCGTGGATGAGGCGTATATTGATTTCGGCGGCGTATCCGCCCTTGGCCTGCTGGACAAATATGAGAATCTGCTGATCGTGCAGACCTTCTCCAAGTCCCGCTCCATGGCGGGGATGCGCATCGGTTACGCTCTGGGCAATGAGACGCTGATCCGGTATCTGAATGATGTGAAATATTCTTTCAATTCCTACACTATGAACGAGGCGGCCATCGTTCTGGGCATGGCGGCGTCCCGGGATCACGCTTATTTTGAGGAGACCAGGGAGAAAATCATCGCTACCAGAGAGAGGGCAAAAAAAGAGCTTGCGTCTCTTGGCTTTACCTTTGCAGACTCAAAAGCAAACTTTCTATTCGTAACCCATGAGCGCGTCCCGGCCTCAGAACTCTTTGCCGCTCTGAAGCAGGAGGGCATCTACGTCCGCTATTTCAACAAGCCCCGGATCGACAATTACCTGCGGATCACCATCGGGACCGACGAAGAGATGGAGGTGCTGTATCGGTTTCTGCGTGAGTATCTGTTGTGAAAAGGCCAGGATCTTCAGGAATGTTTGGGCAGCCTGAAGTGTTTTGCCATACATTAATTTTACGCCAACTGCCGGATCCTTTCGAGATCTGGCAGTTTTTTATTTCATGCAAACCACAGATGTGGCTCATCCATTTATCCCCTCCTCCTGGTATCAAAATCTTCATAGTATTTTGATGGGAAATATCATATAATGGGCACATAATACAGGCGGTTGTGAGAAGGCTTGATTTATGGGTGATTGGTACGGAAACTGGAAGGTGTTGAGATGAAAGAACAGAAGAAATTTTTCATTGAGGGAACCAAGATACCGGTGATGGTGACAGACTATGACTGGACTTATGCTGCGCTGCACTGGCATAGCTATTGGGAGATCCTGATGCAGACAGAGGGGAGAACAGAGGTGGTTATAGGCAAGGAAACATTTGTTTCGGAGGAGGGAAACATTACCATTGTACAGCCGAATCAGATTCATGCCACAAGAAAGATATCTGATAAGGCAAACATTCTGCTGCTTCAGTTTGAAACCTCCGTGCTGATGCCGGTGATGGATTTTGACATAGAGCAGAAATATATTTCTCTGCTGATCAACGGGGGATACTTTGTAAAAAATCGTGTGGAAATGGCAGACTGCCGGGAAATCGCGGAAGATCTATATCAGCTTCTGGAGTCGCAGAAAGGAAAAAGAGACGGATATGAATTTGAGATGTATGCCAGGATCCTGCATCTTTTTTCTACGCTTATACGAAAAAAATATCTGGATATTCCGAAGCTGGAAGATGATCGGAACAATGCGTTTCTGGCAATCAGGCCGGCTATCCTGTTCATTGAGCAGAATTACAGCAAAAAAATCAGTCAGCAGGAGATGGCTCAGCTATGCCATCTGAGTTTGTCTCATTTTTCAAGGCAGTTCAAAAAAGCGGTAGGGGCGAGTATGGTGGATTACATTAACCGGATCCGGTTAAAAGAAGCGGTTCGTATGCTGAAGACAGAAACAACCTGTATCTATGAAATCAGCGCGGCCACCGGATTTTCATCTGTGAATTACTTTAATAAAGTGTTTAAAAAACGCTATGGTGTCAGCCCGAGAGTATATCGAGCAAAATAGTTTAAGTTTGTAATAAGATTTCTGTAGAAACAGCTAAGATAAATTGACTAAAATATAGTCACAAAACAGCGCTGCGTTAGTAAAAATTACAATGAAAAGGGGGAAATCTGTTTATGAGGACAAAAAGAGGAATAGCGTTCCTTGCATGTGCTTCTGTTCTGTGTTTAAGTTTGCCATTTTCTGCGGCGGCGGAAGAGGAAAAACCAGAGTCAGTTACGATTATCTGCACTACGGATGATGTGGCTTATTTTGAGTATGTCGGAGAAAAATACACCCAGGAGTATGGAGTTGGTGTTGAAGTGATCAGCCAGGCATACGATGACACAAAGACCAAGATTACTGCCAGTGTGACGAGCGGAAACGCGGATATTGCATATCTGGATGTGGTGTGGCCGGCGGAATTTGCAAAAAATGGTATGCTTCTTCCGCTCGATGATTATTATACAGAGGAGATGAAAGAAGATCTTCTGGAAGGCTCCATAGATCAGATGTCTGCAAATGGTGTCATTTACGGGGTTCCGTTCTGTAACAATGGTATGTTTATGTATTACAATACAGAGATGCTTCAGGAAGCGGGCTACGAGGCGCCTCCCGAAACCTGGGAGGAACTGAAAGAGATGAGCCAGACCATGCAGGAGATGGGAATCTGCAAATATGGAACTGCATGGCCGGGCCTGCAGGCGGAGGGTTCTGTATGCAATATGTCTACGCTGCTCTATTCCTTTGGCGGAAAGTGGATCGACGACGATGGCAATTTTGCTTTCAACAGCGATGCCGGCGTAGAGGCAGTGGAATTTATGGTAGATTCCATCGCCGATGGATGGGCGGATCCCTCCTCTACGGCATATTCGGATCGTGATATTCTGGATACTTTTCTCGCGGGAGATATAGCGTTCGTGACGAATTGGTCTTATGCCCTTGGGGTGGCGAATGACCCGGAGCAGTCTCAGGTGGCGGGGCAGGTGGATGTGTGCCTGGTTCCTGGCGCGAATGGAACGAGAAGCGCTTTTGTCACAGGGGGAGGAGGACTTGGAATTCTGAGCACTTCCAAATCCCCGGACTATGCATGGAAGTTTTTGGAAATGGTTGCGGATTATGATAATCAGGCATACGCCTGTGAGAACTATGGCGTGATGCCCACGCTCAAGTCAGTGTTTGAGAATCCGCAGCTCCAGGAGGAATATGAATATCTGAAGCTCATGTATCCGCAGTTTGAGTATCCCGCAAACCGTCCAGCGGTTCCAGACTACAGCGAATGGTCAAACACAATACAGGTGGCGCTGAGTTCTATTATGATCGGAGAAGTGGATGTGAAAACGGGACTGGACAATGCATACGAGGCAGTGAAGGGTTATCTGGACTGAGGACTGTTTTCTCGGATTGAAGAACTGCCACAGGCGATGAAAATCAGCCATGTGGCAGTTCTGTTTTACAGGGAGGTCAGGCAACAGGCAGACAGGAGAGATTATTTTGAAAAAATGGCATCGATATTTGGAAAAAGAAAAAAACACGGCGCATCTGATGGTTTTTCCGGCAGCGCTGATGATCATGCTGCTGGGCGTCGTGCCGATCCTCTATGTGATATGGCTTAGTTTCAGTTGGGTGAATCCGGTCACAATGGAGACGGAATTTATCGGGCTGGCAAATTACAGAGAGATAATGGGCAATACCGAGTTTTGGAGATCCATGGGAATCACCTTGTATTTTACGTTTGTATCCATTTTTCTGCAGATTTTTCTGGGCATTATGGTGGCGCTGCTCCTCAACCAGGAATTCCGGGGGAGATGGTTTGTACGGACGATCTGTCTGCTGCCCTGGACCGTTCCGACGCTGGTAAACGCAAACCTTTGGAAGTGGATGCTCAATACCACTTACGGGATTGTAAACAAACTGCTTATGGCACTTCATATCATCCATCAGGAAATTTTCTGGATGGGGAAGCCCTTTCTGACCCTGAACACGGTGATCGTCGTAGATACCTGGCGAATGCTGCCGATGGTGGCTCTGATGCTGCTGGCATCGATGCAGACAGTCTCCCGGACTATGCTGGAGGCGGCTACTGTGGATGGGGCGGGAGCGGCGAAACGACTGATTTATATATATCTGCCTTCGATCCGTCCTATGATTCTGGTGGTTCTGGTGCTCAGAACTATTCAGGCCTTCCGCGTCTTTGATATAATCTATACCATGACAAAAGGAGGTCCTGGAAACGGAACCATGGTTTTGAGCTTTTATACTTACTATGAGATTTTTAATTACCTGAATTATGGAAAGGGAGCGGCCATTGCCCTGATTATTCTGGCGGTGGTATTGGCTCTGTCCCTTGTATATATGAAGGTACTCAGCAAAAAGGAATGATACCATGACTAAAAAGAAGTGGAAACGAATCGGGATCTATTTTGCAGCCGCAGTGCTGGTGCTCTGGAGTATTCTCCCGGTACTTTGGATGTTCATATCGAGCATCACGCCCAGCAATGAAATCATTGACGCGTCGCAGTTACTGCCATCCCATTTCACCTTTGACCGGTATAAAATGATTTTCTTCGGATGGCAGATCGAGGGAGTGAACAGAAATGCCGCGATGCAGTCTGCGGTTTTTCGGAATGCCCTGCTCAACAGCACGATTGTGGCGGTGGTGACCACAGCGGTCAGCATTGGGATTGGAGCCTCGGCTTCCTACGCGTTTGCGCGGCTCAAATTCAGGGGCAAAAACATTTTGAGCTTCTCAGCACTGTTTTTCCAGCTGCTGCCGCCCATTGCGCTTCTGATTCCATACTACATTGTAATCAGTCGGCTGGGGATGCTTGACCGCCTGGAAACGCTGATCCTGGTCAATGTAAACTTTGTGTTATCCTATGTGATCTGGGTGATGCAGAACTTTTTTAAGACCATACCGGCGGATCTGGAAAATGCCGCCAGGGTTGACGGTTGCACCTGGCTTCAGGCGTATAGCAAGGTGGCACTTCCCAACGCGCTTCCGGGATTTGTCGCGGTGGGCGCTCTGGCTTTTTTGATGTGCTGGGACGAATTCATGTACGCCCTCGTATTTGCCCAGTCTGACCGGGCCAAAATGATCACGGTGGCGGTTTCGGAGTTTGGTACAAAGTACGGCATTGACTATGGGATGATGATGACTGCGGGCGTGGTGGCGACAATCATCCCCATGCTGCTGGTACTGTTTTTCCAGAAATATATTGTATCTGGGCTGACATCAGGTGCAGTCAAAGAATAATAGACAGATTAAGGAAAGGTGACTTAGGATGGAATTGCAGTTTTTATCTATATATGAAAAATTTTTTTTGGTTCTGAAGGACGAGCTTCGCAAAGCGGAAGTAAGGGTTGATTTTCCGGCGCTTATCCAGATTCTGGGGGGAAAAAACATCCGGACGCGTTATGATAGGGTACAGAAGAATGGGAATGTATATACGGCGGAGGCGGCAGTTTGCGTAAACAAAGATTACAGGCTGCTTTTGACGGACGAGTGGGAAATAAGCGATGAGGATGAAGTGTCTCTCAAAAGAAGCGTAGTGTGCCAGAGCAGGGAGAATTACAAGAAGGGTCTGCGTTTCACCACGGAATTTCGGATCAATGATGCGTGCGCGGACAGCTTTGACGATTATCAGATCGTCTTTCCGGGATCGTTTTATAACAAAAACGACACGGATCTGGATGGCATGGACGATTATCTTGGCACCTATAATCAGGATTATAAGGATGACAGGAACCCGGGACTTTTTGAAACGGCATGGTGTCCGAAATCCGGGAACTACTTTTCCCTGCTTAGAGGGGATGTGCCCAGCCTGGATGAGAGCGTAACGAGGGAACAGTTAGAAATGCGTCACTTCATCCAGCGTACAGACATTGGTTCCCTTGGCTTTTCGCCCTCCATGTACAGAACCGGAGAGATGGTTTTGCGGTGTGACTATCCGTTCTATGAGAGGAATTCCTTTTGCCTGAATGTAGATGGCTCGGAATGGGCCGGTTATAAGGAAATGGGGGATGGGGATGAGTTTGCTGTATCCTATATTTTCAGAACGGGTAGCGGGAATTCTCTTACGGATGCCGGATGGCAGTGCTGTGTTTATCAGATGGAACGTATATTAGATGATGATATCCAGCTGCCTTTTACCCTGCAGGAATCTATGGACAGCAGACGGGAACTGACCCATAACAGCTACCGGGAGTTTCCTGAGAAGAGGGATTGTCCGGCGGGCTATTTTGTACATTTTTCTCCCCGGCAGGAATATGGGAAGCAGAATATTCTGGAATATGGATTTGCAGGCCAGCAGCAGATGCTAAGCTATACAATGCTGTGCGCCGCCAGAGACCTGAAATCGTCAGAACACAGGCGCCGTGCGATACGTACTCTGGAATTTTTTATGAAAAAGGGGATACACAGCTCCGGTATACCTTATGGTTTGTATGATGTTGACAGGGAGGAATATATTTTCTGGTGGACGGGGGTATTGTTTCCGTTCCAGTACAGCCATAACCGGGACGAGCTGGAAAAATATCTGGGCAAACAAGTAGTCAGCGCGATCCTGCCGATTGCGGACGAGCTAAAGAAAAACGATGGCAATTATACCAGGACAATGGTGGAAGCAATGTATTATCTGTGGCTGTGTTATGAAGAGGAGCGAAAGGACGGTATTCTCCATGAGGACTGGAAAAAAGCAGTGTTGGATTTCTGCGATACGCTTATCCGTATACAGAATGAAAATGGCTCCTGGTACAGAGCATATACCATGGATGGCAGACCGCTGACCTCGCCTGCGCAGTGGTTTGGATGCAATGAGCTTGAGCAGGGATCCGGTTCTATTTTCCCGGTCGAGGTGCTGGAAAAGGTATACCGGGAAACAGGGAATGAAAAATACCGGGCGGCCAGCAGGAAAGCGGCGGATTTTATATGCAGATTCTATGTGCCAGAGATCTGCTATGTCGGTGGGCTGAACGATACGACCCATAGAAAATCTGTGAAAATTGACGCCGTGGGCGTGATGTTCGCTATGAGGACCCTTTTGCTTACCTATGAAATGACAAAGGATGAAAAATATCTGGCAGCGGCATCGGATGCCGGGAAAGTGCTGGCCACATGGACGTATTTGTGGGATATTCCCTTTGATAAGCGTACGCTGCTTGGGCAGCACGGATTTAAGACCACCGGCTGGGCAGGTTGCGACGTGATTCCGGCCTGCAGTTATGTGGATGATGAATTCGCGGAATTTGTACCGGACCTGCTCAGGATTGCGGAGTATTGTAAGAATATCCACCTCGCAAAAATTGCGAAAATTGTGTTTCTGGGAATGCAGCATGGGATGTCCACGCCAACGGATATGTATGGATATTCCATGGCGGGAATCCAATGTGAGGGCTATATGACCTCCTTTTGGCTGTCAGACACGGAAAATCCCGAATTTTCGGGGGCTGTCGCGAAGATGAAGGGGGATGACAATGACACGTGCAATGGGCTGATCAACGGTCAGCAGCTTGCCACCATGCACACCCTCCTGCACCGATATGGGACCATGGACATGAACCGGATTATCGCGCAGGTTATGGGGAGGGGAAAAAGAGGGGAGTGAAACATATGAATTGCAGACCGGTATGCGCGGCGATTGTGGGAGCAGGGGCAATCAGCGACATATATCTTACAAATCTTACAACGCGGTTTTCCATCATAGAGATAAAAGCGATCTGTGCGGCTCATCTGGAAAATGCCCGGAGAAAAGGAAACCAGTACGGGATTCGCGCCTGCAGCTACGAAGAAATCCTTTCGGACAGGGATATTGAGCTGGTTATCAATCTCACGCCGGCTTATGTACACTATGACATTATCAAGAAAGCGCTGGATGCGGGAAAGCACGTATACACTGAAAAGACAATGACCGAGTCTGTGAATACAGCGGCAGATCTGCTGCGGACAGCAGGAGAGAGAGGGCTTTATCTTGCCTGCGGACCGGACAATTTTCTTGCGTCCTCGTTGCAGACAGCCCGCAGGGCGCTGGATGAGGGATTGATCGGAAAAGTGACTTCATGCTTTGCTGCTGCCAACCGCGATAATGATGTCTATACCAGCAGATATTCTTTTCTGCGCATGCCGGGCGGCGGAATATGCCATGATTACGGGGTGTATTACGTCGGCGCGATGGCATCGCTGCTGGGGCCGATCCGGAGGGCTGCCGCGTTTGTGAAAGCACCCTATAAAAAACGGATCAATATCGAGAAGGGAGACCCTGCATTTGGAATGGAAATAGATACGCCTAATGAGAGCCAGGTCTCTGCCATACTTGAATTTGAGAGCGGTATTACAGGAAATCTTCATCTGAACGCGGACAGTGTCCTGGAAGATCAGGCATATTTTGCAATCTATGGGACGAAGGGAATCCTTTATCTTCCGGAGCCTAACTGGTACGGGAAACCGGTCCGACTTTTGCCTTACAATAAAGAGACGGGGGAACTGACGGATATGCGGGTGCTTTCCGGTTCATACGCGTTTCAGGGAAACGACCGCGGGATTGGAGCTGCGGAGCTGGCATGGTCGATACGAACGGGCCGTCCCTGCCGTGCGAGCAAAGAGCTGGCATATCATATACTGGAAGTGCTGAGCGCTATTATAGAGAGCGGAGAGGATGGACAGATACAGGAGATTCACTCTTCCTGCGAACGCCCCGCTCCATTAAAACCGAGAGGAGAAAATGATACGGAAGAGAGCGTGCTTATCCCGAATCCGCCCGGTAGTGACGGGAAGAATACAGGCCTCTGTTCGGATGACATCCTTACAAAGTCTCTAACGTAAAACGTGAAAAATATTGCTTGACATAATAAAAAATGCGGAATATAATGAGTTATACGATTAACCAGATGCATGATGCTTGAGGTTTCTAGATGCAAACGACAATAAAAAACGTTGCAGAGGCAGCAGGCGTATCCACAGCCACTGTTTCCAACGTGTTGACACAGAAAAAATATGTCAGCGCTGAAGTTGCACTAAAAGTAAAGGCAGCGATGAAGGAGCTGAATTATCACCCTAATTCCATAGCCAGAAGCTTGAAGGTGAAAAAGACCTTTCGTATTGGGATTATGGTTCCTGATATTACGAACCCGTTTTTTGGAGAAATTGTGGAGAGCGCGGAACGGGTAGCTAATGCAAACGGTTTTCAGATCTCTTTGTGCACGACAAAAAATAATGCGGTAAAAGAAAAAAAGATTATAGATACATTTTTAGAGACAGGGGTCGACGGAATTATCAATGTAGCGCCAACTACATCGGACGTCAAGCTAAATAAAACCCTGAACATTCCGATGGTAATTGCGGATCGCCCTCATTTTGAAACAAAGAGAAACATAGCTTTTGTATACGCTGATAATTATAGCGCCAGCGCGGACGTTGCCCGGTATTTGATACAAAAAGGTTATAAAAAGTTCCTCTGTTTTTCGGGATATGGAGATAAAATTCCCAATGCGAAATGCAGGGATGAAGGGTTTTGCGATGAACTGAAACGCAATGGTTTCTCTGAAGAGGATTACGAGGTGCATTATTGTGAATTCACCTTTGAGGCCGGTTACCAGATGATGACGGAATTTCTGGAAACCCATTCGCTGAAAACCAGGTATGGAGCATATATAAGCAGTGATATAATGGCTTGGGGCGTCATGGAGGCGCTAAAGACAAAAGGCTTCAAAATCCCAAGGGACATGGGGATTGTCGGGTTCGATAATATTTATTTCTCCAAATTTTTATATCCGGGCTTAACGACAGTAGAGAATCCGGCAAAGGAACTGGGCGGCCAGTCCATGCGCCTGTTGTTGGACTCGATTGAAAGTCAACAGAAGTTGAATGGGAAATATATGGTACTCAGCACATCGATGATTATACGCCAGTCAGTATGATTGGCGTATAAAAATAAAATTAATTTAAACGATTAACTAAAAAAGGAGAAGAAGAATGAAAAAGAGAGGTATTTTAAACGCAGAATTATCAAAAGCAGTAGGAAAAATGGGACATGGGGATATTATTTTGATAGGAGACGTTGGCTGTCCGTTCCCGAGGCATACTATGACGACCTGCATTGATCTGGCCGTGACAGACGGTATTCCAAAGGTATCGGATGTGCTGAAGGTGGTTTTGGATGAACTGGAAGTGGAAGAGTATATGGTGGCGAAGGAAACAACGGAAATCAATCCGAAAATTTATGAAGAATTCAAGGAAATCATCTCTGGATACAGCAACAAAGGAAACGCGTTGAAAGAGAATGTGGTGGAACATCCAAAAATGAAAAATATGTGGTTAAACGGGGCGCTGGAAGGGCAGGAAGTAAAAGTGTTTGTCCGGACAGGGCAGAGAAGTCCCTATTGCTATATCGCATTAGTTGCTGGCGTTGATTTCTAAATCAGCCTTTGGACATTGTAAGAGATGTAAAACAGGACGGGAAGGTATGGGAAGCAGGAGGGATATAAGTGAGAACGCTTGAAACTGTGTTTAGGAATAAAAAGCCGGTCATTGGAATGGTGCATCTGCGCCCTCTGCCGGGATCTGCAATGTATGATCCGGTTGTGATGGGAATGAATCAGATTTTGAAGACAGCCGCCGAAGAAGCAAAAATGCTTGAGGCGGCCGGGGTGGACGGGGTGCAGGTAGAAAATATGTGGGATATCCCTTATTTTCAGAGCGACAGAATTTCCAGCGATACGATAGCGTCTCTTGCAGTTGGGGTTTATGAGGTCGGCAGGCACGTGTCAATTCCCGTGGGAGCCGAGTGCCATATGAACGGCGCGGATATTGCGTTGTCGTGCGCGGTGGCGGCGGGAGCAAAATGGATCCGTGTATTTGAGTGGTGCAATGCGTTTATTTCTCAGGCTGGCTACATTGAGGCGATTGGCGCAAGGGTCGCAAAAAAACGGCATGATTTAAGGGCAGAGCATATCCTTGCTCTCTGTGACGTAAACGTTAAGCATGGCAGTCATTATATTATCCATGACCGCAGTGTGGAAGAACAGGCAATGGACATAGAAGCCCAGGGCGGCGATGCGGTCATTGTAACGGGCTTTGATACCGGGACGCCGCCCACGGCAGAACGCGTATTGGCATGCAAAAAAGCGGTCTCTCTCCCTGTTTTCTTAGGAAGCGGTGTAAACAATCAAAATATTTCTACTTTATTGGCTGCGGCAGACGGCGCAATTGTAGGAAGCTGGTTCAAGGAAGATGGCAATTGGAAAAAAGGGGTAAGTTATGAACGGACAAGAGACTTTATGCGGGAAGTAGAGAAGCTGAGGGGGGAACGGTGAAAATGAAAAAAAAGATTTTATGTATGGGCAGCCTCAACATTGACCTGACAATGTATATGGAAAAATTGCCGCTTCCAGGAGAAACGGTTGTCACGGATAATTTCCAGACGTTCCCCGGGGGAAAAGGAGGCAACCAGGCGGCTGCAGCTTCTATCCTGGGCGGAGACGTGCGATATTTTACAAAGCTTGGGGACGATGCGTTCAGCGCCGAACTGATCGCAAGTCAGAAAGCCGCCGGCGTTGATACGGATTATATTGTTATTGAGCCAGGAGAGACTGCCGGAATTGCAATGATACAGGTAGACAACAACGGGCAGAATTCAATTTCCTTTACGCCGGGCGCCAATCGTTTGCTGACGCCGGAAGATGTAAGGGCCAACAGCCATGTTTTTGAAAACTGTGAAATTTTGCTGATCACAATGGAAATACCAGAAGAGACAGTCTATGAGGCAATAAAAATTGCAGCCGGCAGAGGGATGGAGATTATTCTCGATCCGGCTCCGGCTCCGGCGGAGGGAATACCTGAGACAGTGGCCCGGCTGGTAGATTATGTAAAGCCTAATGAGACAGAGGCGGCAATCCTGGCCGGAATGCCGGTGGAAAGTATGGAAGAAGCAAAAACGGCTCTGGATTGTCTTCGGGGGAAAGGATTTAAAACGCCGATCATTACTTTGGCAGAAGACGGAGCATTGACATGGATCGGTCATACCTGTTATGAGGTAAAGCCAATGAAGGCGGACAGCATAGACGGTACTGCTGCCGGAGATATTTTTCTGGGAGCATTTGCGGCCGCCTTGTCAGATCATAAAGAAATCCGGTATTGTCTGGAATTTGCCAAAACGGCGTCAGCAATTAGTACGGAGAGGAAAGGAGCGCAATCGTCTATTCCTTCATACGAGGAAGTGCTGAAAAGGCTGCAAAAGTAGCAGAAAGGAGTAATACCTGTGGACAAGTCCTATATTCTTGAACTGAAGGGAGTAAAGAAAAGCTTCGGTGGAATCCATGCACTGAAAGGTGTTGACTTTGGACTTCGCAGGGGGGAGATACATGCGCTTCTCGGCGAAAACGGCGCGGGAAAATCTACGTTGATAAAAATCATAACAGGCGTATATCAGGCTGATGAAGGGCAGTATTTCCTTGAAGGCGAACCGGCGGCAATGCATTCTCCGATCGATGCAAAGCATTATGGGATTACAGCGATTTATCAGGAACTTAGCCTGATCGAATCCTTGTCTGTGGCAGAAAATATTTTTCTGGGGCGGGAACCGGTATTTTCTGCGCTGGGTTTATGCAGACGGAATCAAATATACGATGAAAGTCAGGCATATCTTAATGAATTTAAAATTGACATTGATTGCAGAAAAAAAGTTTCTGAGCTCGGAATGGGACAGAAGCGAATTGTGGAAATAGTAAAGGCCTTAGCCACGGATTCAAAAATACTATTGCTGGATGAACCGACAACAGGTATGAGTCAGGCAGAGATTGAAACATTGTTTAAGATCATGGATATGTTGAAGGAAAAGAATGTGACTATGATCTACATATCCCATTACTTAGAAGAGATTTTCCGCGTCTGTACGAGGGCAACCGTTTTTCGGGACGGAAGGAATATTGGCGTGTTTCAGATTGGAAAAGTGACCGAGCAGGAATTGATTCAAGCCATGATTGGAAAAGAGATCCGCTCCTCGTATATTCGTCGAACCCGTGATTTTTCGGAAAAGAAAAATATTCTTGAATTAAGGGATTACAAAACGGATAAGATGAAGCATGCAATTAGTATGCGCGTCAGAGAAGGCGAGATCGTAGGAGTGACGGGCATTGTGGGGGCAGGAAAAAGCGAACTGGCGCACAGTATTTTTGGAAACGCATCGTATGAAAGCGGAAAAATGTATGTGAACGGACAAGAGGTTCACATGAAATCTCCCCGTGATGCAAAAAAACACCGGATGGCTTTTATTCCGGAGGATCGAAAGGCGGAGAGCCTGTTCTTAAAAGATACGGTAGCAAACAACATGGTTATTGCCAGCCTTGAACATTTCCGCAAATGGGGCGGTATTCTGGATGTGGGAAAAAAACGGAAAGAGTGCCTGCAGATGGCAGAGAAACTGCGCGTGACGCCGCTTAACGTTGACCTTGAAGCAGGAAATCTGTCGGGAGGAAATCAGCAGAAAGTGGTGATTGGGAAATGGCTGACGGCTAATCCGGAACTGATTATTATGGATGAACCGACAAGAGGAATTGATGTCGGCGCAAAAACAGAAATACATGAACTGATCCGGAGTTTGGCAAACGGTGGAAAGGGCATGCTGGTCATGTCCTCGGAGTTTGAAGAACTGATTGATTTGTGCGACAGGATCCTCGTGCTTTATAAGGGCAGAATTTCCGGAGAAGTTATGCCGGATGAAGCAACAAACGAAAAACTGTTGGAAATGTCACTGGGAGGTTGAGGCATGAAAAAAAGGTTTGGGAAAAAAGATATCGCCCTGATAGTAAGAGGCGAAGCCGGCCTGGCGCTGATTCTGATTGTTTTATGCATTGTTTTTTCCATAGTGTCTCCTTATTTTTTGGCGGCAAAAAATCTTTTGAATATTACGCGTCAAATTTCCGTTGTGCTGATTATCGCAGTGGGTATGCTTTGTGTTGTGCTGACAGGAGAAATTGATTTGTCTGTGGGATCCTGCGCGGCTCTGGCAGGTGTGGCCAGCGCGTGGGCGCTGCTTCGCACAGGAGCTCAGATTCCCGCAGTTGCGCTTGCGTTGATGATAGGAATCGGAACCGGGATGTTTAACGGATTTCTTACCGTTTATATGGAGATTCCGTCTTTTATCGTTACACTTGCATCTATGGGGATTTTTCGTGGCTGCGTATTGGTCTGGACAAATGGGAAATCCATGTCCGGACTGCCGGAAGAGTTTTCACTGTGGGGAGCTAAATATGTATTTGGAATCATTCCGGTATCAACTGTTATTGCGCTTGTACTGATTGCCGCTGCTTTTGTGATTCTGCATAAGACAAAACATGGAATTTATCTGAAGGCAATTGGCGCGAACACGGAGGCGGCCACCCTGTCCGCAATTCCTGTGAAAGCTTATAAATTTGCCGCATTTGCAGTTTGCGGGTTGATGTCTGCAATTGGAGGTATTATTACAACTTCAAAATTGCTGTCGGCCCAACCCACTGCCTGCGAGGGGATGGAGATGGATGTTTTGTCGGCGGTAATCCTTGGCGGGGCGTCGCTGGCGGGCGGAGTAGGCACTATTACAGGAACATTGGTTGGCGCTTTGGTTATCGGGGTAATTAATAATGGAATGAATTTATTGGGTGTGACATCCTTTTTACAGCAAATTGTAAAAGGATTCATCATATTAGCTGCTGTTTTACTTCAACGTAGCAAAAAACAATAAAAATGGAGGTAACGAGTATGAAAAGGAAATTTTTGGCGGCGGTAATTACATGCGCGGCGGCATTGTCGCTGACAGGCGGGGCTCTCAGCGTATACGCAGAGGAAGAAAGCTATACAATTGGATTCGCGGTCTCTACGTTGGCAAATGATTTTTTTGTAGAGATGAAGGAAGCCGCAGAGGCCAAGGCCGAAGAAATGGGAATCAATCTGGAAATTCTGGATGCGCAGGATTCTATGGAAACTCAGGCGACGCAAATGGAAGACCTGATTGCAAAGGGCGTAGATCTGATTATTTTAAATCCTGTTGATTCAGATGCAATCGGGACGTCTGTTGTGGCAGCAAATGAAGCGGAGATTCCGGTCATTACAGTGACTCGCGCATCGAATTCGGGCGAAGTAGTCCAGCACTTGGACATTGATAATAAGGAAGCGGGTGCGCTTATTGCACAGCAGATGAATAAAGACCTTAATGGGGCGGGGAAAGTAGCGGTTCTTGAAGGGACTCCGGGAGCATCATCAACGGATGACAGACAGAGCGGTTTTGTGGACGCATTGGAAGAGGATGCGCCGGATATAGAGGTTGTCACATCCCTTACCGCAAACTACTCAATGGACGAGGGGGCAACGGTAACCGAAGACATCCTTCAGTCAAATCCGGAGTTGGACGCCATTTATGCTCATAATGATGAAATGGCATTAGGAGCGGTCCGCGCAATAGCAGCTGCGGGAAGGCAAGGCGAGATCAAGGTGTACGGTATAGATGCAATAGCAGATGCAGTCGAAGCGCTTAAGAATGATGAGATGGCTGCGACTGTTCAGCAGCAGCCGGATCTTCAGATTGAAACCGCTCTTGAGAGCGCCGTAAAAGTCTTAGATGGAGAAGAGGTTGACGACTTGGTAAATATTCCGCTGAAGCTCTTAACGAAGGAAGATGTGGAGTAAAAAAAAGTGAGATAGGATAAAAGTAAAACAGCGCGGAAAGTGGGCTGCGAACTAAGCAATTAGTACACGGCTCCTTTTCTGCGTATAAAAATTGCCGGTTCCTTTGGAGGGAAGGGCAGATCTTTTTATCCGTCCTTGGGATATGCCAGGCGGGAAAGCCTTCCGGAAGGCCGGAAAAATGCAGTAAATATGGTGCGGGGAAATGAAAAAGTTTGGCAGGGAGAGGAAAGCGGCAGGGCTATGACAGTTCTGCCGCTTTCGATCAGTGGCTTCAGCAGGTTGCGCGCGGCGTGAAGCATCTGCGGGAGGAGCTGGCCGGGGCCGTGGGAGAGGGATACCGGAAGCCGGGTGATTATATAAAAACGCAAAATATTCCGGTATTTGTGAAAGAGAATTTTTTTGATTTATTGACATGCAGAAATGGTATGTTACAATAAAATGAAAGATTTTAGTATTAAAACGGGTTACAAACTATATGATGGAGGAGAATTATGTACAGCGAGAATTTAATCTGGATTGGACAAAGCGGCGAGGAAAAGGTCTGCATCATTCCCAGGATGGCAAACCGGCACGGACTGATCGCGGGGGCGACCGGCACAGGTAAGACGGTTACCTTAAAGGTGCTGGCGGAATCTTTCAGTGATGCGGGGGTTCCGGTATTCCTCGCGGATGCGAAGGGCGACCTGGCGGGTATGTGCCGGCCTGGGGAGGACAGTGAAAGTATGCAGAAGCGGATCCAAAATTTCGGGCTGCAGGATATCTGGAGCTATCACGCGTATCCGACTGCACTGTGGGATGTATACGGCGAGCAGGGGCATCCGCTTCGTACCACGATCACCGAGATGGGGCCGATGCTGCTGGCAAAACTGATGGGGCTGAATGATACCCAGTCCGATATTCTGTCTATCGTTTTCCGTATTGCGGATGACGCGCAGCTTCTGCTGATCGATATCAAGGATCTCAGATCGGTGCTGTCCTATGTGGGAGAGCACACGGATGAGTATATTACAAAATATGGTAA
This sequence comes from uncultured Lachnospiraceae bacterium, assembly GCA_964591265.1. GTDB lineage: Bacteria > Bacillota > Clostridia > Lachnospirales > Lachnospiraceae > Choladousia. The sequence goes on from CAZQAB010000015.1 coordinate 28,641, forward strand.
CATAACGAAACAGAGCGTTGGCGCCATCGTCCGCACGCTGATCAATCTGGAGGAGCAGGGCGGCGGTTTCTTCTTCGGCGAGCCGGCGCTGGATATCCGGGACTGGTTCCGCACAGATGAGAACGGAAAAGGCTATATTAATATCCTTGCGGCGGACAAGCTGATGAATTATCCGGATATGTACGGCACATTCATGCTCTGGATGATGTCGGAGCTTTTTGAGACCCTTCCGGAAGCGGGAGATGCGGAGAAGCCCAAGATGGTATTTTTCTTCGACGAGGCGCATATGCTGTTTGATACCGCCTCCTCCGAACTGCTCCAGAAGATTGAGCAGGTGGTAAAACTGATCCGCTCCAAAGGCGTTGGCATCTACTTTATCACCCAGTCTCCCTCCGATATTCCCGGCGAGATCCTGGGGCAGCTTGGCAACCGGATTCAGCATGCCCTCCGGGCCTACACCCCGGCTGAGCAGAAAGCGCTGAAAGCAGCGGCAGATTCTTTCCGCGAGAACCCGGATTTCAAGACCATTGATGTGCTTCCCATGCTGGGCGTGGGCGAAGCGCTCATCTCGGTGCTGGATGAAGAGGGACGTCCGGGGATGGTACAGCAGTGCAAGGTGCTCTGCCCCCAGAGCCGTATGGGAGCCATCACGGATGAAGAACGCAAAGCGGTCATTGCGGGCGACGCTATGGCTGTAAAATATGATGAGAGCGTAGACCGTGACTCGGCTTATGAATTCCTGATCCGGAAGGCGGAAGAGGATCAGAAAGCGCAGGAAGAAGCTGCAGCAGCGGAGCAGAAGGCCAGGGAAGAAGAGGCCGCTGCAAAGGAAAGAGAGAAGGCGGAGGCTGCGGCCGAGAAGGAGAAAGAGAAGGAGGAAGCTGCGGCTGCGAAGAAAAAAGCTGCGGAAGAGGCCAGGGCTGCAGCGGCAGCCCAGAAACAAAAGGAGAAGATGCAGCGGGAGATGATGAAAGGAATCACAAAAGCCGCCTCGACCGTGGGGACACAGCTTGTGCGCGGGCTTTTGAAAAATCTCAAATAAGACCGCGTTATAGCGCCATTCATAAAGAAGCTGCCTTGCTCATTCTTTTTTAAAGTATATAACCCACTATAACACTTTCAAGGTTGAAAGATGTCATAGTGGGTTTTGCAATACTACCGGGAATCTCAACGGTTTATACTTGCTATGATTTATTCATACCCAAATAAGATATCCATGCCAATTGAACCGTTTTAATGTCAAAATTCAACATTTCTTCAAACTGGTATTTTGTGTTTAGCCATTGAACAAATCTCGCTCCCAAATAGTATCCTACATCAGGATAGCCCTTATAATTAACCCAGTCCCCGAAATAGCGCTGATTTTCACGGGTCATATTTATCAGATCTGAATTGAAATCATTCCTAATTCTGTTCAAATTAGCAGAACACCAGTATGAATAGCCTCTTGCATATCATCTATAAAAATGTTCTTGTGTAATGGCAAAACGGTATCCATGTATTTGTTCCATTGCTCAATAGAAAAGCAATCATCCTGAAAAAAATCCGCTATATTATTTGCTGCGTTAATTACTTTGAGCATAATTCATCCTTCCCAGATTTATAAAAAGCAGTGTGTTTTGCATTAAAGGGCAAATAAGGCAGACGACCTTTACAGGATGATTTCAGTTATATCATCGATGGAGATGCTCTCACCGTCTGAATTGTCGTTTCCGGCGCAGAAGAGAATTCTGCGCTCATAGGGGTCGATCTTCTTTACTGCGCCGGATATCGTGCTGTATTTGCCGCCGGACTTGCTTACGTCCGGGCGGAAAAAGGTAATGGAAACGGTGGGAAAGGCCATGCCCGGGTGATCGGAGCGTGAGAGAAGCTGCTCCTGTATCATCCGGAGTTTTTCATCCAGACGGGACTTCTTTTCTTCGGACAGTTCGATCCTGCCGTCTGTCAGGCGCGCCGTTTCGTCGAGCTGTTCCTCGTAACCGGAAAGAGCCGCGAACGGGCTGAACTGCGCGGCGCGGTTTTCCGGGGACATCTGCGGGTGGACGGAGGAGACATGGTGGGGCAGATCCAGCATATCGTTGTAGCGGGGTTCGCCGCAGGGAGCGCAAAGCAGCTCTTCTTTTTTACTGATTTTTCCGGTATCATGGAAGCCGCAATGACCGTTCATGGTGCGCCGTCTCCTTTCTGGCTGACTGTTTCCGTGGGATGCGTACAGAATTTCCGGCAGATGGGAGGTCTGCATACTGGCGCCTCGCAGTTATTTTACGCCCGGTGGCCGCCCACCTGCTTGTTCCGCTCTATCGTTGTGGCGCCCTCCTCAAAATTCATACCTTTCAGGATCGCATTTTTCCCATATTTCTTTTTTATCGTGAGTATGGCCTGCTGAAGGCGTTTCTCCTGTGCCCGGGCGTTTTCCTCGGCGCTGTGCTCCCGCTCCCGCTTTTCATAGTCTGCGAACAGCTCCAGTTGTTCAAAGACCGGTTTTTGCGCGGCAGCTTTTTCCCGGATCACGTGGTTGGCGGCAACGGTGACCCGCCGTATCAGCAGATTTTTGTTGGTGATCCGCTCATAGAGCTCCCCGGTTTTGTCCAGAATCAGCTTTGTGCTGGAGGTGTGTTTTCCAAGCTGGATGCTTCCGTGGGCGTGTTGGGGAACGCGGCGACCGTAGTGGTCGGTGACAATCCTGCCGCGGTAGCTCCTGCCCCGTTCGCCCTCCAGACTGGCGACGTCATAGCCGATGGTCAGCACGATCTGGTCTGTGACAAGTTCCCTGTCCACCAGGTCAAGTACCAGCAGGTCCGTCATTTCCCGAACGATCAGACGGCCCTTCTCGTAATCGTAGGGACTTTGCAGTACCTGGCCGGAACTCAGGCTGTTGTTCTCCGGTTTGTACTGACGGATCAGATCGATCGTGCAGGGTTCCCAGCCCCAGGCGTGGTCGATGAGAAGCTCCGCGTTGACGCCGAACAGTTTGTAGAGCAGTTCTTCGTTGTAATAGTCGTTTGCCCCTCCTATGGAGCACCGGGCAATATCCCCCATGGTAAACAGGCCGTTGGCCTCCAGCTTTCTGGCGTAACCGCGCCCCACCCGCCAGAAATCGGTGAGAGGCCGGTGCGCCCAGAGCAGCCTGCGGTATTCCCGTTCGTCCAGTTCCGCCAGGCGCACCCCGTCCTTGTCCGGTTCCACATGCTTTGCCACGATGTCCATTGCCACCTTGCAGAGATACAGATTGGTCCCAATGCCGCCGGTGGCCGTGATGCCGGTGGTATACAGCACCTCCCGGATCATGGTCATAGCCAGTTCCCGGGCGGTCATCCCGTAGAGCGCCAGGTACTCCGTCACATCCATGAAGCACTCGTCGATGGAATACACATGGATATCCTCCGGGGAAATGTATTTCAGGTATATATTGTAGATACGGGTGGAGTAATCCATGTAAAGCTGCATGCGCGGCGGGGCCGTGATGTAGGAGAGCTCCAGGGACAAATCGGACTGCAGCGCCGTATCATCGAAGGAGGAAGCCCCAAAAGCGGCGTCCCTGCCTGAAGGGATGCCGCGGGCCTGAGCGGCGGCCAGCCTTTGGCTGTTGATTTCCTGCACTTTTTGCACCACCTCAAAGAGCCGGGGCCGGCCCGGAATCCCATAGGCCTTCAGGGAAGGGGAGACCGCCAGGCAGATGGTCTTCTCAGTGCGGGATGGGTCGGCCACCACCAGATTGGTTGTCAGAGGGTCAAGCTGCCGCTCGGCGCATTCAACGGAAGCATAGAAACTCTTCAGGTCGATGGCAATGTAAATGCGCTGCTTTTCTGAGACATCCCGGGGCATCTTTTTCCTCCTTCCGAAATGATCGCTGCGAACTGCGAAAACAGATTTGGAACGCGCAGCCGTATAATCCAACGTAAATTCCATGCCGGAGCGGCGGATCACTTTACGAGCCGGCGCCTGAAACAGCGGGCCGCTCCACAAACCAGCGCCCGAAGCGGCTTGCAAAGATGGGATCCGTCCGCTCAAAAAAGAGATGCTTTTCTTCTCCCCGGATCATCACCGTATAGCAGTCGCTTTTCCGCCGTTTCTCCGATTCGACGGCGGGCCGGAAGTCTTTGACCTGCTCAATCTGAAAGGTACGGCCGTCGTTCCAGGTGATGGCGCGGGGCTGCATATAGCCGGTGGGATCAAAATCGGAATTGACCTTTACGTATATTTTTTCTCTTTTCTCTGAAATTTTCTCCGGATGTTCCATATGGACACCTCCCTGTAACAGGAAATAAAAACAAATTATTCAGGAGGTCACGCGTCCCACAATGAAAAGCGTGTCCTCCGGCCCCACCTCCACGTCGCAGTCGGCCCGCTCCCGGTTCAGGGACATCAGGCGGATCCTGGGGCGGAGATGGCCGTCGCTGGACATATAATCGGAAAGCTCATCCGTACCGGGCTGCATCTCCGTATATTTCTTGATGTAGGCGCTGCCATTGCAGACGAACACGCCGATCTCTCCGGGGTACAGTTCCCTGCATTGTTCCACGAACACGATCTCCCCGGGGGCGTAGCGGGGCAGCATACTGTCGCCGGTGACCCGGATGCCGAAATCCCAGCGCTCCGGCATGCTGGCGGGACTGCAGGGGACCATCTCATAGTCCTCGCTGTCCAGAAAGGAACCGGAGCCGGCCGCAGCCGGAGTGGTAAACACTTTCACCAGAATATCCTCCGGGGGTTTGAAATCTGTCCTGCGGCTGCGGGGACGGTAATTGCCGGAGGCGATCAGTGTCTCCTTGAACATCCGGAGAAGCTCCAGGCCCTTTTGGCTGAGCTGGGGCGCATAGTCCGGAGCTTCCGGCTGGCTGTCTGTAAAGTAGGGCAGGATCTCGCTGATCTGCAGAATATGGCAGAGGGCGAGAAGCTGGTAGGGATTGGGCATGGCGTCCCCCTTTTCCCACTTGCTGACCGCGCCGGAACTGACCGATATGTGATAAGCCCCAAGGGCGGCGGCCAGATCCTTTTGGCTGAGCCGCTGCAGCTTTCGTGCCTGGGCCAGCTTCTGTCCCAGTGTATTGGCGGCTTTCAGGGCCCCCGCGTCAAAGGGCGGCGCCCCCTGGAAAGCGGTACTCTTATCTCTGGTTTTGGCCATGCTCTGTATCCTCCCTGCTTTTTTATTGCTTACAGTATAGCCCGGCTGACCGGGAATGTCAATGGAAAAAAGAGGAATAAGAGAAAAATAAAATAATATAGAAGATTTATCGATTCAGGGCGGCGCAAAATAAAAATCCGTTCCGGCTGACGGATTCTCTCATGTCCGCTCATGTCCGCAGGAAATAAAAAATTGACTTCGTACATACAGACAGTATATAATTGACGTACCAGACTAAAAGGGTCGGTACAATATTAATTCAGAGAAGGTATGTGAAATGAAACGTTCGGAAGTAAACGCTTGTATCCGCTATATGGAAAATCTGATCCGGGAGCACGGCTTTGAGCTGCCCCCCTTCTGCAGCTGGACGCCCGTGGAGTGGGAGAGGAAGGGTCATGAGTACGATGAGATCCGGGATAATATGCTGGGCTGGGATATCACGGATTACGGCCTTGGAGACTGGGAAAAGGTGGGGTTTGCCCTGATCACCCTGCGCAACGGCAACCAGCACGATCCGAAATATAAGAAGGTCTATGCGGAGAAGCTTCTGATGCTGAAGGAGACGCAGCATTCCCCGATGCACTTCCACTGGACCAAGAGCGAGGACATCATCAACCGGGGAGGCGGCGTCCTGATCATCCATGTGTACAATGACGACGGCAACGGAGAACTTGCGGATACGGACGTCCTGGTAAATTCCGACGGGCGTTCCTACTATGTGCCGGCGGGTACCGGCGTGGAGCTGCATCCGGGGGAGAGCATCACCCTGTGGCCCCACCAGTACCATGATTTTGACGTTAAGCCGGACACCGGCGATGTGCTGATCGGCGAGGTGTCCATGTGCAACGACGACAATACGGATAACCGTTTTTATGAGGAGATGGGCCGCTTCCCGGCCATCGAAGAGGACGAGCCGCCTTACCGTCTGCTGTGCAATGAGTATCCGGCGGCGAAGGACTGAGGCATGAACTGAATTTGAAGCGCGCTGCGATGCGTTGGCGGCCATGGCCGTAAACAGGGATATGCAGAAGAATTGCGCGCCCGGAAAGAAGGAAGGCAATGATTTATACGATTCATAATGAAAATCTGACGGTGACCGTCAGCGATCTGGGGGCGGAACTGCAATCTGTCCGGGGAGCGGGCGGCACGGAGTATCTGTGGCAGGGAGATCCGGCAATCTGGCATGACCGGGCGCCGAATATCTTTCCTTACGTGGCCCGCCTGACGGAGGGGAAATATACGCTGAATGGCCGGACCTACGAAATGAAGATCCACGGCATCGCCAAATATGCGGTTTTCCGGGTGGAGAACCAGACGCCGGATGCTGTTACTTTCTGTCTGGAAAGCAGCGAGGAGATCCGCAAACAGTACCCCTTTGACTTTGTCTACCGGATCACCTACCGCTTGGAGGGCAATACGCTTCTGACCACCAATCGAGTGGAAAATCCGGGACAGGAACAGATGTACTTTGGCCTGGGAGGCCATCCTGGATTCAACGTACCCATGGAGGAAGGGCTTGCATTCGAGGACTATTATCTGGAGTTCTCCCGGGAAGCCCATCCCTGGCGGGTGGGATTTACCGGAGACTGCTATCTGAACGGGCGGGAAACGCCCTATCCCCTGGAGGGGGACAGACGGATTCCCCTCCGGCATGATCTGTTCGACCAGGACGCTGTCGTTTTGAAACATGCGGCCCGGCAGGTGCGGATCGCCAGCGGGAAAGGCAGCCGGAGCATCACCGTGAGTTATCCGGATTTCATGTACATCGGATTTTGGCATATGCCCGGCATGGAGGCGCCCTACGTGTGCGTGGAACCCTGGAGCTCGCTTCCCTCCCGTGCCGGTATTGTAGAGGATCTTGCGCAGCAGGAGGATCTGGTCAGGCTGGAGGGCGGGAAGCGCTACAGTAATACCTGGACGATTGCGTTTGAGTGAATAGAATGAATAAATGAACAGAAATTGAACTGAAAAGGCGCCCGCAGCAAAAGGCTGTGGACGCCGCAAATTTTGCCCTGTGGGCGGAAAACACTGTGAACACCGGAATTTACGCTTTTTCCGGCTCCGGATAGTCCACCCCGAACGTATCGACGGTCATGGATTTGATCTTCTGCTCCTTCAGAGGACGGTCCCGGAAGTCCGTGGCGGTCTCCGCGATCTGATTTACCGCATCCATGCCCTCAGTCACCTTTCCAAAGGCGGCGTAAGCGCCGTCCAGATGGGGCGCGTACCTGTGCATGATGAAGAACTGGGAGCCTGCGGAGTCCGGATGCATGGCCCGCGCCATGGACAGGACGCCCGCCTCATGCTTCAGACCGTTTTTGAAGCCGTTCTGGGAAAACTCGCCCGGAATGGAATAGCCCGGGCCGCCTGTGCCGGTTCCCTGGGGGCAGCCGCCCTGGATCATAAATCCCCGGATCACCCGATGGAAGATCAGTCCGTCATAAAAGCCCTTCCGGATGAGGCTGATGAAATTGTTGACAGAATTCGGGGCAATCTCGGGATAAAGCTCCGCCCTGATCACGTCGCCGTTTTCCATGGTTATAGTTACAATCGGATTCTGTGCCATGTTGGAAATTCCTTTCTAAATTTATTATTCGGCGCTGCAGATGCTGACGGGACAGACCTGAACGATGCCCTGCAGCTCCCGGCATCCCAGATTATATTTGATTTCAACCCGGAATGCAAGCCTGGATCAGCCGGCTGGGATATCCGGTTGTCTGCGGCCGGGAAATCTGCTATAATTGCAATAATAACGGTTAAAAAGCAATACAGTATGATTCATTTTAAAATTCTGAGAACAGGAGGCAGGACAATGGAAAACAGGGAGTTTTATCTGGAGGATGACGGATGGCGGATCCACTGCAAGCTGGATTATCCGGACTGTATGCGCCGGGCGGAGGACCGGTGTCCGCTGCTGATTCTGGTGCATGGCCTGACCGGGCACATGGAGGAGCGTCACATTGTCAGCGTTGCGGGGGAGGCGACATCCATCGGGCTTGCGGTGCTGCGGGTGGAGCTGTACGGGCACGGGAAGAGCAGCGGTGAATTCCGGAAGCATACGGTCCTGAAGTGGGTGGATCAGATGCTGACGGTGGTTGACTGGGCCGCATCCCGCCCGTTTGTGACGGATCTGTATCTGGCGGGACATTCCCAGGGGGGACTTGTGACGATTCTTGTGGGGGCCCTTGAGAGGGACCGGCTGAAAGCCATTATACCTCTGGCGCCTGCGATCGTGATCCGGGATCGTGCGGATGAGGGGCAGCTGCTGAGTTATCAGTTTGATCCGGAACATATTCCGGATGAGGTAGTCGTTCCAAAAGGGGCGGATGATTCCGAGGGCAAAAGTATCTGCGGAAATTATTTCCGCGTGGCGCAGCTTCTTCCGGTGGAGGAATCCATCCGCCGCTATGAGGGGCCGGTTCTCATCGTCCACGGAGATGCGGACGAGGCGGTTCCGGTGCAGTATGCGTATGACGCCGCAAAACGCTACAAAAACTGCACCCTGAAGATCATAAAAGGGGACACCCACTGTTACGACCACCATCTGGACGAGGTGAACGCGGCGGTCCGGGAATTTCTGGCGGCGCAGACGGCGGAGAAGCATTCTCTTTGAAAGGATCTCGCGGCCTGAAAATCCGGAATTATGAGATGTCTGAAAATTTGCCGGAAATCCGGCCAAAAATTCGAGCCTGGGAAACCTTTGCATTTCCGCTCCGCTTGTGGTATGCTATATATTAACCGTTTTTTGTGTCGCGACAGATAAGACTGTTCAGAGAGGAGAAGGGAGACAAAGGAGTTTCCCTGAAAACACATATGGGAATTAGCAGTATCATATCATTGCTTGGAGGACTTGGCTTATTTCTGTTTGGTATGAAATACATGGGGGAGGGGTTGGAGCTTGCGGCGGGCCCGAAGATGAAGGATCTGCTGGAAAAGCTCACCAGGAACCGAGTAATGGGATTCCTGCTTGGCGCGCTGGTGACGATTGTCATTCAGTCCTCCTCTGCGACCACTGTAATGGTCATGGGCTTTATCAATGCGGAGATCATGGATCTGGTTCAGGCCACCGGCGTCATCTTCGGTGCGAATATCGGTACAACGATCACCAGCGTCCTGATCGCCCTTGATGTTTCCGGGATCGCTCCGGTCTGTATTTGCCTTGGCGCGGTGCTGATGCTCTACGCCAAGAGAAAGAAAAAACGTTATATCGGGCAGGTCATTCTCGGGTTTGGTATTCTGTTCCAGGGGCTTCATACCATGAGCAGCGCCATGTCCCCGCTGAAAGACTATGCGCCTTTCCAGAATTTCATTATGAACGCCAGGAATCCCTTTGTCGGGTTCATACTGGGCGTGATTATCTGCGCGGTGGTCCAGAGCTCCTCCGCAGCAGTCGGTGTACTGCAGGCGCTGGCAATGCAGGGCCTGATGCCCCTTTATTTTGCCAGCTTCATTATCTGCGGGATCAACGTGGGTTCTTCCGCGCCGCCGCTGCTGGCCGCGCTGAATGCCAAGAACAACGCAAAACGCGCGGCGATCATATATCTTATATTTAATGTCGTGGGTGCGGTTATCTTTATTCCTGTTTCCATGTTTACTCCTTTGACTTCGCTTATAGAAGCGTATATTCCAACCGGCGAGTTCCAGATCTCCCTGTATCATATCCTGTTTAAAGTGGTCACGGGCGTGATTCTTCTTCCGCTGGTCAACCTCGTCGTGAAGTGGACGTACAGGATCATCCCGAAGCAGGCCCACGAGAGCGCATTCCGGCTGGAGTATATCGACGCCAACATGGAGGGGTCCCCTGCGGTGATCCAGCTTCAGGTGGGCAAGGAAGTAGAACGTATGAGCAATCTGGTCACCGAAAATTTGGCCAGGGCTTCCAACGGCCTGATCCATTACGATCTCAGCGAGGCCAACCAGATCCGGGATACGGAGGAAGTGGTGGATTATCTCGCCTCGGAGATTACCGATTACCTGACCACAGTGAATATCCAGGAGCTTCCGGCCAAGGTATCCCAGTATATGGGCTGCGCGTTCCATGTGATCAACGATCTGGAGCGGATCGCGGATCATGCGATGAAGATCATGGAACAGACGGAGAAATGCGTGGAGAGCGGCCTTGCCTATTCCGAAGCGGCCCAGGAAGAGCTGCAGGATATAGCGGATATGGATATCGAACTGATACATGACGCCATGGGAATCTTCCGCGACCGGGCGATCACGCCGGAGCTATGGCTGCAGCTTCGCAAGAAAGAACGGAAGATCATAAAGAAAGCCTCCAAGGCCCAGATGAACCACATGGACCGTCTGAAAAGGAAAGAATGCACCTTTGATCAGGGGCTCACTTTCGTCGAGGCGCTGAACAGCTATCTGCGCGTGGTGAACCATACCATCAACATTGCGGAAGCGGCGGGCAGCGATATCCTGGCGGGCCTTGTAAAGGGCAGCCTTGAAGAGACCCAGGGCTGAGAAAAATGGGGGTTGTTTTTTGCTGTCATAAGTGATAGAATCTTTATAAAATTTTTAGAAATTTATAAAGATTTAAGATAAATGGGGCAACGGAGTCGCATCGATGGGATACCGGTACGTTGTGTGCCGGTATTTTTGTATTGTGGGATATCCCAACCGAAGACCGTCTCCGAGGTCCCGCTGCGCCAAAGGAGCGGCGGATGGCGACATGACCGGAAAAGAGACACTGGAACGGCTCTTGCAGAGCCTTCGTACCTATTACAATATTGAGACGCCTGAACCAAAGCAGGATTATCTGATCGCCCGCTGCGATTATTTTGAGCGCAACGAGAAGTATGTGCTATCCAGGAAGGCCAACCTCTGGTCTGCGGAGGGGGAAGAGTTCCTGTATCTGTTCGATGTGCCTCATCTGACCAGGGAAATCTATGAGCAGTGCCGGCAATGGGCCTGTGAGGACGGGATGGGCCGCCTGAATATCAGGCCGGACCATATGTGTTCCTATATCACAGCCCTGGTCATCTGCGATTCCTGTGAGGATGCCGCGCTGGCTGCTCTTAAAAAGAGCCGCTTTCACAAAAGTTTTCATTTTTCGCTGCGCGGGTGGATGGATTACCGCGCCGCCCTGGTATGCGCCGGGGATGACCGCGTCGAAGCCAATGCCGCCGGAAGAAGCACAGCGAAATTTTTGAAAAAGGTACTATATAATTCAAAAAAGAAGGGAGAGAAATAGTATGAATTCACTAGTACTTCTTATCGTCTGCATCGCAATACTGGTATGCGGCTACATCTTCTACGGCGGATGGCTCTGCAAACAGTGGGGTGTGGGCGACAGCAAAGAGGAGACGCCGGCCCACACGCTGGAGGACGGTGTTGACTATGTCCCTGCGAAGGCTCCGGTCCTGATGGGACACCATTTTTCATCCATTGCAGGAGCCGGACCGATCACCGGGCCCATCGGCGCCGCTATATTCGGATGGCTGCCGGTAACGCTCTGGATTCTGATCGGCGGTATTTTCTTTGGCGGCGTCCATGACTTTGGCGCGCTGTTTGCATCCATACGCCACAAAGGGCAGTCCATCGGAGAGGTTATCTCCGCAAACATGAGCCGCCGGGCCAAGAGGCTGTTTATCATTTTTTCCTACCTGACTCTGATCCTGGTAGTGGCGGCATTTGCTTCCATCGTTGCAAGTACCTTTGGCGCTGTTGTGGATGAGTCGGGCGCCATCGACAAGGCTGCGTCCGCGACGAACGCGTCGGTTGCGATGGTATCCGTGCTGTTCATTGTCATCGCCGTCGCCTTCGGGTTCCTGGTATACCGCCGGAATGCCCCCATGGCCGTTGCCTCCGTCATCGGTGTGCTTGCCATCGTGGTCTGCATGGCGATCGGCATGAACTTCCATCCGATCTATCTGACGGGCAACACCTGGATGATTATCGTTGGCATTTACATTGCGGTTGCTTCCGTAACGCCGGTGTGGATCCTGCTCCAGCCCCGTGATTATCTGAGCTCTTTCCTGCTCTACGCGATGATGGCGGTGGCGCTGGTGGGCGTTTTGATCTCCCACGCGAACCTGGGCGGAGCAGACGGACTTCCCATGGTTACCGGTTTTGCTGTGGACAACGGAAACGGCATCCAGTATCTGTTCCCGGTACTGTTCACCACAGTGGCCTGCGGCGCGATCTCCGGTTTCCATTCTCTGGTATCCTCCGGCACCACTTCCAAGCAGCTTGACAAAGAGACGGATGCAAAACCCATCGCTTACGGCGGTATGCTGCTGGAGTGTGTGCTTGCGGTAATTACGATCTGTGCCATCAACTTCGCGTACAAATACAACGCGGCTAATCCGGACAGCGCGCTGTCCGGCGCCACTGCGATCTTCGGCGGCGGTATCGCACAGATGTACGCAGGGCTGGGCGACGGCGCAGTTACCATTCTGAGAACGCTGCTGGTACTTACATACTCCGCATTCTGTCTGACTTCTCTGGACACCGCGACGCGTCTCGCACGTTTCATGTTCCAGGAATTCTGGCTTGAGCCGGGACAGACGGCAAAGGATGTAAAAGACGGCTATAAGAAGATTCTGGTAAATCCCTACGTTGCCACCATTATCACGGTGGTGCTGGGCATTGCCCTTGGCATGACCGGTTACTCCAAGATCTGGGGCCTGTTCGGAGCTGCAAACCAGCTGCTGGCGGGAATCGGCCTTCTGGCTGTGGCTACCTGGCTTGGCAACGCCGGGAAGAACAACAGGATGTTCCTGTTCCCCATGGGCTTTATGATCATTGTTACGATCTGCTCCCTGTGTCTGACCATCAAGAACCAGCTCGGCATCATCTCCGCAGGAGGAGCCGACTGGGGTCCCTATGCACAGGTCATTATCGGCGCGCTGCTTGTCATTCTGGCCGTGGTGCTTGTAATTGAGGGCGTTCAGACTCTGACCGGCAAGAACAGGCACGGGAACGCTTAATTCAGAATATACTGATGAAAGACGGGTGTTATCCGATGATCCGGATAACGCCCGTTTTGATGGTTTATCCTATGCGCGGCGATATGTCTTGCAAAAAAGCAGGTTTTAGGGTATAGTTGTAAAAAATGTAAAAACAGGCAGACATACAGAAGGAGTGGCCTTATGACAAGACAGGAATTTCTGGATACGCTCAGAAGAGCCTTGAACCGGGAACTGAGCGCCGCCCAGGTGGAGGAGAATATCGCCTACTATGACAACTACATCCGGGAGCAGATGGCAAAAGGGCAGACGGAGGCCCAGGTGATCGCCCGGCTTGGAGATCCGAGGCTGATCGCCCGGACGATCCTTCAGGTGGATGATAACCGGGAAACGGCCAGAAGCAGTGTTTTCGATACGGACGAGACCGTGTATATGGAGGAAACCGGAAGGGACGGTTATTTTTCCGACCAGGACTTTGACGGGGAGCTTCGTGAAGAGCGCGGCCGTTCGCGCTTCCCGCATATACATTTTTTTCAGATAAAAGGCTGGATGGCGGCGCTCGTGCTGATCCTGGCGCTGATCCTGGTGCTGGCCCTGGTGCTGGCGCTTGCCGGAATCGCCATGGCCGTACTCTGGAAACTGCTGCCGTTCCTGCTGATCCTGTGGCTGGTCCTGTGGGTGGCCGCGTGGCTGTACCGCCGGTTCTGGTGAAAAGTCACAGATACCTGCGATATGCTTGCGAAACACTGCGAAAAATGGTATAGTTTCCGGGTATTTGTACAGGGCATGGTTCGGATGCGTTTCGGCTGATTGAAATGAGAAAGGGATGGGTAAAATGAAAAAGATCGAAGAGTATGTTAGAAGTATTCCGGATTTTCCGGAACCGGGTATCATTTTCCGGGATGTGACCAGCATTCTGCAGGATGCGGAGGGCCTTCAGCTTTCCATTGACCTGATTCAGGAAAAACTGAAGGGCATCGATTTTGACGTGGTGGCCGGAACGGAGTCCCGTGGTTTTATTTTCGGGATGCCGGTGGCATATAATCTTCACAAACCCTTTGTTCCGGTGCGGAAGAAAGGCAAGCTGCCCTGCGAGACCGTTTCCATCGAGTATGCGCTGGAATACGGCACGGCGGAGATCGAGATCCACAGGGATGCGATTAAACCGGGCCAGAAGGTGGTTATGATCGACGACCTGATCGCCACCGGAGGAACGATCGAGGCGGCGGTCAAGCTGGTGGAAAAGCTTGGCGGCGAAGTGGTCAAAATCGTTTTCCTGATGGAACTTGCCGGCCTGAAGGGCCGGGAGAAGCTGGCCGGATATGACGTGGAATCTGTAATTTGCTACGACGGAAAATAAACAGACAAAAATGGTGGATCTATGTCGATTGATACAATTACAAATCAGGAGAGAATTGAGGAAATCAAAAAAGCGGACGCCAGCGTGAAGACAACAGAGGATTTCACCAGCCCCGACGAGCTGTACCGGGAGCTGATCGACAGTATCAGAAGGTATCACCCTTCGGATGATCTTTCCATGATCGAGAAAGCCTATAAGGTGGCCTGTGAAGCGCACAAAGGCCAGCTGCGCCGGTCCGGCGAGCCTTACATTGTCCATCCGCTGTGCGTAGCCATCATACTTGCGGATCTGGAGCTGGATCTGGAATCCATCGCGGCGGGCCTTCTCCATGATGTGGTCGAGGACACGGTTATGACCACGGAGGAGGTGGAGCGGGAATTCGGCAAAGAGGTGGCGGTGATCGTGGACGGAGTCACCAAGCTGGGCAAGCTGAATTATTCCGCGGACAAGGTGGAGGTGCAGGCGGAGAATCTGCGCAAGATGTTTCTGGCTATGGCCAAGGATATCCGGGTGATCCTTGTAAAGCTGGCGGACCGTCTTCACAATATGCGGACCGCGAAATACTGGCCCCCGGAGAAACAGCGGGAAAAGGCCAGAGAAACCATGGATATCTACGCGCCCATTGCCCACCGGCTGGGCATCTCCAAGATCAAGGTGGAACTGGACGATCTCTCGCTGAAATACCTGGATCCGGAGGTCTACTATGACCTGGTGGAAAAAATTTCCCTGAAGCGGGATGCCAGACAGGCTTTTATCGATCATATCGTGGCGGAGATCCGCCGGCATATTGAGGACGCGGGCATCCGGGCGCAGATCGACGGACGGATCAAGCATTTCTTCAGCATTTATAAAAAAATGGTAAACCAGCAGAAAACGCTGGATCAGATCTACGATCTGTTCGCGGTACGGATCATTGTGGATACGGTGAAGGACTGTTATGCGGCCCTTGGAGTCATCCATGAGATGTACAAACCGATTCCGGGACGGTTCAAGGATTATATCGCAATGCCCAAACAGAATATGTACCAGTCCCTTCACACGACGCTGATTGCCTCCAACGGCACGCCCTTTGAGATCCAGATCCGCACCTTTGAGATGCACCGCACAGCGGAATACGGCATCGCGGCGCACTGGAAATACAAAGAGGCCGCAGACGGCAAAAAGGGGGACAACAAGAGCGAGGAGGAGAAGCTGAGCTGGCTGAGACAGGTGCTGGACTGGCAGATGTCCGACAACCGGGAGTTTATGAGCCTGCTTAAAAGTGATTTTGACCTGTTCTCCGAGAGCGTCTACTGCTTTACACCCACGGGGGACGTAAAGAATCTTCCCACTGGATCGACGCCCATCGATTTTGCCTACAGCATCCACAGCGCCGTGGGCAACCGCATGATCGGCGCCAGGGTCAACGGCAAGCTGGTGACCATCGATTACGTGATCCAGAACGGCGACCGCATTGAGATCATCACCTCCCAGAATTCCAGGGGTCCCAGCCGGGACTGGCTGAAGATTGTAAAAAGCTCACAGGCCAGAAACAAGATCAATCAGTGGTTCAAGCAGGAGCTGAAAGAAGAAAATATCGTCAAGGGCAAGGAAATGCTGTCCTCCTACTGCAAGACGAAGGGGATTGTCCTGTCCGATATAATGAAACCGGAATACATGGAACGCGTGCTGACCAAATACGGTTTCCGGGACTGGGACGCGGTGCTTGCGGCGCTGGGCCACGGCGGCCTGAAGGAAGGCCAGGTGGTCAACAAGCTGCTGGAGGGCTACGAGCGGGATCACAGGCAGGAGGCTACGGATGAGCAGATCATGGAGGCCGTGCAGAACGCCAACACCCTCTCGGTCCGGGGGAAGAAAACCAAGGGCGGCATTATGGTGCAGGGGATCGACGATATCAGCGTCCGTTTTGCGAAATGCTGCAGCCCCATCCCCGGGGATGAGATCATCGGATTTGTGACCAGAGGGCGGGGTGTGACGATACACCGGACGGACTGTATCAATATCATCAATCTCCCCGAGGAAGAACGCGCCCGTCTGATCGACGCGGAATGGCAGAAGGAAGCCGCGGCGGGCGACAGAGGCTTGTATCTGGCGGAGATTATGATCTACTGCAACAACCGCACCGGCCTTCTGGTGGATGTGACGAGAATTCTGACGGAAAACAAGATCGATGTGATTTCCGTAAATTCCCGCACCAGCAAGCAGGGGATCGCCACCATTACCATGTCCTTTGAGGTGGCGGGAAAGAACAAGCTGGATTACCTGATCGATAAGATCCGGCAGGTGGAGAGCGTCATTGACGTGGAACGCACCACCGGCTGACGGGAGGCAAAATGAAGAATTTTGAGGTAGAAACCCTTGTGCTGGGGATGATGGAGACCAACTGTTATCTGGCGAAGAACCGGGATACAGGTGCGCTGCTGATCATTGATCCGGCGGAGGAGGCAGAGCGGATCACGGATAAGATCGCCGCCATGGGAGGCAGGCCGGAGGCGGTGCTGCTGACCCACGGTCATTTTGACCATATCGGCGCGGCCCGGGCGGTTCGGGACCGGTATGGGATCCCCGTCTGCGCGTTGGGTGCGGAGCGGGAGATTCTGGAGGATCCAAATAAAAATCTGTCTGCGGCCTTCGGACGGGGTTATACGCTGGCGGCGGATCGTTTTTTGAAAGACAGAGAGATCCTGAATCTGGCGGGGACCGATATCACGGTGCTTCACACCCCCGGCCATACGGCGGGGAGCTGCTGCTATTATCTGCCGGAGGAAAATACCCTGTTTTCCGGGGACACGCTGTTTCACTGCAGCGTGGGCCGGACGGATTTCCCCACGGGGAGCATGAGCCAAATCCGCCGCTCCCTCCATGAGAAGCTGTTTGCGCTGCCGGAGGAGACTCTGGTGCTGCCGGGTCATGAGGCGTCCACGGATATTAAATACGAGAAAATGTTCAATCCTTATTAGATACTGCCCGCAGCCGGATCCGGCTGCATTGGAAATACTGTATGATAACCGTAGAATTAAATGTAAAGAACTTTGAATACGACATCCATTCGCTGGTAAAGGCATTTTATCCGGAACAGGAGGTCCGTATCCGCTATGAGGAAGCACCGGAGGAGGGAACGGAGGAGTTGCCGAGGCTGGTGATTTCTTTCGTGTCAGAGGAAAGCGCAATCCATATCCGGTTTTATGCGGGAGAGAGGCTGCTGGCAAAGGATCAGGTTTCCCTGCCCGACGGCATCGACCGGAAGGAGACGAAGAACCGTCTGAAACGGCTGCTGTACCGGCTGCTTTCCGCTTACACCGGGCGAAGGCTTCCCTGGGGGACGCTGACCGGTATCCGCCCCACGAAGATCCCCATGGCCCTTCTGGAGCAGGGCCATGATCGGGCTGAAATCGCCCGGTATATGCAGGAAACCTACTATACCAGCGATGAAAAGACAGAGCTTGCTATCCGGATCGCAGAAAGGGAGAGACGGATCCTCCGGGACATCAATTTCAAAAACGGATACAGCCTGTACGTGGGCATTCCCTTTTGCCCCAGCATCTGCCTTTACTGCAGCTTCAGCTCCAGTCCCCTGCATCTGTGGAAGGATCAGGTGGACGCCTATCTTCGGGCCCTTTTCAGGGAGATCGATTATGCCTCCGGAGCATTTGCGGACCGGGAACTGGACGCGGTATACATCGGAGGCGGGACGCCCACTACTCTGGAGCCCGGCCAGATGGACGCCCTGTTATGTAAGCTGGAGGAGCGGTTCTGTTTTGACCATCTTCGGGAATTTACAGTGGAGGCCGGCAGGCCGGACAGCATCACGCGGGATAAACTGGCGGTGCTGCGCGATCACGGCATATCCAGGATATCCATCAATCCGCAGACGATGAATCAGGCGACGCTGGATTTCATCGGACGGGGGCATACGGTGGAGGAGACCGTGCAGGCATTCCATCTGGCCCGGGAGATGGGGTTTAGCAATATCAATATGGATCTGATCGTAGGCCTGCCCGGGGAGGAAAAGCCCCAGGTGGAGCACACCATGCAGGAGATACTGAAGCTGGACCCGGACAATATCACGGTACATTCCCTGGCGGTAAAGCGGGCGGCGCGGCTGCGGCTCTTCAGGGAGGAGCACCGGGAGATGACTATGACCAACAATCAGGAGATCATGGATATGACCGCCTCGTATGCGGCGGAGGCCGGGCTTTATCCCTATTATCTGTACAGGCAGAAGAATATGGCGGGAAATTTTGAGAATGTGGGGTATGCAAAAGAAGGCCGGGCCGGACTCTATAATATTCTGATTATGGAGGAGGTGCAGAGCATCCTGGCTCTGGGCGCCGGGGCATCCACCAAGCTGGTGTGGGCGAAGGATCGGATCGAGCGGATCGAGAATGTGAAGGATATCCGGAATTATATCGACCGGATCGACGAGATGATTGACAGAAAGAGGGCGGGACTGCATGGGTGAAAAACAGCGTGAATATAAGAAAAAATATCAACTGATCCAGCCGGGAATCGTCACGGAGATCGCCCACGGCACGGTGGTCAGCAATCTGGCTTTCCGTGTGGGGAAGCACATGAATCTGTCCCCGGAGGATTGCTATGATCTGGCAGTCGCCGGGTTTGTACACGACATCGGCAAGCTGGAACTGGCAAAATACGTCCGGGGCCGGGAGGATAAGACGCTGGTGATCGAGGAGATCCGATACATACGGAGCCATGCTATGATGAGCGCCCTGATTCTTCAGGAAAAGGGGTATTCTCAGAAGATCGTGGATATGGTAAAATCCCACCATGAGAACTGCGACGGTTCCGGTTATCCCCTGAATCTGACCAGAGAGGAGATCCCTCTGGGGGCCAGGATCCTGCGGGTCTGTGATGTGTTCGCGGCTCTGACGGCGGACCGTCCATACCGCAAGGCTTTCGACGTCCCCACTGCGATCCGGATGATGATAGAGGAGTCAAAGGATTATGATGTAGGAGTATTTCTGGCTTTTATGAATCTGGTGCATTCGGAGGATATCGGAAAGATTCTGGATACCCGGGAATTTGAAGAGCGTTTCAGACACAATGAGGAGGAGATCATATGATTACACAGGCGCCAAGAGGGGTGCAGGACTGGTACGGCGAGGAAATGCGCCGGCGTTCCATCGTAGAAAAGACCGCGCGGGAGATCGCCCGCACTTACCATATGACGGAGATCATCACCCCCATGTTTGAGCACACCGTGCTGTTTCAGCGGAGCGTGGGAGAGACCACGGACGTGGTGCAGAAAGAGATGTACACCTTTGAGGATAAGGGCGGCCGGAGCATCACCCTGAAGCCGGAGGGAACGGCGGGGGTTATGCGGGCGTATCTGGAGCACAATATGTATGCGCAGCCGGCTCCCACAAAGCTGTATTACGTGACCCAGGCCTTCCGGTATGAGAAGCCCCAGAGCGGACGGCTCCGACAGCATCATCAGTTTGGCGTGGAGTTTGTGGGCGCCGCCAGCCCGCTGGCTGAGGTGGAGCTCATCACCCTGATCACGGAACTGCTCGGGAAGCTGGGGGTGAAGGATGCGAAGCTGCACATCAACAGCATTGGCTGCAAAAACTGCCGGAAAACCTACAACGACGCTCTGATGGCCTATCTGAGGCAGCATGAGGAGAGCCTTTGCCCCACCTGCCGGGAGCGTATGCGGAAGAATCCCCTGCGGGTTCTGGACTGCAAGTCGGACGCCTGCAAGGCGATTGTGGCGGACGCGCCCCGTACCATCGAGTACCTGGATGAGGAGTGCCGGGAGCACTTTGAGGAACTGAAATCCCTTCTGGATGAGATGGGAATTGAGTACATGGTGGATGCGGGGATTGTAAGAGGCCTGGATTACTATACAAAGACCGTATTTGAGTTTGTGGATTCCCAGGGCCTTACCATCTGCGGCGGCGGCCGGTATGACGGGCTGATCCGCGAGATCGACGAGAAGCAGGACATCCCCTCCGTGGGATTCGGCATGGGCATCGAGCGCATCCTGAATGTCATGGAAAAACAGGGCGTGGCCTTTCCGCCGGCAGAGCCGGTGGCGCTGTACGCGGGCATTCTGGGAAAGGAAGCCAGAGGCCGCACGTACCGTCTGGTGGCTGAGCTTCGCCAAAAAGGCCTGGTGGTGGAGACGGATTATATGAACCGCAGCGTGAAAGCCCAGATGAAGTATGCCAACAAGCTGGGCGCTGAAAAAACGGTCATCATAGGCTCCCGGGAACTGGCGGACAATCTGGCCCGTGTGAAGGATATGAAGACCGGCGAACAGACGGAAGTGGCGCTGGATAAAATCGCGGATCTGCTGACCGGCGGGGGCAAATGCTGAACCGGGCTTTGGAGATCGCGGGAGCTTCGTCAGATAAATGAAAGAACGATCCATATCAATATAAGAAATTTTAGGAGGACTGAAAAATGGCTGAGACAATGAAGGGCCTGAAAAGGACTCACCGCTGTACCGAGGTGTCCAAAGGGGAAATCGGTCAGAACGTTACCGTCATGGGCTGGGTGCAGAAGCGAAGAAATCTGGGAGGCATGATCTTTGTGGATCTGCGGGACCGCTCCGGTCTGCTGCAGATCGTCTTTGATGAGAAGGATATCGGAACGGCCGGTTTTGCGAAGGCCGGGGCGCTGCGCAGCGAGTATGTAATCGCGGTGGTAGGCCGCGTGGAACTGCGGGGCGGAGCCGTGAATGAGAACCTGAAAACCGGAGAAATCGAAATCCGCGCTCTGGAACTGCGCGTCCTCTCTGAGTCGGAGACGCCCCCCTTCCCCATTGAGGAGGACAGCCAGACAAAGGAGGAGCTTCGCCTGAAATACCGTTTTCTGGATCTGCGCAGGCCGGATATTCAGCGAAACCTGATGCTCCGCAGCCAGGTGACCAACGAGGTGCGCAGATTTCTGACGGAAGAGGGCTTTCTGGAGATTGAGACGCCCATCCTGATCAAGAGCACGCCGGAAGGAGCCAGGGACTATCTGGTGCCGAGCCGGGTGCATCCGGGACACTTTTACGCCCTTCCCCAATCCCCTCAGCTGTTCAAGCAGCTTCTGATGTGCTCCGGCTACGACCGCTATTTTCAGATCGCCAAATGCTTTCGGGACGAGGATCTGCGGGCAGACCGCCAGCCGGAATTTACGCAGATCGATATGGAACTGTCTTTTGTGGATGTGGATGATGTGATCGACGTCAATGAGCGGCTGATCGCAAGGCTGTTCAAGACGATTCTGGGCGTTGAAGTGCCGCTGCCGATCCCCCGGATGACCTGGCAGGAGGCCATGGACCGCTTCGGTTCTGACAAGCCGGACCTGCGGTTTGGGATGGAACTTCACGATGTGTCGGAGGTGGTGAAGGGCTGCGGCTTCGGGGTGTTTGCAAATGCGCTGGCAGCAGGCGGCAGCGTCCGGGGCATCAATGCCGGCGGACAGGGCGCTATGCCCCGCAAGAAGATCGACGCGCTCGTGGAATTTGCCAGAGGCTATGGTGCGAAAGGGCTTGCTTACCTGGCCATCAATCCGGACGGCACATACAGGTCTTCCTTTGCGAAATTTATGACCGAAGAGGAGCTGGACGCCCTGATAAAGGCTATGGAAGGCCGCCCGGGGGATCTTTTACTGTTTGCGGCGGATCAGAATAAAGTGGTCTGGGACGTGCTGGGCGCGCTCCGAATCGAGATTGCAAAGAATCTGGGACTGCTCCAAAAGGATGAATTCCGCTTCCTGTGGGTGACCGAGTTCCCGCTGCTGGAGTGGAGCGAGGAGGAGAGCCGTTTCGTGGCGATGCACCATCCTTTCACCATGCTGATGGAAGAAGATTATGACAAGCTTGACACAAATCCCGGCGCAGTCCGGGCCAAGGCCTATGATATCGTGCTCAACGGCACGGAGCTGGGAGGCGGGAGCGTCCGTATCTTCCAGAGGGACGTCCAGAGCCGGATGTTTGATATGCTGGGCTTCACAAAGGAGCAGGCCGGGGACCGGTTTGGCTTCCTGCTGGATGCGTTCAAATACGGGGTGCCGCCTCACGCGGGACTGGCTTTCGGGCTGGACCGGCTGATCATGCTTATGGCCGGCTGCGAAAGCATCCGCGATGTTATTGCCTTCCCGAAGATGAAAGACGCCTCCGATCTGATGACAGGCGCTCCCGGCGTTGTGGATGAAAAGCAGCTTCAGGAGCTGGCGCTGGAGACAACGGCAAAGGAAGAACAATAGATTTGCAGTGTGTATGCAAAACCCCGGTATTCAATACCGGGGTTCGATGATCTGAACATTTTCGTCTTCGGTCTCGGAATTGAAAGCCCGGAGCGCCTCCTCCATATTTCCCATGACGGCGTCTGAGAAAGAGGAATCATACTTTACGTTCCATATGCTTCCGTCGTTATAGAGCGTCATTTCGACGTCAGTAGATGCGGTCTGCTCATTTTCCCGGATAGACTGAAGCAGCAGGGCGGAGATCTCGTTGGAGGAAGCGATGGAATCGTCCCGCAGGGACCGCGGTGAGGAAGCATATTCTCTGAGATACTCCCGGTAGGCCTCCAGAATGCTGATCATATCGACGCTGCTGATCCGGACTGCCGCCGTCGCCGTATTCCCTTCTTCCGTACATTTCAGGATCCTGTAACTGAAATTTTCCGCGAGCCGGGAGACATACGCTTCGTCGATCTGCCCGGAGTAATCTGTGTTATAGGTGGCGAATACATCATTGATATTCAGATAGTCAGCCCACTGTTCCACGGTAAGATTTTTCAGGGCGTCCAGGTGGATGGACAATACCTCGGAGGCAGAAAGCAGATAAGGGTCGTTGATGTACGAAATGAACCCGCTCACCAGTTCGTCCTCCAGTTCATCTGTGGCGAGGATGACCCAGCCCGACTCGTCCTTTTTCAAATGAAAACAGGCGGTGGTCGCCACCGGCTCATAGGTGTTGGAGCGCAGCGTGTCCCGGAGAAGCCGGTAGTAATCGTCGGTGGCGCCGGCCGGGGAATCCTGGTAGATTGCGACGGATTCCTCCAGAATCTGCCGGCACAGATCCACGGCCAGGGCGTGCATATCGATATTGGTTATATTGACGCTGACCGTTGCCTCGTCGCCGTCGATTTCCTCGTTCTGTATATTTGCTTTAAAGTTCTGGAAAAAAAGATCCACTGCCTCGGCGGTTTCATCATTAATGGCGCCGGAGGCGAGATCGGAATTCATCAGATTTTCGTAGGAAATAAAAGATTGGATGGTGTCGGCGTCCAGTTCTTCGATCCGGGCCAGCTCCCGCTCCACGGCCTGGGCCGGCCGGCCGGTCCACCTGGCGTACCAGGAGAAGAGGAGGATTGCAGCAAGGCACTGGATTACCAGGATTGCGGGGATTCCCACGGAAAATGAGAGATGCCTGGTTTTATGGCGGAACACATACATCCCTGCCAGAATACCTAAGCTCCCAAGAAGAAGGGCGATCAAAAAGAGAGTCCGCTCACGCACACGCCATTTGCCGCGCACCGATTTTTTCTTATCTATCCCCATGAGAAAAAATCCGATCAGATTTACAGCGATAACATATAGAAGCAGGATCGTCTTCATAAATCAAAAACCTCCAAAACTGCAGTGAGGCCGTCACATTTAAAGCGGTATAGCATCACGTATAATAAATATTCAGTGTTTTTATTTTATAGGAAAATCTGTAGAATGTCAAATATTATATTTCTTCGATAAAATGCGACAAAAAACGGAATATGATTCGACATATTTGACAGAATGTGCGGGTTCATATATCATAATAACGCTGGTACTGGAAGATATCAGACAGATCGCAGCCGGGAAAGCCAATTGGATTTTCCGCTTTGCACGGCGATTGAATAAAAGAAAACACAATGCATGATCCGGACTTTGGATAAATGGAAAGGATTGAAAAAATGGAAAACGAACGGATGGAGAAATATGAGGCTTTGAGAAACTATATCAGGGGACTGGGCAGCGTGGCGGTGGCGTTTTCCGGAGGTGTGGATTCCACCCTTCTGCTGAAAGTGGCCCATGACGTGCTGGGGGACAGGGCGGTGGCTGTGACCGCCCGGTCCTGCTCCTTCCCGGAGCGGGAGTTTCAGGAGGCCGCGACATTTTGCAGGGAAGAGGGGATACGCCATTTTATAGTGGAGTCCGAGGAACTTGCGATTGAGGGCTTCCGGCAAAATCCGAAGAACCGCTGTTATCTGTGTAAGAAGGAGCTGTTCGGAAAAATAAGAAAGCTCGCGGATGAGCAGCAGATCGCATATATCCTGGAAGGCTCCAATCTGGACGATGACGGGGACTACCGTCCGGGGCGCCTGGCGGTGGCAAAGAGCGGAGCAAAGAGTCCGCTGCGTTCTGTGGGGCTGACGAAACAGGAGATCCGGGAGCTGTCCAGGGACCTGGGCCTTCCCACCTGGAAGAAACCTTCCTTCGCCTGTCTGGCCTCCCGGTTCGTGTACGGCGAGGAGATCACCGAGGAGAAGCTTTCCATGGTGGATCATGCAGAACAGCTTCTTTTGGATCTGGGCTTTACCCAGGTGCGGGTGCGGATCCACGGCGCCATCGCCCGGATCGAGGTGCTGCCGGAGGAACTGCCCAGGCTGGTGGAGGAAAAGACAAGGAGTGAGATTGCCGCCCGCTTTGAGCTGTACGGCTTCTCCTATGTGACGGCAGACCTGAAAGGGTACCGCACCGGCAGCATGAACGAGATGCTGACGGAGGAGGAGCGGAAGCTGCCATAAACTGCTTTTTGTGACAGAGCATCCATTTACGTCCGGCTCCTGAACCGCAGCATTATGAGGGGAAACCGCCATATTTTCAACCGGCGCATGGTAGTTTGGATTACAGAGCGCAACCGAAAAGATTGCTCCGTAAACTTGACAAACTGATATCAAAATGATATCATTAAGAAACAAGAAAGCGAAGAGAAAGGTTTTGCACCGGTCCGGGTGCAGACCGGATCGT
This sequence comes from uncultured Lachnospiraceae bacterium, assembly GCA_964591265.1. GTDB lineage: Bacteria > Bacillota > Clostridia > Lachnospirales > Lachnospiraceae > Choladousia. Next base: position 54,007 of record CAZQAB010000015.1, read on the forward strand.
GACAGGAGGATTACATATGAGCGAGAAAGTATTATCGAATCGGGAAAATGGCATGGCGGTCCTGCTTGGTACCATTGCGCTGTATCTTCTGGCCGTTGCGGCGGTGATAGCGGGCGCGCTTATGGCGAATGAGGGGAAAAGCCCGGCGCTGATGGCAGCGGGCATCATCTGGCTTTGCATCGGCTGGATTCCATTTCTGGGCCTGAAGGTATTAAAGCCCCAGGAAGCCCTGGTGCTGACCCTGTTTGGGAAATATGTGGGAACGCTGAAGAAAGAAGGGTTTTATTTTGTGAATCCCTTCTGTATGGGCGTCAATCCCGCAGCAAAGACGAAGCTGAACCAGAGCGGCGACGTGGACAGCGGTTCCCGAAGACCGTTTTCCATATCCCTGAGCAGCAGCGAGGGGGCATTCCTGGAAATGTCAAGCAAGAAGATCTCCCTGAAAATCATGACACTGAACAACAACCGGCAGAAAATCAACGATTGCCTGGGAAATCCGGTGGAGATCGGCATCGCGGTGATGTGGCGGGTGACGGACACGGCGAAAGCGGTATTTAATGTGGACAATTACAAGGAATATCTGTCCCTCCGGTGCGACAGCGCCCTGCGCAACATAGTCCGCATTTACCCCTATGATGTCGCTCCGAATGTGGACACCACCGGGGACGGCTTTACGGATGAGGGAAGCCTGCGGGGTTCCAGCGAGGTGGTGGCGGCCCGCATCCGGGACGAGATCCAGCAGAAGGTGGCGGAAGCGGGGCTTGAAATCATTGAGGCCCGGATCACCTATCTGGCCTACGCGCCGGAGATTGCCGCCGTGATGCTCCAGCGCCAGCAGGCTTCCGCCATCATCGACGCCAGGAAGATGATCGTGGACGGGGCAGTCGGCATGGTGGAGATGGCGTTGGACCGCCTGAGCGCGAATCACACAGTGGAACTGGATGAGGAGCGGAAAGCGGCGATGGTATCCAATCTGCTGGTGGTGCTTTGCGGCAACCACGACGCCCAGCCTGTCGTGAACACCGGAAGCCTGTACTGATATGGCTGACATGAAGAAAAAACAGATCCCCCTGCGGCTTTCTGAGAAGCTGTACGATGCCGTGGCCGCCTGGGCTGAGGACGATTTCCGCTCTGTCAACGGGCAGATCGAGTATCTGCTGACGGAATGTGTCCGGCAGAGAAAGAAAAACGGAAAGTATGTCTCGGAGCATCTGGACGAGCCGCCTCAGCTGGATATGAAACAGGCAAATTCTGCCGGACGTTCATAGAAAAGGAGAAAAGATTATGCTTACCCCTGTATTGCTGTTCATTGTCGGACTGCTGTGCCTCATCAAAGGAGGAGACTGGTTTGTGGATGGGGCGACGGGAATCGCCCGTAAGTTTCATCTTCCGGAGCTGCTGATCGGAGCGACGGTGGTATCCATCGGGACGACGCTGCCGGAGGTCATGGTTTCCACCACGTCGGCGCTGGCCGGCCACGGTGAGATTGCGTATGGAAACGCCATTGGTTCTGTAATCTGCAATACGGCGCTGATCGCCGCGCTCACGGTTGCGCTAAGACCCGGCAAGGTGGATAAAAAGTCGCTGCGCACGCCGGCTCTGTTTTTCTTCATTTCGGCCGTGATCTATGCCGCTGTGGCTTATTTGTCCGGGTATTTCAGCAGGGCCGTCGGCCTTTTGATGCTGGCTTTATTCATACTATATATGGTAACTACGGTGGTTCAGATGAAAAACAATCCGGATGCCGGCGCAGGGGAAGAAGAGAGGGAAACTAAGAGCTCTCTGGGCAGGAATCTGCTCCTGCTGGTGATCGGCGCCGCGCTGATCGCGGTGGGCGCGAATCTCCTGGTGGATAACGGAACGTTGATCGCCCAGGCCATGGGCGTGCCGGAATCCGTGATTGCGCTGACGTTTGTCGCGCTGGGGACCTCGCTGCCGGAACTTGTGACGGCGATCACTTCCCTGGCAAAGGGCCATGGGGCGCTTTCGCTGGGAAACGTGATTGGCGCCAACCTTTTCAATATTGTACTGGTCAGCGGCGTTTCCATCACGCTCGCTCCCTTCAGCATTCCTCAGAACGCTGTGATCTTCGGGCATAACGCGTCGCTGGTACTGGACATCCCGGTGATGTTTGGGGTGATGCTGCTTCTGACGCTGCCGGGGCTGATAAAAGGAAAACTTTTCAGGGCCCAGGGCATTTTGCTGCTGGCTGTCTATGCCGCTTTCTGCGTGATCCAGTTTACTTTGTAATCCTCCAGATCCCGTTTAGTTTCTTTTTTTGTACATAAACTGGGCGAGCATCCAGGTAAGACCTTGTGATCCGGAAAGATTCTGCGATCTTTCATAGAGAAAACTGCTATTTTTTAGGAGTAAAATTTACCACGGTACGGTACCAAAATCCGCGTGAATGTTCATTTTACCAAATCTTATTGAGGGGTCTGCTACGATACGCGTCTACTGCTGTAATCATCAACTCTTTGATTAAAGTGTGAAAACTTTGGAAATACACAAAAACTACATATTTTTTTTGTAGGATTTTAATAGCTTATTCATAGATAGAAGATTGAAAATGCAAAGTAGAAGGTACCCATTACCTTAAGCACACGACAAATAAGCCCTCTTTCGGTGGCTGCTTTAAAAATTAAATATTGAAAATGTTAAGGTTATGCAGTTGCTGACTTGACCTATAGCCTTGATTCCTTGCTATAATGATTGCCTGCTCTACCGTGATCTCACGGTCAACGGGAGGCGGATGTCAGCAGGTGGCATAAAGCTTCCGGCGACAAGATCGTGCTTAAACAGGTCAGCAATCCATTTGGCATCTTTCTTGTCGGTTTTCTTTCCACGGATAGCGTTAACATATTTGGGATGAGCAAGGACAATCGAACATTCTTTTTCAAGGATGTTGTAAACAGGAATCCAGTATTTACCGGTAGATTCCATACAGACGTCTTTGCAGTTGCGAGCGAGCAGCCATTGTAACAAATTTTTCAGACCGCTCGTGTAGGTTGAAAAACGGTGGCTCTCATAGGTGGTCACGCCTTTGCTGTCAGTAGAAGCAATGCAGGCCACTACAAAAGTCTTGTGGACATCAATGCCACAGCAGATTTTGTACACGATTTTTAAAGCCATAGGGACTCCTTTCAGAACCGAGAGGTTCGCTAAAGATTATAGGGAGAGACAGCATTGACTGAACGCATAAGCCATAAACGAGATTGTTTAATCAAAGATAAGATTACGCGCTTGGAATGCGAACTTGTTCGCTATACACACTTATTTGTGTTTGAAAAGGCGGACTACACATATAAATATATAGTCATCCGGTAAGCCGGACAGCCCACTCATCCCCCCGTGATTTGTAGTATACCGAATTCCCTACAAAAAAGAATTATAACGAGAAAATACGCTCAGGGAAACCATTTTCATAACGTTTTGTGCCTGAGCGAAGCGAAATGGATATAAATATGGAAATATAAAGGGAGATATCTGTGCTGAATTACTACATTATAAGCATAGCTCAGGAAATGTATTAAGAAGTGCAGATACCCAAAGAATTCAGGCGAAAATATATAGATAAATATTTCTGAACTTTTTAGGAAATTAACTCTCTGAAATGGGAGTTAAAACATACGATTTTCCAGTAAATATGGGCCTTTTTACTATTGAGAGTTAATTTTTCAAGAAATTCAGAATATTATACCGGGAAGGAGAATGTATAAGTGAAAACAATACTAATTATTGAAGATGATATAGATATTCAGGAAATGATGCGTTTTTTCCTAGAGGATCAGAATTATAAAGTTGTTACAGCAGATGATGGCGTGTCTGGAATAGAAATTTTTTTAAATAATCAACCAGATTTGGTATTGTTGGACATTATGCTACCAAAGATGAACGGGTATGCTGTTTGTGAGTTAATACGGAAACAATCAGAGGTACCGATTATTATGATTAGTGCATTGGGGAGTGAAGAAGATCAGATAAAGGGATTTGAATTGCAAATAGATGACTACATTTCAAAACCTATTTCTCTTCCTATCATGATGAAAAAAATTGAAGCTATTTTACGTAGATACCAGAAAAAAGACCTGGAAGAACAACTTGAATTACAATATCATGAAATTTCTTTGATGCTTGATGATTACAGAGTAAAAATAGGAGAGGATTTTGTGGATTTGACACAAAAGGAATACGAAATCCTGAAGGAATTGATGGAAAATCAAGGTCATGTTATTTCAAGAGAAAGTTTTTTGAATCGTTTATGGAAATATGAATTCATGGGAGAAGAACGGGCAGTGGACAATCATATCAAAAATTTGAGAAGAAAACTTGGTAAAGCAGGAAATTATATTGAAACTGTAAGAGGGGTGGGATACCGAATTGATAAAATATATTAAAGAGCATTTAGCTGTCAAAATATTTATTGTAACTGTAGGAGTGCTTTTAATGGTATGTATATTACTTTATGGAATGATTGTGCTGGGGATTTCCCACAGTTATATTGCAGAACTGGATGAGAGTATAGACAGGCAGATGGAACAGATTGTTGAACAAATACCTGAAATTTCCGAAGATGAAATGAAGGGTATGATAAGTATGTTTGCGATGGAACATGTGATTAATATTAGTATCAGAAACGATGATGGAAATGAAGTAGGAAACTATGGATCAATTGCATATGATATATCACCTGTGATAAATACGAATGAAAAACAGGAAAATACGGGTATCACGAAATCTTATACGGCAAGTAATAAGGAAGGGGAAAAATATCATCTGCTGGTATTTGGAGACAGACAGCAGACAAATGCTGTATTAAACTCACTTAGTCGAGTATTTCCGATGTTAGGCATGGTTACATTTCTAGCAGCGCTTATCACAGCGGCTTTTTATGCAAGATACGTTACAAAGCCAATTCTGGCGATCAGTGATGTGTCGCGTAGAATGGCAGATTTAAAATTTGATGTACGTTGTTTGGAGAACAGAGAAGATGAATTGGGGATTTTAGGAGAAAATTTAAATCATTTGGCAGAACGGCTTGAGGAATCGCTTAGGGAGCTGCATGAAAAGAATAAGCTTCTTCAGCATGATATTATCAGAAAACAGCAAATTGAACAGGAACAAATGGCTTTTTTCTCAGCAGTATCACATGAATTGAAAACACCAGTCACTATTCTGAAAGGGCAGATACAGGGAATGCTGTATAATATTGGTGGGTACAAGGATAGAGATAAATATCTAAAACGATCAGGTGAAGTGGTTAATTCCCTGGAAGAGATGGTACAGGAAATTTTAGAAATTGCAAGAATTAAGTCAAAAGGGTTTTCTTTAAATATGTCAGCAGTAGACATGAAACAACTGATCAAAGAAGTGCTGAAAGATATGGAGGATATTGCCATTGATAAGGGATTGCAGTTAAATATCAGCTTATCAAATATACCAGTAATAAATGCAGACCGATCATTTATGAAAAAGGTACTGAATAATCTTGTCGGGAATGCAATAAAGTATTCAGAAGCAGAGGCGAATATTTGGATAGATCTGTATGAAGAAAACAAAAGTATCGTTTTTTCTGTTGAAAATGAAACATCACCTATCCCAGAAGAAGAAATCCCAAAACTTTTTGAAGCCTTTTACAGACGTGAACAGTCGAGAAATAGAATGTCAGGAGGAAGCGGTTTGGGGTTGTACATTGTAAAGATGATTTTGGAACTACATCATTTTCAATATAATTTTGTAAATACAAAAAATGGAATAAGAATGAGAATTATATGCCCGATAGTATAAGAGACGGTTCGTTGCGATAAGCAGCGGACCGTCTTTTAATATACATGAAAACTACACAGAAAAAACGAGATAAAAACAGATGAAGAACGGAAAATAAGAAGCAGCAAGGCAAAGGAGACGAGAAAGTGAACTGTAAAAAAAGGGCACTACGTTACATATTAAGAAAGAAAGTAAAAACAATGACTTTATTTTTGGTTCTTTTACTTGCAGAGACGATGATTTTATCCATAGTAATAATATTAAGAGCTTCAACGGAAGAAAAAAAGTCATTGCAGGAAAGGACTAATACAAAAGTCATTGCAGAAATCCAGAACGAAAAACAGTTTATTACAGAGGCAGAATTAAAACAAATGAAAAAAATGGAAAATGTCAGGGAGTTAAATTCTTCATTAAAGGTTACTGCTTATCCATATGATTTTCAACTAATATCATACAGTGAAAACAATTCGGAAAAAAATATTCAGTTGCAGTTGACAGCGTATGACGATTTAAGTGCAGATGGTCCGTTCGCCGACAGTCAGGTGCGGTTGGTTGATGGGGAATATCCCCAAAAACAAAATGAAATTGTAATAAACAAAGTGTTGGCGAATTACAATTCGTTGACAGTTGGAAGCAGCTTGACGATAGAGAGTAAAGAAGGAACTGAAATAACTGCAATCGTATCTGGAATTTATAGTTCGGGATTGGAAGAGAAACAGGAAGAAGAGACTCTGGCAGTATACAGAATAGAAAATACGATTTACACCAGTTCAGAATTTGCATTGGATATTCAATCGGATCAGGGATATGAAAGTGTCGTTGTTTATCTCAATGATCCAGAACAAATGGATGAAACGGCAGAAAAATTAGCTGCATTACTAAATGATAAGGTGACAATCACAAAATCAGATACGTTGTTTCAACAAATGAAAGCTCCATTAGAACAGGTGGAGCGAGTGGTAAAACTAATGTTGATATTAACAATAGGAACATCAGTGATTGTGATCGCACTGCTGTTATGTATGTGGATGCGAGCAAGGAAAAAGGAAATAGCAGTGTATATCAGTTTGGGAGAACCAAAAGGAAGTATTTTTTTACAAGTCTGTTTAGAAAGCCTAATGGTATTTTTGACAGCAACCTCCTCGTCCGTTTTTACTGGCGGTGTTGTAGCTTGGTTTTTAAATTTGATTTTATTTAATCATGATACTGAAAATTCCATAACACTTCAGATAGGAATACAAGGAGCGGATGTAGGGTATTTACTGGCATTGGGAATAAGTATATTAATTGCAGCATTGGGAATTTCTTTATTTCCTATTTTGCAAATGAATCCAAAAGATATTTTATCAGAAATGGAGGGATGAAGATGGGAATTTTAAAAAGAGGCTTTTTCTCTATTATCAGAAAGCCAATAAAAAGTGTATTGCTTTTAGCGATTGTGACAGCAATTAGTAGTTTTTTTATAGCGGGACTGGCCTGCAAATCAGCCAGTGTTTTAGTGCAGGATTCTGCCAGACAGGCTGTGGGAGCAACTTTTCGGTTAGAAGAAAATGAAGAAAACCGGCATACCAGAATGGAAGAAGCCGTGAGAATAATAGGCGAGGATCAGAGCGGAAGTTACCAGGGCTATTATCAGGAGAAGTTGGAAAACGGCAGTTGGAAAACTGGAACAGATAATTCATTTGAAACAATAAAAGTAGATGATGTTGAAATGATTGCGAATGTAGATGGAATTGAAGACTATAATCTCATTACAGTTCCTACGGTAGTCAATCCTGTAAATTTTAAACGAATCGAGGATCAGGAGACCGATCAGAGTAATGATGTTGGCGGTGTCAATTTGAGGGGAAACCGTATCATGGAGATGGATATGGATGTTGCCGCCGGAAAGATTGAAATTGTGGAAGGAAGAATGGTGGACGAAAACGATACAGATGTAGTTGTAGTCTCGCAACAGCTGGCTCAGTTAAATGATTTGAAAATTGGAGATATGTTGGAATTTAATGATTACCAGGATAAAGAAGATTCCACAATATATAGTGCTACTATAATAGGAATTTATAAAGCGGTACAAGAATTGAAACCAATTATGTCAGGCGATTCCTACCGTTCAGAAAATACGATATTTACAGATATGAGTTTTCCGGAAAAGCCATCCGGGGATGAAGGAAATCCACTTTTTCAATATGCAATTTTCAAAGTAGAGGATGTTGATTTATATGATCAGGTAAAAGAAAATATTCGTAAGGCGGATATTGACTGGAGCAGGTATGACTTAATTGATAATAATGGAAATATGGAAAGCATGGCGGAAAATTTCAACAGTATGGAAAAAATCAGTAATATCCTTTTGATTTTCATATCAGCAGCAAGTTTCGCAATACTAGTTCTGATATTTATTTTTTGGACGAGAAATCGTATTCAGGAGATCGGGATTTTTATGGCCATTGGTGAAAGTAAGAAAAAAATCTGGGGACAGTTCATGTGGGAGGGAATGCTCGTAGGAATGATAGGGTTATTATTGTCTTTTGTAATTTCACCAATGCTGTCAGAAGTAACGGCGGTCTATTTGGCGCAGGAAACGATGATGGTACAGCAAGAACAGAATGCAGCAAGCTTGAATCAGGTTGCAACAGACGTACCCGAAACAGATTTGGATATTCAAGGCGTTGAAATACACATAACACGGATCATGATTTTGGAAGATGTTGTTGCAATCATTATGCTTTTGTTTGCTTCGGTATCTGTGGCGGGTATCACGATTATGAAAAGAAAGCCTAAAGCAATACTAAATGAAATGGGATAAATACAGGAGGAGAATTACAGATGAAAGAAAATACAGTTATTGGTATCCTGAACTTTTGTGCTGTGTCTCCTAAAAAAGAAACCGTTAGATATGAATACAGAACAGGCGATGTATTTTATAACGAATTACCTGAATCATCACGATATCTTAATTAAGAGCAATAAGATAGAGGGAAATGCTGGAGTTAACATAGGTATAGGGTTTCGGTATAAGACTGGGGAAGATTAAAATGATTTTAGAGGCAAAAAATGTTGTTTATTACTACAAAGCTAATAAAACAAGAAAAATACTGGATGAGGTCTCCTATTCGTTTAAGGATGGAAATATGTATGCAATTTTAGGCCCTAGTGGATCTGGTAAAACAACATTTTTATCTTTACTGGCGGGATTGGATACGCCTGTAACGGGAGAGATTCTTTATGCAGGAGAAAATATTCAAAAAAAAGGATTGAATTATCACCGCAAAAATAATATTTCTTTGGTATTTCAGAACTATAATTTAATTGATTATCTGACGCCAAAAGAAAATGTTATGCTGGGCGGAAGTACCAATGTAGGAAGACTGTTAGAAATGGTCGGAATTCCAATGGAGGATTGGAATAGAAAGGTCCTTCAGTTATCAGGAGGTCAACAACAGAGAGTTGCTATCGCAAGAGCACTTGCAAGTTCAGCAAAAGTTTTACTGGCAGATGAACCTACAGGTAATCTTGATGAAGAAACCGAGGAACAAATTATAAAAATTTTGCAAAATAGTGCTCATAAACAAGGTAAATGTGTGATTGTAGTCACTCATAGCAGAAAAGTAGCTTCCGCAGCAGATGTAGTTATTAAAATAAACCTAGGAAAAATCACGGAAGAAAAAAAGATTGAATTGCTTCTGTCTGATTAAAAATTGCTTTAGTATATGTTTGGCAATTACACATAAATCATACAAAAAATACGCAGAAAGCATAAAGAATGACGATATGATAATGATGATACGATAATGATGTAAAGGAAAAGGATGGTAAATGAAAAGAATTATATTTTTTATTGCGCTTTTAACATTAGTTATGGTGGGAACTGCAGGGTGCAGCCAAGAAACCACGAATACCGATCAAACAGAAAATATGTCGCAAAATTCTCAAGATGAAACAGAAGATAAAATGTCAAGTTCAACCTACGATGAAAATGCTTATATGCAGGAAAGTGACTTAGATGAAGTAAAGGAAGAAGATTTAGAGGAAACAAACATTTTTGATTTGGCAGATCTGCAGGGAACTGTTTTGGAGTTTACAAATTCTGGCTGTACGATATCTCCACAGATAAATGAAGGGGATGATTTAGCATATGAGGCAGCCGTTGGAGTAGAAGATGATGCAGGGAACATAACTGTATTATATTCTGCCGATACACAATTTCAAATTGTAACAGCTAACGCAGAACAGCAAGAAATAGAGAGTATAAACAATACAGAAAAGGACGAGTTAAAAAAGCAATCAGAGGTTTGCTTATTTGGGAATTATCAGGAAGATAATACATTTTTGGCAACAAGAGTGGTTATTGTCAGGTGGAATAGTTAAATTCACAGGAGGTAATTGAATGGAAGCTAAGGAATATACTTGCGTGATTGAACATTGTATTAGTGAGAAAAGTTTTATAGGGTTAAGAGAAGAAGCAAGTGGTGTCATAGGAGTTCAATATGGTAAATGCTGCACCAGTAGAGCGCTTTAAAAAAATAAAAGGAAATCAGTTTGTCCATTAGGGAAAGGGAAAATTTCTGATATTTTCCTGCGATTTTTCCCGCTTCAATTCACCAGAGATGTGATATGTTGTGAACTGTAGATGTAAACATTTCCGGCAGACGCAGTATTT
>CAZQAB010000016.1:0-60514 GCA_964591265.1 uncultured Lachnospiraceae bacterium
AGAGTCGAGTGGATGGGAAATCACAGCTTTTCGGACATATTCCCTCAGAGCGAAGTCTTGAGGCAATTGGAAAATCTGTGCGGCTGCATATATATAGTAGGGACAATCACATCGACCTGTTTCCGAGAACGTTCGCGGCCTGTAAAATGGCTATTTTGAGGCGGGAAAAGCCGTAGATTTATTTCCGAGAACGAACGGGCTGATTTTTCGGGGATTTGACATCAATATCGAGCAATCGAGCCATGTGGAGACTGTGTGCCTCTTGAGCAACCGAAAACCGGATACGAAAGTCAGGATCGATGTGGATCTGGAAGACTACTACCGTATCAAGGACGCAAAGAAGAATCAGAACTGAAAATAAAACACCGAACTAAAAGCGATAAGTGAGATAGGAAATCTTTGATTTCCGTAATCGAACTTATGCAAAGCTAAGCTGCAGATGTGTAAAAACATTGGCAGCTTTTTTGCGCGAGGAGCGAGGAAAGTCGAGCCATAGTGACGGCTTTCATGTTTACACGAAAAGGCGCCATTATGGGGAGATTTGACGAGCACCGCGATAGTCTCAGAGCTTGTCTCTGAGACCTCGCCGAAGGGAGGTGGTGCCTATAATCTGGATCCGGTGATCTTGGAACTGAAGCCGGCAATCAAAGACAATCTTGGAGAGCCCTCCAATTCACGCGAGTGCAACGAAGCATGATTGGATAACGGCTCCCATGCGATAGCTGTCCAAGAAGCGGAGCCGTAGGCGAACGCTGATTGGAGACAGCGAACCGCTGAGAAACGGAGGAAATCATCATGGCAAAGAAGAGAAGTATTAAGGTTTACGGACAGAGCGGCTATAAGTATCGTGAAACTGGTTTTGCAAAGGCGAAAGAGTTTCATGAATATCGGGAGGCGGCCATAGCGGAGAGATACAACCTGGATGAAGTCAGCCATAGGATTCTGAATGCGGACGGAGCTTCGTGGATCAAGAAAGTGAAGGATAAAAGCACCTGTTTCCAACTGGATCCCTTCCACCGGAATAAAGCGATAAAAGAAAAGATCCATAACCCAAAAGCGGTGCATGACATCATGGAGCTTCTGGAAGAAGAGCAGATCGAAGAAGTTTTCGATTATCTAAAAACGTACAGGGACAGCCTGTGGGAGGAAGGAGAGATCAAAGACGCAGAAGAGCTGATCCAGTATTATGAGAACAACAGGGAGGGTTTAGTGCCCTACCAGTCACAAGGGCTGGAGCTGCCGGAACATCCGGAAGGATTAGAGTATCGGAACATGGGGACAATGGAGAACCATGTGTGGAGTGTGATTGCGCGCAGGATGAAGCATAACCATACCAGTTGGAGCAAGCGAGGAGGGAACCATCTGGCAAAGATACTGGCAAAGAAATGCAGCGGGAAGCTGTATGAAGTGACAGAGAAGCTGAGACGGCCGGTGTTTGAGGAAGAACAGGTAGAGGAATTGTATGGAGAAATCCTGATGTCAGCAAAAGTGCCAAAGAAAGAAGGAAAAGGATATGAATATCCAGCCATAGGTCATCTAGTGGGACTAGGAGGAAGCATACGTGGAGATGGGAAAAAACTTCTGACAATGGCGGGATATTAAAAGGGAACAGGCTTTGAGAAATACAGTAAATCGAGTATGAAAAAATTTGCCAACGTTTACTTGACAGTAACAAAATAACGGATTGACAGGGGCAAAATCCAAAGGTACAATAAGAATATTGTATACAAAGTGCAGGTGAATACGAATGAGCGAACTGAGACTGAAAGCCGTAGCCAAGATCAACCTGGGACTGGATGTGCTGCGCAGGAGAGAGGACGGATACCACGATCTGCGGATGATCATGCAGAGTGTTTACCTGTACGATCGCATCACACTCCGTGAAACGAGGGGATCCGGCATCTCTGTGCGGACGAATCTCAGTTATCTGCCGGAGGACCGGGGCAATCTGGCATACCGTGCGGCCGGGCTTCTCATGGAAGAATTTCATGTGGAAAGAGGCCTTAGCATTCAGCTGAAAAAAAATATTCCGGTGGCGGCGGGCCTGGCGGGAGGCAGTTCCGATGCGGCTGCGGTGCTGGTGGGCGTGAACCGGTTGTTCTGCCTGGGGCTTTCGAGGGAGGAACTCATGCATCGGGGCGCACAGATCGGAGCAGACGTGCCTTACTGTGTGCTTCGGGGCACGGCGCTTGCGGAGGGGACGGGAGATGTGCTGACGCCTCTGCCGGACGCCCCTGCCGCGTGGGTAGTGCTTGCAAAGCCTCCGGCCCACATCTCCACTGCATTTGTCTATGGAAATCTGAAAGCGGACCGGCTTACGCGGCATCCCGATATAGACGCTCAGGTTGACGCGATCCGCCGGGGGGATCTGCGGGAGCTGGCGGCCAGGATGGGAAATGTTCTGGAAACGGTCACAGTTCCGGCCTGTCCGGTGATCGACGAGATCCGGGAAATTATGAAGAGGCAGGGGGCGCTGAACGCCATGATGAGCGGAAGCGGGCCTACCGTGTTCGGGCTGTTTGAAGACCGTGCGAGGGCGCAGGCGGCCTGTGACGCCCTTGACCGGAGCCAACTGGTAAAAAATGTCTATCTGACACGTTTTTTTCATGTCGGAAGAAATGAAGAATAAGATACAAAGGAGTGAAAATAACAAGGAGGTACAAATGGTAGATAATCTTCAGTTACAGATGAATGAATATCTGCCGCTGCGGGATGTGGCCTTTGAGACGCTGCGGCAGGCGATCCTGCGGGGGGAATTAAAGCCCGGCGAGAGGCTGATGGAGATACACCTTGCCCAGAGGCTGGGAGTCAGCAGGACGCCGGTGCGGGAGGCGATCCGGAAGCTGGAGCTGGAGGGCCTGGTGAAAATGATCCCGCGAAAGGGCGCCGTGGTGGCGGAGATCACCATTTCGGATCTGGAGGATGTGCTGGAGGTACGTCTGGCACTGGAGAAGCTGGCGGTGCGGCTGGTTTGCCGGAGCATCACCGGGGAGCAGCTTGCGCAGATGAGACGGTTATCCGACGAATTCAAAAAAACCCTTCGGGGAAGCGATCTGGCGGTCTGCGCCCAGACGGATATGAACTTCCACGAGGCCATCTATAATGCCACCGGGAACAGGCGTCTGGTGCAGATCCTGAATAATCTGCGAGAGCAGATGTACCGCTACCGTATGGAATACCTGAAGGACAGGCAGAGCCACGGGATGCTGGTAAAGGAGCACGAGGAGATACTCTCTGCCCTGGAGCAGCGGGATGAGGAGAAGGCAACAGCCGTGACCAGAGGGCATATTGAACGGCAGAAGGAGTATATTATCGGCGCGATCAGCAACCGGTAGAATGCGCCCGGGGGGACAGAAAAAGAACAAAGCAGGAGGAGAAAATGAAGAAAATTCTGGATTTGATCAGCGAGGAGGTCATGGGAGCCTTTGACGCGGCAGGCTATGCGTTGTCCTATGGAAAGACAGGGGTATCCAACCGGCCGGATCTGTGCGAATATCAGTGCAACGGAGCCATGGCGGCCGCCAGGCAATACAAAAAGCCGCCCATCCTGATTGCAAAGGATGTGACGGCTCATCTGCAGGAGAGCCGGATATTTGAGATGGCCGAAGCGGTAAATCCCGGTTTTATCAATCTGAAGCTCTCCGGCGCCTTTCTGGCGGAGTATCTGGGCCGGATGCAGGGAGACAAAAATCTGTCCGTAAAGAAGGTGAAGGAGCCGAAGACAATCATTCTGGATTATGGCGGGGCCAATGTGGCAAAGCCGCTGCATGTAGGCCATCTGCGCTCCGCGATTATCGGAGAGAGCCTGAAACGGATCTTCCGGTACATGGGGCATCGGGTCATAGGAGACGTACATCTTGGAGACTGGGGGCTGCAGATGGGGCTGATCATCACAGAGCTTCGCGCCCGCCAGCCAAAGCTTCCCTATTTCCGGCCGGATTATGAGGGGGAATACCCCGGGGAGCCGCCCTTTACCATCAGCGATCTGGAGGAGATCTATCCGGCGGCCAGCAGAAGGTCCAAAGAGGATGAGGCGTACCGGGAAGAGGCCCTGGAAGCCACATATCAGCTTCAGATGGGGAATCCCGGCTATCGGGCGCTGTGGCGTCATATCATGAACGTGTCCGTCGTGGATCTGAAGAAAAATTACGGAAAATTAAACGTGACCTTTGATCTGTGGAAAGGGGAGTCAGACGCGCAGCCTTATATTGAGGATATGGTGCGGTCCCTCAGAGACGGGGGCTTTGTCCGGGAGGATCAGGGCGCACTTGTGGTGGATGTGAAGCAGGAGGGCGACACCAGGGAGATTCCGCCCTGCATTATCCTGAAGTCAGACGGGGCTTCTCTGTACGCGACCACGGATCTTGCCACCATAGTGGAGCGCATGAAAGACTACGATCCGGACGAGATGATCTATCTGACAGACAAACGCCAGGAGATGCACTTCATCCAGGTGTTCCGCACCGCGAAAAAGGCGGGCATTGTGAAACCTTCCACGAAGCTGACATTCCTGGGATTTGGCACCATGAACGGGAAGGACGGAAAGCCCTTTAAGACCCGGGACGGGGGCGTGATGCGTCTGGAGACTCTGATCAGCGACATCAACGCGGAGATGTACCGCAAGATCATGGACAACCATGAGACAGATCCAAAGGAGGCCAGGGCCACAGCCAGGATCGTCGGGCTTTCGGCTGTCAAGTACGGCGACCTGTCCAATCAGGCTTCCAAGGATTATATCTTTGACATGGACAAGTTTACCTCCTTTGAGGGGAATACCGGCCCCTACATCCTGTACACCATCGTCCGCATCAAGTCCATCCTGAACCGGCATCAGGCAAAGGGCGGCGCTCTGGAGAAGGGCGGCATTCTTGCACCGGCGGGGGACAGCGAGAAGAGCCTGATGATGGAACTCGTGAAGTTCAACAGTGTGGTGGAGCAGGCCTGTGAGGAGATCGCGCCCCATAAGATCTGTGCGTTCATCTACGATTTGGCCAACGCCCTGAACCATTTTTATCACGAGAGACGGATACTGACCGAGGAGGACGCAGCGAGAAAGCGCAGCTGGATCGAACTTCTGGATCTGACAAGGAAAGTCCTGGAGACGGCCATCGATCTGCTGGGCTTCGAGGCTCCGGAGAAGATGTGAGAAGGCGAAAATGGCCGGTCGGAGGAAAAGCCGGACAGAAAATTACCAGGATAAGTCTCCCCATTTGCTATTTTTTATGCTATACTGTTCTGGAATGAGGACTATATAAGGGAAGGGATCATCAAGATGAAAAAGTTTGGAATCATGCTGTCACTGGTATTGCTGTTTACAGCCGCTTTGTTCCTGCCGGGCATACATACCCTGGCGGCGGGAGCGCCCGCACAGGTACAGTCAGCGAAGGCGAAGGTGATCGATATGTCAGCCAATACGTCGGTCGTGCTGACGTGGAAGAAGGTGGCCGGCGCCAAAAATTACAGGATCTACCGCGTGGACGGGACAACCCTGACAAGAGTGGGAAAAACCAGAAAAAACACCTATACGGTTGAGGATCTGAAGCCCAACACACAGTATTATTTCCAGATATCTGCATACAGCGAGGAGGGCGGCGAGGGCCCCGGCTCCTCCATCGTTTCGGTCAGGACCACGAATTTCATGAAAAACGTACATGAACGGTATTTTGTGGCAACCGTCCGATCCAGGACCAGCGCGACGGTTGTCTCCACCGGCGAGAAGATCACGGTCAGCAAAGGCACAAAGATCGTGGCCCAGACCAAGACAAACAAAAAGCAGACGATCCGGGCCACGTTGGCGGACGGCACCGCGATCCGGATCTCCAATACCAGGCTGCGGTACGGAAATGTCAAGACGACGACGGAGTATTACTTACAGAGCGTAAAAGAGGCATATGTTAACGAGAATGGCTATTCCAGCAAAACGAAATACCTGATCTGGATCAATCAGTATACCTGTAATCTCACCATTTTTAAGGGTTCCAAGGGAAAATGGAAAGAAGTTCGCAGCGCGCCCTGCGTGATCGGCAAGAGAGGGAAGACTGCCGTTGGGACGTTCCGGCTGCTCAAACAGGACACCTACCGGGGCAGACCGCGTATCTACTTTACGTGGAATTATTCCAAAAGCTGGGGCTGCGCCATCCACTGCCGGAAAGACAAACACACCCGTGCGGCTGTATCCATGGGATGTGTACGGCTCTCAAACGCGGATCTGAATTATCTGGTATCACACTGTAAGCTTGGCACCACCGTGGTATCCAATTAAGTAAAAACCGGGCTGCCCGGAACCCTGCGCCCGCCTGTGCGGGACAGAGGTTCCGGGCAGCCCGGTGTATTTTATACGACAGATCCCTCTGAATTTACCGCTGTTTTCCGGGTTTTCAGATCTGGCCCAGCAGTTCCGCTTTGTATTCCGGGAATTTTGCCGCTTCATCCTTGGAAAGCCGGGGATATTTCGGGTTCATCTCTTCAAGGGTGGACAGGATCGCTTCGGATACCAGGTAGCGGCTGTACCACTTCTGATCTGCCGGGATCACATACCAGGGGGCGTGCTTTGACGCCGTCTCGTTTACGGTATCCTGATAAGCCCGGCTGTAATCCGGCCAGAGCGTCCGCTCGGACATATCGCTTCCGGAGAACTTCCAGTTCTTCTCAGGCAGTTCGATCCGCTCAAGAAAGCGCTCTTTCTGCTTTTCTTCGGAGACGTTCAGGAAAATTTTCAGGATGTGGTAGCTCTCGTCATAAAGATATTCTTCAAAGTTGCGGATCTGCCCGTAGCGTTTTCTGATAAAGGTCTTCTCATCCAGACATCTTGACGCCATATTGTAGGTTTTGTAAAGTTTGTGTACCCGCACCACCAGTACGTCCTCGTAGTAGGAACGGTTGAAGATGGCGATCATACCCCGGCGGGGCAGGTTCTGCCAGCATCTCCACAGGTAATCGTGGGCCAGCTCCTCCCTGGAGGGCTGTTTGTAGCTGTACACCTGTACGCCCTGGGGATTCACGCCGGCCATGACATGGCGGATGGTGCTGTCCTTCCCAGCCGCGTCCCTGGCCTGGAGCACGATCAGAAGGCCCTCTTTCCCCTTCGCGTACAGCTTATCCTGGAGGGTAAAGATCTTCTCCTGATTTTTCGCTGTCTTTTCAAGGATCTTCTTTTTGTCAACCCCGTCCTGTTTGCTGTTGGTAGACAGTTTCTTCAGATCCAGTTTTTTGCTTCCGTCAAAACAATACTTCTCTAAATGCGACATAACTCCTCCTCTATAGTGTTTTGTACTTCAAATTTAAGTTATTTGCAATAAATTCAGTATACTGCCTGGTTTCAAAAATGGCAATACAAAAAACCAATTTCCCGGGCTCACGCCTGCGTCTCACCCGGTTTGCCGCAGCGTTATTCTGCCCCGGTCTGCGTCTCCTCCTCTGCGATCAGGTCCTCCAGGTCGCAGTCCAGGATCGTCTCCACCAGGTAGGAGGAGAGAGTGTGCACCTGGGTGGAACCTTCCATCTGTACGAAGTAGTTGCCGCTGTCGTCCGTCGCGCCGATCGTGAAGGTTACGGAACAGGGTGTCCTGCCGCTGCCCATTGCAGTTTTTTCCGTTTCAGGCTCCGCGTCCGCCGTGGCTTCGGAATCAGCGTCTTCCTCCCAGGTAACGGTCAGCAGGGCGGTAGGATCGTCCAGGCCGTAGGCTGACAGGTCGCTGCAGTTATGATCCAGGTAATCCACATAGTAGATGGTGGTGAGCTGGGAGAGCAGGGTGGAGACTTCGTCCCCGTCGGCTTCCTCCGCCGCTTCCCTGGCGCCTTCTTCTCCGACGGCCACCATCCAGATATCGCCGGTCTTTGCCAGTTCGTAGTCGTTGGAGGAGCCGGACACAAGAATGCCGGTGATTGTATCGCTCGTCAGCGAGGGCAGATCCTCGCTGAGCGCGTAATCGTACAGATCCTGGGAAAGATTGTCCAGAAACGTGCTGTCCACGGTGTAGACCGTGGAGCCGTCCTCATCCAGCATCAGGTAATTGTCCGAAGTGCCGGAATTTGCGTCGCCAAAGGTGATGACCGTCGTGTTTTCATCCGAGTCGGTC
Source organism: uncultured Lachnospiraceae bacterium (assembly GCA_964591265.1). Lineage (GTDB taxonomy): Bacteria > Bacillota > Clostridia > Lachnospirales > Lachnospiraceae > Choladousia. The sequence goes on from CAZQAB010000016.1 coordinate 8,079, forward strand.
AGGGTGACGGTGTTCTGGGGTTCATCCAGCCCATACTCGGAAATATCCGAGATGCCGGTCAGGGTGCGATGGGCTTTCAGCGGCGTCAGGCCGGAGAGGATGGAGAGCAGGGAGGAAGCGTCCACCGGGAAGGTATCGTCGCTCTCCAGAGTCCATTCCTCTCCGTGTTTCGTAAAGGTCTGCTCCGTACCGTCGATGGAAAAGGCGGCGGCGGTCAGGGCGTCCGTGTCAATTTCCAGGATCGTTTCCCCCGAGGCCGCTTCCTCAGCGGCCTCCTCCTGTTTTTCATTGTAATTTCCAAGAAGAAAATAAACGCCCGCCAGAGCGGCCAGGACGACCACGCCAAAGGCCAGTGTGATGCTTTTTCTGCTCATGTTTCAATCCCCCTTACTGTTTGCGGCGTTTCAGCCAGATATACAGTCCGCATACCAGGAAAGCGCCGGGAATCAGGCCGATCACCACAATGCTCCAGAAGCTTCCAGAGGCGGCGGGTACCGTCAGGTAGTCGGTGGACAGGCTCTTTACCGGAACGGAGACAGAGGCGGCGCTGCCGCACACCCAGCTCAGGGTGTTCATCACGAGCCGGGAATTGCCCCCCGCCACCATCTGGTCGATGGAGTCGTCCAGCAGGGAGGAGGAAGTAAATACGGCCAGTCTGGTAGTGACAGTTTCCGCGTCCGCGTCCTCCCCGTCTGAGATTTCTGTCCCGTCCGCAGTCACATCGCCTGCCGCGTTTTCTGTATCTTCTACAGCGGCATCCTCTGCGTCCGTTTCGTCTGCATCCCCGGTATCTGCCGCCGCATCCTCCGCGTCGTCCGCCAGCAGATCCAGATCCTCCAGGCTGTTCCCGTCTGTGACTTCCGCCGTCTCAGAGAGCAGTTCATCCGTCAGCTCCACTTCCTCGGTCACCAGCATTCCCAGCGCAAAGGGACCGTCCACGTCGTCGCTCTCCTTTTCATAAGTGGTCATATTTTCCACATCCGTCTTGGAGTAGGAGGATGAGGAGGAGGAAAGCACCTCCGTGATGAGCAGGGTATCTCTGGCGTCCTCCGTCTCCTCAAGGCCGGGGGCGGCGGCCAGAAGCACATATGCGCTTCCGCCGCTCATGTCGGAGGAAACGTCCGTGCTGTTGATGGCAGGCAGCAGATAGTAGGGCATCTGAATATAATAATTGCTGTCGCTCTCCAGAACGACGCCTTCCACAAGAGAGACGCCGTAGTATTCCAGGATCGATTCCAGGTTTGGCAGTTTTGTGCCGATATAGTCAAGGAACAACAGAACCTGACCGCCTCGTTTCATGTAATTCAGGATCTTCTGAGCTTCCGCATCGGAGAGATCCTGGGTGGGGGAGGCGATGAGCAGCGCGTCCGCATCTTCCGGCACACAGTCTGCGGACATGAGATTCAGGCTCTCCGTCTCAATGTTTTCCTTCTCAATGGAGGAGGTCAGAGCCGTGTTCAGTTCCAGCTCTCCGTGACCGGTCAGGGTATAAAGCTTCGGCAGGGTGTCGGAACTCAGGGCGGAGATGGCGCTGGTGATCTGCCCCTCCCCGTCAAAGCCGGTGGTGGTATAGGAATAGTACATATAGTCAAATTCCGTTTCGTACATATCTTCATATGCGATTACGCGGCTGGCTTCCCCGCAGGTGACGATGAGGCTGTTCTCAGAGAGCGTGTCGTCTGTATACTGGGAGGCAAATTTCGGGTACAGCACCGGGTCCTTTTTGACGACCGTCACATGGCCGGAAAAGTCCTCGTACCGCTCCAGCAGCCGGGAGATTGTCTCGTCCTCGTCGGAATCCTGGGTCAGAAAGTAGATCGTAATGTCGTCTGTCAGAGAGGACAACAGTTCTTTTGTCTGATCGGTGAGCACCGACAGCTGGCTGCTGCTCAGGTCGATCTTCGTGTACTGGGAAGGGATCTCATTTACCACCAGATTCAGCAGTACCGCCGCAGCGATCACGATCACTGACAGGGCAAGGCTGTAGGAGCCGTGTTTCATGCGCCGGGGGTTCCACTCGGGGCGTTTCAGTTTCATCTTTGGCGTGAAATTTTCGCCTGATTTTTTCTTATTGATCTTCATTCTCTCCCTCCTAACTCCAGCGCCGCTTCTGAATCGACTGAACCGTCAGAAACAGGAAAATACCGATGACTGAGAGATAATAGACAATTCCGGTAAAGTCCAAAATGCCGCTGGAAAACCCGGAAAAATGGCCGGAAATATCCAATACGCCAAGGATATTCTGGATAAGCCCTTCGTACAGCGGCGCGTTGACGAGATAGAGCGCGATCAGCGCCCCTTCCGCCGCTATGGCGGTCGCCAGCGTGGCGATGACGTTTTTCAGCAGCATATGGATGATAAAGGACAGTACAAGGGCCAGGACCACCATGGCTGCGAAGGAAGCGAAAGCGGTCTCCGGGAAGAAGGAGGCGATTCCTTCGATCACATAGCACAGGAACAGCACCAGAAAGGTCAGTACGGCGGCGATCACCTGGCTTTCCGTGACAGAGGAGAGATAGAGGCCGATGGACAGGAAACTGCAGCCCATCAGGAAGAATCCAAACAGCGCCGTGTAGGTCTCCGCCAGAGGAACCGTCCCGAATTGCAGCAGGATCAGGGGATAGATGCCCAGAATCACCACAGGGATCAGGAAAATAGCCGCAAGCGCCAGGTATTTGCCCATCACAATGCCGGTGACACTTACCGGGGCGGTGAGAAGAAGCTGATCGGTTTTCTGCTTCCGCTCCTCCGCCAGGATCCGCATAGTGAGGACCGGAATGGCGATCAGGAATACAAAGGTGATGGATTCCAGCGTGTAGGCGAACAGCGGGTAAGCCGCCTGCAGATGATAGGCGGTAAAGTAGATGCCGCTGATCACGAGAAGAAACGCGATAAAAACGTATCCGAGCATGGAGGTCAGATAGGAGCGGACCTCTTTTTTGAAAACTGCTTTCATAATTCCTCGTCTCCTTTCCCGGATTTTTCATCCGAAGCGCCGGAAGAATCCGGAACCGCTTGCCCATCTGCCGTCTCTGCCTGTGTATCTTCTGCCGGAGCGTCTTCGGTCAGTTCAAGGAATACATCCTCCAGAGATGCCCGGGCTTTCTGCATACGAAGCAACGGCATTTTGTGTTCCGCCAGGAGATAGAACAGGCTCTCCCGCAGATCCCGGTCATCCGTGGCCCGCAGGGACACGTCGCAGGCGCCCGCTTCCTCCGAATCAGATATGGACAGGATCTCCAGAGCGCCGGCCTTTGGAAGAACCTTTTGGAGCTGGCTTTTTGTCCCCTGGACGGTAAGCTCCAGAGCGCCGGATCCGGTCATCAGTTTCATAAGCTGCTTCGGTGTGTCGCTGGCGGCCAGCTTCCCGTGGGCGATGATCATAATGTGGTCGCAGATGGCGCTGATCTCAGAAAGGATATGGGAGCTGAGAATCACCGTATGGCGCTTTGCAAGATTGCGGATCAGTTCACGGATTTCGATGATCTGCTTGGGATCCAGACCCACCATCGGTTCATCCAGGATGATGATTTCCGGATAACCCAGAATCGCCTGAGCCAGCCCCACTCTCTGACGGTATCCCTTGGAAAGATTGCGGATCAGACGCGTTCTCATGCCGGTAATATCCGTCTGTTCCATGACCTGGGCGATCATGTCCTCCCGGTCCTTTTTGGGAAGCTTTTTCAATCCGGCGGCAAACTGCAGATATTCATCCACGGTCATCTCCGGATAAACGGGAGGCACTTCGGGAAGATAACCGATACATTTTCTGGCCGCCTCAGGTTCTTCGAGAATGCTGTGTCCGTCGATCAGCACCTCGCCGGAGGTGGGGGCGATGTAGCCGGTCATAATGTTCATCGTGGTAGTCTTTCCGGCGCCGTTGGGGCCGAGAAAGCCGTAAATCTGCCCCTGCTCCACCGTAAAAGACAGGTCATCCACGGCGGCGTTGCTGCCGTAGCGTTTGACCAGGTTTTTTACTTCTATCAAAAGATTTCACTCCTTTCAACTGTTTTGCCGCGCTTTTAACGGCGTCACTCCATTGAAATCATATTAAAGAATCTCTGTGTCCAATCTGTGAAGAAAATGTTTTTTTTCGGGAACCGAAAAATTTACGGAAATGAAGCTATGAATCAAAAATAATTGACATTCCCTTATAGCTATGTTATGTTTGTTTAGAAAAATTTAATATGTGCAGGTTGATGTACCCGGGAGAAAGGCTTTGCTTTCCCGAAGGAGCAACACTCACAGGGGTCTCGCCTCCGTATTTTTGGACAGATGCGGCGGCAGACAGGGACCGGATACGGACTGCACTCTGGAGAATCTCACGAAGGAGTGGGTGCCGAAGGTGCAAGGTGCATAGCGCCAAATCTCTCAGGCGAAAGGACAGAGGAGGACCGCAGGGCGGTTTTTTGACATTGTCTTTTCGGATGGGAGAGGTTCCCATCCTTTTTTGTATCACGGAAAAGGTTCGGTATTTCCCAAATAATACAAAAATCCTGCGGGTGTGATTCTCCGAAGGGATAAAAAAAGAGGAGGAAGATTCGATTATGATTCAGGTAATTACAAATGTCAACAGTTTTATTAACGGCCTTGTCTGGGGATGGCCGGCGCTGATCCTGCTGGGCTTCGTGGGCGTATTGATGACCTGCCTGACCGGGTTTTTCCAGCTGAGCCATTTTGGGCACTGGATCAAAAACACGGTAGGAGCGATTTTTGGTGACAGGCATGTTACGAAGCATACCGAAGACCGTTCCATCTCTCAGTTCCAGTCTTTGTGTACCGCGCTTGCGGCTACTGTGGGTACAGGCAACATCGTCGGTGTGGCAGGCGCGATCGCTGCTGGCGGGCCGGGCGCCGTATTCTGGATGTGGCTGATCGCTTTCTTTGGCATGATGACCAACTTCTCTGAGAATGTGCTGGGTATTCTGTACCGCCGCAGAGATGAAAAAGGCGAGTGGCACGGCGGCGCCATGTACTATCTGCGGGACGGTCTTGGATCGAAACCCCGCTGTAAGATGATTGGCGCCGTGCTGGCGGCTCTGTTTTCCCTGTTTTGCCTGCTGGCATCTTTCGGGATCGGCAACATGAGCCAGGTGAATTCCATGGTTTCCAATGTGAAAACCGCTTTTGGCATTCCCAAGCTTGTGACCGGCATTTTCCTGGTTATCGCGGTAGGGGCTGTTATTCTGGGCGGCCTGAAGCGGGTGGCCAGCATCACGGAGAAGCTGGTTCCTTTCATGGTAATCCTGTATTTTGTCGGCTCCATCATTATTATTCTTTTACATATTTCCAGCATCCCGGCGATTTTTGCGGCTATCTTTAAGGGCGCTTTTTCCATGAGAGCAGTCGCAGGCGGCGGCTTTGGCGCGGGCATTGCGATGGCGATGAAGATGGGTTTCAAGCGGGGCGTGTTCTCCAACGAGGCCGGTCTTGGTTCTTCTGTAATGGTGCATTCCAGCTCCAATGTGCATGAGCCGATCCGTCAGGGTATGTGGGGCATCTTTGAGGTGTTCGCGGATACGATCATTGTGTGTACCCTTACCGCCCTCACAATCCTTGGCTCCGACGCCATTGACCTGACCACCGGTACGCTCACAGCCATCGGTGAGAAGGTAGAGTCCAGCTCTCTGATGAGCTACGCGTTCTCGCAGACCTTTGGCGCGGCTGGTTCCGCGTTCATCGCCCTGGCGATCCTGCTGTTCGCGTATTCCACGGTACTTGGCTGGAGCCATTACGGCGCCACCGCCTGCCGGTACCTGTTCGGCGAAAAGGCGGTCACTCCCTACCGTGTCGTTTTTGTGGGGATCGTCCTGGCGGGGGCCATGATGAAGGCGCAGCTTGCATGGGATATCTCCGATACCTTCAACGGCCTGATGATGATTCCCAACCTGATCGGCGTGCTGGTGCTTTCTCCCCTTGTTATGAAGTGTACCCGGAATTATCTGGACCGCCGCCTGCACGGCAGGGACATCAAGCCGATGCTCTCCATGTTCCCGGAGGTTCAGGCGGACGAGGAGAAGCATATCAGCGAGGACGACTGACAAACGTCTGCCCCGTCAGCGAAAATAAAAGGCAAACCGCTCATAGTAAGGATTTAAAGAAATTGCGCTGCATACAGGAGGCTGCCGCATCGAGGTGTGGCAGTCTCTTTTTGTATCGGACGCAGACGGGCATCCTGCTTCCCGCGTAAACAAAGGAACGGGCGAAGGACGAGTATGGGTGTATGCCAAACAGTCCCCGGGCCTGCGGCGAAAAGTGCGGCGAAAATATCCAAAAACCGGTTGACATCCGGTCCGGCCTGTGTTAATCTATGGAAGGTCTTGATAAACAGGAAAGCAGAGTATCCACTCTCACCACGGCACATTTGCAGCACAGTGACCGCTGGTTCATACAGAGCATCTGACCGCGCGCAGGCGCCGGTCATTTCAGATGAGATCAGGAGTGGAGCGCTATGTTATCCGCTCTTTTATTTTTATATCAGTGCGTGGAGGTGCAGTACAATTAGCGAATTAATGATCAACGAACAAATCAGGGACCGGGAGGTTCGCGTAATCGGTGAAAACGGCGAGCAGCTTGGCATCATGTCATCCAGGGATGCGATGAAGCTGGCGCGGGAGGCAGAGCTGGACCTCGTGAAGGTCGCGCCCACGGCAAAGCCGCCGGTGTGTAAGATTATTGATTATGGAAAGTATCGTTATGAAGCGGCCAGAAAAGAGAAAGAGGCCCGCAAGAAACAGAAAACGATTGAGATCAAAGAAATTCGATTGTCACCAAATATTGATGTAAACGATTTGAACACCAAGGTCAACAACGCCAGAAAGTTCATTTCGAAGGGTAACAAAGTGAAGGTAACCCTGCGGTTCCGTGGAAGAGAGATGGCGCATATGCAGGCCAACCGCTATATCCTTGAAGATTTCGCGAAGGAACTTGCGGATATTGCGTCCGTCGACAAGCCCATCAAGCAGGAGGGCCGAAGCCTGACCCTGTTTCTGGTGGGGAAGCGTTAATTCAGATATTTTAATATAATAAGGAGGAACTATAAAATGCCAAAAATGAAGACCAGCAGAGCGGCTGCAAAACGTTTCAAAAAGACAGCCACAGGATTATTAAAGAGAAACAAAGCTTATAAGAGCCATATCTTAACCAAGAAATCCACCAAGAGAAAGAGGAATCTGAGGCATGCGGCGGTTACGGATGCAACCAATGCTCAGAACATGAAGAAGATTTTACCGTATTTATAAGATCAGCCGAAGGAGGAAATAAGACATGGCAAGAATTAAAGGCGGCATGAACGCCAGGAGAAAACATAACAGGGTATTGAAGCTGGCAAAGGGCTACAGAGGAGCCAGATCCAAGCAGTACAGAGTGGCAAAGCAGTCCGTTATGCGGGCGCTGGCCAGCGCATATGCAGGCCGCAAGCAGAAAAAACGTCAGTACAGGCAGCTCTGGATTGCCCGTATCAATGCGGCCGCACGTCTGAACGGACTTTCCTACAGCAGGTTTATGTACGGGCTGAAGCTGGCAGGCGTGGAACTGAACCGGAAAGTTCTGGCCGACATGGCGGTGAACGACGCAGAGAGCTTCGCATCTCTGGTAGAACTGGCGAAAACAAAACTTGCATAAAGCGGCCAAAAACAGGCGGGGGCGTCCCAAAAGTCATGAAATGACTTGAGGGACCGCCCTTTTGTTTTTGGCAAAAAAACAGAGAGTGGTTACCACTCCACTCTCCATTTCTGCCTTATCCTATGGGATAATAAGGTATGACTGCATTTAAAAATTATACTATGGATCCGTTATAATTACCACTGTCCTTTGAAGATTTCATTCCGGAAAATCACCGAAAATCATCTTGTGCGGGTCGTAAATACAGTTGTGGACAGTCTGGAGCGGAACCCCCTCTGCGACAGAGAAAAATGGGCGGCTGCCCTGCATATCACCCGCGGATGATGTCAAAGGTCGTGATTTATTCTTCACTTGGAATTCGCAACCGCACGTATACCGGCAATACGCCCAAAGGTCATGATATCCGGGTATGCATTGCCGCCAAGGCGGTTATTGCCATGAATGCCGCTGGTCACCTCTCCTGCCGCATACAGGCCGGGAACCGCGTTGCCATCCGCATCGAGTACCTCTGTCGCATCGTTAATCTCGATACCGCCCATCGTGTAATGCACAGTTGGGGTGCGCAGGCTCGCGTAAAACGGGCCGGTGGAAATGACGGAGTCCTCACTGGCAGATTTGCCGTACTCGTCTTCACCGTTCACCATACCCTCGTTGTACTTGTCCATCGTCGCTGTCAGAGTATCCGGATCTACACCGATCACCTCCGCAAGCTCCTCCAATGTGTCCGCCACATAAGAATGTCCGTCCGCCAGCAATTTGTTGATCAGATCCGTGCGGGTGTCATCATCTGCGATCTCACTGCTATCCACAATGAGCCACATCTGGCCGTCCGTCTGCTCCAGCTCCGCCATACTGATCGCATAACGGGTATTATCCTCATTGATGAAGCGTTCCCCTTCTTTATTGACAAAAACGTACTCGGTGGCGCTCAGCCAGTTCCCTACGAATTCACTCACACAGCCGCAGTCATTAATCGGGTCCCCTAACGGATGCACCTGAATCTGATCCAGGTTAATCAAGGTCCCCCCGGCTGCCTCCGCCAGACCCAGGCCGTCTCCGGTACTGGAGCTCGCGCAGCTGTGCAGAGTCGTTGTGATCGTACCGTTGCTGTACTTCAGCACCAGGTCACTGTTCGCGCCATATCCGCCTGTGGTCAGGATCGTGCTCGCCGCATTTACAGTGATCTTGCTTCCATCCGACCGCTCTGCTTCGCATCCGACGACCGCGCCGGACTCATCCACCAGCAGGCCGGTCACTGTTGCGTTGCACTCGATCTGTGCGCCGTGGTCTGCTGCATACTCTTCCAGCTTAGTGATATAAACGCTGCCGCCGTTATCGCCTTCCGCGCCTGTAGCCGCTACCATGTCAATCTGATGCCCGCGCGCCCACTTGCCGCCGATCGCCATGAAAATATAGTCGCTCTTAAAAGGAATGCCAATCTCATCCTCCAACCACTCCAGTGTATCCGGAGCCTGTTCCGCATAGGTCCGGATCAGAGAAATGTTATCAATAGAGTCACCGCCCAGATAGGTCTGCAGCGCGTGCCAGTTCACACTGTCAAAAAGGCCCTCGCTGCCTGCTGCCTGCCATGCCTCAAAGTCCGCGCGTACATCATCCATCAGGGCCTGATATTCCTCATCGTCGGTCTGTGCACTGATGGCCTCTTCCACCTCTGCGATATTGTCAGCAGTCATACTAAGAGCGCTCTGCATATCCGGATCCGCGCAATTGTAGGTGCCCTCACCAAGCTTTGTATTTCCGCCTACTGCCGCAGTCTTCTCCAGAACCAGCACGCTGGCTCCCTCCGCCGCCGCAGAGGATGCTGCTGCCAGCCCGGCTCCTCCGGCGCCGACAATCACAACATCTACATCATAAACGCTGTCCTCGGCCTGCTCCACAGCCACTTCACCCTGATAATCCGCCAGCTCTACGCCTGCTGCGGCCAGGGCATTCTCCATTGCCTCCAGAACGCCCATGCTTGTAAGCGTTGCAGAAGAAACGGTATCCACTGCAATCGTATTGTTCTCAATCATCAGCGGAATCATCTCATCATAAGCAAGTGTACCTACACCATCTGTCTCTTCACTGGATACTACCTCTATATCCGTGATCACACCGTCGTCATCCAGTGTAACTGCCAGCACAATATCTCCATTGCGCCCCGTGCCGGTACCTTCATAGGTACCTGCAGCTGCGGAGGCACTGCAGGTAAACGCACCAAGCGATACTACTGCTGCCAACGCCAAAGGAATCATTCTTTTTTGCATTAATCTTTCTCCTTTCATTATAAACACAGGCCCACCGGAATTGCCCCTGTCCAAAAGCAAATCTTTGGCCTATAGTTCTATAAGTATAGCACAATTAACAGCCAAAAGCAATGCCAGACGGGTTTTCGTAAAATATCACACAAGGTTCATAAGATTTTCTATTGAGTTGCAATTTTTTTTGTAGTATATTTAAAGCAAAGGGAAAGTAATTTAAAAAAGATACGGGAGGGTTTTATTATGACAACAGTAAAGAATTACAAGTTCTGGTTCTGTACCGGATCCCAGGATCTGTACGGGGACGAGTGCCTGGCCCATGTGGCGGAGCACTCCAGGATCATTGTGGAGGCGCTGAACAAATCCGGCGTTCTGCCCTATGAGATCGTGTGGAAGCCGACGCTGATCACCAACGAACTGATCCGCAAAACCTTCAATGAAGCGAATGCGGATGAGGAGTGCGCAGGCGTTATCACCTGGATGCACACCTTCTCGCCGGCGAAGTCCTGGATTCTCGGACTGCAGGAGTTCCGGAAACCGCTGCTGCATCTGCACACCCAGTTCAACCGCGAGATTCCCTATGACACCATCGACATGGACTTTATGAATGAGAACCAGTCCGCCCACGGCGACCGGGAGTACGGCCACATTGTGAGCCGCATGGGGATTGAGAGAAAGGTCATTGTAGGGCACTGGGAAGACGCGGCGGTGCAGGAGCGGATCGCGCGTTGGATGCTGACGGCTATCGGCATCATGGAGAGCAGTCATATCCGCGTGTGCCGGATCGCGGACAATATGCGCAACGTGGCGGTCACCGAGGGCGACAAGGTGGAAGCCCAGATCAAATTCGGATGGGAGATTGACGCGTATCCCATCAACGAGATTGCTGCGTACGTGGAAGCGGCGCCCCAAAGCGAGATTGATGCGCTGGTAGAGGAATATTACAGCAAATATGAAATTATTCTGGAGGGCAGAGACCCTCAGGAATTCAAGCAGCATGTGGCGGTGCAGGCCGGCATCGAGATCGGTTTTGAAAAATTCCTGGAGGAGAGGAACTACCAGGCGATCGTGACCCATTTCGGCGACCTGGGCGCCCTGAAGCAGCTTCCCGGGCTTGCCATCCAAAGACTGATGGAAAAGGGCTACGGCTTCGGCGCAGAGGGAGACTGGAAGACAGCCGCCATGGTGCGGCTGATGAAGATTATGACCGCCGGCAAGAAAGATAAAAAGGGGACCTCCTTTATGGAAGATTACACCTACAATCTGGTCCCGGGCAAAGAGGGCATTCTTGAGGCCCATATGCTGGAGGTTTGTCCCACGATCGCGGAGGGCCCCATCGGTATCAAGGTCTGCCCCCTTTCCATGGGTGACCGGGAGGATCCGGCCCGTCTGGTATACACCTCCAAAACCGGTCCGGCTGTCGCCACTTCCCTGATTGATCTTGGCAGCCGTTTCCGCCTGATCATCAACGACGTGGAGTGCAGGAAGGTGGAGAAGCCCATGCCCAAGCTTCCGGTGGCTACCGCGTTCTGGACCCCGCAGCCTGACCTTGCCACAGGCGCGGAGGCGTGGATCCTGGCTGGCGGCGCCCATCACACCGCGTTCTCCTACGATCTGACCGCAGAGCAGATGGGAGACTGGGCGGCAGCCATGGGCATCGAGGCAGTTTACATCGACAAAGACACGAAGATCCGTGATTTCAAGAGAGATCTGCAGCTTGGCAGCCTGTTTTACAGGTAAGACAGAGAAGAATACAGTATAATACAGTATAATACGCGAGGTGCTTGATTATGTTAGAGGAATTAAAGAAACGGGTTTATGAGGCAAATATGCTTCTTCCAAAGTACAAAATGGTTACTTTCACATGGGGGAACGTCAGCGAGATCGACCGGGAGAGCGGCCTGTTTGCCATCAAGCCCAGCGGCGTCGATTACGAAAAACTGACGCCGGAGGATATGGTGATCGTAGACCTGAACGGCAAAAAGGTAGAGGGAAAATACAATCCCTCCTCCGACACCCTGACCCACGTGGAGCTTTACAAGGCATTCCCGAAGGTGGGCGGCGTGGTACACACCCACTCGCCCTGGGCCACAAGCTGGGCACAGGCCGGCAGGGGCATCCCCTGCTACGGGACCACTCACGCCGACTATATTTACGGCACGGTTCCCTGCGCCCGCTGCCTGACCGGGGAAGAATTTAAAGAGTACGAGAAAAATACGGGACTTCTGATCGTGGAGGAGTTTAAGGATAAGGATTACGAGGCGGTCCCCGCGGTGCTCTGCAAGAACCACGGCCCCTTCGCATGGGGCAGGGACGGCCGCGAGGCGGTACACAACGCCGTCGTGCTGGAGGAAGTGGCGAAGATGGCGGCCCGCTGTGAGAGGATCAATCCCCAGGTGCAGCCCGCGCCCCAGGAGCTTCAGGACAAGCATTACTACCGCAAGCACGGCGCCAATGCCTATTACGGACAGGGTCATTGAGATACTCAGACGCTGTCCCGTATGATTCTGTGTCTCTGAACCGGGCATAAAATGACAGCGCCTGAGAAAGCAGAATAAAATACCGGCAGATACCGCAGCCAACAGGCAGTCTATATTTGGAGGAGTAAAATCATGCAGAGAATACCGAGCTTCAGCGTTGATCACACCAGATTAAAGAGGGGCGTTTATCTTTCCAGGCAGGACAAAGACGTGACGACCTGGGACATCCGTATCAAGGAGCCAAACCACGGGGATTATCTTTCCACCGGCGTGAGCCATACCATCGAGCACCTGTTTGCGACCTACGCCCGCAACAGCAGGTATCAGGACGGCATCATCTATGTAGGCCCCATGGGATGCCGCACCGGCGTGTATTTCCTGACCCGGGGCCTGAGCGACCTGGAGGCGCTGGACTGTATAAGAGAATCCTTCCGCTTTATGGCGCAGTTTGAGGGAAAGATTCCGGGGGCGAAGGAAGAAGAGTGCGGGAACTACCTGGACCATGACCTGGAGGGCTGCCGCCGGGAAGCAGCAGAGTTCCTGAAGATCCTGGAAGGCCTGACGGCGGAGGATATGCGCTATACCGCCTATCTGGACTGATCCGGTTTTCCCATAATCACGTTCACTTCATAAGATTTTTTTCCTTTTACATAGGGGATCACGTTTCCGTCCATGGGCTGTCCGTCCACGGTCAGGGATCGGATCCCTTTTTCCACATGATCCGGATTTTCCACAGAAATATGGTAGGTTCCCCCACGGAACTGCCTTGTGACCTGGTAATCCCCGAAATCCCCGGGAATACAGGGGTTTACCGAGAGCCCCGCGTGGGTGGGGATGATCCCCAGGATATACTGGGAGATATTTACGAAGGTCCAGGCGGCGGTTCCGGTGAGCCAGCTGTTTTTGGCCTCCCCGTAGGAGACGGCGTCTCTTCCGGCCACCATCTGGGCGTATACGTAAGGCTCCGTGCGGCGGATGTCGCTGATCTCCTCCAGATAAGCGGGGCAGATCTTCTGATAAAGTGCAAAGGCCCGGCCGCCGTGCCCCATCACCGTCTCGGCGATGGAAATCCAGGGGTTGTTGTGGCAGAAAATGCCGCCGTTTTCCTTGTATCCGGGGGGATAGGAGGAAATTTCTCCAAGCTCCAGATGATAGCGGGTGTAGGCGGGCTGCAGGATCATAATGCCGTAGGGCGTCTCCAGCCTTTCCCGGACGGAATCCAGCGCCTTTTGGGCCAGGCCCTCCTTAACGCCGATGCCGGCCATGACGCAGAAGCCCTGGGGCTCGATATAGATCTGGCCCTCCTCACATTCCGCGGAACCCACCTTTGCCCCGGAGGCGTCGTAGGCCCGCAAAAACCACTGTCCGTCCCAGCCGTTTTTAAGGACGGCCTGATACATGGCCTTTGCTTCCCGGCGTGCCCGGGCCGCTTCCTCCGCCATGGACGAAAGTTCGCAGAGCTGGGCGTACTCTTCTGCGTATTTCACGAACATACCGGCGATCAATACGGACTCCGCCACCGGTCCCTCGCTGGGGCCGAAGGTCTGGAAGGATTCTCCCGGATGCGCGGAGAAGCAGTTCAGATTCAGACAGTCGTTCCAGTCGGCGCGGCCGATCAGAGGGAGGCCGTGGGGACCCAGGTGGGTGATGGTATAGTCCAGAGACCGCTTCAGATGCTCCATCAGGGAAGTGGCAATGGACCAGTCGCTGTCGTAGGGGACGGTCTCAGACAGGATCGAGAGGTCGCCCGTCTCCCGGATGTAGGCGCCGGTGCAGGCAATGAGCCACAGGGGATCGTCGTTGAAGCCGCTTCCGATATCTGAGTTTCCTTTCCTGGTGAGGGGCTGGTACTGGTGATAGGCGCTGCCGTCCGCAAACTGGGTGGAGGCAATATCGATGATCCGCTCCCTGGCCCGGTCCGGAATCAGGTGGACGAAGCCCAGCAGATCCTGGCAGGAATCCCGGAATCCCATTCCCCTGCCGATCCCCGATTCGTAGTAGGAGGCAGACCGGGACATATTAAATGTAACCATGCATTGATACTGGTTCCAGATGTTTACCATGCGGTTTACCTTTTCGTCTGCGCAGCAGAGGACGTAACGGGAGAGGAGGCCTTCCCAGTAGGCGCGAAGTTCCCCGAAGGAAGACTGTACCTGAGCGTCCGTCTGATACCGGGCCAGCAGGTCCCGGGCCGGCGCCTTGTTGATGATGCCTGGCGCCTCCCATTTTTCCTCCTCCGGGTTTTCCAGATATCCTAGCAGGAAGATAAAACTCCGGGATTCTCCCGGCTGCAGGGTCAGGGAGAGCTGGTGGGCCGCGATGGGGGACCAGCCGTGGGCGACGGACCCGGTGCAGGAGCCGTCCATTACCGCTGCAGGCGATTCCGGCCCCCGGTAAACGCCCAGAAACGCGTCCCGGCTGGTGTCGAAGCCATCCACAGGGCAGTTGACCGCGTACACCGCATAATGATTCCGGCGCTCCCGGTATTCCGTCTTGTGGTAAATGGCGGAGCCGACGACCTCCACCTCCCCGATGCTCAGGTTGCGCTGGAAATTCTTCATATCGTCGTCTGCATTCCACAGACACCATTCCACATAGGAAAAGAGGGTCAGCTCTTTTGCCCGGCCGCTGTTATTCGTCAGCTTCAGGGATGTGACCTCGCAGTTGTCCCCGGTGGGGACAAAGGAGAGAAGATCCGCCGCGACACCGTTTTTGGACGAGGCAAAGCGGGTGTAGCCGATGCCGTGGCGGCACTCATAGGAGTCCAGCGGGGTCCTGACGGGCTGCCAGCCGGGATTCCACACCGTGTCCTGATCCTTAATATAGAAGTATTTCCCGTTTATGTCCCAGGGGGCGTTATTGTAGCGGTAGCGGGTAAGGCGGAGCAGCTTGGCGTCCCTGTAGAAGCTGTAACCGCCCCCCGTGTTGGAAATCAGGCTGAAAAAGTCTTTGCAGCCCAGATAATTGATCCAGGGCAGCGGCGTCTTTGGGGTAGTAATCACATATTCCCTGTTCTTATCGTCAAAATAACCGTATTTCATAGCAGTCCTCCTTTTCGGCCAGCCGCGTCTGTATCAGAAAAAAATCAAAGCGGCCCTTTGTTTCAGTATAGACGAATTTTCACATAAAGCAAGAAAAATGTATTGTGGTGGTTTTGTTTGTTTTATACTACCATGAATGCAAATATGAGCGGTGTACCTATGCCGGAGAGACCGATGCCTTTTTCTATGCAGAAGCCCACATCGGTCTTTTGTATATATTTTCAGAAAACAACTGCCTGTGCGCCAAATATATTGAGAAAAATTGCAAGAATATTTTTAGTTTTTTGAAAAAACTTCTGTACAATTTGACAGGAGAGTGGTAGAGTATAAATATACCAGATTATTCATATGCACAAATAAGACAGCGGCGGGGCCGGTGTCGGAAAAAAGGAGGATAAGATATGACAAAGAAGAAAATTGCAAAAAGAGTATTGGCTGCGGCTTTGGCTGCGGCAATGCTGGTAGGGGGGGCGATGTCTGTCTATGCGGATGACGCCGTTACCAGCCTTCCGAGAGAGGAGACGCTGTACTTTGCCGGACAGCAGTGGGGTACTGTCAATGACTACAATCCCCTGTCTGCCAACTCGAACAACTGGTTCCTTTCACAGAACGACGTAGCCCGTGTGGTAATTTACGAGACGCTGTATATGTGGAACCCGCTTGACGGCGAAATGTACCCGCTGCTGGCAGCGGACCAGCCCGAGTGGGATGAGAATCAGGCAAACCTGACCGTTACCCTGAATCCGGACGCAGCCTGGTCCGATGGCACCCAGGTGACCGCAGAGGATGTGGCCTACACGGTGCAGTTCCACATTGACAACCAGTCCTCCACCGGAGCCGATATGATGAACTATATCGAGTCCGCAGAGGCCATTGACGACACGACGGTTGTATTCCACGCAGTTCTGAACGACGACGGCATGGCAGTGAACCCGCTTCAGGTACTGTCCTATATGCCGAAGCTCTACATCCTTCAGAAAGCATATCTTGAAACCGTTGCAGAGAGAAACAGCAACGATCCGGAAGCCATCAAGCTGGATACCATGGAAGATCTGGTAGCTTCCGGCCCGTATATGCCCTACATTGCAAACGATCAGCAGGTAGTTGCAGTCCGCAACGACAATTACTGGGGCCAGGCGGATTCCATGTGGGGATCCCTTCCGGCGCCGAAGTATCTCGCACACACCATTTACGCAGACAATAACGCAGGACAGACTGCTCTGCAGCAGGGAGAAGTTGACGTATGCCAGGAGTTCATCACCGATATCCAGAAGCTCTGGGAGGAGCAGGATCTTCCGATCTCCACTTATCTTGACGAGGCTCCCTATGGCCTGTGTCTGCTGATGCCGTCCCTGTTCTTCAACCTGGATGTTGAAGGCCTGGATCAGGTAGCGGTCCGCAAGGCGATCGCTATGGCTACCGATTATGAACAGATCATCGCTTCCGCTATGTCCGGACAGTCTCCGACCTTTGACGAGGTTCCCAGATCCATTATGAACCCGACGGATGCAGAGCAGGCGATGGTTGACAACGACGCACTGGAAGAGTACCGCTGGTCGAACGCCGACGTGGACGGCGCCAACGCACTCCTGGATGAGGCTGGTATCGTTGATACCGACGGCGACGGCATCCGCGAGTACAACGGCGTAAACCTTTCCTTCAAGGCAGAGTGCCCCACCGGATGGACCGACTGGAACGCATCTCTGGAGATCGTGGCGGCGGCAGGAAAGAATATCGGCATCGATATCCAGACCTACTTCCCCGAGGCTTCTACCTACTATGATGACTTCACTACCGGCAATTTCGAGATCTGTATGTGGTCCAGTTCAGGATCTTCCGTAGCGAACCCGTACATGAGGGCGATGTTCTATCTCAGCTCCACCTACGCGGATCTGGAAGTAAACTGGAGCGGCAACTTCGGCGGTTATGTAAATGAGAGAGCAGACGAGATTCTGGAGCTCATCCCCTATGAAACCGACGAAGAAGTGCTGAAAGAGTACTACACCGAACTTTCTGCCATCTGGCTTGAGGATGTCCCAAGCGTATCCCTGATGTACAGGCCGCAGGTGTTCCACGCAGTAAACGAGAGCGTATGGACCGGATTCCCGATGCAGGACGACGGCTCCAACATTCCTCCGCTGGATTGTACCGACGGCTACGGCATCGCAGCGCTGTACAACCTGATCCTGGTAAAGGATCTGTAAGATCGGCATAAATTCAAGATCAGGCGCTTGTGCGCATTATGCTGATATATGTCTTGCGGGACGCAGAGTTGCGCCCCATGACATACAGAATAGGATACAGAAGGCCGAAGCCCCTCCGGCTTCGGCCTTTTCATATTACGGGAGGCCCGGATACCGCTTCCTGTACCACGGAAACCTGCATAAAAGGAGGTATAGCGTTGAAAGGATTGAGAAAATATTACGGTCAGAAGCTGCTCTGGTATTTTCTGACATTGATTTTTGCGGTGGCGCTGAATTTTATCCTGCCCCGGATGATGCCCGGCAATCCGGTGTCCTCCATCGTCTCCAACGCGGTGGCTGGCATGACGGATTCCACGGCGATCCAGAAGGTGTATGAGAGTTACATAGAGAAATTCGGCCTCAACGATCCGATTATCGTACAGTTGTTTACCTGGGTGAAGAACGCCCTCCACGGAGACTTTGGCGTATCCTTCAGCCAGTATCCCAGGACAGTAGGAGACATTCTGGCCAGCTCCGTCTGGTGGACGGTATGTCTGCAGCTCCCGGCCATCATTGTCGGCTGGCTGCTGGGCAATATTCTGGGAGCCATCGCGGCTTACATCAAGGGCGTCTGGGATAAGGCGATTCTTCCGGCGTTCCTGTTTATCAGCAATGTTCCGGCGTTCGGCATGGCGACGGTGCTGCTGTTCATCTTCGCCCTTCGCCTGGGCGTACTGCCTGCCAGCGGCGCCTATGGCTTTGATCTGCTGCCAAGCGCCTCCTGGACCTTTGTGAAGTCTGTGATCATCCACTACCAGCTGCCTTTCTGGTCCATCGTGCTGGTCACCATCGGCGGCCAGGCAGTGGGTATGCGTTCCATGTCCATCTATGAGCTGAACGCGGACTACGTAAAATACAGCCGGTTCCTGGGAATCAAGGACCGGAAGATCGTATTCTACGTGTTCCGGAACGCCATGCTGCCCCAGATCACCGGCCTGGCTCTTTCTCTTGGCACCATGATGGGCGGCGCCCTGGTGTCAGAGATGATCTTCAGTTACCCGGGACTTGGGATGACGCTGCTGTCCGCAGTAAACGCCCGTGACTATCCGCTGCTGTCGGCCTGTACCCTGATCATCACCATCATGGTGCTGGTGGCGAACCTGGCGGTGGAGCTGCTCTACGGCATCATTGACCCCCGCGTAAAAGCGAACCAGCAGGACTGATAGGGAGGGAATGGCTATGAAAAATACGATAAAACAGGTATTCCATTCCGGGAAATTCTTGGCCGGATTCATTATCTTCGCCGCCCTTCTCCTGTTCGTGATCCTCTATCCTCTTATTGTGACGGAGGATCCTCTGGCGATGGTGGGAAGCGGCAACTTCTTTCCGCCGGGCACCTATATTTCCATCTCGGATGTGGCGGGGACAAACAAAACCTATAAATTGAATGTGGATACTTCCGCCGCGAACCTGGAGGCCGCCCTGGACACGGACACCCGGGCCCTGATGGCGGACTGGCTGGAGAAGTACGGCGGCGTGGATATCTCCGAGATCGACGTGACGGACGCGGAGGGTCTGGTCCTTTTGTGGGAGGAGTATTATGATTCTTCCGCAAGTCAGAGTGGAATGACCGGCGCCATGAAGAAAAAGTACATGCGTCTGGACAATGAGATTACCGGGATCCTGGAGGACAACGACGTCATCATCGCGAAAGAAGATGAGGAGACCGGCGAGCTGGAGGCGGTGGCCGAGTACGACAGCCAGCAGTTTGTGCTGGAGTCCGGCCTGGGCAGCACCCGCACCTTTATTCTCGGTACCGACAACTTCGGCCGCGACGTGCTGACAGAGCTGGTGGCAGCCTCCAAGACTTCTCTGGGGATCGGCCTTATCGCCGGCGTCATCGCCACCCTGATCGGCCTGATGCTGGGACTGCTGGCAGGCTATGTGGGAGGAGTTGTGGATAACATCATCATCTTCATTACCAACCTGTTCACGGTTATTCCTTCTTTCGTACTGCTGGTCCTGATCAGCTACAGTGTGGATCAGTCCGCCAGAGGTACCACGATGGTGGCCGTTATCATCGGCATCACTGCCTGGCCCTGGACGACCCGTTCTGTGCGTTCTCAGGTTATTTCCCTGCGGAACCGTGACCATGTAAACCTGTCCAAGCTGTCCGGACACAGCATGATGCGCATTGTTTTGACGGACATTCTTCCGTATATTGCTTCCTACGTGGTGATGGCGTTCATTCTGCAGATCTCTTCGGGGATCCTCGCAGAGGCGCAGCTGTCCATGATCGGCCTTGGCCCGGCTACTACGAAGACGGCGACCCTGGGACTTATGATGAACTGGGCGACTCAGTACGCTGCCCATACGAACGGATCCTGGTGGGCGTATTTCCCGGTTATCCTGGTAATTGCCCTGATTTCGTTCTCGCTGAACCTGATGAACACCGGACTGGATCAGGTATTCAATCCGCAGTTAAGAGATTAAGGAGGCAGCCATGGGAAAAATAATGCTTGAAGTAAACAATTTAAAGACAAAGTATGTGACCCGCTTCCACGAAAACGTATATGCGGTGGACGACGTTTCACTGACGATTGAGGAGGGCAGATCCCTGGGCGTGGCCGGAGAGTCCGGCTGCGGCAAATCCACTCTGGCCCTCTCTCTGATGGGCTACTATTTTGCGCCTCTGCACTATATCAGCGGCGAAATCATTGTGGACGGGAAGCCCATCTCCGGCCTGAAGCCGGACGTGGTGCGAAAGAGCATCCTGGGAAATGAGATTGCCTACATCCCCCAGGCGGCCATGAACGCCCTGAATCCCACCCAGAAGATCATCCGGTTTATTGAGGATGTGATCCATGCCCATGACCCGAAAGCATCCAAAAAGGACATTTACGACCTGGCCAGGGAGCGGTTCGAGATCCTGGGCCTGCCGGATACCGTGCTCCAGAAGCATGCCGTGGAGCTCTCCGGCGGTATGAAGCAGAGGACGGTGATCGCCATTTCCACGATCCTTTCTCCGAAGGTGCTGATCGCGGACGAACCTTCCTCCGCATTGGACGTGACCTCTCAGAAGATGGTGATCAAGATGATGCGGGATCTGATGGAGAAGGGCTTTATCAAGTCCATGATATTCATCACCCATGAGCTGCCCCTGCTGTACAACGTTACCGATGATATTATGGTAATGTACGCGGGCCAGATTGTGGAGCGGGGAACCGCCAGAGAGATGGTGTTTGATCCCCTGCACCCCTACTCCAAGGGCCTGATGGGTTCCATCATCGTTCCCGAGGAAGGAGTCCGGGACCATAAGCTGACGGCGATTCCGGGCGTTCCCCCGAACCTGAAGAATCCGCCCTCAGGCTGCCGCTTTGCGGACCGGTGTCCCTACGTGACGCCAACCTGCCGGGGTATGCAGCCGGATGTGAAGGAACTGCCCGGCGGGCGTTATTATCGCTGCCTGATGTCTGAGAACAAGATCCGGGAGGTGTACAAGAATGAGTAATGAAAATAATGAAAGAAAACCCTGCCTGTCGGGACGGGGCGTGACGAAGGTATTTGGATTCGGCGACAAGAAGACCGTGGCTGTGGACCATGTGGACTTTGATTTCCGGGAAGGGGAGATCATTTCCATCGTTGGCGAGTCCGGCAGCGGCAAAACCACACTGTCCAAGATGCTCCTGGGCCTGATCAGCGTCACCGAGGGAGAGGTGCTCTTCCAGGGCAAGCCCCGGGATATCAGCAGCGCCAAGAAGAAGAGGGAATACTGGAAAGGCATTCAGGCCATCTTTCAGGATCCTTTTTCCTCCTACAACATTTTTAACAAGATCGACGCTGTGCTTCTGGACTGCATCAAGATGCGCGGCGGCGCAAGGCTTCCCTATGAGGAGAAGTTTAAGATGATGACCGAGGCCTGCAGCTTCGTGAACCTGGAGTTTAAGGAACTGACCAACAAGTACCCCTTTGAACTGTCCGGCGGGCAGATGCAGCGTCTGATGATCGCCCGGATCTTCCTGCTGAAGCCTAAGATCCTGCTGGCAGACGAGCCTACCTCCATGATCGACGCGTGCTCCAGATCTACGATCCTGGACATGCTGCTGAAACTCAGGGACGAGATCAGCATGACGGTTATTTTCATCACCCATGATATCGGCCTGGCTTATTACATTTCCGACCAGGTATACATCATGGAGCACGGCAAATTTGTGGAGTCCGGCTCTGCGGAGGACTGCATCCTCCGTCCTCAGGCTGACTACACGAAGCGTCTGATCAGCGATGTCCCGAAGATCTACGAAGAGTGGGACCTGAGCACTGTGTGATGGGGCGATGGTAAGAGCCACAGAAGGAGACAGAATATGATTCGGCAGAAACTTGACAGGAATTGGAGGATGCGCCGCGCAGGGGACGGGACGTTTGATCCGGCAGTGGTGCCGGGCAGTGTCTACACGGATTTGCTGCGAAACGGGCGGATGGAGGATCCGTTTTTTAAGGACAATGAACGGAAGGCTTTGAAATTAATGGATGAGGACTATGAGTATGAGACCGTCTTCGGCTGCAGCCAGGCTCTGCTGAACTGCCGTCATGCGCTGCTTCGGTTTGACGGAATTGACACGGTGGCGGATGTCTATCTCAACGGCGCCTGGCTGGGCAGCCCCTGCAATATGCACCGGACCTGGGAGTACGAGGTGACAGGGCAGATCGCGGAGTCGGGAAATGAGCTGCGGGTGGTGTTTCATTCTCCCACGAAGTACATTGCAGAGGCCTACAGGAAGAACGAGACCCACGGGAGCGAGGACGCCATGGAGGGCTTTGTGCATCTGAGAAAGGCCCACTGTATGTTCGGCTGGGACTGGGGCGCCCATCTGCCGGATGCGGGGCTGTTCCGCCCGGTGACCCTGCTGGGCATTGACGAGGCCAGGATCGACAGCGTCTACATTACTCAGGCCCATGAGGGAGGGAGAGTGACTCTGGGCTTTGACGTGGATGTGGACTGCTGGGAACTGGAGCGGAGCGGGGAAGAATACATAGATGCAGTGGAAGAAACCAATGAGGCGCGGGATATTTCCGGCATTTCGGAGAGCGGCCTGTTTTACCATGTGGCCATTACCGCGCCGGACGGGCGGAGCATCGAGGTGGCTGGAAGTCCCGAAAACATTGTGATCGAGGCTCCGTATCTCTGGTGGCCCAATGGCTACGGAGAGCAGAATCTTTATCGGGTGACGGTGACGCTGTTTTTCCGGGACAGCGCCGGAAACCGGAGGGAGCTGGATGCCTGGAGCAGACGGATCGGCCTGCGCACCATGACTATGGACTGTGAAAAGGATCAGTGGGGAAATAAGTTTGCCTGCCAGGTAAACGGCGTGGATATTTTCTCCATGGGTGCGGACTATATTCCGGAGGATCATCTGCTGGGCCGGGTGACGCCCGGGACCACCCGCTCCCTTCTGGAAAAATGTAAATGGGCCAACTTCAACGCCATCCGGGTATGGGGCGGAGGCTATTACCCGGAGGACTGGTTCTACGATCTGTGCGATGAACTGGGGCTGGTGGTGTGGCAGGATTTCATGTTTGCCTGCGGCGTCTATGACCTGACGCCAGAGTTCGAGGAGAACATCCGGGCGGAATTTATCGACAATATCAAGCGGCTCCGCCATCATGCCAGCCTGGGGCTGTGGTGCGGCAACAACGAGATGGAGCAGTTTGTTGATTCCGGAGTGTGGGTGACGAAGAAGCGGGAGATGCGGGATTACCTGCTGATGTATGAGCGGATCATCCCGGAGATTCTGGCAGAGTACGATCCCCGGACCTTCTACTGGCCCTCCAGTCCCTCCTCGGGGGGCAGCTTTGACGCCCCCCAGGATCCCAACCGGGGCGACGTCCATTTCTGGGAGGTATGGCATGGGGACAAGCCCTTTACGGAATACCGCAAATACTTTTTCCGGTATCTGTCCGAGTTCGGTTTCCAGTCCTTCCCGGCGAAAAAGACCATTGAGACCTTCACGGATGATGCGGCGGATTACAATATCTTTTCCTATATCATGGAGCGGCACCAGCGCAACGGCAGCGCCAACGGCAAGATTATGAATTATATGCAGCAGACCTATCTCTATCCCTCGGATTTTGATACGGTGCTGTATGCGTCTCAGCTCTTGCAGGCCGACGGCATCCGCTACGGCGTGGAGCATTTCCGCCGGAACCGGGGACGCTGCATGGGAGCAATCTACTGGCAGCTTAACGATTGCTGGCCGGTTGCCTCCTGGTCCTCCGTAGATTACTGCGGAAGGCTGAAAGCGCTTCACTACTATGCGAAGCGGTTCTTTGCCCCGGTGATGCTCTCCTGCGAGGAGCAGGGCATGATGTCCTTTGGACGCCCTCTGAACTGGCAGCATTCCGATGAGTTTGAAAAATCCATCCGGCTGAATGTGGCAAACGAGACCATGCAGGACGTGGAGGTGACGGTGCGCTGGGCGCTGCGCAATCCGGGGGCCGAGACGCTGCAAAGCGGGGAGCAGAGTCTCCATGTGCCCGCCCTCACCAGCATGTGGCTGGACAAGGTGGAATTTCCCGAGGCGGACGCTTACCGCGAGTACGTAAGCTATGAGCTGGAGCAGGACGGCATGATTGTTTCAGAGGGAACCGTGAATTTCTCCTACCCGAAGTATTTCCGATACGAAGACCCCGGCCTCACCTGCCGGGTGATCGGGGACGAGATTGAGGTGGCGGCCCGGGCCTATGCCAAGAGCGTGGAGATCCGCAATGAAAACGAAGACCTGATCCTTTCAGACAATTACTTTGACATGAACGCAGGCACGAAGCGGGTGAAGATCGAGAGCGGCGATGCAGGCGCTCTCCGGCTGCGCAGTGTGTACGACATCCGGTAAAGAAAAGCCGGAATATCTGTTAAACCAGACATTCCGGCTTCTTAATTAATCGTGCGGAAGATGGGACTTGAACCCACACGACCTGGCGGTCACAAGATCCTTAGTCTTGCTCGTCTGCCAATTCCGACACTTCCGCGAACAGAGAGTATTATAGCAAAGAATATTTTAGAAGTCAACTGGAATACAAAAAAAATGTTTGCAAAAAAGTCAAAAAAACGTTGACATTTGGGGGCTGATATAGTATCATAACGTTCGTGAGTTATGACACTTGCAAGGACGCGGAGATGGCGGAATTGGCAGACGCGCAGGCTTCAGGTGCCTGTGGTAGCAATATCGTGAGGGTTCAAGTCCCTTTCTCCGCACTAAGCTTTCCGGAGTACTTGGAAAGCTTTTTTCATGTAAAGAAACAGCCGGTCCGCTTTTGGACTGGAAAAAATTGAATTGACATTTTATGAAATTGTAGTGATAATGATTCATAATCAGGCAACCATAAGAAAAAGGCAAGTGCTCAGGAGGAATAAATAATGCCGAGAAATAACAGAGACTATAGGGATTCCTATATGAATGGCAGAGGAAATTCTGACAATAACGGGAAACGCAAAAAAAAAGGAATGAATCTGAAGATGGTTTTTGGCGTCAGCCTTGTCATTGTATTGGGAATCGTATTTATCAGTGGCGGCCTGATCTATAAATTCGGACATGATCTTTACCAGAATGTAAACTATGTGGCGGATGACGAGGTGCAGATGCTTGAAACGCTGCCGGAGGAGGCATCCCTGGAGGAGGAGACGATGGATCCTTCTGAACGGCAGGGCGTTACCCTTACGGACGACGAATTGAGCAGTATTCACGACCAGATGAGCAGCCTGTCAGACCGGGAGACGGCTTCGGACGACGATATCTACAACCTGATGCTGATCGGCGTGGACCGCCGGGATAAGTCCTGGAACGGGAATTCCGACAGCATGATGCTGGTTTCTATCAATAAAAAGGATAACCGGGTTTCCATTGTCTCCCTGATGCGTGATACCTATGTGAATGTCGCGGGGGTAGGTTACAGCAAGCTGAACGCCGCATACGCCTACGGCGCAGGCCCCCTGCTGTGCCAGACGGTTACGGAAACCTACAAGATCAAAGTGGACCGCTATGCGGCGGTTGATTTCTTTGATCTGATCGAGATCATTGATATCATCGGCGGCGTGGATCTGGAGATCACTGCGGATGAGGCGGAAGTAGCCAACGGCTATATCCTGGATATGTGCAATCTGATGGAGATAGACGGCTATGAGCATCAGATCCCAAGCGAGGGAGGGATCATCCACTGCGACGGTGTGATGGCGGTGGCTTTTGCCCGCAACCGTTTTGTAGGTAATTCCGATTATGAACGTACTGAGCGCCAGCGTTATCTGATCTCTCAGCTGATGAAGGAAGTCAAGACGATGTCGGTTGCCCAGATGACGGAGAAGATGCAGTCTATTCTTGAGTATGTGACTACCAATATTCCGGAGACGGAGATCTGGAGCATGGTTTCAGAGCTGCCTGATCTGCTGGAATACGAGTTTGACATGGACCGCGTTCCCTATGATGGTATGTATGACGTGATCGATGTGAACGGACAGGATATGCTGGTTCCCTATTGGGAGGATACCATTGAAAAGCTGAACGAGTTTATCTATGGCGGGGAGAAGACCGATTCTTCCCAGACTCTGCTCCTCTCCGACAGTTCCGATTCCAGATCGTCGGATTGAATAACAGAGGCGAAATAAAATGGCACAGGAAAACAAAATGGGGACCATGCCGATCCCCGGACTTCTGGTAAATATGTCTTTACCGCTGATGGCGTCTTTGCTGGTGCAGTCTTTATACAACATCGTGGACGGAATTTTTGTGGCCCGGCTCAGTGAGAACGCGCTGACCGCCACCTCCATCGCCTACCCGGTGCAGCTGCTGATGATCGCAGTGGGCGTCGGCACGGCGGTGGGCATCAATTCCCTGCTATCCCGCCTTCTGGGGGCAAAGAAATTTGACGAGGTGACAGCGGCGGCCACCACCGGCCTGGCGCTGGCCCTTATCAGTTCCGTAATCTTTATTATTCTCGGGATTTTTGTCCCGCAGGTCTTTGTAAACCTTTTTACAGGCGACGAGGTGGTGGGGGAACTGTGCAGACAGTATCTGCAGATCTGCATGATCTTCTGCACCGGCACCTTTGTGGAGACCATGGTACAGAGATTTCTGCAGGCGGCCGGCAACACCTTCCTGAGTATGATCTCGCTGATTGTGGGGGCGGTCACAAATATCATTCTGGACCCAATCATGATCTTTGGCCTGGTCGGATTTCCGGCGCTGGGCATTCGGGGCGCCGCTATCGCCACGGTGATCGGACAGTGGCTGGGGGCGGCCACGGCCCTGCTGTTAAATATGAAAAAGAACAAAGAGATCAAAGTATCTTTTCTGGGTTACCGCATGGACATGGATATGGTAAAGCGCATATACAGGGTGGGCTTCCCTACGATCTTGACACAGGCCATGGGGAGCATTATGATCTCGGCTATGAATGTGATCCTGATGCCCTTTTCCTCCACGGCGGTGGCATTTTTCGGCGCGTATTACAAGCTGCAGAATTTCCTGTTCATGCCTATCAACGGTCTGGGACAGGCGGCTTTGCCTATCGTAGGCTACAATTTCGGCGGCAAAAACAGGGATCGCATCAAACAGGTGATAAAGGCGGCGATCGCGGCGGCTGTGGTCATGGCGGCTGTTGCAATGGTTATCTTCCTTGTTTTCCCCAGGCAGCTTCTTCTCATGTTTTCCGCAAGCGGGGATATGCTGGACATTGGCGTACCGGCGCTGCGCATTATCTCCATCACCTTCTTGTTCTTCTCTGTGACGACGGTGATCGGCTTTTCGCTGACCGGCCTCGGCAACGGAATGGTGAATATGATAAGCTGCGCGCTCCGTCAGCTTGTGCTGCTGGTGCCTTCAGCGTACCTGCTGGGGAAGCTGGGAGGCCTGCGCGTTGTGTGGTTCGCATTCTGGATTTCCGAAACGGCCGCCATGATTTACAGCATCGTCAGCCTGAAAAGGGAATTCCGGAAAAAAGTTGACGGCCTATGCAAAAACTGAATCAAAAATCCGCAAAAGCCGCATTGAATCCTTTTTTCCTGCTGCTTCTTTAAAAGTATCTTGTTGAAGGACAGTTATCTGGCGGGGAGATGGGAGAACGACGAAATATTTGTGTTCAACTATGAGAGCGCGGATACGCCGGAAGGGATCTGCAATGCCCTTCCGGCGTATCCGCGCTCTCGTTTCGGAGAGGGGGAAAATACAGATCATATGGAATCAAAGTGAAACAGCCGGTAGGGGAGCTACCGACTGTTTCGAGGGGAGTATAAATAATTAATAAGGGGTTTGTAAAAAAAATTGTTTTGAAGGGTAAATTTTTTTTACGTTCATCATTATAATATAGTTTCCAGAATTTTGCAACCATTATTTTGCATTGTTTTGGACTTTTCACTGTTTTTTTATTTCAAAGCCCCTGGAATGCGGTACATATTTTAAAAAAAAGAAGGAATACTAAGAGGGCAATAACAAATTAAGATATAGGAGGCTATTTATCATGGCAAAGAATGCAACAAATGCGAACAACATGGAGAATTCTGAATCCAGCAAAAATGTGCAGTCCCAGAATAAAACGACGTCGAAGAACGCCAGAAACTCCGCTTCCGGCTCCGCATCCCAAAATGCGAAGGATTGCCGCAATTCCAGTTCGTCCGACTGTTCCGACAATATGGAGAACGACTATTGAATCCGGCCTGAAAGAGGTGCGAAAGAGGTGCGCAAGCGCCTCTTTTTTTGCATATGATAAGAAAAAAGGTTCGGAATATCTATGGAAACAATTTCTGCAAGAGAATTGGACCAGTATATCGGGAACAGCCGGTATCTCATTATAGATTTGCGCTCCGGGGCCGAATTTATGCGCGGACATGTGGAGGGAGCCGAGAATGCGCCTCAGGGCAGATTTCCCGCCCGGCTGGCGGGGCATAAGGACAAAACCCTCATCCTGTACTGCGAGAGAGGGGCAATGAGCATGGCGGCGGCCAGGGATCTGGAACGCCGGGGCTATCGCACCATGACGGTAGTGGGCGGCTACCGGGCTTACAGGGGCGGGGAAAACTGGTAGAACATAAGGATTGACAAGAGTGGCAAAGCCGCATAAGATAAGGAAGAAGAAACGGATAAAAAAACAGAGGGGAATTCGGCCATGAATCTGCGGATTGCTTCTGATGTTCACGGTTCGGCGTATTTTGGCCGGAAGCTGCCGGAGACGGATGACCGGGAGGGCGCAAAGCGGATGCTTCTGCACGGCCGCATCCGTGTGTCGGCGATCAGGCAAAAGAATTAGTTCAGATCCGGAATATGGACGGGAACCCCATAAAGGAAACGGCGCTATGAGAGAAGAATTTGAACTGATGGCTCCCTGTCATTTCGGCATGGAGGCGGTGCTGAAGAGAGAGATCCTCGATCTGGGCTATGAGATCAGTCATGTGGAGGACGGCCGGGTGACGTTCCCGGGGGATGAGGAGGCGGTCGCCCTTGCCAATATCTTTCTGCGGTCGGCGGAGCGCATTCTGCTGAAGGTGGGGCAAATCCACGCGGAGACCTTCGACGAGCTCTTTGAAGGGACAAAGGCGCTGCCCTGGGAACGCTTTATTCCGGCGGAGGGAAGATTCTGGGTGGCAAAAGCCGCGTCCGTAAAGAGCAGGCTGTTCAGTCCCTCCGATATCCAGTCCGTTGTCAAAAAAGCCGTTGTGGAGCGGCTGAAGGAGGTTTACCATGTCAGATGGTTCCCAGAGGAGGGGGCGCCCTATCCCATCCGGATCTTCCTGATGAAGGATGAGGCGGTGATCACCCTGGATACCACCGGGGAATCCCTGCATAAACGGGGTTATCGCAAGTTGACGGCCAAGGCCCCCATCTCTGAGACGCTGGCAAGCGCCCTGATCCTGCTGACTCCCTGGAAGAGGGACCGTATTCTGGTGGATCCCTTCTGCGGCAGCGGGACCTTTCCCATCGAGGCCGCTATGATGGCGGCCAACATAGCGCCCGGTATGAACCGGTCTTTTCTGGCGGAGAAGTGGGACAATCTGATCCGCCCCAGATGCTGGCTGGAGGCGGCAGAGGAAGCCAGAGATAAGATGGATATATACATTGACACGGACATCCAGGGCTATGATATTGACGGAGAGGTTGTCCGGCTTGCCAGGGCAAACGCCCGCCTGGCGGGGGTGGATCATCTGATCCATTTTCAGCAGCGGCCGGTGAGCGAACTGAACCATCCAAAGAAATACGGTTTTGTCATCACGAATCCCCCCTATGGGGAGCGTATCGAGGAGCAGGACGCCCTGCCGGCCCTCTACCGGGAGATCGGACAGGCCTTTGAACGGCTGGATTCCTGGTCCGAGTACGTGATAACCGCCTATGATCAGGCGGAGAAATATATTGGCAGAAAAGCGGACAGGAACCGCAAGCTGTACAACGGAATGATCAAAACCTATTATTATCAGTTCCTGGGGCCAAGGCCCCCGAGACGGGATGTGATGAAGCATTGAAGATAAAAAAACGCATGGCAGCACTGACGCTGGCGGCCGGCATACTGGGCGCGGCGGGATTTGACATGATTCCTGCCAGAAGCCAGAGGGCGGCGGCAGAGACAGCCGGGGTGACAGAGACGACAGAAGCAGTAAAAACAGCAGAAACAGAAGGGGCGCCAGGAAGCGCCCGGCAGGAACCAACAGACGGCCTGAGCGGGAGCTGGTATGCCGGAGATTACGGGAAAAAACCGATGGTGCGCAGCCAGGGAGAATATGGTACCTGCTGGGCGCTGGCCGCCGTGTCGGCCATGGAGGCGTCCCTTCTTCCGGATACAGACCTGATATTTTCGGCGGATCATATGACGCTGAACAATGGGTTCACCATGGATGTAAACGCGGGGGGTAACTGTGAAATGGCCATGGCCTATTTGAGCGGCTGGCAGGGGCCGGTGCTGGAGGAAGAAGACCCCTACGGGGACGGATGCTCGGCGGAGGGACTTTCCCCGGCGGTCCATGTGCAGGAGATCCAGGTGCTCCGGGAAGCGGACCGGGACTGGATCAAGGAGATGGTACATGCCTACGGGGCAGTCCAGACTTCCCTTTTTATGAGCAGGCAGACCACTGCCGCTTCGGAACCGTATTATAATGAAGAAACCGCCGCTTACTATTATCCGGAGCAGAAGGAAAAGGACCATGACGTAGTGATTCTGGGCTGGGACGATGCCTTTTCCCGGTATAATTTCTCTCAGACGCCAAAGGAGGACGGCGCTTACATCTGTCAGAATGCCTGGGGAAGCGATTTCGGGGAGGACGGTATTTTCTACGTCTCCTATGAGGACGCCAATATCGGATGTGTGAATGTGGCGTACACGAGGATCGAGTCCACAGATAATTACGACAGGATTTACCAGACGGACGACTGCGGCTGGCAGGCGGTCCAGGGCTTTGACAAAGAGGAGTGCTGGTTTGCGAATGTCTACACCGCCGAAGAGGAGGAGCTGCTGGCCGCCGTGGGTTTTTACGCCACTGCCCGGAATGCATATTATGAGGTCTATCTGGTCCATGATTTTGCGGATTCCGGTTCTTTTGGGGAGCGCATCATTCTGCAAAGCGGGACTTTGCAGAATGAGGGCTATTACACCGTTGATCTGGAACAATACCAGGAGCTTTATGCAGGAGAGCGGTTTGCAGTGGCGGTGAAGATCAATACCCCCGGCTGGAACAGCCCGGTGGCCGTGGAGTATCAGGCGGACGAGTACACGCAGAATGTCACCACAGAGGGCAAGGAAGGCTATCTCAGCCCCAACGGAAGGGTGTGGCAGGACGTGGAGGAGCGGTATGGCACAAATGTGTGCCTGAAAGCCTACACAAAACGGGCAGAAGAGGCCGGGATGCAGCAGTGAATGGAGATTATTATGGAAAAGCGAATTATTTTTGCCACGGGCAATCAGGGGAAAATGCGGGAGATACGCATGATCCTCAGCGACCTGGGGATTCCCGTGGTTTCCATGAAGGAAGCGGGAATCACCGCCGATATCGAGGAGAACGGGGCGAGCTTTGAGGAAAATGCGGCTATTAAGGCGAAAACGGTCATGGAGCTGGCAGGCGGGATTGTCCTGGCGGATGATTCCGGGCTGGAGGTCGATTACCTGGAGGGCGCCCCCGGCATCTATTCCGCCCGGTTCATGGGGGAGGATACGCCCTATGAGATCAAAAACCGGGCGATCCTGGAAAAGCTTCAGGGCGTGCCGGATAAGGAGCGGGGCGCACGGTTCGTATGCGCGGTGGCCTGCGCGTTTCCGGACGGTTCTCTCCTTACCGCCAGAGGGGTGATGGAAGGACGGATCGGCCATGAGGCCAGAGGCGGCAACGGATTCGGCTATGACCCGATCTTCTATCTGCCCGGCCAGGGCTGCACATCGGCGGAGCTTTCCCCGGAGCAGAAAAATGAACTGAGCCACCGGGGGAAAGCGCTTCGGGCCATGAAAATCAAACTGAGGGAGAGTCTGCAGGAGGACTGAGAAATTACGATGAGAGTTCTGATTGTGAGCGATACACACGGATGTGAGGGCAATCTGAAAAAGGTGCTGAAAAAGGTGGGAAAACTGGATTACATGATTCATCTGGGGGATTCCGACAGCGGGGAGGAACGGATCCGGGGTATGGCAGAATGCCCGGTTTATATGGTTGCCGGCAACTGCGATCTTTTTACCCGGCTGCCGAACTCGGCGGTCATCAAGCTGGACGGACATCGCATTCTGATTACCCACGGTCACAGCTTTCTGGTGTCGGCTGGCACCGGAAATCTGATCCGGAACGCGAGGGAAAACAACTGTGATATCGCAATGTTCGGGCACACCCACCGGCCGATGCTGGACCAGAGTGATCCAAACCTGACGGTGCTCAACCCGGGCAGCCTGTCTTTTCCCAGGCAGGAGGGCCACCGGCCAAGCTATATGATTATGACGGCCCGGGAGGGCGGAGCGGTGGAATACCGGCTGGAGTATCTGTGATATCGATGCAATAAGCATCAAATTATCCTTGACTTTCCATATGCCGGTATGGTACACTGGATGGGCGTATGGAAGCGGGCTTTTTTTATTGCCCAAAAACAGTGGTTTTCCGCTGATGGAAACAAATTAGAGAGCGAGGTGGAAGTTGTGCGCGTGAGAATCACATTGGCATGTACGGAATGTAAGCAGCGTAATTACAACATGACAAAAGAGAAAAAGAACCATCCGGAAAGAATGGAGACAAAGAAATACTGCCGGTTCTGCAAGACACACACATTACACAAGGAAACGAAGTAACCGTCAGATTCATGCAAAGGAAGTGAAGGAATGGCAGAGAAAACAGAAAAAAGCCTGAAAAAGAGCTGGTTTGGCGGACTCAAAGCCGAATTCAAGAAGATTATCTGGCCTGACCGTGATTCACTGTTGAAAGAGACCGGCGCCGTAGTTGCAGTTTCTATTGTGCTGGGAATGATCATTGCTATTATGGATTTTATCTTCCAGTATGGCGTGAACGTTCTGGTGAATATCAGTTTCTAAATGAGGTAGTGAGGACAGGGTGATTGTATGGCAGAAGCGAGCTGGTATGTAGCGCATACCTATTCGGGGTATGAGAACAAAGTCAAAGCCAACATCGAGAAGACGATCGAGAACCGGCATCTGGAGGATCAGATACTTGAGGTGAGGGTTCCCCTTCAGGATGTTGTGGAACTGAAAAACGGCGTAAGGAAAACAGTTCAGAAGAAGCTGTTTCCGGGTTATGTCCTGATCAACATGATTATGAACGACGATACCTGGTATGTTGTCCGCAACACCCGGGGGGTCACAGGATTTGTCGGCCCGGGCTCCAAACCGGTGCCGTTGACGGATCTGGAGATGTTCAATCTCGGCATCCAGTCCAACAATGTTACTATAGAGTTTGAGAAAGGCGATATGGTGACCGTGGTGGGCGGCGTATGGAAGGATACGGTCGGCGTGGTTCAGGCCGTAAACCAGAACAAGCAGAGCGTTACGATCAATGTCGAGCTGTTTGGACGCGAGACCCCGGTTGAGATAAGTTTCACAGAAATCCGGAAAATGTGAGTTTCAGCGAATGAGAATGCGCGTAGCGCATAAACTCACAAAGAAGTGTTTATGCAAATCAAGCGACACAGAAACAATTCCCCGGCAGGGCCGGGGGAAGTGGGAGGGAAGCTGTACTCCCGACAATACCACATAGGAGGTGCCTGACATGGCAAAAAAAGTAACTGGTTATATTAAATTACAGATTCCTGCTGGTAAGGCGACGCCAGCGCCGCCGGTTGGCCCGGCTCTTGGTCAGCACGGTGTGAACATTGTTCAGTTTACAAAAGAGTTCAACGCAAGGACGGCGGACAAGGGCGACCTGATTATTCCGGTCGTTATCACCGTATATGCGGACAGGAGCTTCAGCTTCATCACAAAGACTCCGCCCGCCGCGGTGCTGCTGAAGAAAGCGTGCAACCTCACCACTGCATCCGGCGTTCCCAACAAGAACAAGGTTGCCACAATCTCAAAGGACAAGGTGAGAGAGATTGCAGAGACGAAGATGCCGGATCTGAACGCGGGCAGCATTGAGGCGGCCATGAGCATGATCGCCGGAACCGCACGGAGCATGGGCATCGTGGTCGAGGAATGACATACCCGTTTTGGTTATTTTGCAGACGAACAGAGTATAGTGGGAGGGAAATCCCCGCAAACACCACCAGGAGGTTAATATGAAAAAAGGAAAGAAATATGCAGAGGCGGCAAAGGCAGTCAATCGCTCGGCTCTTTACGATGTCAGCGAAGCTGTTGCGCTTGCAAAAAAGACAGCGGTAGCAAAGTTTGATGAGACGATCGAGGTTCATATCCGGACAAACTGCGATGGACGTCATGCGGATCAGCAGATCCGGGGCGCGGTAGTGCTTCCCCATGGAACCGGCAAACAGGTACGCGTCCTTGTATTTGCAAAGAATGCAAAGGCAGACGAGGCGGTCGCAGCCGGCGCCGAGTATGTGGGCGCAGAAGAACTGGTCCCGAAGATTCAGAAGGAGGGCTGGCTTGACTTTGACGTAGTGGTCGCCACCCCGGATATGATGGGCGTTGTGGGCCGCCTGGGCCGTGTCCTTGGGCCGAAGGGCCTTATGCCAAACCCGAAAGCGGGCACAGTTACCATGGATGTGACAAAGGCGATCAATGAGATCAAAGCCGGTAAGATCGAGTACAGGCTGGACAAGACGAATATTATCCACGTGCCAATAGGAAAGGCTTCTTTTACAGAGGAGCAGTTATCGGACAACTTCCAGACGCTTATGGAAGCAATTATAAAGGCAAGGCCGGCGGCGGTAAAAGGCCAGTTCCTCAGAAGCGTGACCCTCGCATCCACGATGGGTCCCGGAGTCAGGATCAACCCGGCGAAGCTTGTATAAAGAATTGCAGAAAATCCCCGAAGGTACGCGCTTCGGGGATTTTAAATTAAAAACTTGACAGACTGCCTGCTCTGTGCTATTTTATATCCGATGACTGCCGAAGACAGCAGGTGCCGTATGGCGTAAGGTGAAGCCGCCTGCCGAGGAGTATGGAGATTCTTCAGGAAGAATTAGGTGCTCTCTGTCTTGCAGAGGGCTTTTTTATTCCCCCGAAATCCGGCGGTACACGCAAATCTATAAGGAGGTGCACCATTATGGCAAAAGTTGAACTGAAACAGCCGATCGTAGACGAGATTGCTGAGAACGTCAAAGACGCGCAGTCCGTTATTCTTGTTCATTACAGCGGTATTACGGTGGAGGCAGACACGCAGCTTCGCAAAGAGCTGAGAGAAGCCGGTATTACCTACAAGGTGTACAAGAACACGATGATGACCCGTGCGTTCAAGGGAACCGACTGCGAGCAGCTTCTTCCCCATCTGGAAGGGCCCAACGCGATCGCAGTTTCCAAGGACGACGCAACAGCTCCGGCGAGGATCATTTCAAAATACGTGAAAACTGCTCCCACCCTGAAGATGCTTGCAGGCATTGTGGAAGGCGGTTATTATGATGAGACCGGCGTGGCGGCCCTTGCCGATGTTCCGTCAAGGGAAGAGCTTCTTGGCAAGCTGCTTGGAAGCATCCAGTCCCCGATCACGAATCTCGCACGTGTGCTGAATCAGATCGCGGAAGCGAAAGCAGAGTAAGAGAAGCCTGCAATCAACAGTTGAAATCAAAACAAATAATCAGGAGGAAAATAAAATGGCAAAGTTGACGACAGCGGAATTTATTGAAGCGATTAAAGAGTTATCCGTACTTGAACTGAATGAGCTGGTAAAAGCCTGCGAGGAAGAATTCGGCGTATCCGCGGCGGCGGGCGTTGTGGTCGCGGCAGCAGGAGCCGGCGCAGAAGAGGCAGCGGAGGAGAAGGATGAGTTTGATGTAGAGCTGACAGAGGTTGGCCCGAACAAGGTTAAGGTCATTAAGGTTGTCCGCGAAGTGACCGGTCTTGGCCTGAAAGAGGCAAAGGCAGTCGTAGACGAAGCCCCGAAGACAGTAAAAGAGGGCGTTTCCAAGGCAGAGGCAGAGGAGCTCAAGACAAAGCTCGAGGCAGAAGGGGCAAAGGTCACATTGAAGTGATTGCGGCCGCCCCTGCGCCGGGGAGATGCGAAGCGTATTTCGGTTTCCAACAGTCCGCATGAGGGCGGGACAGAAGAGAGGCAGACGAAAGGAACTTTATTTCCGGACGGCTGTCTCTTTTTACATAATAGAGCGTGCGCGAAGAAAATGCGAAGTAGTTTACGGGTTTGCGCGGTTCACAGAAAATGCCTGGTTTTGGGCAAAAAACGCCTTGACGTGATTTCCAAATTGTGCTACAGTGTAGGGTGCATTATTATGAGGGATTGTGCCTTCGTATCACTATGCCCAAAAATAAGACTGCAGAAAGAACAGAGGTGAAACATCAATGGAGAAAAACAGGATACGTCCTATTACAAATGGTAAAGGATTTCGTATGAGTTATTCGCGCCAGAAAGAAGTTCTTGAGATGCCGAACCTGATCGAGGTTCAGAAGAACTCCTATCAGTGGTTTCTGGATGAGGGACTCAGAGAGGTCTTTGATGACATCTCACCGATCGAGGATTACAGCGGCAAGCTGAGCCTTGAATTTGTGGATTTCAAGCTGTGTGAGGATGATGTGAAATACTCGATTGAGGAGTGTGTGGAGCGGGATGCAACGTACGCCGCGCCTCTTAAAGTCCGGGTCCGTCTCCATAATAAAGAAAATGACGAGATCAGCGAGCATGATATTTTCATGGGGGATCTCCCGCTGATGACGGCCACCGGCACGTTTGTGATCAATGGCGCGGAGCGCGTCATCGTCAGCCAGCTCGTCCGTTCTCCCGGCATCTATTATGCCACATCTCACGACAAGCTGGGCAAAAAGCTGTATTCCTGCACCGTGATTCCCAATCGCGGCGCCTGGCTGGAATATGAGACAGACTCCAATGATGTTTTCTATGTGCGTGTGGACCGGACAAGGAAGGTGCCTGTCACGGTTCTGATCCGTGCCCTCGGCGTCGGTTCCAATGCGGAAATTATAGATATGTTCGGCGAGGAGCCGAAAATTGTCGCCACCCTGGCGAAGGATACCGCGTCCAACTACCAGGAGGGCCTCCTTGAGCTGTACAAAAAGATCCGTCCCGGTGAGCCTCTGGCTGTGGAGAGCGCAGAGAGCCTGATTATGAGTATGTTTTTTGCCCCCCGCCGGTATGACCTGGCGAAGGTGGGGCGGTATAAATACAACAAGAAGCTGATGCTGCGCAACCGTATCGCGGGTCATATTCTGGCGGAAGACGTTGTGGATGTGACCACCGGCGAGATC
Organism: uncultured Lachnospiraceae bacterium; assembly: GCA_964591265.1. GTDB lineage: Bacteria > Bacillota > Clostridia > Lachnospirales > Lachnospiraceae > Choladousia. The sequence continues at coordinate 45,503 of CAZQAB010000016.1, forward strand.
ATTGCGGCGGCGGGCACGGAGGTAAATCGTGAACTGGCGGATCAGATCCAGAACGCGGCGGTCCCCTGTGTGGTGATCCGTACGGAGGAGAGGGACGTTCGGGTTCTCTCCAACATGATGGTGGATCTGAGAAATTTTGTGGACTGCAATCCCCGGGAGCTGGGCATCACGGAACTGGTTTATTATCCGGCGCTGAAGCGCATCCTTGAGGAAAACCCGGATGTGGACGACTGCAAAGAGGCGATCCGCAGGTCTGTGCATGACCTGATCCCGAAGCATATTACAAAGGAAGATATTCTTGCTTCCATTAATTATAACATCCATCTTGAATATGGCATTGGAAACGACGACGACATCGACCATCTGGGCAATCGCCGTATCCGCGCGGTGGGCGAGCTTTTGCAGAACCAGTACCGCATCGGCCTGTCCAGGCTGGAGCGCGTGGTGCGGGAGCGCATGACCACCCAGGAGATCGAGGGAATTTCCCCGCAGTCCCTGATCAATATCAAACCGGTGACGGCGGCGGTGAAGGAATTTTTCGGTTCTTCCCAGCTGTCTCAGTTTATGGATCAGAACAACCCCCTGGGAGAGCTGACCCATAAGCGGCGTCTCTCCGCCCTGGGCCCCGGCGGTCTTTCCAGGGACCGGGCCGGATTCGAGGTGCGCGACGTCCACTACTCCCATTACGGCAGGATGTGTCCCATTGAAACCCCTGAGGGCCCGAATATCGGCCTGATCAATTCTCTGGCGTGTTATGCGCGGATCAACGAATACGGATTTGTGGAAGCGCCTTACCGCAAGATCGACAAATCCGATCCGAAGAATCCGAGAGTTACGGACGAAGTCGTTTATATGACTGCGGACGAGGAGGACAATTACCATGTGGCCCAGGCCAACGAGCCGTTGGATGAAGAAGGGCATTTTATCCGTAAGAACGTATCCGGCCGGTACCGTGAGGAAACCCAGGAGTACGAGCGGAATAGGTTCGATTATATGGACGTTTCCCCGAAGATGGTGTTTTCTGTGGCTACCGCGCTGATCCCGTTTCTGCAGAACGACGACGCGAATCGTGCGTTGATGGGTTCCAATATGCAGCGGCAGGCCGTGCCGCTTCTGACTACCGAGGCCCCGGTGGTGGGTACCGGTATGGAAGTGAAGGCGGCGGTGGACTCCGGCGTGTGTGTGCTCGCCCGGAACGCCGGCGTTGTGGAACGGTCCGAGGCCAACCGGATCGTGATCCGGACGGACGACGGAAATAAAGACGAATACCGTCTGATGAAGTTTGTCCGGAGCAATCAGAGCAACTGCTACAATCAGAGACCCATCGTATTTAAGGGGGACCGCGTGGAGAAGGGCGAAGTCATTGCGGACGGCGCTTCCACCTCCAACGGGGAGATCGCCCTTGGCAAGAATCCGCTGATCGGTTTTATGACCTGGGAAGGCTATAATTACGAGGATGCGGTCCTGATCAGCGAGAAGCTGGTTATGGATGATGTGTACACATCCGTCCATATTGAAGAATATGAGGCTCAGGCCCGGGATACGAAGCTGGGGCCGGAGGAAATTACCAGAGACGTGCCCGGCGTGGGCGACGACGCGCTGAAGGATCTGGATGAGAGAGGAATTATCCGCATCGGAGCAGAGGTGCGCGCGGGGGATATCCTTGTGGGCAAGGTTACTCCGAAGGGAGAGACAGAACTGACGGCAGAGGAGCGCCTGCTGCGGGCGATCTTCGGCGAGAAGGCCCGCGAGGTACGGGATACGTCCCTCAAGGTGCCCCACGGTGAGTACGGAATCGTTGTGGACGCAAAGGTGTTTACCCGGGAGAACGGCGACGAGCTTTCCCCGGGGGTCAACCAGGCGGTGCGCATTTATATCGCCCAGAAGAGGAAGATCTCCGTCGGTGACAAGATGGCCGGACGGCACGGCAACAAGGGCGTGGTTTCCCGGGTGCTTCCGGTGGAGGATATGCCGTTCCTGCCAAACGGGCGTCCCCTGGATATCGTGCTGAATCCGCTGGGCGTGCCGTCCCGTATGAACATCGGGCAGGTGCTGGAGATCCACATGAGCCTGGCGGCAAAGGCCCTTGGCTTCAATGTGGCGACGCCGGTATTTGACGGGGCGAATGAGAACGATATCATGGATACGCTGGAGCTGGCAAACGATTATGTCAACCTGCCCTTTGACGCGGAAGAGGCAAAGGCCCTCGGCCAGGAGGAAAATTTCAGCGACAGGCATAAAGGGGAACTGGATGCAGAAGTGATGGAATACCTTTCCCAAAACCGGGAACACAGGGCGCTCTGGAAAGGAGTCCCCATTTCCAGGGACGGCAAGGTGCTCCTGCGGGACGGCCGCACCGGCGAGTATTTCGACAACCCCACCACCATCGGGCATATGCATTATCTGAAGCTGCATCATCTGGTGGACGACAAGATCCATGCCCGTTCCACCGGCCCCTACTCCCTTGTGACCCAGCAGCCGCTGGGAGGCAAGGCACAGTTCGGCGGACAGCGTTTCGGTGAGATGGAGGTATGGGCGCTGGAGGCTTACGGCGCATCCTACACGCTGCAGGAAATCCTGACTGTGAAATCCGACGATGTGGTGGGACGTGTGAAGACCTACGAGGCGATCATCAAAGGCGAGAATATACCGGAGCCGGGCATTCCGGAGTCCTTCAAGGTCATGCTCAAAGAACTGCAGTCCCTGGGCCTTGACGTAAAGGCCCTTGGGGAGGACGGGAAAGAAGTGAAGCTGCTGGAGTCTGTGGATTACGGCGATACGGATCTGCGTTCCGTGATTGAGGGGGATCGCAGATATAACGACCGGGAGCAGGATTCCCTGGGCCGCTACGGCTTCAGCAGACAGGAGTTTGAGGGCGAAGAGCTGGTGGACGTGGAAGAAGACCCGATTGATGAAGAAAATGTGGAGCTTGAAGAGACTTTTGACGAAGAGTAGCGTGTGAAAGGAGTACCATCAATGCCTGAGACAACAAATAATGAGGCTTACCAGCCGATTACTTTTGACGCGATCAAGATTGGCCTCGCCTCCCCGGAAAAAATCAGGGAGTGGTCCCACGGGGAAGTGACAAAGCCGGAGACAATCAATTACCGTACCCTGAAGCCGGAAAAGGACGGCCTTTTCTGCGAACGTATCTTTGGGCCCAGCAAGGACTGGGAGTGCCATTGCGGGAAATACAAAAAAATCCGCTACAAGGGCGTTGTGTGCGACCGATGCGGCGTCGAGGTCACAAAATCCAGCGTCCGCAGGGAGCGTATGGGCCATATCGAACTGGCTGCGCCGGTATCCCATATCTGGTATTTTAAGGGGATTCCCTCCAGAATGGGCCTGATGCTGGACATCTCCCCGAGAGTCCTGGAGAAGGTTCTGTATTTCGCAAACTATATCGTTCTGGATCCGGGGGCGTCGGATCTGACTTACAAACAGGTACTCACCGAGCGGGAGTACCAGGAGGCAAAAGAGAAATGGGGAAGCAGCTTCCGGGCCGGCATGGGCGCCGAGTCCATCAAGGAACTGCTGGAAGCCATCGATATTAAGAAGGATGCCCAGGAGTTGAAGGATGCCCTGAAGGAATCAACCGGCCAGAAGCGCGCCAGGATTATAAAGAGGCTGGAAGTGGTTGAGGCGTTCCGGGAGTCCGGCAACCGTCCCGAGTGGATGGTTATGACGGTGATCCCTGTGATCCCGCCGGATCTGCGCCCCATGGTGCAGCTTGACGGCGGCCGTTTTGCCACCTCCGACCTGAACGACCTGTACCGCCGTATTATCAATAGAAACAACCGTCTGAAGAGGCTGCTGGAGCTGGGCGCTCCCGATATTATTGTGCGCAATGAGAAGCGTATGCTCCAGGAGGCGGTGGATGCCCTGATCGACAACGGCCGCCGCGGCCGTCCCGTCACCGGGCCGGGTAACCGGGCGCTGAAATCCCTTTCCGATATGCTGAAGGGCAAATCCGGCCGTTTCCGTCAGAATCTGCTGGGGAAACGTGTGGATTATTCCGGGCGTTCCGTTATCGTTGTGGGACCGGAACTGAAGATCTATCAGTGCGGCCTGCCAAAGGAGATGGCGATCGAACTGTTTAAGCCCTTTGTTATGAAGGAACTGGTAGCCAACGGAGCATCCCACAACATCAAAAACGCAAAGAAGATGGTAGAACGCCTCCAGCCGGAGGTGTGGGACGTATTGGAGGACGTGATCAAGGAGCATCCGGTGATGCTGAACCGCGCCCCCACACTGCACCGTCTTGGCATCCAGGCCTTTGAGCCGATCCTTGTGGAAGGCAAGGCGATCAAGCTTCACCCCCTTGTGTGTACTGCGTTCAACGCCGACTTTGACGGCGACCAGATGGCGGTACACCTTCCCCTGTCCGTAGAGGCGCAGGCGGAGTGCCGGTTTATGCTGCTGTCTCCGAATAACCTGCTGAAGCCCTCCGACGGCGGGCCTGTGGCCGTTCCCTCCCAGGATATGGTACTGGGCATCTATTATCTGACCCAAGAGAGGCCGGGGTCACTGGGGGAAGGCAAGTATTTCCGGAGTGTGAGCGAGGCGATCCTGGCCTATGAAAACAAGGCGATCACCCTGCAGGCTAAGATCCGTATCCGCCAGCAGCAGAAGCAGCCGGACGGAAGCGTATTGTCTGAGATCATAGAATCCACGCTGGGCCGTTTCCTCTTTAATGAGATCCTGCCCCAGGATCTTGGCTTTGTGGATCGTTCCGTTCCGGGCAACGAGCTGAAGCTGGAAGTGGACTTCCTGGTGGGCAAAAAGCAGTTGAAGCAGATTCTGGAGCGTGTCATCGACCGGCACGGGGCGACCAGGACAGCCGAGGTGCTTGACATGATCAAGTCTACCGGTTACAGGTATTCTACCCAGGCGGCCATGACCGTGTCCATTTCCGATATGACCGTGCCCCCCGAGAAGCCGCAGCTCATCGCCCAGGCCCAGGATACGGTGGACCGGATCACAAAGAACTACAAGCGCGGCCTGATCACCGAGGAGGAGCGCTATAAAGAAGTGGTGGAGACCTGGAAAGAGACGGACGACGTCCTCACCAGGGCTCTGCTGGACGGACTTGACAAATACAACAACATTTATATGATGGCGGATTCCGGCGCCCGGGGTTCCGACAAGCAGATCAAGCAGCTGGCGGGTATGCGAGGCCTGATGGCCGATACGACGGGCCATACCATCGAGCTGCCCATCAAATCCAATTTCCGTGAGGGGCTGGACGTACTGGAATATTTCATGTCTGCTCACGGAGCGCGCAAGGGACTTTCCGATACGGCGCTGCGTACCGCTGACTCCGGCTATCTTACCAGGCGTCTGGTGGATGTGTCCCAGGATCTGATCATCCGCGAGGTAGACTGCTGCGCGGAGGGAGATGAGATTCCGGGTATGTTCGTCGGCTCCTTTACAGACGGCAATGAGGAGACCGAAAACGTGCAGGAGCGCATCACAGGGAGATTTTCCTGCAATACGATCCGCAGCCGGGACGGCGAAGTGATTGTCGAGGCCAACCATATGATCACGCCGGGACGGGCCGCCCGTATTATGAGCGAGGGTGTGGATGAGGAAGGAAAGCCCTTTGAGAAGATCAAGATCCGAACGATCCTGACCTGCCGTTCCCACGTGGGCATCTGCGCGAAGTGCTATGGCGCCAATATGGCTACCGGCCAGGCGGTGCAGGTGGGTGAATCCGTAGGGATTATCGCGGCGCAGTCCATCGGAGAACCCGGTACCCAGCTTACCATGCGTACCTTCCATACCGGCGGCGTGGCCGGCGGAGATATCACCCAGGGTCTTCCCCGTGTGGAGGAGCTTTTCGAGGCGCGTAAGCCCAAGGGCCTTGCCATCATCACGGAGATCGCAGGCGTCGCTTCCATCCACGACACCAAGAAGAAACGGGAGATCGTGGTGACAAACAATGAGACCGGCGAATCCAAGACGTACCTGATTCCCTACGGTTCCAGGCTCAAGGCGGTGGACGGCGTATATCTGGAGGCCGGCGACGAGCTGACGGAAGGAAGCGTAAACCCCCACGACATCCTGAAGATCAAAGGCGTCGAGGCGGTGCAGGATTATATGCTCCGGGAGGTACAGCGCGTATACAGGCTGCAGGGCGTTGAAATCAACGACAAGCACATCGAGGTGATCGTCCGCCAGATGCTGAAGAAAGTCCGGATCGAGAACAACGGCGACACGGAATTCCTGCCCGGCTCCCTGGTGGATATACTGGAATACGAGGATGTAAATGAGAAAATGCGCGAGGCCGGCAAAGAACCGGCGGAAGGAAAGCGCATCATGCTGGGCATCACGAAGGCGGCTCTGGCTACCGATTCCTTCCTGTCCGCAGCCTCCTTCCAGGAGACGACAAAGGTTCTCACAGACGCAGCGATCAAGGGCAAGATCGACCCCCTGATTGGCCTGAAGGAGAATGTCATCATCGGCAAGCTGATCCCGGCCGGTACTGGGATGAAGCGTTACCGCAATGTCAAGCTGGATGTTTCGGGGACGGACGACGATCAGTACGAGATGGCCTGCGAGGAGGAGCTTTCCCCTGAGGAGCTGGACGGGGATGAAGATCTGACGGTGGAGGAACTGGACGAACTGGATGAGATCGACGGGCCGCTGGCTGATGAGCTCCCGGAGGAAGAAGAGACTCCGGGAACCCCGGAGGAACTGCCTGTGGAGGAACTCGTCGGGACGCCCGGGGACGAGCAATGATTGCCTGATAAAAAATGAGGGGCTGCCGCATTAAGCGTTCCATTTGTAATGCGGCGCCCCTTTTATTTTCTTTTATTTTTTATAAGTGGATCCTTTGCCCCATTCTATGGATCGTCCAGATCGATCTCATGGATTTCGGGGGTGTCAGAGATCCGGGAGACTTTTGGGGTTTTCGTTTTTTTCCCCTCTTTTTTCTGCTCCTTTAAGTCCTTTACCAGCTTTTTGAGGGACATATCTTCCGATAGCCGGTCGGAGGTGGTATCCTCCGGGAATTGCCCCTGATATACCGGCGGCGTGACATACTGCGGTGCGCCGTAGGGAGCTTGCTGGCAGCCGTTACAGGGCGCGTTATAGGGCGTCTGCGGCTGGCATCCGTTCTGCGGTGCGCCGTAGGGAGCTTGCTGGCAGCTGTTACAGGACGCGTTATAGGGCGTCTGCGGCTGGTATCCGTTCTGCGGTGCGCCGTAGGGAGCTTGCTGGCAGCCGTTACAGGGCGCGCCATAGGGCGTCTGCGGCTGGTATCCGTTTCGGGGCGCGCCGCAGGACGCGTTTCCGTAGAATTGCGCGTCTCCGTCCGCCTGCTGCTTCCGTTTTTTCCCGAAGGGGCGGAAGATGGTCTTGCGGCCGGTCCAGCCGATGATGCGCACCAGAATGATCCCCCAGAAGACGCCGAAGGAATCGATGAGTACGTCCCGCCTGGACGGGCTTCGGCCCTCGGTAAAGGACTGGTGGTATTCGTCCCCGCAGGCGAAAGCGACGCAGAACAGCCCGGCCACGATCATCAGCAGGATGCCCCGCAGTCCGTATACATATAATGGAAAAGCGACGGCGACGGCCAGCAGAAAATATTCGCCCATATGGGCGATCTTGCGGACAATGCCGTTATAACGGGTGGCAATGCTGTCGATTTCCCAGGGATCCATCTCCTCGCCGAGAAGGCTGCTTCCGGCCTCGACGATTTTATAACTGATTTTGTAACTGAGCTGCGACGATGTAATCCCGTCCTGCGAAGAAAAACTGAAGATCAGATACATCATTACAAGCGCAGGGACAAAAGAGAACGGTTTCAGAAATTTTAGCATAAATAAATCCCCTTAGTGTGTTTCTACTTATTATATAATGTAATTCTCCCCGATACGTGCCCGGACCGCCGCACACAGACCGCCAGGGCGCCCCGGACGATCAGAGACATTGTATCATTGCCCCAAATGGATGTCCAGAGGTTTAAGAAAAATATAAGAAAAGTATCCGAAAAAGCATCTGGATATGCAAAAATTCCTTGACAAGGAAAATCGCCAAACGTATAATATAAAAGTGCGTGACCGCGTAAGCGTTATTTTTGCGCACAAAATTTGCAACCACAACAGCGGGAAATCCGCATAAATCTATCAGGAGGTGAAAAGTTAATGCCAACATTTAACCAGTTAGTAAGAAAAGGCAGAAAGACATCTGTAAAGAAATCAACTGCCCCGGCGCTCCAGAAAGGGTTTAACTCCCTGAAGAAGAGAGCCACCAACGCATCTTCTTCCCAGAAGAGAGGCGTCTGCACAGCAGTAAAGACGGCTACTCCCAAGAAGCCGAACTCGGCCCTGAGAAAGATTGCCAGAGTACGTCTGTCCAACGGCATCGAGGTGACAAGCTATATTCCGGGCGAAGGCCATAACCTTCAGGAGCATAGCGTGGTGCTGATCCGCGGCGGCAGGGTAAAGGATCTTCCGGGTACCAGATACCATATCGTCAGGGGTACGCTGGATACGGCGGGTGTCGCCAACAGAAGGCAGGCCCGTTCCAAGTACGGCGCAAAGAGACCGAAAGACGCTAAGAAATAATTCAGGCGTATCGCTACCAGATTTTGTTTCACCTTATGTTTTGCGGAGTTCTTATTACCGGGTGGTTGCGGGTTTATAAAGGAGTCCGAGCATGAGACACGACGGAAACACAATCGTGAGTACCTGTGAATTAATTATATTAAGGAGGGAAGTAACGTGCCACGTAAAGGACATACTCAGAAAAGAGACGTTTTAGCAGATCCGTTATACAACAACAAAGTGGTGTCCAAGCTGATCAACAATATCATGCTGGACGGCAAGAAGGGCATCGCGCAGAAGATCGTATACGGTGCGTTTGCAAGAGTGGAAGAGAAGACCGGAAAGTCGGCCGTCGAAGTGTTTGAAGAGGCGATGAACAACGTTATGCCGGCGATCGAGGTAAAGGCAAGACGTATCGGTGGAGCCACTTACCAGGTTCCCATCGAGGTGAGGCCGGACAGGCGCCAGGCCCTTGCCCTTCGCTGGATCACCATGTTCTCCCGCAAGAGAGGCGAGAAAACCATGGAAGAGAGGCTGGCAAACGAGCTGATGGATGCGGCCAACAACACGGGCGCGTCTGTGAAGAGAAAAGAAGATATGCATAAGATGGCAGAGGCTAACAAGGCTTTTGCACATTATCGGTTCTAAGGAAATGCTGAATTTACCGGCATATCCCATCAGAACAGGCTGTCTGGTAAGGCCTGTTTGATGTCAAAACAGGAGGAAAAAATTTTGGCTGGGAGAGAATATCCATTAGAGAGAACCAGAAATATTGGTATTATGGCTCACATCGATGCGGGCAAGACCACATTGACCGAGCGTATCTTATACTATACTGGTGTGAACTACAAGATCGGCGATACCCATGAGGGTACTGCGACCATGGACTGGATGGCCCAGGAGCAGGAGAGGGGTATTACCATCACTTCAGCCGCCACGACATGTCACTGGACACTGCAAGAAAACTGCAAGCCCAAACCGGGCGCGCTTGAGCACCGTATCAACATCATTGATACTCCGGGTCACGTAGACTTTACCGTTGAGGTGGAGCGTTCCCTGCGTGTGCTGGACGGAGCGGTCGGGGTGTTCTGTGCGAAAGGCGGCGTAGAACCGCAGTCTGAGAATGTATGGCGTCAGGCCGACACCTACAACGTACCCCGTATGGCCTTTATCAACAAGATGGACATCCTGGGGGCGGACTTCTACGGGGCGGTGGAACAGATCCGCACCAGGCTTGGCAAAAACGCGATCTGCCTGCAGCTTCCAATTGGCAAGGAGGACGAGTTCCGGGGGATCATCGATCTGTTTGAGATGAAAGCCTACCTCTACAATGACGATAAGGGAGAAAACATTTCCATCGTAGACATCCCGGAGGACATGCAGGACGACGCGGAGCTTTACCGTTCCGAACTGATTGAGAAGATCTGTGAGCTGGACGACGATCTGATGCTGCAGTATCTGGAGGGGGAGGAACCCTCCGTGGAAGATATGAAAGCAGTCCTGCGCAGGGCTACCTGCGCGTGTACCGCGGTGCCGGTGTGCTGCGGTTCCGCATACAGGAACAAGGGCGTCCAGAAGATGCTGGATGCTGTGATCGAGTATATGCCGGCGCCCACCGATATCCCGGCGATCAGGGGTATCGATCCGGACGGCAATGAGGTGGTGCGGCACTCCTCCGATGAGGAGCCTTTCTCCGCCCTGGCGTTCAAGATCATGGCGGACCCGTTTGTAGGAAAGCTGGCGTTCTTCCGCGTGTATTCCGGAACCATGAATGCCGGTTCCTACATCCTGAATGCCACCAAGGGCAGAAAGGAGCGCGTGGGCCGTATTCTTCAGATGCATGCAAACAAGAGGGCAGAGCTGGATAAGGTGTATTCCGGCGATATCGCCGCGGCCGTGGGCTTCAGGATCACGACCACGGGCGACACGATCTGCGACGAGCAGCATCCCGTGATCCTGGAATCCATGGAATTTCCGGAGCCGGTGATCGAGCTGGCGATCGAGCCAAAGACCAAGGCCGGCCAGGGCAAGATGGGAGAGGCGCTTGCAAAGCTTGCGGAGGAAGACCCGACGTTCCGCGCGCATACCAATCAGGAGACAGGCCAGACCATCATTGCAGGCATGGGCGAGCTCCATCTGGAGATCATCGTCGATCGTCTGCTGCGTGAGTACAAGGTGGAGGCAAACGTGGGCGCGCCCCAGGTTGCCTACAAGGAAACCTTTACAAAGGAAGTCACTGTGGACAGCAAGTATGCGAAGCAGTCCGGAGGCCGCGGGCAGTACGGCCACTGCAAGGTTATCTTCACGCCGATGGATCCCAACGGCGAGGAGACCTTCCAGTTTGAGTCCACCGTTGTGGGCGGCGCGATCCCGAAGGAATATATACCGGCAGTAGGCGAGGGTATCGAGGAGGCGGCAAAGGCCGGCGTCCTCGGCGGATTCCCGGTGCTGGGGGTTCACGCCAACGTCTTCGACGGCTCCTACCATGAGGTGGATTCCAGCGAGATGGCATTCCACATCGCAGGATCCCTCGCGTTCAAGGATGCTATGAAGAAAGGCGAGCCGGTGCTGCTTGAGCCAATTATGAAAGTGGAAGTGACGATGCCCGAGGAATACATGGGCGACGTCATCGGCGACATCAATTCCCGCCGGGGCCGCATTGAGGGAATGGACGACCTGGGCGGCGGCAAGATCGTCAGAGGGTTCGTACCCCTGGCTGAGATGTTCGGCTACTCCACGGATCTGCGTTCCAAGACCCAGGGACGCGGCAACTACTCCATGTTCTTCGAGCGGTATGAGCAGGTTCCCAAGTCCGTGCAGGAGAAGGTGCTCAACGACAGATCGAGATGACCGGTTTCAAATTAAAGGCATTGTGGCCCCGGCGCGGACAAAAGTGCCCGTCAGACGCATTGCTTAAAAATATATGAAACAAAGCAAAAATTATCTTGAAAAACCGGCTGTTTTGAAATATAATCTAATCTAGCTGGTTTTATCAAACCGAATGGGTGAAAAGATTTTTAAGGAGGACATTAAAAATGGCAAAGGCTAAATTTGACAGAAGCAAAACACATTGTAATATCGGAACCATCGGTCACGTTGACCATGGCAAGACAACCCTGACCGCAGCGATCACAAAGGTGCTTGCGCTCCGGGTTCCCGGTAATGTAGTTACAGATTTCGATAAGATCGACAAAGCGCCGGAGGAGAAGGAACGTGGTATCACGATTTCTACCGCTCACGTTGAGTATTCTACCGAGAAGAGACACTATGCGCACGTTGACTGCCCGGGGCATGCGGACTATGTAAAGAACATGATCACCGGCGCTGCTCAGATGGACGGCGCGATCCTGGTTGTTGCCGCTACTGACGGCGTTATGGCGCAGACGAAGGAGCACATCCTTCTGTCCCGTCAGGTAGGCGTTCCCTATATCGTAGTGTTCCTGAACAAGTGCGATATGGTAGACGACGAGGAGCTGATCGAGCTGGTAGAGATGGAAGTTACCGAGCAGCTTGAGGAGTACGGCTTCAATGACTGCCCGATCATCAAGGGCTCCGCTCTGAAGGCTCTGGAGGATCCCGAGAGCAAGTGGGCAGATAACATCATGGAGCTGATGGATACCATAGATACCTACATTCCGGATCCGGAGCGCGACACCGATAAGCCGTTCCTTATGCCGGTTGAGGACGTATTCACCATCACTGGCCGCGGTACCGTTGCTACGGGCCGTGTGGAGCGTGGTACTCTTCATCTGAACGAGGAAGTAGAGATCGTTGGTATCAAAGAGGACATCCAGAAAACCACCGTTACCGGTATCGAGATGTTCCGCAAGCTTCTGGACGAGGCCCGTGCAGGCGACAACATCGGCGCTCTGCTTCGCGGTATCCGCAGAACGGACATCGAGCGTGGACAGGTTCTCTGCAAACCCGGCAGCATCACCTGCCATACCAAATTTACCGCGCAGGTGTACGTTCTGACCAAGGATGAGGGCGGCCGTCATACGCCGTTCTTCAACAACTACCGTCCGCAGTTCTACTTCAGAACGACCGACGTTACCGGCGTGATCAGCCTTCCGGAAGGCACCGAGATGTGTATGCCTGGCGACAACGTTGAGATGACCATTGAGCTGATCCATCCGATCGCTATGGAGCAGGGCCTTACCTTCGCTATCCGTGAGGGTGGTAGAACGGTTGGTTCAGGTCGTGTGGCTACGATCATCGAGTAATCACTGATTAACAGATAAATTATATATAGTGTTATCGCAAGATAACTTTGTGTCCAAACGGAAGATGCCCCGGAAACCCCGTGTTTCTGGGGTTTTTCTTTATCTTAAAGAGAGAATGATTTGAAAAATTCTAAGTAGAGAAATAGCGAAACATTTATCAGTAAGATAAAATACAGATAAATTTAAAATTGAAAAATAAGACCATCGGTGCCAAAACGGTGCCCAAAAAGAAACTTCTGCGAATGGTTGCCATTCACAGGAGTAATTTTTTACCAACCTTTAATTTGCTTGATCTGTTCAGCACGTTTCGGATCTCGATGATATTGCAGTTTCAGACGGATTGTTTCATATGATGAGTGCTGATGAAGTGGCACAGGAATTAAACGGTTCAAAATCTCATGCCTATAAACTGGTAAAAGCTATGAATAAGGAATTGGCTGCACAGGGATATATTACGATGACTGGAAGAATTCCAAGATGAAGGAGTGTAGGTTGATGAATAATATTCTGAAATGTGCGGAGGAGATAATGTTAAGCGAAATGATGTATGCGTAGAAATGGAAAACATGTTACAAATAAAACGAGAATTTGAATTTAAAATTTAGAAAAAATAATGAAAAAATTGATATTTGAAAATAGGAGATGTATAACTAGAACAAATCCAATAAACGGGAGGTGGATAAAAATGTTGAATCTTGAAGAATTGAGTGAGGTAACAGGCATGAATAAACATGAGTTATATCATAACCACAATTATGTTTATCTGCTGACTTCTAATATTATTAACCGCTGTGGTGATTCATTAGATACAATACTTTTTACATGGTTAGTATATTTAATTACAAATAGTGCAGGGTGGTCTGCGATTATTTTTGGTATCAATCAAGCTACTTCTGTAATTATTCAACCATTTATAGGCCCATTAGTCGAGAATATGAATAAAAAGAAAGTGTTAGTACTTTCAGATATAGCTCGAGCTTTGTTAGTTTTGTATATATTATATGTATATACACAAAATATGCTTTCACCATTAATATTGGTTTTTATGACAATAACCATTTCCTTAATAGAAGCATTTCATATGCCAGCAGGAGTAGCAGTTATTCAGCATGTACTTCCTAACGAACATTATGATAAAGGTGTAAGTGTTAATGTGTCTTGTACCAAAATAGCAGTATTAGTTGGAACTGGCTTGTCAGGCATAGTGATCAGTTCATTTGGAATAGGTATTTCTTTAGCGATAGATGCTTTGGTATTTTCAATATCAGCATTGCTTATAGTGAAAATAGAATTTTCTGTTCAAGAAGAAAAGAAGACAAACCGAATAATTGGCAGAGAATATTTAATTTCGCTTAGAGATGGATTTCGTTATGTATTTGACCATAAGAAGCTATTAAAACTATGTTTTTTATGTATTCTAATTAATTCAGCAGTGGTTCCATTTGATGCACTGCTCGCCCCGATTGCAAGAGAAATGTTTAGTGGAGATGCCAAAATTGTTTCATTACTAAGTGTAAGCGTAACTATTGGTACTATTTTGGGCTCATTGACTTTTGCAAAAATGAAAGAGAAGAAAAAAAATAATACACTTGTTACATTTTGTGGAATTGTTTTGGGTATATACTATGTTTTTATTGCATTTGTTTCAAGATACATTGCAAACATGATAACGCAAAAATTACTGTTACTGGTTGGTTCAATCCTAATTGGTGCAGCATTGGGATTAATGATTACTTATGTACAAGTGAAATTCGTAAAAGAAGTTACTAAAGAATATATAGGACGTGTTTCTGCAATTCGATTTTCACTTACATATGCATGTGCGCCGGTGGTTTCTTTTATGATTAGTATACTATACAAAGTTACTGTTGTTGATACAAGTTCAATTTTTGTGGGATTTGGTATTGTAATAATCATTCTTTTTCTTTTGGCAAATAAGATTACGTTTTCTCCTTTGAAGAAAGGCGATAAAAGCTATTAGAAGTTATTTATATGAAAAACTGGCTACTTTTTGGCTGCAAATTAAAGTTGACAGAGAAGAGTATAAACAGCAGAAGAGAAACTTTTTGCCTAGAGTTTCCGGTGCCAAAACGGCGCCAAGAAATCAGGCAAATAAAAATAAATGGTGCAAATCAGTTGTTTTTCACTGTATTTTGGAGAGAAAACCATAAAAAATATGAGGTAAATGTTTATTCCGGTGAGAATGTACCCCTGTTCCGGAGGAACGGATACCGCTGTTC
>CAZQAB010000017.1:0-57189 GCA_964591265.1 uncultured Lachnospiraceae bacterium
GACAACTTTCAGTTTGGCGGGGAAATTTATTTACCACAATAATAAAATAAGCAACTGAACTATAGTCAAGTAAGTAGACACAAAAAAGTGTAAAAATATTCAGGAGTAGACTAAGAATTCTGCTCCCAGTACAAAGCTTCTGCCTCATTTGGAGTAAGCATATGGAGCGTGGTGTGCGGTCTTTTGGAATTGTAATAGCCTTCGATGTATTCAAATACAGAAAGCTGCAGTTCCTGCAGGGAATGGTAGGTTTTGCGGTTTGTTTCTTCTTTCTTAAGATATTTGAAAAAGCATTCGCAGCAGGCATTGTCAAATGGATAGCTTTTTCTGGAAAAAGACTGCACAACATTCAGAGAATCCAGAAGCTGCCGGAATGAAAAGGCAGTATACTGGCTTCCCCGGTCGGAATGGAACATCAGTCCATAGGGAGCGTTTCGCTTTTCGTAAGCCTTCCGAAAGGCTGTAACCACCAGTTCTGCATCCGCATTGGCGGAGATATGCCAGGAAATGACTTTTCTGGAGTACAGATCCAACACAATACAGAGGTAATACCATTTTCCGCCTGCTTTGACGTAGGTAATGTCACTGGTCCATACGAGATTCGGGGCTTTCTGAGTAAAGCTCTGCTGCAGATGATTACAGCAGTCTGCATCGTTAGAATGCCTGCCGGATACAAAAGGTTTGTCGGTGGACATTCTGGGCAGCTGCAACTGTTTCATCAAGAGGAGCAGCCCTGTACTTGAATCTCTCCGGTAACGGCGGATGGACGAGATCAGAAAAAGAGCGCCGGATTTCACAGGATGACCGGGCTGAACTCATATTCGGAGCGAAATTCCGTGTGATACTTTCCGGAGCGCACCGCCCGGTATAAATGGGAAGCGAAAATATCCTGTTTCCACATTTGAATCTGGGGAGATTTGGAATATCCGATAAGCTCCTGCGCCCGGGCGTTTCTGGTGATAAGAGGGATGCTGCTTTTCCGCCTGATTTCATGGAGCAGAGGGCCGGCATCCTTCCTGAATCCAAGAACCCGGGCATAAAATATGGTTCCGCTATTTCGGAACATTTCCGTCGTCCTTTGATCGATACCAAGAATCAGATGGAGCAGAGCGCGGCGGACGCGGGACTCGGTAATCTGTTTTGTTTTCAGCGCAGACACCGTTTCCTCATAGGATTTCCCAATACAGGCGAACCGGAGCTTTCGGATGCGGTCCGAGAGATCTGCGGAGATATCCAGTATATGATCAAAGCGCTCCATCGAAAGAAGCCGCTCCCGCAGGAGAGGCGTCAGATCCTCAATGAGCACAGTCTGCCGGCAGCTTTCAAGGAAGAGCTCCCGGCAGGAATCCGGGATGTGGGAGAGAAGCTCCAAGGTGGCGCAGACTGCGTTATCCTGTCCGGCAGATTCATATTTCACATCGGAAACCCGCCCCAAAGGAGACGCTGTACCACTTTGATTCTGGCAGTTTGTGATTTCCCGGCGGAGAGCGGCTGCAGAACAGTATTCCCCGTCAAGAGCAGCGCTGTGGAACCTGCTTCCCACACGTTCTACGGGAATGGGACGGATGCGGGAATCAAGCCGGCGCAGCGCTTTGCAGTACTCTACGGCAAGGATATTGTTGGGAGAAAGGAGCAGATCGAACAGCGCTCGTCCCGAATCCGTCCCGGGCTTCGTCTCATCAAGATAGCCTCGGGCTGCCGCTGCTCTCGCCTGCGGGAAGGTCATGCCCCCGCGAAGTCCGTCCTGCAGAAGCTGCCGATAATACGCAGGCTCTTCTGCCAGCAGCCTCGCGGCCTGTTTGATCAGAGTGTCGTCCGCCGTTTCGCAGCCGAAGCACAGTGCGTCCACTACGCCAAGCCTGTCCAGGAGCGCGGCGGCTCCCCGGGCAAAATATTCCGCGCTGCCCGTGGCATAGCACACCGGCAGCTCCAGCACCAGATCCGCCCCGCCCCGAAGGGCCATCTGTGCGCGGGCATACTTGTCAAAGACCGCCGGTTCACCCCGCTGTACAAAATCGGGACTCATCACGGCGACGGTATAATCTGTCCCTGAAGCTTCCTTCGCCCTTTTCAGATGATAGGCATGTCCGGTATGAAAGGGGTTGTATTCCGCCACAATGCCAACGGTTCTCATACTTGTCATATTTAAGTTCTCCCTGCAGGCATCCGTATATTCCGTGATTGAGGACAAGAGTTTTTGTATATTTCCGGATGCCTGAACACCTTCCGGATGAATTATAGCATAATTCTGGATGTCTGGCTATAAAATTCGGAATGCCGCTCAGCCGCACTTCCGATTCAGATTGAAGACAGACAAACCGTCAGGCAAAAAACTGGTAAAACGTCCGTAAAAACCGTAATTTCATCTTGTCCGGCGCCAGAATTTGGGTTATAATCGAATCAACGTACATTAAATCGAAAGGAGTCCATGAATCATGGCATTTATTGATGTTCTGAAAGAAAGAGCAAGAGCAAACAAAAAGACGATTGTTTTACCGGAGACCGAAGACAGGCGCACCTATGAGGCGGCGGCGCAGATCCTCAAAGAAGGGATCGCGAATCTTGTGCTGATCGGCAGCGAGGAAGCGGTGAAAAAGGGCAGCGAGGGCCTGGATATTTCCGGTGCGGTCGTGGTTGACCCGGCGACAAGTAAGAAGACGCCAGCATACATAGACAAGCTGGTGGAGCTTCGCTCCAGGAAAGGCATGACCCCGGAGCAGGCAAAAGAGATCCTGCTGAATCAGTATCTGTATTACGGCGTTATGATGGTCAAGATGGGGGATGCAGACGGCATGGTATCCGGCGCCTGCCATTCCACGGCGGATACGCTTCGTCCCTGCCTGCAGATCCTGAAAACGAAACCGGGTACGAAGCTGGTATCTGCTTTCTTCCTGATGATCGTTCCCAACTGCGAATTCGGCGCGAACGGCGCGTTCGTATTTGCGGATTCCGGCCTTGTTCAGGACCCGAATCCGGAGGAGCTGGCGGCCATCGCCGCGTCCTCTGCGGCGTCCTTTGAGCAGCTGGTACAGGAGGAAGCCAGGGTTGCGATGCTTTCCCATTCCACCATGGGCAGCGCGAAGCACGCACTGGTGGATAAGGTGGTGGAGGCTACCAGGATCGCTAAGGAGCAGTATCCGCAGCTTAAACTGGACGGCGAGCTGCAGCTTGACGCGGCCATCGTACCAAGCGTAGGCGCTTCCAAAGCCCCGAACAGCGATGTGGCAGGCAAGGCAAACGTACTTATTTTCCCGAATCTGGATGCGGGCAACATCGGTTACAAGCTGACGCAGAGACTTGCCAAGGCGGAAGCCTACGGCCCTGTTACCCAGGGCATTGCAAAACCGGTGAACGATCTTTCCAGAGGCTGCTCTGCGGAGGATATCGTGGGCGTTGTCGCCATCACAGCGGTTCAGTGCCAGTCGGAGGACTGACCGGTCACATAAACAGCGCCGGGGGTTCCGGCGCCGGAGTAGCATTTCGACAGTATGGAGGTAAAACATGAACGTATTAGTTATTAATTGCGGAAGCTCTTCTCTGAAGTACCAGCTTATCAATTCTGAATCAGAGCAGGTGCTTGCCAAGGGGCTGTGTGAGCGGATCGGGATCGACGGAAGGCTCACTTATCAGAAAGCGGGAGCGGATAAGGAAGTGACGGAGGCGGCCATGCCCACCCACAAAGAGGCGATCCAGCTTGTGCTGGATGCCCTTGTAAATGAAAAGACCGGCGCGATCAGCAGTCTCTCCGAAGTAAACGCGGTCGGACACAGAGTGGTACACGGCGGTGAGAAATTCGCCAGTTCCGTTGTAATCAATGAGGAAGTACTGGCGGCAATCGAGGAGTGTAACGATCTTGCGCCCCTTCACAATCCGGCAAACCTGATCGGGATCAATGCCTGCGCGGAGCTGATGCCGGGCGTACCCATGGTGGCCGTGTTTGACACCGCCTTCCATCAGACCATGCCGGAGAAGGCATATCTGTACGGCCTTCCCTATGAGTATTATGAGAAATACAAGGTCAGGAGATACGGATTCCATGGCACCAGCCACAGCTTTGTATCTCAGCATACGGCGGAATTTCTGGGTCTCGATATCAATAACAGCAAAATCATTGTGGCGCATCTTGGTAACGGCGCGTCCATCTCCGCAGTGCTGGACGGTAAGTGCGTGGATACCTCCATGGGCCTTACGCCTCTTGAGGGACTTGTGATGGGCACCCGCTCCGGAGACATCGATCCTGCTATCATTGAATACATTGCAAAGAAAGAGAATCTTGATATTGCCGGTGTTATGAATGTTCTGAACAAGAAATCCGGCGTACAGGGAATCTCCGGTGTGTCCAGTGATTTCCGTGATCTTGAGAGCGGGATGAACGAGGGCAACAAGCTCTGCAAGGCGGCCATCGATGTGTTCAGCTACCGGGTGGCAAAATACATCGGCGCCTATGTGGCGGCCATGAACGGTGTGGACGCCATCGCGTTCACAGCCGGTATCGGCGAGAATGCGCCTGTTGTGCGCGAGAAGGTAGTCAGCTACCTCGGATATCTCGGCATCGCCCTTGACAAAGAGGCCAACACGAAGCGCGGTGATGACTGCGTGATCTCCACTTCCGATTCCAGGGTGAAGGTTGCGGTTATCCCCACCAATGAGGAACTGGCGATCTGCCGCGAAACGGTATCCCTGGTGTAAGCGGGCCGTCCGATTATCCGGTATATGCAAAAATCAGTTGACAAAACCATACTCGCTGGTTATAATCTAAAAGTGCGTTAGGAGGAGTGTGGCTTGATCGACCTGACAGATGTGCTGTTGAATGAAGGCAGAGTAATAAGCTGCAGGGCCGCGCTGGAGGCAGAGGAATTCCGATACCGGTTCGGCAGATTCAGGATTGCAGAGAAGTTCCCTGTTTTTCTCACAGCGGAACACGCCGAGGGCAGGAAGCTGATTCTGGACGGCGATACAAAAGTCAGAGTGGTGATTCCCTGCGCGCGTTGTCTGGAGCCGGTAGGCGTCGGACTTACGATCCAGTTTCACCTGGAGATGGATATAGAGAAAAACGATTATATTGACGGATATAACCTGGATGTGGATCAGCTTGTCCATGATGAGGCTTTGCTGGTCTGGCCGGAGAAGGTGCTTTGCCGGGAGGACTGCAAAGGGCTTTGCAGTATCTGCGGACAGAATCTGAACGACGGTTCCTGCGGCTGTGAAAATGCCGATCTGGATCCAAGAATGGCCAAAGTCCTTGATATCTTCAGTAATTTTAAGGAGGTGTGAACCGTGTCTATCTGTCCAAAAAACAAAACTTCCAAGGCGAGAAGAGACAAGAGGAGAGCAAACTGGAAAATGACTGCTCCCAATCTTGTGAAGTGCAGCAAATGTGGCGAGCTGATGCTTCCCCACAGAGTATGCAAAGCCTGCGGAACCTACAACAAAAAAGAAATAATCGCAATGGGCGAGTAATTCGTTGCAATGTGCGAAGCCACTGCGCAATATGGAGCATCGGACTTGTCAAAACATTGTGTGCCACTCATGCTTGTTACATCTGTCTCGCATAGGTGGGCGCTATGTTTGGGGAGGCCCGATGCTCGTTTTTGTTCCTGATTTTGCTGCATTTTGTAAGTCCAGGGCGGGCTTCCACTTTTTTCTTGATTTTTATATGGATATTGTGTATAGTCTTTTTTATAGACAGGAGGACAGAATATGAGCGAGGCGGTTCATGTCGTGGTTGACGCCATGGGCGGGGACAATGCCCCTGGGGAGATCGTCAGGGGAGCCGTCCAGGCGCTGAATCATCATGGGAATATCAACATCATATTTACCGGTCTTCAGGAGAGGATTCAAAAAGAGCTTGCAAAGTATTCCTACCCGTCCGACCGGGTCAGGATCGTGCATACCACTCAGGTAATTGAGACGGCGGAACCTCCGGTTGCGGCTATCCGGGGGAAGAAGGATTCCTCCATCGTCGTGGGGATGCGTATGGTGCGGGACAAAGAGGCGGATGCGTTTGTATCGGCCGGCAGTTCCGGGGCGATCCTGGTGGGAGGCCAGACGATCGTAGGAAGGATTAAGGGCATCGAAAGGCCCGCGCTGGCCCCCCTGCTCCCGACAGCCAAAGGCGTGACCCTTCTGATCGACTGCGGAGCAAATGTGGACGCCAGATCCTCCCATCTCGTACAGTTTGCAAAGATGGGATCCGTCTATATGGAGAATGTGGTGGGCGTAAAGAACCCCCGGGTCGGCATCGTCAACATAGGCGCTGAGGAAGAGAAGGGCAACGCGCTGGTAAAGGAAACGTTTCCCCTGCTGAAGCAGTGTGAGGACATCCGCTTTACCGGCAGCGTGGAAGCCAGGGATATTCCCCAGGGGGCGGCGGATGTGGTAGTCTGCGAGGCCTTCGTGGGAAACGTGATCCTGAAGCTCTATGAGGGAGTGGCCGCGACACTGCTCTCCAGGGTGAAGGGAAGCCTGATGGAGAGCTTTCGCACAAAGGTCGGCGCCCTCCTGATCAAGCCTGCTCTGAAGAATACGCTGAAATCCTTTGACTCTTCCCAATATGGCGGCGCGCCCCTTTTGGGATTGAAAGGGCTGGTGGTAAAGACCCACGGCAGTTCCAAAGCGAACGAGGTGGAAAATTCGATTTACCAATGTGTCCAGTTCAAGGAACAACGGATCAATGAGAAGATTTCAGAGCATATCAAAATTGAAACAGTCAAAAAAGGAGAGAGTTAGTAACATGGAATTTGAAAAGTTGCAGGGCATAATTGCCGAAGTGCTGAATGTTGACGCAGATGAAATTACAGCAGATACCACATTCATTGATGATCTTGGGGCTGATTCCCTGGATGTATTTCAAATTATAATGGGGATTGAGGAAGAATTTGATATTGAAATCCCCAATGAAAAGGCTGAGAAAATTGTTTCGGTGGGCGACGCCGTTGAGGCAATTAAAAACGCGATCGGATAAGAAGGGGGCTTAAAGCCCTCTTTTTAACAGAAAGAAAGAGTGTAAAGATGCCGGAATCAAAAATAAAAGAACTGGAAAAAAAGACAGGTCACACCTTTCGTGATCCGGAGCTCCTGCGGCAGGCCCTGTGCCACAGCTCCTATGCCAACGAGCATCGCCTGCAGCAGCTTCACGACAATGAAAGGCTTGAGTTTTTGGGGGACGCAGTGCTTGAGATCATAAGCAGCGACCATATTTTCCATAACTATCCGGAAATGCCCGAGGGTCAGATGACGAGGCTGCGGGCCAGTATCGTCTGCGAACCCACCCTGGCAATGTGCGCCAGAGAGTTTGGGCTGCCGGAATATCTGCTCCTGGGCAGGGGCGAGGAGCATACGGGAGGCAGGATGCGGGATTCTATCGTCTCGGACGCGCTGGAGGCGCTGATCGGCGCCATTTATCTGGACGGTGGGCTTGCGGATGCAAAAGAGTTTGTAGAAACGTATATCCTGACCGATATCGAACACAAAAAGCTTTTTTATGACAGCAAAACCATACTGCAGGAGATCGTGCAGCGGGATTTCAGGGAAAAGGAAATCCGGTACGTCCTTACGGGAGAAGAGGGGCCGGATCATGCGAAGCGCTTTAAAGTGCAGGTAATGATCGGAAACCATGCGGCCGGACAGGGCCAGGGAAGCACCAAGAAAGCGGCCGAGCAGGAGGCCGCGTACCGGACACTTATCGGGTTGAAAGGAAATACATCTGAATGTATCTGAAGAGTATAGAAGTACAGGGATTCAAATCTTTTGCAAATAAGATCGTTTTCCGGTTTGATAACGGTATTACCGCGATTGTGGGACCGAATGGCAGCGGCAAGAGCAATGTGGCCGACGCGGTGCGCTGGGTGCTGGGCGAGCAGAGCGCCAAACAGCTTCGCGGCGGCAGTATGCAGGACGTAATCTTTGCCGGAACGGAGATGAGAAAGCCTCTGGGTTTTGCGTCGGTCTCCATCACGCTGGACAATTCAGACCATCAGCTTCCGGTTTCCTACGATGAGGTGACCGTAACCAGACGGGTCTACCGTTCCGGGGAAAGCGAGTATCTGCTCAATGGCGTCCAGGTGCGCCTGAAGGACATCAACGAGATATTCTATGATACCGGTATCGGCAAAGAGGGATATTCTATCATCGGGCAGGGGCAGATCGATAAAATTTTAAGCGGCAAGCCGGAGGACCGCAGGGAACTTTTTGACGAGGCGGTGGGCATTGTCAAGTTCAAACGCCGCAAAACTACAGCCAGAAAAAAACTGGAGGCGGAGCGGCAGAACCTTGCGCGGGTGGAAGATATCCTGACTGAATTGACGCGCCAGCTTGGCCCCCTGGAGCGGCAGGCTGAGTCGGCGAAGATCTATCTTCAGAAACGAGAAGAACTGAAGCGCTGTGATATCCGGCTTTTCCTGCTGGATTTTGACCGTATCCGAGAAGAACTGGAGGAGATCGGGGGAAAACAGCAGATCGCACAGGCGCAGCTTCTGGAGGTGCAGGCGGAGTATGATGGCGCCAGGGAAGAGTATGAGTCCCAGGAAGCGCAGATCGAGCGTCTGGAGGCAGATATACAGAAGAAAAGCGCACAGATTTCCGAAGGGCAGTTGCGCAGGCAGCAGTTTGAAAATCAGATTGAACTTCTGCATGAGCAGATCAATACGGCCAGGACCAGCGACGAGCATCTGCAGTCCCGGATCGCCTCCCTTGGACGGCAGATTGAGGACTACGACCGGCAGGAGAAGGAGGCCCTTGGGGAGCTGAAAGCGCTTCGGGAAAAGCTGGAGATTGTGAAAGCCGATGAAGCAGCCGCTTCAGAGACGGTGGAAAAGCTGAAAAACGAAGTACGGGCGCTGGAACAGAAGGTTGAGAAGGGGAAGAGCGATATTATCGGGCTCCTGAATCAGCGAGCCTCCATAAAGGCCAGGATTCAGCGGCAGGACACGCTGTTGGAGCAGAACCAGGTGCGAAAGGCCAGCCTGGCAGGGGAAGCTTTGCAGCTGAAAAGCGAAAATGCCAGGCAGGAAACAGCCCGTCAGGAGGTCCTTACGGAGTATGAAGCCATTGGCCGCCATATTTCTGAGCTGAATGAAAAGAGCGAACTGGCCGGCGAACAGCTTACCGCCGCCCAGCAGGAGCTTCGTGACCTGAACCAGAGGACGGAGCAGGAACAGACAGAGTATCACCGGGAATCTTCCAGGCTGGAATCCCTGCGCAACATTGCGGAGCGCTATGACGGCTACGGAAGCAGCATCCGCAAGGTGATGGAACGGAAAAAACAGGAGCCGGGTCTGATCGGTGTAGTCGCCGATATCATCCAGGTCGAAAAAAAATACGAAGTGGCCATCGAGACAGCCCTTGGGAGCAGCATTCAAAATATCGTCACCGAGGACGAGGAGACGGCGAAACGTCAGATCGAATTTCTGAAAAAAAATAAGCTTGGAAGGGCTACTTTCCTTCCCCTGTCCGGCATCCGCGACAGGGGCGCGTTCTCAAAGTCCCAGGAATTGAAAGAACCTGAAGTGGTCGCTCTGGCGAGCGATCTTGTGAAGACAGACCCCCAATACAGCGCTCTGGCCCGCTATCTGCTTGGGAAAACGGTTGTGGTGGATCAGATCGATCATGCCATTGCCCTGGCCCGCAAATACCGTCACAGCCTCCGTATTGTCACCCTGGATGGGGAACTGTTCAGCCCCGGCGGTTCCATGAGCGGAGGCGCTTTCAAAAATTCCAGCAATCTGCTGGGCAGACGCCGGGAGATCGAAGAACTGGAAAAACAGGTGGCGCAGCGGGCCGCCCTGCTTGAAAAGCTGCAGGATGAGATTGAAACGTGCCGCGACAGGCGAAGCGCGCTCCGGGAAGAGATCGTGGGCCTGAAGGAGGAGCTTCAGCAGCAGTATCTTTCTCAAAATACGGCAAAGCTTCGCCTGGATGAGCTGGATGAAAAGCAGGGAAGCAGCTTTGGGGAATTTGAACGGGTCCGGCAGGAAATTACAGAGATCGAAGAACTGATCCGGGAGATCGGCGAAGGCCGCCGCCAGGAGCAGGAGTCTCTGTCTGCTTCCGAGAAAACCGAAAAGGATACAGAGCAGGAGATCGCGTCCGCGCAGGCGCAGCTTGCGCAGCTTCGCGGCCGAGAAGAAGCGGCCTCCGCCCGGATGGAGGAGGTGCGCCTCAATTCTTCCAGGCTGGATCAGAACGAGCAGTTTATCCGGCAAAACATCTCCCGTATCCGCCAGGAGAAGGAACGCCTTAAAGAAGAACGGCGGCAGTTTGAAAATGAAGTGCAGGAAGCTGCAGGGAGCATTGAGGAAAAAAATGACCAGATCCGGCGGATCCGAAAGACGCTGGAGGGCGCGGATGGTGCAGAGGAGAATCTGAAGCAGGAGATGTCTGTTCTGGCCCGTGAAAAAGAGGAAAAGAATGAGCTGCATAAACAGTTCTTCAAAATGCGGGAGGAGATTTCCGAACGGATGAATCTCCTGGACCGTGAGACTTTCCGGCTGAATGCGCAGATTGAAAAGCTGAACGAGCAGAAGGACCGCCAGGTAAACTATATGTGGGAAGAGTATGCTCTGACCGTGGGCGCTGCCAGGGAACTCAGGGAGGAGGGCGTTTTTAGCGCAGCATCTCTTAAAAAGAGTATCTCCGCCCTGAAAAATGAGATACGGGAGCTTGGCAATGTCAATGTCAATGCGATTGAAGATTACAAAGAACTGTCCGAGAGGCACCGTTTCCTGTCCGCCCAGCACGACGATCTGCAAAAAGCGGAGGACGCGCTGGTGAAGATCATAGAGGAACTGGATGCGGGGATGCGCGCCCAGTTTAAAGAACGGTTTGCCCGGATACGGAAAGAATTTGACACGGCGTTTAAGCAGCTGTTCGGGGGCGGGAAAGGTACCCTGGAGCTTGTGGAGGATGAGGATGTGCTGGAAGCCGGCATCCGTATCATTGCCCAGCCGCCGGGAAAAAAGCTGCAGAATATGATGCAGCTCTCAGGGGGCGAAAAATCCCTGACCGCCATCGCCCTGCTTTTTGCGATCCAGAATATGAAGCCCTCGCCTTTCTGCCTGCTGGATGAGATTGAGGCGGCGCTGGATGAAAACAATGTGGAGCGGTATGCCGAGTATCTTCACAAGTTGACAAAGAATACGCAATTTATTATTATAACACATAGAAGAGGTACTATGAACGCGGCGGACCGAATGTACGGAATTACAATGCAGGAAAAGGGGGTCTCCGCCCTGGTATCTGTGAATATGATTGATGAAGATCTGGATGCCTGACAGGATTGGAGAGGTGATTGTGTGGAAGAGAAGAAAGGATTCTTTAAACGGCTTGTAGAGGGACTGAACAAGACGAGGGAAAACATTGTATCCGGGGTTGACGCGATTTTCAGCGGATTTTCCAGTATTGACGACGATTTCTATGACGAGATCGAAGAGATCCTTGTAATGGGAGATCTGGGTATCAATGCAACCACATCGATTATCGAAGAACTGAAGAGAAAAGTAAAGGAACAGAATATCAGAGAACCTTCCAGGTGCAAACAGCTCCTGATCGACAGCATCAAGGCGCAGATGGACGTGGGAGAGACGGCCTATGAGTTTGAAAACCGCCGGTCCGTGGTACTTGTGATCGGAGTCAACGGTGTCGGGAAGACCACCAGCGTAGGCAAGCTGGCCGGCAAGCTGAAAGATCAGGGTAAAAAAGTAGTCCTCGCGGCGGCCGATACCTTCCGCGCCGCAGCGGGGGAGCAGCTTATTGAATGGGCAAAAAGGGCGGATGTGGATATCGTCAGCGGCCAGGAGGGCTCCGATCCGGGAGCCGTGGTCTACGATGCCATCGCTGCGGCCAAAGCCAGGAATGCCGACGTGCTGCTCTGCGATACGGCGGGCAGGCTCCACAACAAGAAAAACCTGATGAACGAGCTGGGCAAGATCAACCGGATCATCGATCGGGAATATCCGGAGGCATTCCGGGAAAATCTGGTAGTGCTGGACGGGACAACCGGACAGAACGCGCTGGCACAGGCAAGACAGTTTAAAGAGGCGGCGGATATCACCGGCATCATTCTTACAAAGCTGGACGGGACTGCAAAGGGCGGCATCGCTGTGGCGATTCAGTCGGAACTGGGCATACCCGTAAAATACATCGGTGTGGGAGAGTCTGTGGACGATCTTCAGAAGTTTAATGCGGACGAATTTGTGAACGCGCTGTTTAACGTGGAAGGATAGAGATGGAAGGACAACCAATGTTGACATTAGAGGCATTTGAAGAGGCATCCGAGTGTGTCAGAAAGGTGATCCAGGAGACAAAGCTGATCTACAGCGAGTATTTCAGCGCCCAGACAGGCAACCGGGTCTACCTGAAAGCAGAGAATATGCAGGTAACCGGCGCCTATAAGATACGGGGGGCCTATTACAAGATCAGCACCCTGTCCGAGGAGGAACGGGGCAGGGGCCTGATCACCGCCTCGGCGGGCAATCATGCCCAGGGCGTTGCCTATGCGGCGAAGGCCTACGGCTGCAAAGCAGTGATCGTTATGCCGGCCACCACGCCGCTGATTAAGGTGAACCGTACCAAGAGCTATGGCGCGGAGGTGGTGCTCTATGGGGACGTCTACGACGAGGCCTGCGAGTACGCTTACAAACTGGCCAGGGAGCATGGCTATACTTTCATCCATCCCTTTGACGATCCTGCGATTGCTACCGGACAGGGAACTATCGCAATGGAGATTGTCAAGGAGCTTCCCCTGGTGGACTATATTCTGGCGCCCATCGGCGGAGGCGGGCTTGCCACCGGCGTCTCCACTCTGGCAAAGCTCCTGAATCCCAAGATTCGGGTGATCGGCGTGGAGCCGGAGGGGGCGGCGTGCATGAAGGCGTCCCTGGAGGCCGGCGAGGTGGTGACCCTGCCCACTGCAAACACCATCGCGGACGGCACGGCGGTCAAGACGCCCGGTTCCCATATCTTTCCATATATCCAGCGGAATGTGGACAGGATCATCACGGTCAGCGACGACGAGCTGATCGTGGCTTTCCTTGATATGGTGGAGAATCACAAGATGATCGTGGAAAATTCCGGCCTTCTGACCGTGGCGGCTCTGAAACATCTGGATTTCACAAACAAAAAGGTGGTTTCCATTCTCAGCGGCGGCAACATGGACGTGATCACCATGGCATCCGTCGTTCAGCATGGCCTGATCCAGAGAGACCGTATCTTTACCATCTCCGTGCTGCTTCCGGACCGTCCGGGGGAGCTGGTCCGGGTGGCAGCTATCATTGCCCAGGAGCAGGGCAATGTGATCAAGCTGGATCACAACCAGTTCGTGAGTACCAACCGCAACGCTGCGGTGGAGCTGACCATCACCATGGAGGCATTCGGCCCGGAACACAAGGGCCGCATCATCCAGGCGCTGGAGGCGCAGGGATATAAGCCGGAATTGAAGCTAGCGAGCCTGTAAACAATCGGATCATTTCCTTCTCATCGTTCGGGAAAATGCAGGGAAATGGGAAAGGCTGTCAAGAAAAAATACTTGACAGCCTGTTTTGTTTATATTATTATGTTCAGGGTGATCGGAATGAATGAGGTTCTCAGACGCACCCTTCTCTATGATTTTTACGGCGAGCTCCTGACGGAGCATCAGCGGGAGGTATATGAGGAGGTTGTGGCAAACGACAGTTCCTATTCCGAAGCGGCCGAGATGTTCGGCGTCAGCCGCCAGGGAGTCCATGAGCTGATTAAACGGTGTGACAGGGCTTTGGAGGGTTACGAGTCCACGCTTCATCTGGTGGAGCGTTTTCTGCGGATTCGCGGCAGCGTCCAGGAGATCCAGTCCCTGGTCGCCTCCTATGAGTCGATTGAGAAGGAAGTTCTGGCCGGAAGGGTGCTGCGTATCTCAGAACAGATCCTGGAGGAGTTATAGCATGGCTTTTGAGAGCTTATCCGAAAAACTTCAGAGCATATTCAGGAGTCTTCGCGGTAAGGGGCGCCTGTCCGAAGAAGATGTAAAGGCTGCCCTGAAAGAAGTCAAGATGGCCCTTCTGGAAGCGGACGTCAGTTTCAAGGTAGTCCGGCAGTTTATAAAATCGGTCCAGGAAAAGGCGGTGGGCCAGGATGTGATGAACGGCCTGAATCCGGGGCAGATGGTCATCAAAATCGTGAACGATGAGTTGGTGTCTCTGATGGGTTCCGAGACCACGGAGATCGCCCTGCGCTCCGGTTCCGAGATCACCGTCATTATGCTGGCGGGCCTGCAGGGCGCGGGCAAGACCACCACGGCAGCCAAGCTTGCCGGGCGGTTCAAGTCAAGGGGGCGCCGTCCTCTGCTTGTAGCCTGCGACGTCTACCGCCCGGCTGCCATCCGGCAGCTGCAGGTAAACGGAGAAAAACAGGGCGTGGAAGTATTCTCCCTCGGAGATAGGGTCAGCCCGGTGAAGATCGCCTGCCAGGCGGTCGATTATGCGGATAAAAACGGGTTCAACATTGTAATGCTGGATACGGCCGGAAGACTCCATGTGGACGAGGATATGATGGAGGAGCTGCGGCAGATCAAAGAGCAGGTTCATGTGGACCAGACTGTGCTGGTGGTGGATGCCATGACCGGCCAGGACGCCGTCAACGTTGCCTCCATGTTTGAAGAGAAGATCGGGATCGACGGGGTAATTCTGACAAAGCTGGACGGCGATGCCAGAGGCGGCGCCGCGCTTTCTATCCGGGCTACCTGCGGCAGGCCCATCCTCTTTGTGGGAATGGGAGAGAAGCTCTCCGATCTGGAGCAGTTCTATCCGGACCGTATGGCGTCCAGGATCCTCGGGATGGGAGATGTGCTTTCCCTGATTGAGAAGGCCCAGAAGAGCATCGACGAGGAAAAGGCCCGGTCCATGGAGCAGAAGCTTCGCAAAGCCCGGTTCGGATTTGACGATTATCTGGAGAGCATGAACCAGATGAAAAACATGGGAGGTATCTCCAGCATCCTCAGCATGATGCCGGGGATGGGCGGAGCGCAGACGAAGCAGCTTGAAGACGCCGTTGATGAGAAAAAGATGAGTCGGATTGAGGCCATCATTCTCTCCATGACGCCGAAGGAGCGTTCGGATCCGGATATACTGAATCCATCGAGAAAGCGCCGGATCGCAGACGGAGCCGGCGTGGATATCAGCGAGGTGAACAGGCTGGTAAAGCAGTTTGAACAGAGCCGCAAATTAATGAAGCAGTATTCCGGTATGCTCGGAGGAAAAGGCGGTAAAAGAGGTAAGTTTCAGCTTCCCTTTTAGCATATAATCAAGATTCATTATAAGGAGGTGAAAACAATGGCGGTAAAGATCAGACTGAGAAGAATGGGAAAGAAAAAGGCTCCCTTTTATAGAATTGTCGTAGCTGATTCCAGATCCCCGAGAGATGGGAAATGCATCGAGGAGATCGGCACTTACAACCCGAACACAGATCCAAGCGAGTTCAAGATTAATGAAGAACTGGCTAAGAAGTGGCTTGCAAACGGAGCTCAGCCCACCGAGGTTGTCGGCAAACTCTTCAGGATCGCCGGTATCGAGAAATAAGATAGAGGTGTGCGAAATGAAAGAATTAGTGGAGGTAATTGCAAAATCTCTGGTGGAAAATCCGGATGAAGTAGTAGTTACTGAGAAGGAGAGCGGGAAAACGCTCATTTTAGAACTGAAGGTCGCCCCCTCTGATATGGGCAAGGTGATTGGCAAGCAGGGAAGAATCGCGAATGCGATCCGTTCCGTTGTAAAAGCCGCAGCATCCAGAGAAGACAGAAAGGTGATTGTGGATATTTCACAGTAAGCATGGGAGGAACTGCCGGATCATGCGCCGGGTGACGGAACCGGGCGCAGTGGGAAATGACAGTTCCTTTTTCTTTCAGGGAAGAAATCAGGAGAATATATGGCCGAAGATACTTTGCGGGTCGGGGTGGTGACCACGACCCACGGCATCGCCGGGGACGTGAAAGTGTTCCCCACCACGGACGAACCAAACCGTTTCAGAAAGCTGAAAAATGTCCTGCTGGAAACAGGAAAAGGGTTTACTGAGCTGGAGATTACCCGCGTCCGCTTTTTTAAAAATATGGTGATCCTGCATTTTAAAGGCCACGATACCGTGGAGTCCGTCATGCCCTACAAAGGGAAAGGACTCTTTGTGGCCAGGGATAATGCGGTAGAGCTTGGAGAGAATGAATACTTTATCGCGGATCTCATCGGAATGACTGTTTATCAGGAATCCGGGGAGCTGCTCGGCACTCTGAAGGATGTGCTGCAGACCGGCGCAAACGACGTATACGTTGTGGAAAGGCCCAAAGGCAGGGAGGTGCTGATTCCGGCGATCCGCCAGTGCATTCTGCGGGTGGACACCCGGGCCGGGGAGATGAGGGTTCATTTGCTGGAGGGGCTTCTGGAATGAATTTTTATGTAATGACATTGTTCCCGGAAATGATTGAAAACGGAATGCGCACCAGCATCACAGGGCGGGCTATCGAAAAGGGAATCCTTTCCCTGACGACTGTGAATATCCGGGACTACTCGGTACGTGGCGACGGCCGGGTAGACGACTACCCTTACGGGGGAGGCGCCGGAATGGTCATGCAGGCGGAGCCGGTGTACCGGGCATATGAGGCGCTGTCTGACCGGCTGGGGAATCGGCCGAGGCTCATCTATCTGACGCCCCAGGGCCGGATGTTTGACCAGGAAATGGCCCGCAAGCTGGCCGACGAAGAGGATCTTGCTTTTCTGTGCGGGCATTACGAGGGGATCGATGAGCGGGTTCTCGGGGAGATCGCCACGGATTATGTCTCCATCGGCGATTACGTGCTGACCGGCGGCGAACTTCCATCCATGGTTATGATGGACGCCATCTCCAGAATGATCCCCGGGGTGCTTGGCAACCGGCAGTCCGGGGAGGCGGAGAGCTTTCAGGACGGCCTGCTGGAATATCCACAGTACAGCCGTCCGGAACAGTGGCACGGCAAAAACGTTCCTCCGGTACTCCTGTCAGGGCATCACGGAAAAGTGGATCGCTGGAGAAGGGAACAGTCCATTCTCCGCACTCTGCACACCCGTCCGGAGCTTCTGGAGGACGCGCTATTCGACCGGAAGGACCGGGAATTTATGAGGTCTGTCCTTTCGGGGGATTATGACGATGCGGTCACGGAAGAAGAAAAAATTATTTTGGCGAAACTCCTGACAAATTATCTTGCATTTCAGGGGAAAGCATGATACAATAATCTGCGTTGTGAGAACGGGATAGTCCTCTGTTACTGATCGTATTAAGAATATCCCAGCATATAAGGAGGCGCACAATGAACGATATCATCAGGGACATTGAGGCCGCGCAGCTTAAAGCCGACGTACCTCAGTTCAATGTAGGCGACACCGTCCGGGTATACGGGAAGATCAAGGAGGGAAACCGTGAGAGAATTCAGGTTTTCGAGGGGATTGTCCTTAAGAAGCAGGGCGGAAGTGTCAGAGCTACATTTACAGTCCGCAAGAACTCAAACGGTGTAGGTGTTGAAAAAACCTGGCCGCTTCACTCTCCCTCCGTTGAGAAGGTCGAAGTCGTCCGTCGCGGTAAAGTAAGACGTGCGAAACTGAATTACCTCAGAGGACGTGTTGGCAAGAGAGCAAAAGTAAAAGAGCTTGTGAAATAAGGCGTGGATCAGGGAGAATTACATCAGGTGAATTCTCCCTGTTTGCTTATGGAGGAAGGGCATGAAATCCGTGCAGACGATTCCCGGACACAAAAAAAAGAGATCCGTGATCCGCAATATCTTTCTGTGGACCTTTGAAATACTCGTGGCGATCCTGTTTGCTTATGTGGTGGTCTATTTCTTCGGACAGCGCAGGACGGTCATCGGCCAGTCCATGGATGTGACTCTTTCAGGCGGGGACACGGTGCTGCTCAACGTCCTGGCCTATCAGATCGGTACGCCCGGGCGGGGAGATGTGATCTCTTTCAAGCCAAACGGCAGCGCCACAGCCAACTCCAGCATCAAGCGGGTGATCGGGCTTCCCGGGGAAACCATTCAGATAAAAGACGGTATGATCTATATAGACGGAACCGTTTACCTGGAGCAGAAGAGCTATCCGGTGATCACCAATCCGGGTATGGCTGCGGATGAGATCACCCTGGGAGACAGGGAATATTTTGTCCTGGGGGACAATCGGAACAACAGTGAGGACAGCCGTTTTGCGGATGTTGGGCTGGTGAATTCCGATTATATTGAGGGCAGAGTGTGGTTTATACTGTCTCCGGCGGAGCATCGCGGTTTTCCGGACGCTTGAGAGGTAAAAAATGAATTATCAATGGTATCCCGGCCATATGACAAAAGCCAGGCGTATGATGCAGGAGGATATAAAGCTGGTGGATCTGGTGATCGAGCTGACGGACGCCCGTATTCCCATGTCCGGCAGAAATCCCGACATAGACGAGATGGGCAGGAATAAGTCCCGTCTGATCCTTCTGAACAAAGCCGATCTGGCCGACGATAAAAAAAATGAGCTGTGGCTGGAGTATTTTCAGGGCAAGGGCTGTTTCGCCGCGAAAATCGATTCCAGGAACAGCGTGGACCTGAAAAAGGTCCGATCCATCATCCAGGAGGCGTGCAGAGAGAAGCTGGAGCGCGACCGCAGGCGGGGAATCCGGAACCGCCCGGTGCGCGCCATGGTGGCGGGTATTCCAAATGTGGGGAAATCCACCTTTATCAACACCTTTGCAGGGAAAGCCTGTACCAGGACCGGCAACCGTCCCGGAGTGACAAAGGGAAAGCAATGGATCTGTCTGAACAAAAATACGGAGCTTCTGGATACCCCCGGCATCCTCTGGCCAAAGTTTGAAGACCAGAGCGTGGGACAGAAGCTGGCGGTGGTCGGTTCCATCCGGGATGAGATCCTGCAGCCGGAGGAGCTTGCGTTATGGCTGATCGATTTTATGAGGGAAACCTATCCGGACGCCCTGTCTGGCCGTTACCAGATCGGGGAAACAGGAACGGCGGCGGAATTGCTGGAGGGGATCGCTGCGGCCCGGGGCTGCAGGCAGAAAGGAGGTCTGCCGGATTACCGTAAAGCGGCGGCGCTGGTCATGGATGATTTCAGGAGCGGGAAACTCGGCAGGGTTACCCTTGAGACGCCGGATCAGTTTATATAAGACGAAAGAAAGTGGTGGCAGGAATGGCAAAGAAAAATAACGCAGATCAAAATGAAAAAGAAATGGATGTGAAGAAAGAAATTCTCAGCTGGGTTTTTTATATTGTATTTGTAATCGTACTCACATATCTGATTATTACATTTGTGGGACAGCGCACCATAGTGGACGGGCGCTCCATGAATCCCACGCTGAACGACGGAGACAATCTGATCGTTGATAAGCTTTCCTATCGTTTCAGCGATCCCCAGCGGTTCGACATTATCGTATTTCCGCCCCAGGGTTCTCCGAGCGAGCATTATATCAAGCGCATCATCGGCCTGCCGGGTGAGACGGTGCAGATCGATGACGACGGCAATATTTATATTAACGGAAAGATCCTGGACGAGAATTATGGCCTTGATACGATCCAGAATCCGGGACGGGCCAGCGAACCCATCACGCTGGGAGAGGACGAGTATTTCGTGCTGGGGGACAACCGGAACAACAGCACGGACAGCCGCTCCGAGCAGGTGGGCAACGTGAAACGGAGCAGCATCACCGGCAAGGCGTGGGTGCGCATCTGGCCGTTATCTGGCATTGGTATTTTGAAGCACAAATAGATGGTGGTGACAGAATTGCGTCAGAAGAAGAGAAAGAAAAAAAGCATAGTGAAAGAAATGCTCAGCTGGACCTTTGGCATTCTGGCTCTTTTCGGCGCGGTTTATCTTATCATACATTTTGTCGGGGAGCATACGGAGGTGAGCGGGGATTCCATGTATCCCACGCTGAAGGATGGGGACAACCTGATCGTGGACAAGATCAGTTACCGCTTTACGGATCCGGCCAGATTTGATATTGTTGTCTTCCCCTTTAAATATCAGGACGGGACCTACTATATCAAGCGCATCATCGGTCTGCCGGGAGAGATGGTGCAGATCCGGGATGGCCTGATCTACATAAACGGGAAAAAGCTGACGGAGTCCTACGGTTCGGAAGAAATCGCCAATCCGGGGCTTGCCTCGGAGGCCATCACACTGGGGCAGAATGAATATTTTGTTCTGGGAGACAACCGCAATAACAGCGCGGACAGCCGGGAACCCAGCGTGGGGTGTGTGGCAAGGGAAGATATCGTTGGGCGGGCGATATTCCGCATCTGGCCCCTCTCGGATATTGGACTTCTGTAAAAGATGGAATATGGAGATTAAAATGAAATCAGTTTCCGATATCAAAAACGAATTTCAGCAGGCCGATGAGGCCGGTCTGGCGCGTCTGTTCGAGGAATACGCGCGGGATACAAGGGCCGGTGTTGCCGGCCTGCTGGCGTCTTACCGAAAAAAAACGGAGAAGCTGGCCCGGGAGCGGGAGCGGCTGGATAAAATGCGGAAGTATGAGCGGGAAAACGCGCATTACGGCCTGGTCTGCGGCGTGGACGAGGCGGGGAGGGGCCCTCTGGCCGGTCCGGTGGTGGCCGGGGCAGTGATCCTGCCGGAGGATTGCGAGATCCTCTATCTGAACGATTCCAAGCAGCTCACGGAAAAGCGTAGGGAAGAACTGTACGGTGAGATACGCGACAAGGCGGTTGCCTGGGCGGTGGGCATGGCATCCCCCGCCCGGATCGATGAGATCAACATCCTTCAGGCCACCTACGAGGCCATGCGGGAGGCGATTGCTTCCCTTGGGACGGCGCCCGGGGTGCTTCTGTGCGACGCAGTGCGGATTCCGGGGATTGCGATCCCCCAGGTGCCCATTATCGGAGGGGATGCCAAAAGCCTGTCCATCGCGGCGGCAAGCGTCATGGCGAAGGTCACCAGGGATCATCTGATGCGCGAGTATGACCGGATCATGCCTCAGTACGGTTTCGCCTCCCACAAGGGCTACGGTTCGGCGGCCCATATCGCGGCGCTGAAGGAGTACGGGCCGTCGCCGATCCACAGAAAAACATTTATCGGTCACTTTGTTGAAGCAGAATGATGTCTGAACATGAGGTAGACGGAAGATTGAACAAACGTTATATCGGTACAAAGTATGAGCAGGAGGCGGCAAAATATCTGGAGAATCGCGGATATCGGATCCTGGCCCGCAATTACCGATGCAGGCAGGGGGAGATCGATTTGATCGCCGCCCATGAGGGGTATCTGGTGTTTGTGGAGGTGAAGTTCCGCAGCGATGCCCGGAAGGGATACGGCAGCGAGGCGGTGGACGTCCGGAAGCAGCGCCGGATCATCCGGTGCGCCGCATGGTATATGGGCCGGGAGCAGATTCCGGAGAATACCCCCTGCCGCTTTGACGTTCTTTCTTTCCTGGGAGAACAGCCCACATTGATTCAGAATGCGTTTGAACTGTAAAGGAGCTGAATATGCAGGAGAGGGAACCGGCGCTGGTCCGGAAACAGAAAACCAGTACGATGATCGAAAACCGCAAGGACGGCGTCCTGTATTTCACCTTTTTGTCCCTGACCGGACTGGAAGGCATTGTCCATGGATTCAGTTCCAGAATCGGAGGAGTGAGTACGGGAATGTTTTCCAGTATGAACCTTGGTTTTGCAAGAGGAGACAGGGAGGAGCGGGTTCGCGAAAATTTCCGGAGAATTGCAGCCGCAATGGGATTTGAGGCGGACCGGATCGTCTGTTCTGACCAGACCCACACCACAAACGTGCGGGTGGCGACGGAGGCAGACGCGGGGAAGGGGCTTTTACGCCCGAAAGACTATACGGACGTGGACGCCCTGGTGACAGATGTACCCGGTTTGGTCCTTGCGACATTTTATGCGGACTGTGTGCCGCTGTACTTTGTGGATCCGGCGCGCAGAGCCATCGGGCTGGCCCATTCCGGGTGGAAGGGAACCGTAAACAATATTGCGGCGGCCACGCTGGCCTCTATGAGAGAGAACTACGGTACAGATCCGGCAAACGTCCTGGCGGCGGTGGGGCCATCGATCTGCCAGGATTGCTACGAGGTAAGCGAAGATGTGATCGGGCAGTTCCGGGAGCGTTATCCCAGAGAACTGTGGCCATCCCTGTTCTACGCGAAAGAGAATGGAAAATATCAACTGAACCTGTGGGAAGCCTGCCGGGCCAATCTGACCGGCGCAGGCGTGCTGCCGCAACACATCGAAATCACCGACGTCTGCACCTGCTGCAACCCCGGGCTCCTCTTTTCCCATCGCGCCTCTCACGGCAGGAGAGGAAACCTGGGCGCATTTCTCGGCCTTCTGCCGCTGTAGATGCGGAATCCGGCAAAGAATTGAGTAAAATCATTTACTTGTTGCGAAACGCATCCATAAACTGGTTGATTTTCACCGTGGGCGTTTCAATCCTGCTCATGGTGACGTCGTGGTTCAGAGATTCGATGATGGTTGCAAGAAATCTCGTCATATCCGCCTCTGCGTAGTAGGGCTTTGTCAGCAGCTCCGGATTGCGGTAACTGAGATTTGTGGTCACCACCTTTGTGATATATCCCTTCTCATAATATTCGTCAAATTTCCTGAAACCGTCTGTGAACAGTCCGAAGGTGGTACAGACAAAGACCCGCCTTGCGCCGCGCTCCCGGACCTGGCGGGCGACGTCCAGCATACTCTCGCCGGAGGAGATCATATCGTCCACCACAATGACATCCTTGCCCTCCAGGGAATCGCCGAGAAACTCATGGGCAACGATGGGATTCTTGCCGTTTACCACCGTAGAATAGTCGCGCCGTTTGTAGAACATACCCATATCGACGCCGAGGATGCCCGCGAAATAAACCGCGCGGCTCATGGCGCCTTCGTCCGGGCTGATGATCATCAGATGGTCGTTGTCCACCTGAAAATCCTCCACCGTGTCCACCAGCGCTTTCAGAAACTGATAGGTGGGCATGAAAGAATCGAAGCCGCTCAGGGGAACGGCATTCTGTACCCTGGGATCATGGGTGTCGAAGGTGATGATATTGGACACGCCCATATTCACCAGCTCCTGCAAAGCCAGGGAACAGTCAAGGGATTCCCTCTTTGTGCGCTTGTGCTGCCGTCCCTCGTACAGAAAGGGCATCACCACATTGATGCGTTTTGCCTTTCCGGTGGCTGCGGAGATGATACGCTTGAGATCCTGATAATGATTGTCCGGGGACATATGGTTTTCACAGCCGCAGACCATGTAGGTCAGGCTGTAGTTACACACATCCACCAGAATAAACAGGTCGGCGCCCCGGACAGAATCATGGATCTGTCCTTTTCCTTCGCCGGTGCCGAATCTGGGGCACTGGCAGTCCAGAAGATAGGAATCTTCAATATAACCGGGGAGTTCTGCCAGAGAGCTTCTCCGCTCCAGGGCTTCGTGCCTGGATCTGACCAGTTCCCGGTCAACGGCCTCGCCCATTTCCCGGCAGCCCTCCAGGGCGGCAATCTTCAGGGTTCCAAACGGTAAAATATGGTCTATCTCATCGTAGTCAGACATAGGAATCCTCCGTGTATATTCAGCTGTAAAATTATAATCCGTTTCCCGCAAAAGCTACTCTAAATATATCATCTCATAAAAGCTCCGTCAAGAACAGTGAAAAAAATGTCTGATGAAAGTACATAAAAGTAAAGTTGCATTTTCAGCCCCAAGATAGTATGATGGGAACAGCAAAAGAACACAATGGAATGGAAACGGTCTATGGCGAAGAAAAGTACGGGGCACAGGATCGCGGGGGTGCTGCCAGGCAGCATTGCCGAAGAACTGGAACTTGAGAGCGGAGATGTGCTTCTGTCCGTGAACGGGCAGGAGGTGGGAGATGTATTCGACTACCACTATCTGACGAATGAGGAGTATCTGACGGTTCTGGTGCGCCGGGCGGACGGCGAGGAGTGGGAGCTGGAGATCGAAAAGGAGTTTGAGGAGGATCTTGGGATCGTTTTCGACCGTTCTCTGATGGACGAGTACCATTCCTGCCGCAATAAATGTATTTTCTGCTTTGTCGATCAGATGCCAAAGGGAATGAGGGATACCCTTTACTTTAAGGACGACGACTCCCGTCTTTCTTTTTTGCAGGGAAACTATGTAACCCTGACCAACATGGACGATTATGACATCGACCGGATCATACGATATCATCTGGAACCGATCAACATTTCCTTTCACACTACAGACCCGCAGCTTCGCTGCCGGATGCTGCGCAACCGGTTCGCCGGGGATATCTTCCCGAAGGTTAAGCGCCTGGCCGAAGCCGGTATCGAACTGAACGGCCAGATCGTTCTGTGCAGGGGGATAAACGACGGAGTGCAGCTGGACCGTTCCATCCGGGAGCTGACGGAGTATCTGCCCGCCCTGCGCAGCGTATCGGTGGTGCCGGTGGGCCTTACGAGATTCCGGGAGGGGCTTTATCCCCTGGAGGCTTTTGACGGACGGGATGCCGCCGCTGTGATCGACCTGATCGAGGACTGGCAGAAAAAGATATACCCGGAGTATGGGCTGCACTTCATCCATGCCTCGGACGAATGGTATATCCTTGCAGGGAGAGAGTTCCCGGAGGCGGAACGCTACGACGGCTATCTGCAGCTTGAAAACGGTGTAGGCATGATGCGCCTTCTCTGGGAGGAAACACTGGACGCCCTGGAAGTTCCGGACGATCCGAAGACCGTCCATCGGGAAATTTCCCTCGCCACAGGCTGCATGGCGGCGCCCTTTATGGAGAAACTTTACAGAAGGATCCAAAAAAAATATCCCGGTGTGACGATGCATGTTTACGCCATCCGCAATGACTTTTTCGGGGAAAGCATCACGGTGTCCGGCCTGCTCACCGGCACAGACCTGCTCCGGCAGCTAAAGGGGCGGAAGCTGGGTACGGAGCTTCTGCTTCCCGTCAGCATGATGCGAAGCGGCTGGCGGATGTTCCTGGACGACGTTACGGTGGAGGAGCTGGAAAGGGCTTTACAAATCCGCATACGTATTGTAAAATCTAGCGGATATGACCTGGTCCGGGCGGTGACCGGGACGGAGGATATACCGGGTAAGGAGGAGACAGATGAGTAAGCCGATCGTGGCCATCGTAGGCCGTCCCAATGTGGGAAAGTCAACGCTGTTCAATGCGCTGGCGGGAGCGAATATTTCCATTGTCAAGGACACGCCCGGCGTGACCCGGGACAGGATATACGCGGATGTGGAGTGGCTGAATATAAATTTTACCCTGATCGACACCGGAGGCATTGAGCCGGACAGCCGCGATGTGATCCTGTCACAGATGCGAAGCCAGGCTCAGATTGCCATAGACACCTCCGACGTGATCATATTCATGGTGGACTGTCATCAGGGGCTGGTGGATGCGGATGCGAAGGTGGCGGATATGCTGCGCCGCTCCCGCAAGCCCGTGGTCCTGGCGGTAAACAAGGTGGACAGCTACAACAAATACATTGCCGATGTCTATGAGTTTTACAATCTCGGGATCGGGGAGCCCTGTCCCATTTCATCCTCCAACCGCCAGGGCATCGGGGAACTGCTGGACCAGGTGGTCGCCTGTTTCGATCCGGAGAATGCCACGGAGGAAGAGGATGAACGTCCCAGGATCGCCATTGTCGGGAAGCCGAACGTGGGAAAATCCTCCCT
Source organism: uncultured Lachnospiraceae bacterium (assembly GCA_964591265.1). Classification (GTDB taxonomy): domain Bacteria; phylum Bacillota; class Clostridia; order Lachnospirales; family Lachnospiraceae; genus Choladousia. The sequence continues at coordinate 25,680 of CAZQAB010000017.1, forward strand.
GATCAACCGGCTGATGGGGGAGGAGCGCCTGATCGTCTCCGACATTCCGGGGACGACCCGGGACGCGGTGGATACCGCCGTGACCTGGAACGGACAGGAATACGTCTTTATTGATACGGCGGGGCTGCGCCGGAAGAGTAAAATAAAAGAGGAGCTGGAGCGCTACAGCATCATCCGCACGGTGACTGCGGTGGAGCGGGCGGATGTGGTGGTTATAATGATCGACGCGGTGGAGGGCGTCACGGAACAGGACGCCAAGATCGCCGGAATCGCCCATGACCGCGGAAAGGGTATTGTGATCGCGGTCAACAAATGGGATGCCGTTGAGAAGGACGACAGGACGATTTACCGCTATACGGAGGATATACGCAGGGTACTGTCCTATATGCCCTATGCGGAAATCATCTTTATCTCCGCAAAGACCGGGCAGCGCCTGCCAAAGCTGTCTGAGACCATCGAGACGGTGATCCGGAATCAGTCTATGCGGGTGGGCACCGGTGTGCTCAACGAGATTCTGGCGGAGGCGGTGGTCATGCAGCAGCCGCCGTCCGATAAGGGAAAACGCCTGCGGCTGTACTATATCACCCAGGTTGCCGTGAAGCCGCCCACCTTTGTTATTTTTGTGAATGACCGGGAACTGATGCATTTTTCCTATACGAGATATATTGAGAACCGGATCCGGGCGGCTTTCGGGTTCCGGGGCACATCGCTGAAGTTTATCATCAGGGAACGAAAGGACAGGGAGAAATAGGATGGAACGATTACTGTGCCTTGTGATTGGATATGTGTTCGGCCTGTTCCAGACAAGCTATATATACGGTAAGATGCATGGGATCGATATCCGGAAGCATGGAAGCGGCAATGCCGGAACCACCAATATGCTCCGTACCATGGGCACGAAAGCAGGGGCCATCACCCTGCTTGGGGACGCGTTCAAATGTGTGTTTGCGGTACTGTTCGTGCGTCTGATCCTCGGGAACCGCTATCCGGATATCTGGCCCCTCCTGAGCTTTTACACGGCTGCGGGGGTCATCCTGGGGCACAATTTTCCGTTCTACCTGAATTTCCGCGGAGGCAAGGGGATTGCGGCCACAGCGGGCCTCATTCTTTCCCTGAACTGGCAGCTGACACTGCTGGCCGTCATCACCTTTGGAGTCACATTTTTTCTGACCCATTACGTATCTCTGGGATCGCTTCTGGTCTATATCGGCCTTATGATCGAGCTGATCCTTTTCGGACAGAACGGAATGTTTGGCATGAGCCAGCGATATCTGAACGAGATGTATCTGGTTGGCGCGGCCCTGATGCTTCTGGCTTTCTGGAAACACCGGGAGAATATCAGGCGTCTGGTGCGCGGGGAGGAGAGGAAAACCTGGCTGTTCAGAAAATGACGCCAGGCGCCGGCCGGCTATGACAGGGAGTTCCGGCGGCGCGCTTCGCTGCGGTATATACAAGGAGGCGGGACAGAATGGCGTTTTCTGCAAAATCCGGGGAATTTAACGCTGAAATCAACACGGTGGAGATCGGTACAGGCGACCGGGCCATCCGGCTTGGCGGAGAAAACGTGATGCCTTTTTATACCTTTGACGCCGGGATCGCAAATGCGCCGAAGGTGGGCATCGAGATCACAGACGGCGGCATGGAGGCGGAGCCGGAATGCGTCCGGAAATGCTATGAGGGCTGCGTCACAGTGGTTGATATGGCAAAAAAGGCGGTTTCTTTCGCGGGGGTGGATTTCCTCAGCATCCGTCTGGAGGGGGGAGACCCCAACGGCCTGAATAAATCTGCGGAGGAGCTGATACAGATTGTAAAGGATGTTGCGTCTGCGGTTGACGTTCCCCTTGTGGTGTGCGGCTGCAATAACACAGAAAAAGACAGCGAACTGCTGGAACAGGCGGCGGCGGTTCTGGAGGGGCGAAATGCAGTCATTCTTGCGGCAGATGAAGAGAACTACAGGACTCTGGGCGCTTCGGTGGGACTGACCCACAGACAGGTCCTCGGCGCGGAGTCCGCCGTGGATATCAACCTGGCAAAGCAGCTTAACGTGCTCCTTTCTCAGCTGGGCGTGGACAGGAAAACGGTGTTGATGAACGTCGGGGCTGCAGCCGCCGGATACGGGTTTGAGTATCTGGTATCGACGATGGACCGCGTGAAGGCGGCGGCGCTGCAGCAGGGGGACGCCACTCTCCAGATGCCGATTATAACGCCGGTGGCTTCAGAGGCCTGGAATGTTAAGGAGGCCGTTTCCCCGGAAGAAGATTCTCCCGAATGGGGTTCACAGGAAGAGCGTGCGATCGATATGGAGATCGAGACGGCGGCCGCAGTGCTTGCCTCCGGTTCCGATGGAGTGATCCTCAGACACCCGGAATCCGTGAAAACGATCAGGAATATGATCGGCGCGCTGATGTAATTCAGGATACACAAGGAGGAAACGGAAGTGGCGCTGAAGGGGCTGGATATATTCAAACTGTCACCCAAAAAAAACTGTAAGGAATGCGGCTGCCCCACGTGTATGGCTTTTTCCATGAAAGTCGCCCAGGGCGCCTTATCCGCCGCCGCCTGTCCCTATTTTTCCGAGGATGCAAAGGCGCAGTTAAATGAGGCTGCCGCGCCCCCCATGAAGACGGTCAGAGCCGGAGCCGGGGATCAGGAAATCTCGCTCGGTGGGGAGACGGTGCTTTTTCGACATGAAAAGACGTTTGTGAGCAGAACAAGGTACGCGGTAGCTCTTTGCAGCGGCATGGAGGATGCGGTGATCGAGGCGAAGCTTGCGGAGCTTCTGAAAGTGGATTACGAACGGATCGGCGAGAGAATGTACGCAGAGTTCGTCTATGTGGATTACTCTGCCGGGGCGGGCAGGGACCGGTATCTGGAGCTTGTGAGGAAGGCAGCGGGGCAGGGCCGCGTCCTGATTCTCGGATGCGACGACCCGGAGGTTGCCGGGGAAGCGCTGGAGATCGTGAAAGGGGACCGGCCCATCCTCAACGGTGCAAACGCGTCAAACTATGAGGCCATGAATGCAGTCGCGGCGGCGGCCAGAGTCCCTCTGGGGGTGCGGGGCCGTGACATTGACGAGCTGTACGATACCATTGCGGCCATTGAAAAGCTGGGCAACCGGGAGCTGCTCTTTGACTGCGGCGCAGATTCCGTCAAAAAAGCGTTTGCGATCGCCGTTCAGTTCCGCAGGGCGGCGATCCGGGACGGGAATCATACCTGCGGGTATCCGTCGATTGTACGCGCCGATCTGCTTGCCAGGGGAGATCCCCATATGCAGGCGGCCCTGCTTTCCCTTTTTACCGTAAAATATGGTTCCGTTATTGTCACGGAACAGATGACCTATGCGGAGGCGCTGCCGCTGTACGGACTGCGCCAGAATCTGTTTACAGATCCCCAGAAGCCCATGAAGGTGGAGCCGGGCATTTACCCGCTGAACGGCGCAAACGAGGATTCCATCTGCGTGACCACCGTGGACTTTGCCCTCACCTACTTTGTTGTGAGCGCCGAACTGGAGCGTTCCGGCGTACCCATGAACCTGATCATCAGCGACGCGGGCGGGCTTTCCGTCCTGACCTCCTGGGCGGCGGGGAAGTTCTCTTCCGCTTCCATTGCAAAATTTTTTGAGGAACAGCAGATCGAGCAGAAGATCCGGAGCCGGAAGCTGGTTATCCCCGGCAAAGTAGCCGTGCTGAAAAAGGATCTGGAGATGAAGCTTCCGGGCTGGGAGATCATCATTGCCCCGCGCGAGGCGGTCCAGCTCGTCAAATTTTTCAAAGAGCTTAAATAAATCTATTTGAAGGAGATAAACAATGGCTAAATTTGTGACAATAGGCGAAAGACTGTCAACGACTGCCCCGGCAGTGAACGAGGCTTTTCTGAAAAGGGATCCGGAGCCGATTCTCAAAAGAGCGAAACAGCAGATAGATGCGGGCGCGGATTACCTGGATGTGAACATCGGGCCGGCTGAGGGATACGGGCCGGATCTGATGAAGTGGGCGGTCCGGCTTCTTCAGGGGGAGCTGAACAATGTTCCGCTGTCCCTTGACACCTCCAACCGGGGGGCGATCGAAGCAGGCCTTGCTGTGTACAACCGTTCCAGAGGAAAGCCCATCCTGAATTCTGCGGACGCGGCAGGGAGGATCGGGATCATCGACCTTGCGGCTGCAAACGGCGCGATCGTGATTGCGCTGTGCAACGGCGAGGGCATTGCCAGAGATAACGACGAGCGCATGGGTTACTGCCAGATACTCCTTGAGAGGGGAATGGAGCAGGGCATGGACCCGGCGGATCTGTGGTTCGATCCCATGTTCCTGGTTGTAAAGGGAATGCAGGACAAGCAGATGGAGGTTCTGGAATGCATTCGGATGTTTACGGATATGGGACTGAATTCTACCGGCGGTCTTTCCAACAACTCCAACGGGATGCCGAAGCATATCCGTCCGATCATGGACTCCGCCCTGATCGCCATGGCGATGATGCAGGGCCTGACCTCCGCCATCGTCAACCCAAATGACCGGCGTCTCATGGAGACGATCAAATCCTGCGACGTGTTCCGGGGCAATACGTTATACGCGGATTCCTATCTTGAAATCTGATGGAATGACCCGCAAACGCGGCCGGCACGAGGAAGAGGTAAACCTATGGCAAAAGTGACGTTTCGGTTTGAGAACGGCGGGGCAGCGGAAGCCTTTGCAGTTCCCGGTGAAAGCCTTCTTGATACGGCGAAAAAGACGAATGTGGCGCTGGACGTCCCCTGCGGCGGAAATGCGCTCTGCGGAAAATGCAGAGTAAAACTTGTGGCCGGAGAGCTGGAGACGGAAAAGACCGCCCACATCACCGACGCGGAATACGCCCGGGGCTGGAGGCTTGCCTGTGCGAGCAGGGTCATATCGGATGTGGAGGTGCTCGTTCCGGATAGAGTTCTGGCGTACCGCGGCAGAATGAAAGCCGCGGATCCGGACTCCGCGAAGGCGGCAGAGCTTTTTGAAAAGACAAAGGCTTCTCTTGCGGCCTGGGGAATCGGGTTTTCAAATGATCTGGACGTGGTGGAGGCTGCAATGGAGCCGCCCTCTTATGACGATACCATGCCGGACAATGAGCGGCTTTTCCGGGCGGTGAAGGCCGCCTGCGGCGCTTCCTTCGTAAAAACAAATTTCTGCGTGCTGCAGAAGCTTTCCGGTGTGCTGCGCAGAGAGAATTTCGATGTGAAATGCGTGATCCGCAGGGAGGAAGACCGGACTGAGGTGCTGGATGTGCTGAGCGCGCGGAAGGAGGCCAGGGTCTGCGGGCTGGCGCTGGATATCGGCACCACCTCCGTGGCGGCGCTCATCGTCAATATGCGCACCGGGGAGATCTTGGCAACGGCATCCGCCGGGAACGAACAGATCCGCTATGGGGCGGATGTGATCAACCGTATTATGGAACAGCAGAAAAGCGGCGGCGTCGAAAAGCTTCAGGACGCGATCGTTGCCGGGACGCTGAATCCGTTGATTCAGGAAACGTGCCGCCGCGCAGATCTCTCCCCGCAGCAGATCTACCGGGTATGCGCCGCGGCAAATACCACCATGAACCATCTGCTTGCCGGTGTGAATGCAGACCCGGTGCGCATGGAGCCGTTTGTTCCCACGTTTTTTGAGACGGACTGTATTTGCGCGTCGGATCTTTCGCTGGATGTCTATCCCAGAGCCCGGGTCATCCTGGCCCCCAATATCGGCAGCTACGTGGGCGGAGATATCACGGCCGGGGTCTTTGCCAGCGGAATGTGGAACAGAAAGGAGATGTCCCTGTTTATTGACCTTGGGACAAACGGAGAGATCGTGCTTGGAAATTCTGAGTTTATGATAAGCTGCGCCTGTTCCGCCGGTCCTGCGTTTGAGGGCGGGGATATCAGCTGCGGTATGCGCTCTACGGACGGCGCGATTGAAGCCTGTACGATTGACAAAGAAACCATGGAACCCATGTTCCGGGTCATCGGGGAAGAGGGACAAAAACCGGCGGGGCTGTGCGGTTCCGGCATCATCGATGTGGTCAGCGAGTTGTTCCGCTGCGGTATCATAAACCCGGGAGGCAAATTCATACGCGAGGGAGAACGGGTCCGCCGCGACGGGTACGGGATGGGCAGCTATGTCCTTGCGTTCCGGGAGGAAGCGGCCGCCGACGGGGATATCGAGATCAGTGAGGCGGACATCGATAATTTCATCCGCGCGAAGGGCGCGATCTTTTCCGCGATCCGCGTGATGCTTCGGTCCATAGGGCTTGATTTCTCTGTGATCGACCGGATCCTGGTGGCGGGAGGCATCGGCAGCGGCATCAATATGCGCAATGCGATCCGTATCGGGATGTTCCCGGATATTGAAACAGACCGGTTCCGCTATATCGGGAATTCCGCTCTGGCCGGGGCCTACGCGATGCTGTGTTCCGGTGAGGCGGAGGCGAAGGTGTACGACCTGGCCCGCAATATGACGTACCTCGAACTGAGCAACGAGCCCTCCTATATGGACGAATTTGTGGCCAGCTGTTTCCTGCCCCATACGGACGGGCGGCTGTTTCCGTCTCCGGAAATGAAATAAGAGAGAGGTGTATTTGCAATGGGATTTTCAACTCTGCCCTGTAATGAATTTGTGGAGGTTCTTGCTTCCAAATCCCCGACGCCGGGGGGCGGCGGCGCCTCCGCCCTGGTGGGGGCCGTCGGGACGGCGCTTGGCAACATGGTGGGCAGCCTGACTGTAGGCAAAAAGAGGTACGCGGACGTGGAGGAGGAGATGCGCGCTCTGAAGTGGAAATGCGACCGCCTGCAGGCAGAACTCCTTTCCCTGGCAGAAAAGGACGCGGAGGCGTTTGCACCTCTGGCGAAAGCATACGGCCTGCCCTGCGGGACGGAGGAGGAGAAAAATGAAAAGGCCCGCGTGATGGAGCTTGCGCTGAAGGACGCCTGCCTGGTTCCCATGGAGATCATGGAGAAATGCTGTGAGGCCATTGAGGTGATCCGGGAGTTCGCGTCAAAAGGAACAGCGCTTGCCGTCAGCGATGCCGGAGCGGGAGCCGCCTTCTGCAAGTCGGCTCTTCTGGGCGCAGGCCTGAACATATACGTCAACACAAGATCCATGACAGACAGGGCGTATGCCGCGAAGCTGAACGCGAAAGCGGACGGGATGCTGGAAAAGTATCCGGCCATGGCGGACGGGATTTTTGAACAGGTGCTGACGCGGCTTAAGAAATAAAGATTTCGGCCCGTGCGGCAGATTTCTCTGTCCGCCGGGTTCGCGCAGAAGGGAAAGGGGGACGGGAAGATGGCAAAACAGCTCCTTGGAAGGGAAGTCAGCGGGGCGCTGGATGCGCGGATCAGGGAAAAACGGATCCGCTTGGAAGCAGGCGGCGTAAAGCCGACGCTTTGCGTGATCCGCGTAGGAGAAAAAGAGAGCGATCTTTCCTATGAGAGAGGAATCACAAAGCGCTGCGGGAGTCTGGGCGTCGCCTGTGAAAGGATTTCCCTTCCGGCGGAGGCCTCCCAGGAGGAGCTTCTGGAAGCCATCGACCGGGTGAATCGGGATGAACGGATACACGGCGTCCTCCTGCTGCGTCCTCTGCCCGGGCGCCTGGACCGGAATGCGATCGAGAACGCGCTGGATCCGGCGAAGGATGTCGACGGCATGACCGATGTATCCATGTCCGGGGTTTTCACCGGCAAGGCAGTAGGATATCCTCCCTGCACCCCCCAGGCCTGCATGGAGATTCTGCATCATTACGGGATCGGCTGCGCCGGAAGGAAAGCCGTCGTGATCGGACGCAGCCTTGTGGCGGGGAAACCGGCGGCCATGATGCTGCTCAGGGAAAACGCCACCGTCACCGTCTGCCATACCGGGACTGTGGATATGCCCTCCGCCGCCCGGGAGGCTGATATTCTCATCGTCGCGGCGGGGCGCGCCGGACTTGTGGACGCGGAATATGTAAGACCGGGGCAGACCGTCATCGATGTGGGCATCAATGTGAACGCGCAGGGCAGGCTGTGCGGCGATGTGGAATTTGCGGCGGTGGAACCCATCGTCGGGGCCATCACCCCGGTGCCGGGGGGCGTGGGAAGCGTCACCACCTCCGTACTTCTCAGCCATGTGGCGGACGCCGCCGCGAAGAAGGCCGGGCTTTTTGCACCCGGGGAGCGCTGGCGCTTCTGAGGAAATATTTTTTGTCAATTATTACAATTTCATTAAATTTTCTAACATTTTCCACTATTTCTTGAAAGAGGGACTCTTGGGGGGGGTATTCTCCTTTTAACAGATTCCGATATCCGGTCCCGGAATTTCCTGTGTCACAGATCCGGCGGCTGCGGAAATCTGAATAAAAAAGGAGGAAGCCAGATATGAAAAGAAGAAGGCTTGCATTCATTTTGTCCGTCGCGATGATTTTAACCGGCATTCCGGCCAATGGGCTGGCCGGCATTGCAGCAGAAACCGCCCTGGAAGCGACCGGCCCGGAGGAAGCAGCGGCAGCAGAAGCGGCTTACATAGAGGAAACCACGGAGGCGGTTTCCGAAGATTCCGTCGGGGAACCCGTTCCGGAGACGGCTGCTGAAGAGCCCGTTGAGGAATCCGTTCCGGAGACGGCTGCTGAAGAGCCCGTTGAGGAACCCGTTCCGGAAACGCAGACCGTAGAACCCGACGATGATTCAGAGACGGCTGTGGTTGAGACTGAGGATCCTTCTTCCGAAGACGCAGAGCTGCCCGGGAATACGGAAGCAGAAGGGCTTACGGAAGCTGCGGCTCCTGACGAACCGATTGTTGAAGACACGGAGAGCGCGGAGGAACAATCGGCGGAGAAAGCCGCGGTCCTGGCGGAAACCAATTATAATGATTTATACAACGGGGCAACTCCAATTTCTGACGAACCAGGGGTAGAACGAACATTTGACCTGGTCGCAGGTACGAATTGCTTCCGCATTGATCCATCGTCGTATAGTAGGAATTATAGACTTGTCTTGGACGGCGGTAATTCGTATAAATTATATTTATATGACGACGAAGAGGAAGACTGGTATGAGAGGTCATTAAAGCGCAGTGCAAATGAAAAAAACTATTATAATATTGTTTCCCGCCGCAGATATTTATTGATTGTGGACTCTGAAGAATCCGCTACCTTAACTGTGTATTTTTCACAATTAGACGATTCAGACGAATTTGAGTACGTTGATTATAATAATCCGGTAACATTATACGCTCCATCTGGAGCCGGGTATACGTATCAGTGGTATGACAGCGAGGATAAGGAGATCTCCGGTGAGACATCATATGAATACACAACGCCTGCGATCACTTCGTATACAGAGTTTTACTGCGCGATCACGGATAATGGTTTCACAATCAAAAAACTGTATTACGTAAAACTCAATTCAACGTTCACGGTTACAAGATCTCCTTCGGACTATATTTGGATAAACTATGGAGCCTCCACAACGCTGTCCGTAACTGCAACTTCCACTATTGGTAAAGACGCTTCCATCACCTATCAATGGTATGATGAGGACGAAAAACCGATTAATGGAGCAACCGGGGCGAGCTTTACAACGCCGAATCTGACATCAGATACATATTATTATTGTAATGTAACCGACGAGATTACTCGTATGTATCTTGAATTTGACATTTATATCATACCAACGGTGACGGTTACAAAATCTCCTTCAGGAAATATTTGGATAAACTATGGGACTTCCACAACGCTGTCCGTAACCGCGTCTACCAGTAGGGAAGGCGCTACCATCACCTATCGATGGTATGATGAGGATGACAACCTGGTTGGAGACGGGGCGAGCTTTACAACGCCGAATCTGACATCAGATACAGGGTATTCCTGTCGTATAACCGATGGGACCACTCCTCAGTGGGCCTATTTTTACATTTATGTGAAACCCGCCGCGGCTTCAACTTTGAACTTTATAATCGGTTCGGCAAATGCCGTAAAGATTCCCGCATCCGGAACAAACGTATGGTATCGGATTGTCCCTGCGGTCACAGGCAAATATACGATTTATTCATCGGGGTCCGCAGATCCATATGTCACTCTTTATGACAGTGACTTCGCGTATGTGGCCTATAATAACAATGGCGGCGAGAACGATAATTTTAGCTTGTCTGTCACCCTGGTTGCCGGAACCCCTTACTATCTGAAATTCGGATGCTACGACGGCGTGAGTTTTTCTGCCTATGCCAGGCTGGATCATACCCATACCCCCCAGCTTATCAGCCAGACGACCGCAACCGCAACGAAGCATGGCTCCGCCCAGTACCGCTGTACCGCCTGCGGCGAGACATACAGCGCAGTGCTTCATAATTATGTTGACAAGGTAACGGCGGCTGCCACTGTACTGACAGCCGGCTCCAGGACTCACACCTGCTCTGTCTGCGGATATGGCACAACCGAGACGATTGCGAAACTGACCCCCACCATCAGCGTGAATGTTACCAGTATCCCGTTGAAAGTGAAGCAATCCACCACTAAGGTGGAGGTAAGCATGGGGGCGGGAGATTACATTGTTTCCTGGAAATCCAACAAGCCGAAGATTGCCGCCGTAAACTCCAAAGGGAAGATCACGGGGAAAAAGGCCGGCACGGCAAAGATTACGGTCACACTGAAAAGCGGCAGGACGGCCACCATTACGGTAAAGGTTCAGAAGGCCGAGGTCAAAACGACGAAGATTACCAATGTATCCAAAAAGGTAACCCTGAAAAAGGGTAAGAAATACGTCCTCTCGCCGACCGTCACACCGATCACATCGCTGCAGAAGGTGACCTACGTTTCTGCAAACAGGAAGGTTGCAACCGTCACCAAAAAGGGCGTGATCACCGCGAAGAAGAAAGGCAAGGTTAAGATTACCGTAAAGTCCGGTTCAAAGAAGAAGGTCATTACGGTTACGGTGAAATAAAATCAAACCGGGCGTTTCCCGCCGGAAAATGAGGCGGCCGCCCGGGCATAAACGGACATCCCCCCGCATATACTTGGATTAGTATATGCAGGGGGTCTTTTCATGGAAAAATTTGATTTGTACAAGGACATTCAAATGAGGACGGGCGGCGAGATCTATGTCGGGATTGTGGGCCCCGTGCGCACGGGAAAGTCCACCTTCGTGCGAAAATTTGCGGAGAGCCTGGTATTGCCCCGGCTAGGGGATGAACAGGAGCAGGCCAGGGCCAGGGACGAGATGCCGGCCAGCGCTTCCGGCAGGACGGTGACGACGGTGGAACCCAAATTTATACCAAGGGAGGCAGCGCGGATCGACGTGGGGGACGGGACGTCAATGAAAGTGCGGCTGGTGGACTGCGTGGGCTTTCTGGTGCCCGGGGCGGAGGGGACGGAAGAGGACGGCGCCGCCCGCATGGTGAAAACGCCCTGGCAGGACGCTCCCATGCCCTTCGAGGAGGCGGCCCGCATGGGAACCGAGAAGGTCATCACAGATCACGCCACCATCGGGATCGTAATTACAACGGACGGCAGCTTCGGAGAGATACCAAGGAGCAGCTTCCCCGACGCCGAAAGGGAAGCCATCACCCGGCTTCAGAAAATCGGCAAGCCCTTCCTTGTGATCGTAAACTCCGCAAAGCCTTACGGCGATCCGGCAAAGGAGACAGCCGAAGGTATCTGGAGTACATACGGCGCGGCCTGCGTCACGATGAACTGTGAACAGATGGGGATGGCGGAGATTCAGGCGGTATTCGAGCAGTTCCTTCTGGAATTTCCCCTGTCGCGGATTGTTTTTCGCACGCCCAGGTGGACGGAAACGCTCGATAACAGCCACTGGCTGAAGCAGGATCTGTTTCAGTGCGTGAAAAAAGCCATGCAGGGAATGCGCACCGTCCGGGACGTGTACGACCATTTCCCGGATCTGGACAGCAAATATATAAAAAAGGCAAAGGTGGAGCAGGTGGACCTTGCGGCGGGAAACGCGGAGGTTTCGATACAGATGCCGGATTCTCTGTACTATGAGATCCTGAGCGAGATGACCGGCACGGATATTAGGAGCGAATACCAGTTGATCTCCCTTGTGCGGGAGATGTCGAAACTGAAAAACGAGTACCTGTCCGTGGCCTCGGCCATATCCGCCGTAAAGCAGACCGGATATGGGATCATCACGCCCGCAAAAGAGGAGATCAGGATGGAGGAGCCGGCGATTATGAAGCAGGGCGGCAAGTACGGCGTCAGGGTACGGGCCAGCGCCCCCTCGATTCACCTGATCCGGGCGGAGATCGAGACGGAGATCGCCCCCATCGTGGGAAATGAATCCCAGGCCCGGGATCTCATTTCCTACATGAAGGAGAGCGGCCAGGGGGAGGAGGGCGGCGGGAACACGCTTATCTTTGGAAAATCGGTGGATCAGATGGTGGAGGAGGGGATCCGGGCGCGGCTCGCCTCCGTCAGCGAGGAGAGCCAGGAAAAATTACAGAATGTAATGAAGCGAATCGTCAATGATTCAGCCGGAAAACTGATATGTATTATCATATAATAACAATTTGCCGTAAATTCTGACAATGAATGTCGGAATTTGCGGCTTTTTTTAATTGACAAAATGTAAAATATGACATATCATATGAAATGATGTTACAAAATTGTGAACCAGAGAAAGAATTGCAGGAGGACATTATGCGAAAACAGCGCCAGAGAAAAATACGGATGCTGGTTACGGTGGCGCTCATGGTTTTGGTATTTGCCGGTATGTCTGTGAATGCCTCGGCTTCCATAAAAAAGAATGCGGACGGTACATATTCCTATTACAACAGTAAAAATAAGCTGCAGAAGAACACATGGATCAGAATCCGCAAAAAAACCTACTATGCAGGGGCAGACGGCATCTTATACACAAAGGGCGTATACAGGATCGGGAAATACCGGTATGCCTTTGGCAAGACCGGTGCGCTGAGGTATGGCAGATGCACCGTAAGCGGCAGCACCTGTTACTTTGACACCAAGAGCGGCCGGATGCAGAAAAACAAATGGATCCGGATCGGCGGGAAATACTATTATTTCCTCTCAGACGGCACGATGGCGAGGAGCCGGTGGGTCGAAAGATACTATGTCAACAACAAGGGGGTCCGGCAGAAAAACCGCTGGGTGGGTAACTGTTATGTAGGCGGCGACGGCAAAGCGTATACAGGACTTCACAAAATCGGCAAACACTATTACTACTTTAAGAAAAAGACACACGAAAAAGTGGTCAGCAGGACCGTGACGGTCAAGGGCGTTACCTACGTATTTGACAGCAGAGGCAGGGGGACAGTCCAGGAGCCGGATCCTTCCGCGGACAACGAGGCGCTTCTGGCTGCCATCATATACTGCGAGGCCGGGAATCAGTCCTATACGGGGCAGATGGCGGTCGGCATGGTGATCATGAACCGCATATATAGCAGCAGCTTCCCGAACTTCCTCAAAGGCGTAATCTACCAGAGCTCCCAGTTCACCCCGGCCTGCAACGGCAGTCTGGCCAGGGTACTGAAAAATTCTTCTCTTGTACCTTCCTCCTGCAAAAAGGCGGCGGCGGAGGTGCTGGAAAAGTATGACGGATACAAATCGGGACAGAAGGTATATCTGAATATCAACGGCAAAGACGTGAATTTCAGATCTTATCTGTACTTTATGTCAAAAGCGTCCTATAATTCCTTCGGCCTGACCGCGTCCTGCCGGACCATCGGGGCGCAGGTCTTTTTCAAGGTATGGAAGTAAACGGAACAGAAAAAGGATAAAAAGGATAAAATCGAACGTATGATTGATTTTATCCTTTTTCTGTGCTAAAATGCTAGAAAAGATAATGAGCGTTAAAAGGGGCAGACAAAATGATCGCGTATTTGAGAGGGATCGTGGCGGCGGTCACTGAGACCGCGCTGATCCTGGATGTGCATGACGTGGGATATCAGATCTTTATTTCCACGAGGGACGGTGCGGCAATGCCGGGCAGGGGCGAAGAGGTTATGATCCACACATATCTGGATGTGAAGGAGGACTCCATGCATCTGTTTGGTTTTCTGGAGAAAGACGACCTGGAGATGTACCAGCTTCTTCTTACGGTCAGCGGCATCGGGCCGAAGGCCGCCCTGGGCCTTCTCTCCACATTCACGGCGGATGATCTGCGTTTTGCCGTGCTGGCGGATGATGTGAAGACGATTTCCCGGGCGCCGGGTATCGGCGGCAAGACCGCCAAAAAGCTGATTCTGGAGCTGAAGGACAAGCTGAGCCTGGAAGACGCCTTTGAAAGGAAACTGACAAATGCGGCCCGCGTCACTGCGCAGGAGGATTCCGGGGCAAAATCAGAGGCGGTACAGGCGCTGACAGCCCTCGGATATTCCGCCAGCGATGCGCTGAAAGCGGTGCGCAGGGCCGGAGCGACGGAGGATATGGATACGGAGACGGTTCTGAAGCTCGCGCTTAAACAGATGGCGTTTCTGTAAGCCTGGAGAGACAGCATGGCAAAGAGGATTATCACAACCGATTCCATAGAGGAGGACGCCCGGCTGGAGCCGGGGCTGCGTCCTCAGCTTTTAAATGAATACATCGGCCAGGAAAAAGCGAAGGATACCCTGAATATTTTTATCCGGGCAGCCAGGCAGCGGCATGACGCTCTGGATCATGTGCTTTTTTACGGGCCGCCGGGACTGGGCAAGACGACCCTTGCCTGCATTGTGGCGAATGAGATGGATGTAAATATCAAGATTACTTCCGGGCCGGCCATCGAAAAGCCGGGGGAGATGGCGGCCATCCTGAACAATCTGCAGGAGGGGGATGTGCTTTTTATTGACGAGATCCACCGTCTGAACCGGCAGGTGGAGGAGGTGCTCTACCCGGCCATGGAAGATTTCGCCATTGATATTATGATCGGCAAAGGGACGACCGCCCGCTCGATCCGGCTCGACCTGCCCCGTTTCACCCTGATCGGAGCCACTACCAGGGCGGGTATGCTCTCGGCTCCGCTGAGGGACCGTTTCGGTGTGGTCAACCACCTGGAATATTATACGGAGAAGGAGCTGCAGACCATCGTGCTTCGCTCGGCGGCAGTTCTGGACGTTTGTATCGACAACCGGGGAGCGCTGGAGATCGCGCGCCGTTCCAGAGGGACGCCCCGTCTGGCAAACCGTTTTCTGAAGCGTGTGCGGGATTACGCCCAGGTCCGGTACGACGGAAGGATATCTTCCCAAATTGCCACAGAGGCCCTGGACCTGCTGGAGGTGGACCGCTTCGGCCTGGACCGGATCGACCGTTCAATCCTGGAACTTTTGATTGACAAATTCGGCGGCGGCCCTGTGGGGCTGGAGACTCTTGCAGCGGCCATCGGAGAGGATTCCGGTACGATCGAGGATGTCTACGAGCCGTTCCTGATCAAGAACGGATTCCTGAGCCGTACGCCAAAAGGACGGGTCGCCACAGACTTTGCGTATGAGCACTTGGGCCGCGCGAAATAAAATCTTGTATTTTTCTTTATTTCGTCTATAATAGGTGGCAGTAAAGCTGTTTTCGGCTTTGTCAGGTTTCATGCGGCAATGGACACAGTATAAATCAGCACAGGAAAAAGGGAGGATGCCCATGTCATCCAAGAATAAGGCGCAGGTGATAATCGACGGGAAGATTTATACGCTGGGCGGGTATGAGAGCGAGGAATATCTGCAGCGGGTGGCCGCTTATCTGAACGGCAGGATTTCTGAGCTTCAGAATCTGGAGGGCTACCATCGGATGTCCGTGGAACTGAAGGGGATGCTGCTGAACCTGAATACAGCGGACGATTATTTTAAGATGAAGAAGAAGGTGGACGAGCTGGAACAGGAGCTTTCCCAGAAAGACCGGGAAATCTACGAGTTCAAGCACGATCTGATATCAGCCCAGATTAAGCTGGAAAATTCAGAAAACAATTTCCGTTCCCTTGAGGAAAAAAATGCCGCTCTCCAAAACGAGGTTATCCGTCTGGAGGCACAGATTAAGAATCAGAATAATGGATGAACGACTGGCTGCACCGTTTGCATATACCTCCGCTTTTTGGACGATTATGGAGATTGCTGCAGCCTTTTTCATATATGGGGGAGCTTATGGTAGAACTGCTTGCACCCGCAGGTTCTTTTGAGAGCCTGCGC
Source organism: uncultured Lachnospiraceae bacterium (assembly GCA_964591265.1). Taxonomy (GTDB): domain Bacteria; phylum Bacillota; class Clostridia; order Lachnospirales; family Lachnospiraceae; genus Choladousia. Next base: position 41,774 of record CAZQAB010000017.1, read on the forward strand.
TCTGCGGTAAATGCCGGCGCGGATGCCGTCTATATCGGCGGCAGTATGTTTGGAGCCAGGGCATACGCAGACAATCCGGATGAAGAGCATTTGATGCGCGGCATCGAATACTGTCATCTCCACGGACGCAAATTATATTTGACTGTAAATACGCTTCTGAAGGAAACAGAGCTGGAGCAGACGCTGTATCCCTTTCTGCTGCCTTTTTACCGCTGGGGCCTGGACGGGATCATTGTGCAGGATCCGGGGGTGGTGCAGTTTGTCCGGGAATTTTTCCCGGATCTGAGGATACATGCCAGTACCCAGATGACCGTCACCAGTTCCTGCGGGGCGCGGCTTCTGCAGCGCCAGGGGATCAGAAGAGCGGTGCTCTCCCGGGAACTTTCCCTGGATGAAGTCGGAACGATCATCCGGGAGACCGGCATAGAGGCGGAGACCTTCATACATGGAGCCATGTGTTACTGTTATTCCGGCCAGTGTCTTCTCAGCAGCATGATCGGAGGCCGCAGCGGCAACCGGGGACGGTGCGCCCAGCCCTGCCGTCTGCCCTATTCCCTTCCGGATCAGGAGAAAGCGTATCTCCTCAGCATGAAGGATATGTGTACCCTTGACCTTCTGCCGGAACTGATCGGCGCGGGTATTTCTTCTTTCAAGATCGAAGGGAGGATGAAGCGTCCGGAATACACGGCGGGAGTGGTGAGCGTATACCGCAAATATATGGATTTGTACCTCGAAAAGGGAGAGGAACGCTATGAGATCGATGAGAAGGACCGGCTGATTCTGCTGGATCTGTACAACCGGGGCGGATTTTCTTCCGGATACTATAAGACGCCGGGCGGACGGGATATGATGGCCCTCAAACGTCCCAATCATCAGGGTACCGGGGCGGCCCGCATCCTCTGTGTTTCTCACCGGACAATACGTGCGAAAGCCCTGGAGGATCTGCACCGGCAGGACATTCTGGAGCTTGCGCCGGGGGAGGAGATCACTCTGGCCGCGGATGTGGAAAAAGGCGCTTCCTTTTCCTTTCATACGGCGTCTTCCAAACGGGAGCAGGGCGGCGTCCTCTACCGCACGAAGAACCAGGCGCTGCTCGATGGGCTTGGCAGAGCGTATACAGATAAAAACCTGCAGGAAAAAATTAAGGGTGAATTAAGGATTTTTCAGGATTTGCCTGCTATACTTACAGTAAATTGCCAGGGCCATACGGTTACCGTATCGGGCGCGGCTGCAAAACCGGCGCTTAAAAGCCCCCTTTCCCGGGAGGACGTACGCCGTCAGATGATGAAGACGGGGAACACCCCTTTCTCATTTGAAGCCCTGGATATTGATATGGACGAGGGGATTTTCATCCCCATAAAGGATTTAAATGAACTGCGCCGCAACGCGCTTCTGGCTCTTGAACAGGACATACTGAAAAACGGCCGCCGCCCGGAGCCTGTGCCGGATCGGGGATTGCCCGGAAAGCCGGTTACAGAGCCGCAGCGGACTGTGCCCGTACATAGTCTGGCCGGTCCGCTCCCGGGATCCTCCGGTGAGGGGGAGTCAGAAAACAGGGATGTGCCCTGCAGAATGAATGTGCTGGTAACCAGCCGGGAGCAGCTTGCGGAAGTGCTTGCCTTCTCCTGCCCGGCGCTGGATACGGTCTATCTGGATTCCATCCTCTTTGGTTTCCGGGAGGATCTGGAGGAGAATTATAAGGAACTGGACGGCCTGATCGCTTCGGTGAAAACCAGAGGGCTTAACTGTTTTCTGAGTTTTCCGCCGGTTTTTCGCAGTCAGGATCAGGCGCTTTTCCGGGACAAAAGAATGCTGGAACTGCTTCGCCGGATGGACGGCGTCCTGCTCCATACCCTGGACCATCTCGGTTATGCCAGAGAATATATAAACGAGACCGGGAGGTCTCTGACGCTTGCTGCGGATGATTCCCTTTACGCCTGGAACCGGCGGGCGGGCAGCTTCCTTTCCGGACTGGGGATCACCAGGCGGACCCTCCCCTGTGAGCTGAATTTCGGGGAGCTGATGAAACTGGACCGGAAAGGCGGGGAACTGATCGTCTATGGACGTCAGCCCCTGATGCAGTCCGCCCAGTGCCTGAGAAGGAACACCTCCGGCTGTAACCGGACGGGTGGGTTTACGTACCTGAAAGACAGAAAGAACGCTTTGTTTCCGGTGTTGTGCCGGTGTCCCGTCTGTTGCAGTACGGTCTATAATTCCGTACCGCTGCAGCTTGGAGGATGCAAGGAGGAGATCCTGCGGCTTTCCCCCGGGTTTGTAAGGCTCTCTTTCACGGTGGAGGACGGCCGGAGCACAAGGCAGATCCTGGAGCAGTATGGCAGGCAGCTGTTTTCTGAGAGCACTGCAAAATACAGCCTGGAGGGGACGAGAGGACACTTCAGAAGGGGAGTAGAGTAAGAGATGATCAATCTAATCATACAGGTTTCCAAATATCTGATCATAATTCTGATGGCTCTGTATACGCTTCAGAGTTATACCGTGTTCGGCAAACGGGATGAGGATGCGAAACGCTATCTTTTCCTTCGTCAGAACATTCTCATGTTCTTCATGCATTTTGCGGCGTTTGCGGTACTGTATCTCCAGTCCTTTGAATTTGACCTGCTGATCTTTTACGGCGCCCAGGTGATCTATTTTGCGGCTGTTCTGGTGCTGTACTGCAACCTGTATCCAAGGGCGTCCCGGCTGTTAATTAACAATATGTGTATGCTGATCTGCATCGGGTTTATTATGATTACCCGGCTGGACTATGACCAGTGCGTGAAGCAGTTTAAGATCGCGGTGGCCGCCACCGTTGTGGCCCTGCTCATTCCCATTTTGATCCGCAAGCTGCGCTTCATCACGCGGATGTACTGGATCTACACCCTGCTGGGGATCGGGTTGCTGGCGCTTGTGGCGATCGCGGCCAGATCTACCTACGGAGCCAGGCTGTCCTTCACGGTGGGGGGTATTTCCATCCAGCCCTCTGAGTTTGTCAAGATCATCTTTGTGTTTGCCATTGCGGGACTTTTATCCCATGCCAGGGATTTCAGGAGGATCGCGGTTGCCACGGTCCTGGCGGCGCTCCATGTGCTGATTCTGGTCATATCCAAGGATCTGGGAAGCTCCCTGATCTTTTTCGTCACCTACCTTGTGATGCTCTTTGTCTCTACACGCAACCCCTTTTATGTGCTGGCGGGCATTCTGACCGGGTCCGGTGCATCGGTGGGCGCATACTATCTGTTCGCCCATGTGCGCACAAGAGTCCATGCCTGGCAGGATCCCTTCGCCGATTACCAGGGCGGCGGCTATCAGATCTGTCAGTCCCTGTTTTCCATCAGCGCCGGAAGCTGGTTCGGGACGGGGCTTGGCCTGGGGTCTCCGGAAGCCATTCCATTCGTGGCCCAGGACGCCATGTTCCCCGCCATCTGTGAGGAGCTTGGAAGTGTGTTCGGCATCTGTCTGATCCTTGTATGCATGAGCTGTTTTATCATGTTCATCAATATTTCCATGCAGCTTACAAACCGATATTACCGCCTTGTGGCGGTGGGACTCGGTACCACCTACGCGTCGCAGATTTTTCTTACCATCGGCGGCGGCATCAAGCTGATTCCCCTGACCGGAGTGACGCTGCCTCTTGTCAGTTACGGCGGAAGTTCCATGCTCAGCACGCTGATCATGTTCGCCATTGTTCAGGGATTATATATGCTACAAAGAGACGAGGAAAACAAAAATGAAGAAAAAAAACGATATCAGGAACAGCAGCTCCGGCAGTACGGACAAAATGAATACCAGGGTGTACAGCCGCCGTACTGCGGACAGTAATTCCAGACAGCCCGCGACAGACCGCTCCGCCAGGGAACCTGATATGCAAAATGAAAGAAACGCAGGAGAGAAGATCCCGGTTCGGGTCAAAGAGGTATATTTTGAACAGGAACCGGAGCCGGTGACCGGAAAGGGGCGCAATACCGAGCTGGGGATCGTGACCTATGCCTTCGTATGCCTTTTCCTGCTGATGGTCGGGTATCTTGTCTATCTGAACGTCTGGAAGGCGGAGGAATTGAACACAAGCGCCTACAACACAAAGCAGGATGCCAACATGAATAAATACATCCGGGGATCCATCATTTCCTCGGACGGGAATATCCTTGCGGAGACGGTGGTGGACGACGACGGCAACGAGCAGAGGGTGTATCCCTACGCCAGTGTGTTTTCCCATGTGATCGGCTATTCTACCAACGGGAAATCCGGGCTTGAGGCCGCCTGTAACTCGGATCTCCTTTCTTCCCACGCCTCCGTGCTGTCCCAGCTCACGGATGACGGGGAAAAAACAACGGGCGACAGCATCGTGGTCACGCTGAATACGTCGCTCCAGAATGCCGCCTACAATGCCCTTGGCTCCTACAACGGGGCGGTGATCGCCATGGAGCCGGATTCGGGAAAGATCCTTGCCATGGTTTCCAAGCCGGATTTTGATCCGAATACTATTTCCTCTGTATGGGACGAGCTGATCACAGATGAAAACAGCAGTGTTCTTTTAAACCGGGCGACCCAGGGGTTATATCCTCCCGGCTCTGTGTTCAAGATACTGACCGCGCTGGCTTATATGCGCCAGCAGCCGGGCGACTACAGCAGCTTTCAGTACGACTGCACCTCCCAGCTCACGGTGGAGGACGTGACTATAAACTGCTACAACGGCACCGCCCACGGTACGGAGGACCTGGAGAGCGCCTTCGCCCACTCCTGCAACACGGCCTTTGCCACCATTGGGCTGGAACTGGACGACGGCGATTTCCTTTCCCTGTGTGAAGAGTTCCTTTTCAACAAGGCGCTGCCCACTACTATGCTCCACAGCACCTCCCAGTTTTCCCTGAATGAGGATTCCACCTACGGGGAGGAGATGACGACGGCGATTGGCCAGGGGGAGACTCTGGTGACGCCCCTTCATATGGCGCTTCTGACGGCAACCGTGGCAAACGGGGGGATCCTGATGAGACCCTATCTGGTGGATCATATCCAGACTCCAGAGGGCGCTACTGTTTCCAAGACCAGCCCGTCCAAATACAAGCGGCTGATGACTACGGACGAGGCCCGCATCCTGACTGATTACATGGAAGAGACGGTTGTGAGCGGCACGGCCACAAGCCTGAGCTGGTACAATTTCTCCGTCGCCGGGAAAACCGGTTCGGCAGAGTACGTATCCAACGGCTACGCGGGTACCCATTCCTGGTTTGTGGGCTTTTCAGACGTGAACGATCCGGATCTGGTGGTGGTGGTGATCGCCGAGGACGGAGGCGTCGGCAGCGAGACGGCCGTGCCCATCGCGGCTCAGATCTTTCAGGCCTACTACGATATATACGGCTACTGAGCCCCCATGCGGTTTATTTCTGGTTGCACGTTTGGTCAAAAAGAGTTATACTGGTCTCAGTGATTCGATACACACGCGGACAGGAGGAATTGCAATGATTGAGGCAACAAGCTGTGGCGGTGTGGTTATATTCAGGGGGAAAATACTTGTACTTTACAAGAGTTACCGAAACAAGTATGAGGGCTGGGTCCTGCCGAAAGGAACGGTCGAGGACGGAGAGGAATTTAAAGAAACAGCCGCCAGAGAAGTGCTGGAGGAAACGGGCGTCCGGGCAGCGATCATCAAGTATATTGGAAAAAGCCAGTATACGTTTAATGTACCGGAAGATACGGTGGAAAAGGACGTCCACTGGTATCTGATGATGTCGGACAGCTATTACAGCAAACCACAGCGGGAGGAGTATTTTATCGATTCCGGGTATTACAAGTATCACGAAGCCTATCACCTGCTCAAATTTGCCAATGAGAAGATGATCCTTGAAAAGGCGTACAGTGAATATTTGAATCTGAAGAAAAATAATCTTTGGGGAAGCCGTAAATACTTTTGATCCACATAATGCCGGGATTCCGAGGATGCGGAATGTCGGCATTTAAACTAACAAAAATCGGGGTAGTGAGATGGACTGGTATTCGGGACTTTATGTCGGAGAAAAAGCAAAAAGCAAAAAAGACAGCCTGATTCAAATGGCAGAATCAGGGAAAACTCCCTTTAACACCTATCTGCTGGCTCTGCCTTTTGGCGAAGCAAACCAGCTCGAGGTTCTCCCGGCCTGGGATCTGAAATTCTGGCATGAGGACGACGGGCGGCGTCTGAAGATTGTGGGGCTTGCCTGTGGAAAAAAAGAAGCCCTTTCGCTTGTCCGGCAGATCACCGAGGATGTGTTTACCCAGACCGGCGGCGTAAGACTACGGGATTTTTTTCTGGAAAAATGGAACTGTGAAGCGTCCGAGACGACAGCTTTTGAGAGAGGTTGACTGGTAGGAATATGCTGCATATCATTCTGGGTATACTAAAAGTGATCGGCATGATTCTTGGGATTATTCTGCTGATCCTGCTGTTTATTATGCTTGCCGTCTTTTTTGTCCCGGTCAGGTACCGCATCCGGGTAAGGAAAGGCCCCCAAACCGGGCCGGAGAGCCAGAACGCTGAGGAGATTTTCTGCGTCTTTGCCCGGGCAAGCTGGCTGCTGCATATCGTGAGCGTTTCTGTGTCGGTCAATGTCAAAAGGGAAACAGAGCTTGCGATCCGGCTGTTCGGCTTCCGGCTGCCCTTTTTCAGTCAGAACAGCAAAGCGCCCCGCGATCCGGAAGAAAGCAAAGCGCCCCGGGAACCGGAGCACACGCCGGAGGACGCCCGGGAGGAAAAAGCGGCTGATTCCGGCAAGGTGCGTAAGGAGGAGCCGCCGGATTCCGGTAATGATATACGGGAAGACGGATCAGACAATGCCGAGGAAGGAATATGGGAAGACGAGATCCATACGTTCGGCTATGGCGAAGAACAATCTGACGCGGACGCTTTCGGGGATTCCAGGCGTGAGCAGGAGGGCCGTTCCGAAAAAAAAGAGTTTCTATTGCGGCGCATCTGTGATAGAATAGCATCAGTTTTCAGGAAGGTACCGGCGCTTCTGACAGCTCTCTGGGAAAAGCCTCAAAAGCTTCTGGAGCTGGCCGAAAAACTGGAAGCCCGGGCGGTTCTGGGGGATGTGCTGGAGTATCTGAACTATCTTTTGCGTCATTATAAACCCCGCAGGATTGAAGGCCGCCTGAAGCTGGGCACCGCAGACCCGGCCTTGTCGGCCCGGCTCACCGGGCTGGTCTATCTGCTCCTGCCGGCACGGGCCGACCGGTTTACCATTGACACGGAATTCAGCGAAACGGTGTTTGAGATCGACATGATCTGTTCCGGCCATATACGTGCGTGTCATGCTGCGCGCATCCTCTGGCGGGGATTCAGAAATAAAAAACTGCGCAGGCTGATACGGTATCTGCGAAAAAAGGAATTGTCCGGTAAAACCGGGCAGGAATAAGGAAAGGAGATTCATGATGGCGGAAAATAATTTTCAGGGTACGGTGAGTTCCCTGTTCAAAGGAATGGAGAATTTCATCAATACCAAGACTGTGGTGGGAGATGCGATCACAGTGGGGGATACGATCATCCTGCCTCTTGTGGACGTCTCTTTCGGCGTCTGTGCGTCTGCAAAAGCGGAAGACCGCAAAAACAGCGGCGGAGGCGGCATGGGCGGCAAGATCTCGCCCAACGCGGTGCTGGTGATCCATAACGGAAGCACCCGGCTGGTGAGCATAAAACAGCATGACAGCGTCTCAAAGATCATCGATATGGTGCCGGATTTCGTCAACCGGTTTGCGCCCGGCTTCGGCAATAGCTCCGATAAAGATCCGGAAGTGGATGAAGCCATCCATCAGGCCGCCTCTGAAGAAAGCACATTCTAGTTTTCTAAAACAGGACGTTCTGCATAAGATATAAAAAAAGGATGAACGTATTTTATGCGAAGGCTGATTGGATATACCCTGTTCTGGTTTGCGGCCGGTATGATGGTGGGGCTGTTTATTGAGAGCATTCTGATAAGCATCCTTTTGATCCTTTTTTTGCTGCTGCTGGGCTATAATTTATTCCTCTGCTGATAAGGGGAAGCGTTTTATGCGAAATGAAAAACGGCAGGCTATCCACCGGATAACCTGCCTGTAATTAATTGAAATCAGCGTTAAGCCCGTTCAACTTTTCCGGATTTCAGACAAGAAGTACAAACATACATCTTTTTGGTGGCAGAAGGATTTACCTTAACCCTGACGCGCTGGATGTTTGGCTTCCATATTTTGTTGCTTCTTCTATGAGAATGGCTTACTTTGTTTCCGAAATGAACCGCTTTATTACAGATAGCACACTTAGCCATGACCGCACCTCCTTAGAAATAAATTAAGTCTGTTTCCACGACATAGACTCACAGCGTTTTTATTTTATCAGATGTCCCATTTTTTTGCAAGCATTAAATCATAAATTTACATATTTATAAAAACAGCTTCCCAAGCTGTCCCTTTTCTGGTAAAATATGTGATTGGAAGTATTTTGATATTAAAGAGATAAAAATAGATTTCAGACGGAGGTTTCATTTATGAAAGGGCGTATGAGTAATGAACTCGGGTCTATCGTAATCGACCCAAATGTAATTGCGACTTATGCGGGAAGCGTAGCGGTCGAGTGCTTCGGAATCGTCGGGATGGCGATCGTCAATATGAAGGACGGCCTTGTTCGCCTTCTCAAGCGGGACAGCCTGGAACGGGGACTGAATGTCCGGATCGAGGACAATAAGATTTCCATCGATTTCCATGTCATCGTTTCTTATGGCGTAAGTATTTCTGCCGTTGCCGACAATCTTTTCAGCAGTGTGAAATACCGGGTGGAGGAATTTACCGGTATGGAGGTTGAGAAGCTGAATATGTACGTCGAAGGCGTAAGAGTGATTGATTAAGGAGGAACGGTCGTGAGTACGAATACCATAGATGCATCTCTGTGCGCCAAAATGTTCCTGGCCGGGGCAAGGAACCTGGAGGCACAAAAAGATTGGATTAACGAACTGAATGTATTTCCCGTCCCGGACGGCGATACCGGCACGAATATGACCATGACGATCCTGTCCGCCGCAAAAGAGGTGGTGGCCATCGAGGATCTGGATATGGAGAAATTTGCAAAGGCAGTTTCTTCCGGTTCCCTTCGGGGGGCCAGAGGAAATTCCGGCGTGATCCTGTCCCAGCTTCTCCGGGGCTTTACCAAGGTTATAAAAAAAGAAAAGGAGATCGACGCCCAGATCCTTTGCGCCGCCTTCCAGAAAGCGGTGGAGACGGCATACAAGGCCGTAATGAAGCCGAAGGAGGGCACGATCCTCACAGTGGCAAGGGAGGGCGCGGCCCGGGCGGCAAAGCTGGTGGAAGAAAACCCGGACGTTGCGTTATCCACACTGATCGACGAGGTAGTAAAGCGCTCGGGGGAAGCGCTGGAGCAGACCCCGGAAATGCTTCCTGTCCTGAAGGAAGCAGGCGTAGTGGATTCCGGCGGCCAGGGACTGCTTCAGGTGCTCAAAGGCGCGGCGGACGCGTTCTATGGCAAAGAGACGGATTATTCCATCGACGGCGGGAACGGAAACGCGGCCGGAACCGGCGAGGCGGAAGCGCAGAATGTATCGGAGACGGAGATCAGATTCGGTTACTGCACCGAATTTATCATTATGCTGGAGAAGGAATATACGCCGGACACGGAGCTGGAATTTAAGGCGTTCCTGGAGTCCATTGGGGATTCCATCGTCGTCGTGTCAGACGAGGATATTGTGAAGGTTCATGTCCACACCAACGACCCGGGGCTTGCGCTCCAGCGGGCGCTGACCTACGGTTCCCTGACGAAGATGAAGATTGACAATATGCGCGAAGAACACCATGAAAAGCTCGTCAAAGAGGCGGAGAAGCGGGCGGCAGCCGCCGCAAGGACGAACGTCCCGCCCCGCGAATTAAAGGAATATGGTTTTATCTCCGTATCCATCGGAGACGGGATCGCCGAAATTTTCCGGGATCTTGGCGTGGATTATCTGATCCAGGGAGGACAGACCATGAATCCCAGCACGGAGGATATGCTGAATGCCATTGAGAAAGTGGACGCGAAAAACATCTTTATCCTCCCCAACAATAAGAACATTATTCTTGCCGCAAACCAGGCACGGGATCTGACGGAGGACAAGAATATCTTTGTGGTTCCCACCAAAACGATCCCACAGGGAATCACTGCGGTCATAAATTTTGTCCCGGAAAAGACGGCGGAGGAAAACGCCGCTGTCATGGAGGAAGAGATCGCCAGAGTAAAGACCGGGCAGCTGACTTACGCGGTAAGAGATACCCACATTGACGACAAGACGATCTCAGCAGGGGATATTATGGGGGTGGGCGATCACTCCATACTGGCCGTTGGCCGGGAGATCGACCGGGTGGCGATGGACACGGTTTCCCTCATGGTGGACGATGAGACGGAACTGATCAGCATCTATTACGGCGAGGATATGAAAGAATCTGAGGCAGTTGTGCTCCGGGACCGGATCGCGGAGCAGTATCCTGAGTTTGACGTGGAACTGAACTCTGGCGGGCAGCCGATTTACTACTATATTATTTCCGTCGAGTGACAGGGGATGCATCATGAATCTGGAATCCCCACTTGACACGCTGAAGGGCGTCGGAGAAAAAACGGCGAATCTGTTCGCAAAAGCCGGCATAGAAGATCTGGGGCATCTTCTCACGTATTATCCCAGGACCTATGAGCGCTTTGACCGCCCGGTTCCCATCTGCGAGGTGACGGAGGGCGAGATTTCGGCGGTTTCAGCCCGGCTTGTGGAACCCATCTCCACCCGCCGTATACGCGGCCTGTCCATTTCCACCGCGCTTTGCAGCGACGGGGACGAAGTGTTGGCCGTCACCTGGTTTAATATGCCGTATCTGAAAAACTCCATCCATCCCGGGATCCCTTATGTGTTCCGGGGTCGGGTTAAGTCAAAGGGACAGCGGCTGCTCATGGAGCAGCCGGCTGTTTTCCGCGTGGAGCAGTATGCCGCCATGGCAGGGCAGCTCCGCCCCGTTTATTCTCTTGTCAAAGGGCTGACCGGACAGATGGTGCAGAAAGCGGTAAAACAGGTGCTCGCCCAAAAAGCGCTCCTTCAGGATTATCTGCCGGCGGATATTCGCAGCAGCTTCCATCTCTCCGAGTACAATTATGCGATCGAGCAGATCCATTTTCCAAGGGATACCTATGCCCTTCAGACGGCGCGCCGCCGCCTTGTATTTGATGAATTCTTTTTCTTTATACTGCAGCTTCGCAGTCTGAAATCGGTCCGTGAAAAATCAGAAAGCAGCTTTTCCATCCGCAAGGCAGAAGCGCCGGACAAACTAATCCGAAACCTGCCCTACACTCTTACGGGTGCGCAGATGCGGGTGTGGAAAACCATGGAAGAGGAACTGCAACAGAACCGTGTGATGGCACGGCTCATACAGGGAGACGTGGGCTCCGGTAAGACCATCGTTGCGATCCTCGCCCTGCTCATGGTGGTGGAGAACGGATATCAGGGAGCGCTCATGGTTCCCACGGAAGTTCTTGCCAGACAGCATTATGCATCCCTGGTCGCCCTCCTTGAACAGAATCAGTTCCCGTTCCGGGCGGTGCTTCTGACCGGCTCCATGACCGCCCGGCAGAAAAGAGAGACCTATGAGAAAATGGCTTCGGGGGAAGCCTCTATCATTGTGGGTACCCACGCGCTGATCCAGGAAAAAGCCGTCTATCACAATCTTGCGCTGGTCATCACGGACGAGCAGCACCGCTTCGGGGTGAAGCAGCGGGAAATGCTGGCTCTTAAGGGGCATATGCCTCATACCATCGTTATGAGCGCGACGCCGATTCCAAGAACCCTGGCCGTGATTCTGTACGGCGATCTGGACATCTCCGTTATCAATGAGATGCCTGCCAGCCGCCGCCCCATCCGGAACTGCGTAGTGGGCGCCGGATACCGTGCAAAGGCATATGAATTTATTGAGAAGCAGATCCGGGAAGGGCATCAGGCTTATGTGATCTGTCCCATGGTGGAGGAGAGCGAAGCCGTGGAGGCGGAAAATGTGACGGAATATACGGCTCGGCTTAAAAGAACGCTTCCGGAGGATATCTGTGTAGAATATCTCCATGGAAAAATGAAGCCTGCCGAAAAAAATGAGATCATGGAACGCTTTTTGCAAGGTGGGATACAGGTACTGGTATCCACCACCGTTGTGGAGGTGGGCGTGAACGTACCAAATGCCACTGTTATGATGGTCGAGAACGCCGAACGGTTCGGCCTGGCGCAGCTTCATCAGCTCCGGGGACGGGTAGGGCGCGGGACAGCCCAGTCCTATTGTATTTTCATGCAGACGATGGAGGGAAAACAGATCCGGGAACGGCTGGATATCCTGTGCCGGTCCAACGACGGCTTTGAGATCGCCAGCCGGGATATGCAGCTTCGGGGGCCGGGGGATCTGTTTGGCGTGCGCCAGAGCGGTATGCTTGATTTCGCCCTGGCCGATATCTATGCGGACGCGCAGACTCTTCAGGAGGCCAATGATGCGGTGTCCAAACTACTGAAAAAAGACCCGGGCCTGACAGCGCCGGATCATATGGGCGTGAAAAGACATTTTGACCAGCTTGTGCGCAGACAGAGCGATCACCTGAACCTTTAAATCTCTCCCGGGCGGATAATTTCGCGCCAGTTCAGGTCTCCGCGGGCAAGGCCGAGCACCAGGGATTCCGCAGTAGCAATATTCGTCGCGATGGGAATGTTGTACTCGTCGCAGCACCGGGAGATCGCATAGATATCCGGTGCGTTGGGGCTGGTCAGAACCGGGTTATAAAAGAAGATGACCATGTCCATATCGTTTCGTTCGATCATGTCGATGAACTGTTTGTCACCTCCGACGCTTCCGGGAAGGAACTTATATACCCGGAGGTTGGTGACATTCTCGATTCTTCGCCCGGTCATCTCCGTGGCGTACAGATTGTGCTTTGCAAGGATATATTTATAAGCGAGACAGAAATTCTCGATTAGTGTCTTTTTGCTGTTGTGTGCGATAAAACCGATGTTCATTTTTCTGCATACCTCTCGAAGTCAAATATTCACAAATATACTATAGCAAAACTTTATAAAAAAATCAAATGTTTTCTGTTATTTTTGGGAAATAATGCCACATTCCTTGCAACAATTACCAGTTTATATCTTTCATAGCTGCATATACTAGCAATACAGCAGATAACTGCTGTACAAAAACGACAGATAAAAAGAGAGAATGAAACAAAGGAGGCGTTTGATATGTCAACATCTAACACAACTGCAGTACCGGAAGCAAAAAGCGCGTTAGACCGTTTCAAATTTGAAGTTGCAAACGAGCTTGGCGTACCGCTTACGGACGGTTACAACGGTAACCTGACTTCCAAGCAGAATGGTTCTGTCGGCGGTTATATGGTTAATAAAAAAGAAACAGAACAACCATATTAAAAAACCGGGCTTTCCCGGTTCCTGCTCCTGTCGGCGCCGCCTGCCAAAAGGAAATGCCGTATGAAAATTATATCATAAGAAGCGCCATCCTGTAACCCCTTATCGGTTGCTTCCGAAAGGAAAAAGCGGTATAATTCTTTTACGGCAGGCGGATCCTGCCAGCACCGCGCCGCGCAAGAAAAAGACGGCAAATATTCATGGTTGAATGGGAGGCTGACAATGTTCTGGACAGACGAGGAAGACGAGATACTTAAGGATTTTTTCCCTACAGAGGGGACAAACGTGTACCTGCGGCTCCATGGACGGAGTCGCAGCGCCTGCGCGAACCGCGCAAAGAGACTTAACATCACGTCAAGGCGTATGTGGTCAAGCGCGGAAGATGATGTTTTGAAGGAATATTACGCGGAGGAAGGCGGGAGGGTTTACCTGCGCCTTCCGGGACGGGATAAAGCTTCCTGTCAAAAAAGGGCTTTAGCTTTAGGGCTCCATTTTAAAAGCCGGATGGTTCCATGGAGTAAGGAAGAAGACGCTGTCTTGGCAGGTATTTACCCAAAAGGTGGCGCCGCGAAAGCGGCAAAACTCCTACAAGGGCGTTCCGAGGAAGCCTGTCGGCAGAGGGCGTCCGCACTTGGGCTGGCATACAGCCAGAACAGCTCCAGATGGACGCCTGAGGAGGACCTGTTGCTTAAGGAATATTATCCGTCAGAAGGCAGCAATGTTAAGCGGCGCCTGCATGATAGAAGCAAAACGGCGTGTATCACGAGGGCAAAAAAGCTTGGCGTAAAATACAAAGGACTGAGCCGCCAGGGTTTCAACCCCCTACAGGAATATATACGGTATATCAGTTCCCTCGCCTCGCAGAAACAGACGGGGGTAAATGATTTTATCCTTACTTTCCCCTTCCATAAGGGGAAAGATATCGTCCGCGTCCCAATCACAGTCACGGAAGGCGAGGTAAGGGGGCTTCTGATATCCGATGGCGGGCATGTATCCAGATTAGAAGGCATCCAAGATGGTCGCATGAAATTTTTCGCAGAAACATATGGGATAAGCTATAAGGAAGGGATTCTGTCCGCTTCTTGCAGCCTGGTTGATTTCGCGGCAAAGCTAAACAATGTCGTATCATGCATCTTATTGATTTTGTCCGGGTGCAGGACGTAATCCCTCCGCACCCGCTTAATGCTGTCCACGCCTTAACAAGACAGGAGGGGATTTCCACATCAGAAAACAAAATCCGCAGGCTTATGGCTGTATTTTTTGCGCTTTTTTGGCCGCGCATATGGGATTTCTTCTCCAAGGATGCCCGGATACGCCTTGCTTAACTGAACGACATCGGCTGTGGATAGCAACAAAAAAGCCGTAAAAAAAAAGGAAAGCGGCATAAGGAAACGAGTGCACTGGTGCGGAATTACTGTAACAGTGGGAAAAATAGGATTTTCAGGTGGATGGCGGTTGTCTATATCGAAGTCTTTCGTAATACGCCGTTGCTTTTGTGGATTTTTGTTTGTCTTGTATTTTGCCCGTGCCCGGCTTTTCTGGATAGAAAAATGCTCGGGCTGAATTCGGCGGCGGATGAGAAGCTGCTGTTCAAGGCAGCCGTTACGCTAATCCTTTTTACTTCATCCGTTATCGCAAAAATTATCTGCGGCAGCATGAATTCCGTGGCAGAAGGGCAGTTTGAGGCCGGATATTCCCAGGGTTTTCATACCATATAGATTATGAGCTCAGCTAATCGCTGCAACGGTACAGGGACTGTAAATGTATCGGATGTTTTCGTACTGTTTGACCTGGTTTGTGTGATATATTTTGAAAATAAAAAATGTCAAAAATCTGATATTTTTTTCAAATATGTTATATATCAATTCAAAAATACGCGCTATAGTGTATCCTTGAAAAAAACGGGAACTCAGAGAAATGAACCGCTAAGGAAAAGGAGGATATACATTTAATACAAAGCAGTTCTTTCTGAATAACGGTTTATATATTGCTATT
>CAZQAB010000018.1:0-50754 GCA_964591265.1 uncultured Lachnospiraceae bacterium
CAAACATCTCGGTGTTGTAGTATACGCACGCTGCCGCGAAGTTCGTCGGAACCGCGTAGATCTGGCTGTCGTATGTCATCCTCTCGAAAATGCCGTCTGTAAAGGTAGCATACCAGTCAGCCTCCTGATTTGTCAGGATATCGGTCAGGTCCGCGGCTGCGCCCGCATTCACATACACATCCATATTCGGACCCGGGTTGCAGATGTAGCAGTCCGGAGTCTGGCCTGCAGCGATCAGCGCGTTCAGCTTGCCGTCGTACTCCTCGAGATTCGTCGTGATCGCCGTCACATGGTACTGTCCGTCGTACGTCTCATTATAACGGTCAATCACTTCCTTGTAGCCCTTGGAGATCAGGTCCTCTGTCGCCTCAAGGTCATCCCAGAACATCCAGGTAATCTCCTCCGGCTCCTCTGCCTGTACCGGCACAGCCGCCATCAATGTGCTCGCAACCATAGCTGCGGTCAGCGCTACTGAAATCCATCTTTTTTTCATGTTGTATCCTCCTTTTCTTCTTTGTGAAGTCCATATTGATATATTTACTATAGCAAAAGGAATTGTACTTTTCTTTGTAATTATTGTTTTATTACTCCTAATTATTGCTTATATTTCTCTCTGTTTGTTGTAATTTTACAAGTTTTGGTTTACTTTTTTATGCACTTTATACAAGCTAATTTTTGCCGTTTTTTAAAAATAATTCTTTTTTTATAAAATTATTTGTACTTTTACTTTGTATTTGCTATAGTATATCTAATAAACAGTCCGCAATTTTTCGTATCGAAAAATCGCTATGAAAGGCGTGAACCATATGATAGAAAACCTGAGCAGCATCCATGAAACCGTCAATTTCCGGGCGAATACCCATATCCGCCTTTACAATAATGATGAGGCTGAGAATTATCCGCCGCACTGGCATATCCCGTTTGAGCTGATCATGCCTACCGAGAACATTTACCAGGTTCAGTGCGGAGACCACAGCTATACGCTGCGCGAGGGGGATATTATCATCATCTGCCCCGGCGTCATCCACCAGCTTTTTGCCCCGGACCACGGCGTCCGCATCATCTTCCAGCCAACACTTATCCATATCGAGTCAAAGGAGCTCGACGTGCTGACTTCGATCATCGCCCCGGCGCTGCTGATTACACCTGAGGACTATCCGCAGATACATGGACAAATCCGGTCGCTGATGCTTGAAATTCGGGACATTTATTTTTCGTCGGCCCCCTATGGCGAAACGTCAATCTATGCACGTTTTCTCGGGATCCTTGCCAGTGTCGGGCAGATGCGGATTGAGACGGCACAACATAATTTTGACGCCAGGAACAGCAAGCAGAAGGAATACATGGATAAGTTCCTCTTTGTCAGCAGCTATATCAACGAACATTTCGCCGAGGAGCTCACGCTCGAGCAGGTAGCATCCCTGGTAGGTTTCAGCAAGTATCATTTTACGCGGTTGTTCCGCCAGTATACGGGTACCTCGTTCTACAAATACCTGAATCAGAAGCGTATCGCCCACGCGAAGAACCTGCTGCTTGACCCGGAGTTGACGGTAATTGAGGTCGCGACGCAGTCTGGCTTCTCAAGCCTGTCGGCGTTCCTGCGGATGTTCAAGCTGAGCAATAATTGCACGCCGACAGAGTTCCGCAAGATCTACAATCTTCTGTAGCCGTCCTCCTGGTTCGTCAAGGTCACGGCCCATGCGGCGCACCTGCTTCAGCCAGCATATCCCGCGTATACGACAATTTTTTTATCATCCGTAAAAAGTGTCGCGTCCAGATCGCTCGTGATCAGCCACAGGCCCATTACTTGTAAATTTCCCAATATAGTTCATTCATCTCCACACAGTTCGATCCACGCGGAACATTTTTGTGCAAAAAGAGATGAAGCTTCCTATGGTATCAGAAAAGATTGAAGCGCACCCTGCCGGAATACACCGCAACCTCAAATCCATATGCCGCGGAGCTTGGACAAAACAAATTCCGAAACGCATAGCGGCATCTGCTCTTTTCCCAATCTTCCCGCATTTTATTATGTTCGTTTTCCACGCCAGCTCTGTTTTTCGCGGTTTATTTTCGCATCTGCATGGCTGTAAAACGCAAAAAAATACAGACATAAACCTGTGGGTTTTTGAGGATGGTTTTCACACGGTTGACAAAGAAAGAAAAAAAGAGAAAATACTGACCCGGTGAGCCAGGGAAACAGCTTAAAGGAAGTATCAGGGTCAGGCAGGATCACACCTGCGCGCCCGGGAGATTCTCGCAGAGACGGTCTGTCTCGGCGATTATTCGTCTGATAAGGACGTCGTATGTCTCAGCAACTGTCTGATTAAAAATGACGGCGTCCGCCCCGGCAGTTACCGGGCCGAAAAAGCCACAGTCCTCCGGGGCGTCATCCCCAGACCGCTTGCCATGATCAGCGTATCGTCCGCCTCCAGTGTCAGGGCGTCCTTTACAAACCGGAAAATAAGCCTGGCTCCGCTGATGGCGTCCAGTCTGCGAATCTCCATTTCCAGAGCGGTCAGGCTTCTCCATCTGGCACAGGCCCCATAGCGCAGGCCGTCACAGGTATTGATGTGGAAATCACCGGCAAGGGAAGCCGTGATCTCTTTTTTCTTTCCATTTTCCCACACTTTCCAGGTGACGGAGTCTTCGGAGAAGGAAAAACTCATTTTTTGCAGTTCTCCCTCCACAGCGTCAAACAATCCGGCTCCTCCGATCAGTGTCTCCATGGGACTGCAGCCCTCTTCCCCGGATCTTGCTGTGGTCTCAAAGATTTTCCCGTTCAGTTTTTCCTCCATAACAGGATTCTTATCTCCCATCATCGCATGAATCCTCAGCCCTGACAGACCATCCCGAAGGGCGGCGGATTCCGGTGATCCGGGGACTTGCCCCTCCTTTACCCCGGGCAGCAGAAATTCCATCATGGAATCCACCAGAGACTGGGTCTGCTCCGTAGCGGTGGTGGTGACGACCACCATATCCAGGGATGGATACACGAAAGCAAACTGCCCGTAGGCTCCATCTGCCCGGAAAGAGCCCGGAAGCGTTCCCATCCAGCACTGATAGCCATACCCGTTGGCCCACTCCTTTACATGGCCTTCCGAGTCTTCCGCCGTCTCAATCTGCTTGCTGCAGGCCCGGTCAAACCAGTCCTCTGAGAGAAGCTGCCTGCCCTCCCAGTTTCCGCGGCTTAGCAGGAAATACCCGAATTTCGCCATATCCTCCGTGGCAAGCTTCATTCCCGCGCCGCCGTTTTCCACCTGATCCCTGTCTTCCATACGGCTGCACATGATGTGCCGGATGCCCAACGGTTCCAGAAGCCTTGGGCGCAGAAATTCCGTTATATCCTGACCGGTCTTTTTCTTCAGCACGGCCCCCAGCATATTAGTTCCCATTGTATTGTATTTAAAGAAAGTCCCGGGCGCATGAAGAACGGGATGGTGCATAAAGTTCCGAATCCAGTCCCTGGAACTGTCCCACTCCATCTCAGTCTCATGGCCGCATCCCATGATCAACAGATGGTAAAGATTGATCTGACGGAGATAGGCGGAAGGATTCTCCGGGGTCTCCTCCGGGAAAATATCCACCAGCTTTTCCTCAAGGGAAAGCAGTCCTTCCTGCTTTGCGAAGCCGATGGCTGTGGCGGTAAGCGTTTTGCTGAAGGAATAAAGCGGATGAAGCTCCTCCGGGCCATAGGGATACCACCAGTGCGCGGCGCAGCACTTTCCGCGCCGGATTACCATGAGGCTGTGGAGTTCAATTCCCTTTTTCTCCACATCCGCGACAAAATGCCGGATTCCTTTTGACTCAATTCCCACAGCTTCCGGCGATACGCGTTCAAAATATTCCATGCTTCTGTTCCTCCATATTCTGTCAGTTCTGACAAGATGTAATGATAGATTCGGGCAAAGCGGCATCGATGAAGAATGCTGACGGGCATTTACTCTTTCAAAATAAACTGGATTATCTGAAGGATAACAACAATATTCAGCATTCCCATGGCAAATATCAGGATATGGTCAATGTTTCGCCGGATCCTGAAAAACGAGTTGCGCAGTATCAGCAAAAGCAAAAGGAAAAATGGTATGAAATACCGTCCCTGTACGCCCGTAATGTAGGAACAGGTCGTGGGCGTCCATACCAGAAGCATGGACACTTCAATGCAAAAATAGCTGCCGAAGCATAACAGGCCAAGATAGCCCTTCTCCACTCCGCGGGGCCGCCGTTCGTCTCCGGTCACAATACAGGAAAGAAGAACGACCAGCAGTATGCATATCACCACGCTCCAGCTGATGTTGACCTCGCGCCATGCCAGATTGCCACCCAGCAGATTTCTGATATAGGAATCTCCCTGGCGATAAAACGTGTTTACAAACATTCCAATGAACCGCTGGGGATATCTGAGCAGATAGCCAAGGGTGTAGACCTCTGAATTACTGGAACCTCCGATAACCGTACCCTGCACCGCTGAAAAACGCCGGAACAGGCTCGCCAGATTCCCCTTTGCAAATGCGAACAGGAAAATGCCGGTACAAAGCCAAACGCAGCGGCGCACTCTTCTTGCAAAATCTTTTCTTGTAAACAGAGCAAGCAAGGGCAGCAGGCACAGGGGAATATAGACGCCTCCCTTGACCGTCGCCATGAGTACGCCGCTGACGACCACTACGGCAAAGTCCGTCGTTGTGACGGCCGAACCGCCGTAGATCGCATACAGACAGTAGGCAAGATACAGGAATGCAACGGCGTTGATCATCCCATCATAGGAGAAGGACGCCGCCTGCTGCAGTGTGATCGGCAAAATCCCGATCAGCAGGAGCGATAATTTCCCAACAGGCAGTTTACGTATGGCAAAATACGTGATCAGCACATAAAACAAAAGCCCGAAAAACCGCGCCAACAGCATGGTTGGCATATAGCCAAGCCCGGCCAGCCTGCCAACGGTAAGCCCGAGCGCCTGTGGAATATAGTAGATCACGCCGGCATTTCCAAGATTATTTCTCGCAGCGCATTCCACCAGCGTCTTATCCTCCGCCATAGTAAACAGCCGGCTATAAAGCCGCTCATAATGATAGATATCCAGCGAATTATTTTCAACGATATCTGCGTCAACATCCTCCGCCCGCTTGTAAATATAGCCGGGCTTCTCACTGTCCGATATCCCCAGCATCTTGTTGGAGATTGCATAGGCCGTATCAATGTGAGACGGCTCGTCCGGCACAGTTCCAAGTCCAATCATGAAATTGAAAATGATTCCAAAGGAGATCGCAAGCACAGCGAATGTCCGCTCCATACTTTTCCGGAAGGCAAAGCAAAGCCAGTACACAATGGCAGCCACGGCCAAAAGCATCAGCCCCAGAAAAACATACGCAAACTTTGTACAGCGCAGCACACTGTAATCTTTTGCCACAGCTCCTTCCACATAATACTGATAGACGTACAAAAGCAGGATGCCGCAGCAGCCGATCATAAAGAAAAAACCGAAAATCAGTTTTCCCCGCGGTTTCTGACCGCCGACGCCGCGCTCCAGTCCGCGCAGAATCCTGCGCTTTGTTTTTTCCGCCGGTCTCTTCCTGGTCCCGAGATAAAACCAGAATATCAGCGCTCCGACCCCAATCCAGAGCAAACCGTTTAAAACGGCCCCTGCAACATCTCTTGTCCATCCCAGGCTGTATCTGGCTGTAAAAATAAGATTCCCCTCTTCCGGAGCCCCATCCAGCAAAAGAACTGAATCGCCTATCTTTGTCTCGCTGATCACAAAAGAAGGAACCGTTTCAATGTCCTCGCCATCCAGCGTAAGTTCCAGTCTGACAGAGCGATCTTTGGAATTATCAACCGGAAGGGTAAGATAAATACTGGAACCGCCGTCAATGTTCTCAATCCGCTCATACTTCAGCCAAATCCGATCTTCCGCAAGCAGTTCCCCGGTTTTGGCATCCACAAGAACCGCCTTTAGCTGCTCCTCCTGAAAGGCCGATTCTGCCTCAAACCGGACGCTTATCCCCTGAAAAGAATCTGCTGTAAGTTTAAATTCACAAGAAATCAATGCTCCCTCTGACAATTCGATCAAGCCATCTTTTGATAGCCCATACCGCTCCGTTGTAACCTGCTCCGTCATCTTTAACGCGTCACAAGTGGTAAATACAAGGCATAATAAAATATACACCCAAAATACAAATCCCGCTTTTTTCATTTTTAAATATCCTCTCTCTTTTCGGGGAAGCAGATCAAGCGCTTACAAAGGCAGTTTATCTGAAATATTGCATATCATAACATAATTGATTAAATTCTAAATATACTCCGTTTCCAGGCCATTTCCCTCCGGGAAACCCAGGGCCGCTAAATTCAGGAACATCAAAATCCATTTACGGCTTTTTCATCATATCACAATCGTCATCCTCATGCAAATACATATAAGCAAACTTTGTTCTGTTCCTGTCAATTCTTTAATATAGATTCCTTCTGCTTCTCAATTTTTCATAAAACACCTGCTTCCATTCTTTTGTTTTTTTCTCAGATCGTTTCTCTTTCCATGTATTTTCATAATACATTTCACAAATTGCAAAAAAATGAGGACATTCCCAAAAGCAAAACTGCTTCAGAGATATCCTCATTCAAATTACATATAATAGAACGCTTTTATTATATCTGCCCGTCTCAGAACTTTCCGGCGTCCGCCGCTTCCTGTACGGCAACCGCAACCGCCACAGTCATGCCGACCATCGGGTTGTTGCCGGCGCCGATCAGACCCATCATCTCCACATGAGCCGGTACGGAGGAGGAACCCGCGAACTGAGCGTCGGAATGCATACGGCCAAGGGTATCGGTCATCCCATAGGAAGCCGGGCCCGACGCCATGTTGTCCGGATGCAGGGTACGTCCCGTGCCGCCGCCGGATGCAACGGAGAAATATTTCTTGCCGGCCTCATTGCGCTCTTTCTTGTATGTACCTGCCACCGGATGCTGGAAACGGGTGGGGTTGGTGGAGTTGCCGGTGATGGAAACGTCCACGTTCTCCTTCCACATGATCGCAACACCCTCGGGAACACTGTTTGCGCCGTAGCAGTTTACCTTGGCCCTGAGTCCGTCGGAGTAGGATTTGCGGAATACTTCCTTTACTTCGTTTGTATACGGATCGTACTCAGTCTCCACATGGGTAAAGCCGTTGATTCTGGAAATAATCTGCGCCGCATCCTTGCCAAGTCCGTTCAGGATAACCCGGAGGGGTTTCTGGCGAACCTTGTTCGCTTTCTCCGCGATTCCGATGGCGCCCTCTGCCGCCGCGAAGGACTCATGGCCGGCCAGGAATGCGAAGCACTCGGTTTCCTCTTCCAGGAGCATCTTGCCCAGATTGCCGTGTCCCAGGCCCACCTTGCGGGTGTCCGCTACGGAACCGGGAATACAGAAGGACTGAAGCCCCTCGCCGATGGCTGCCGCTGCGTCCGCAGCCTTGCGGCAGTTCTTCTTGATCGCGATGGCCGCGCCTACGGTATAGGCCCAGCAGGCATTTTCAAAACAGATGGGCTGAATGCCCTTGATCTGATTGTAAACGTCCAGGCCCGCGTCTTTTGTGATCTTCTCTGCTTCTTCGATGGAAGCAATGCCGTAACTGTTCAGAACGGAATTGATCTTGTCAATTCTTCTCTCATAAGATTCAAATAAAGCCATTCTCCATTACCTCCCATTACTCTTTTCTCGGATCAATAATCTTGACTGCATCGGCAACACGGCCGTACTGGCCCTTTGCCTTCTCCCATGCGGTAGTCGGATCGTCGCCTTTCTTGATGAAGTCTGTCATCTTTCCAAGGCTCACGAACTGATACCCGATGATCTGGTCATCCTCGTCAAGAGCAATTCCGGTAACATACCCCTCTGCCATCTCCAGATAACGGGGCCCTTTTTTGAGCGTGCCGTACATGGTGCCAACCTGAGAGCGGAGACCCTTGCCAAGGTCCTCAAGTCCGGCGCCAACAGCCAGCCCGTCCTCAGAAAATGCGGACTGGGATCTGCCGTATGCGATCTGAAGGAACAGTTCTCTCATGGCTGTATTGATGGCGTCACAGACAAGGTCTGTGTTCAGAGCCTCCAGAATGGTCAGGCCCGGCAGGATCTCTGCCGCCATGGCTGCCGAATGGGTCATGCCGGAGCAGCCGATGGTTTCCACCAGCGCTTCCTGAATCACACCGTCCTTGACATTCAGGGACAGCTTGCAGGCGCCCTGCTGCGGAGCACACCAGCCCACGCCATGTGTAAAACCGGAGATATCCTTGATTTCCTTTGCCTGTACCCATTTTGCCTCCTCAGGGATAGGAGCGGCGCCGTGATGGACGCCCTGCGCAACCGGGCACATCTCTTCTACTTCGCGTGAATAAATCATTGTATTACTCCTTTCAATATGAAATTGTCCGTTACTATTTTCTCATAAATTACCAGATTCGTCCAGTCCCTTTTGCAGTTTATTTGTCGTTGTATTCGCAATTTACTTGTCGTTGTAACCGTTGGGATTTAAAGACTGCCATCTCCAGGTATCCGCGCACATCTCCTCGATGCCAAGCTGCGCCTCCCAGCCAAGCTCCGCTCTGGCCTTCGCAGGATCAGCGTAGCAGGCGGCGATATCCCCTGCACGGCGGGGTCTGATCTCATAGGGCAGAGTCTTCCCGCAGGCCTTTTCAAAGGCGTGGAGCACCTGGAGCACACTGTAGCCGTTGCCGGTACCAAGGTTGTAGATCCGCACTTCCGGCTGATCTGCAAATTTCTTCATGGCCTTCACATGGCCCTTTGCCAGGTCTACCACATGGATGTAATCTCTCACGCCGGTGCCGTCGGGCGTGTCGTAATCGTCCCCGAAGACCCCCAGCTTCTCCAGCTTGCCCACGGCAACCTGGGCTATATAGGGCACCAGGTTGTTGGGGATACCCTTTGGGTCTTCCCCGATCAGTCCCGATGCATGGGCTCCGATCGGATTAAAATAGCGAAGCAGCACCACGTTCCATTCCGGATCCGATACGTGCAGATCCGTCAGAATCTGTTCCAGCATACCCTTGGTCTGTCCGTAGGGATTTGTGATCTGTCCCTTGGGGCATTCCTCGGTGATGGGAACAAAGGCCGGGTCTCCGTAAACGGTGGCGGAAGAACTGAAAATAATCCTCTTCACCCCATGATTTCTCATCACATCACACAGAATCAGCGTCCCCGTGATGTTGTTGTAATAATATTCCAGGGGCTTGCGGACGGACTCTCCCACCGCCTTGTAGCCTGCAAAATGGATCACTGAATCGATGGATTCCCTCTCAAAAATTTCGTTCACGGCCTCCCGGTCCAGCATATCCGCCCGATAGAAGGTCACCTTCTTCCCGGTGATCTGCTCCACCCTTTCCAAAGCCTTTTCGTTGGAATTATACAGGTTATCCATCACCACGACATCATAACCGCTGTTCAACAGTTCCACACAGGTGTGGCTGCCAATATACCCTGCGCCGCCTGTCACTAATACTGCCATGTCTCCTCCCCCTTTGAATTCATGTTATGGTATCTTCCATAATTAATTTACATGAAAAGCAGCCATTTGTAAAGAAATACCTTCCGGAATCCTTTGGATTTTAACTTTACACAAAAATCAGGCCATGCTATGATGGTGTGGGATCAGCGGGGCTGCCAGGGCGCATACACGGTCTGTGGGCAGCCTGGCAAAACGAAATCTGCCAGGGAGAGTTTTCCATATGAATGCAAAACGCAACTTAACCATACACGTAAACCGGCTTTTTTCTGCGCCACGGACACTGCGGCGCGTCCGGATTCTCCTTTCCTTCCTTTGCCTTTGCCTGGGCATAGGAGGGATTTCCGGAAACCTCCGCGCCGCAGAGGATTCCGTTTCAAATACCGGTTTCTATCTCGACACGGTGATCAGCATCACGGCATACGGCACTACGGACGAAACAGTGCTCGACAACTGTTTCTCCCTGATTGCGGAATACGAATCCATGCTCAGCCGGACGATCGAGGGCAGCGACATCTGGAAGGTCAACCACGGGGAAGGGCAGAGCGTCACCGTCTCCGAAGAAACGGCGGAGCTGATCGAGCTGGCGCTGTATTATTCAGAGCTGTCCGGCGGAGCCTTTGACATCACCCTGGCCCCCTACAGCATTCTCTGGGATTTTCAGAATAATACCGGGAATATTCCCTCCGATGAGGAAATTGCCGAGGCAGGGGCACATACCGGTCTGGAAAAGCTTCATGTGGACGGCGAAACCGTTACCATGGAAGATCCGGAGGGCGGCATTGATCTGGGCGCCATTGCCAAAGGCTACATCGCGGATCGGGTGAAGGAGCTGCTATTGTCCGAGGGGATCACCAGCGCCCTGATCAATCTGGGGGGCAATGTGCTGACGGTGGGCGAAAAGCCGGACGGCTCCCAGTGGAAGATCGGGATCCGCAAGCCTTTCTCCGACGCTTCTGACCTGTCCGCCGTGGTTGCGGTCAAAGACATGTCTGTAGTCACTTCCGGTACATACGAACGGTATTTTGAGGCGGACGGCGTCGTCTACCATCACATTCTGGATCCGGATACCGGCTATCCGGTTCAGAACGGTTTGCAGAGCGTCTCGATCCTCTCCGGCCTGTCCGCCGACGGCGATGCCCTGAGCACCGCCTGCTTTGTGATGGGTCTGACAGAGGGCATGGAACTGATCGAGTCTCTGGACGGCATCGAGGCCATGTTTATCACCGACGACGGAAAACTGCATTATTCCAGCGGGTTCCCGCAGTCGTGAAGCCCGCAGAATATTAATATAAAGATAAGGAAGGAGCGCATATGATCCGTGTCACTGAAAAAATACCGGCTTTCGATACGTTTGAAGAAACCCTTGGCTATTCCTCAGAGGACAGCCTTTTCTTCGATATTGAAACCACCGGCCTCTCTCCTGCCTCCTCCACGGTCTTCCTCATCGGAGCGCTCTGCCGCGACCCGGAAGGCTGGACCCTGACTCAGTATCTTGCGGAAAACTCCTCCGAGGAGGAACAGGTGCTTCGCGCTTTTCTGGATATTTCCGCGCGGTTTTCCACGCTGATCCATTTTAACGGGAGCGCCTTTGACCTGCCTTTTCTGATCCACCGGGCGGAAAGCCTTCATATTCCCCAGAATCTGGGGGCGAAGAAATCCGTTGACCTGTACCGGAAATACCGTTCTTTAAAGCCCATCCTCGGTCTGGAGCACATGAGCCAGGCTTCCCTGGAGAAATATTCTGGCTGGGAACGCAAGGACCGGCTCACCGGGAAGCATATGATCTCCCTGTTTCAGAAATACGCTGCTTCCGGGGAACCCATGCTGCGGGACCTCCTGCTTCTGCACAACCACGACGATATGCTGGGGATGACGAAACTTCCCTCCTTCGCGGCATATCTCATGCTTTTTGAAGGAGCGTACAGGGAAATCAGATCTGCAGTCCTTGTCTCTTCGTCCGCAGACAGGGCCGTGGCAGAGATTTCCTTCCGCCTGTTATCTCCCGTTCCACGCCCCCTCTCCCTCTCCCGGAGCTGCACGCTTGCTGTCCGGGAGGATCAGGCCGTCCTGAGGATCCCGGTATTTGAGGGAACCCTGTTCCATTTCTTCCCGGATTACCGGAATTATTACTACCTGCCCCTGGAGGACCAGGCTGTCCACAAAAGCGTGGCTTCCTTTGTGGACCGAGCCTACCGGGAAAACGCAAAAGCTTCAAATTGTTACATTAAAAAAAGCGGGCGGTTTCTTCCTCAGCCGGAAGAACTGTTTACACCCGCTTTTAAATCTTCTCCGGAGGATCCGGAACTCTATTTTTCATATTCAGAGGAACTTTTGGAAAACCGAAAGAAGCTGGAACAGTATCTCCAGGCTCTTCTTGTCACATTTCGCTGAACGCGGCAGCCACGCCCCCGCTCATTTCACAGTTCAGGACAACCCATGCTCCTCCCTGTATTTGCTGGGGGGACGCCCCATCCGTTTCCGAAAGAGACGGCTGAAATAATGGACGTCCATGATCCCCACCTGCTTCGCGATCATTTTGATTGGCTCCCGGGTAGTCAGAAGCAGATCTGCGGCACGGGAGATTCTGCGCTCCGTCACATAGTCTGTGATGGTCGTCCCCACCTCACAGCGGAACAGGTTGGACAGGTAGGAGTCATTTACGTTCAGTTCGTTCGCAAAATACTGCAGCGTCAGATTCTGAGTCAGATCCATATCCACCGCCAGAATGATCTTCTGGATCAGCACCGGATACTCGTGTATTCCTTTCCTTTCCTGCATCCTGCAGAACCGCCGGACCATCTCCTCCGAAAGCTCCCTGCACTCTCTGACACTGGATGCCTGATCGATCCGCTGGGTAAATTCGGTATGAATGCTGTCCAGCAGCAGATCCGCCATACCGGCCTGACGCAGGGCCTGGATGATCAGCGCTTTTGCCTGGATCAGATCGTATTTCCACTCCCTCAGCTCATCCTCCAGGCGTCCTGCCCGTTCCACACCGTTTCGCTTCCGCATCATCTCCACCGCAAGATATTCATTTCCTTCCCGGATGCTCTGGATAATCCGGTCCATCAGTTCGTAGCGTTTGGACACATTTTCCGCATAGAGGCGCATACCGCCCTCCGCAACTGCCGGAAATGTGCGCCTCTCACTTTGAAGCTGCATGTTTGCCCGCCAGCATACCGAAGGTATAGCATCTGCCAATGGAGAGTCCGGTCTGATGGAAGGGATAATCCGCCCCACCGTAGAACGGTCCGCCCAGATTGCCGACACAGTACAGCCCCTCGATCACTTCGCCGTCCGCATTCAGCGCCTGGCCGTTTTCATTGGTCATCACGCCGGAATCGATGGAGGAGACGCGGATATGCTTGCGAACGCCCCAGAAAGGCGCCGTCTTGATGGGATGAAGATATTTCGCCGGCTTACCAAAATCCACATCCTCCTGCTTTTCGCACAGTTCATTGTAGCGGTCCACGGTCTCCTGCAGCCTGTCGTATGGAACATCCAGTTTCTCCGCCAGCTCCTCCAGTGTGTCGCAGCAGTAGCTGTCAATCAGATTTTCAAACACACCCTCCGGATTTTCCACTGCGCCCGGAATGTATTTCTGCATGGCGGCCGGAGGCACCATACCGCTGACAAATTCGTCCGAAGGCCAGTTCTCGTAATCGCTGTCATAGATCGTACAGTACCAGCCTTTGGAGCCCTCCGGATGGTTGGAATCCACATTGCTGCCATTGTATCTGGGCTGGTATTTCAGTACATTTCCCATATATACAAAGCCCGTATATTCATTGGTGAAACGCTCTCCGTCCATATTTACATAGAGGAAAGGCTCCTCATACATCAGGCCGGAATCGAAATCGTGCATCATCTTGGTGTGGCCCAGGGGCTCCATCTTCGCCCCCGCGCTCAGGGCAAGCACATGCCCGTCGCCGGTCTTATGGTACTGCTTCTTGTCGTAGTCCCCCACATCCGGGCACCAGCGGGATACCATGGCGTCGTTGTTCATATAATCGCCGGTGGCCAGGATCACGCCCTTGGACGCGTTGAACCGGATGTACCTGCCGTCGGAATCCTTTGCGATCACACCGGTAACTTTGCCGCCGTCCTTCACAAGCTGCACCGCCGGAGTACGGTAGAAAATCTCAAGATTGGAATTGGCCGCCGCCACATTGTCCAGCACCTCCTGGAGCACATTGCCCACGTTCTGGGGCTTCGGCCCGATCCAGGGAGCCATAAAGTAACAGTGGTCTTCCCCATAGTAATAGCTGTCCATGCGGTCGCTCCACACGCCGGTCAGATCCTGGCTGGTGCTCATGTAAGCGTAGAGACCCTTTCCGTTATTCAGAAGCTCGCTGCAGTTCTCATTGCTGTCCACCTTCGAGCCATCGCCGTATTCTGTTTCCTCCGTCAGTCCCGCTCGGTTCAGGTACCACATCAGCGCCTCCTCGGAATGATCCGCGTACGCTTTGAGCAGCTTCGTATCCGCCCGCCAGTCGTCCAGGCCGTTGGTGTGATGCACCCACTTCATAATACCCGCCTCTGTAGACTTTGATTTGATGATGGCAGACGCACAGTTGCCCTGAGACACCACGCTGGCCTCTTTCTGAAGGAGCGCTACGGAAACCCCTGCCTCGGCGGCAAATCCCGCGGCCACAACACCGGCTGCTCCCGCGCCTACTACCACAACGTCAAAATCCTTCTCCTCATCCGCTGTGACGGCTCCCAGCTCTGCATCCGAGCCTTCTACTTCTTCTTTTGTCAGTTCAGAGGGAACCTCATAATCCTCGGATGCCTGGTTCGTGGAGATCTCCACGGTTTCTCCCTTCGCCTGGGCGATACACGCTGCAGCAGCTTTCCTTGCCGCTTCAGAGGTGGTGGTGGCGCCGCTGATGGCGTCGATCTCCGCGCCCTGGGCATCCAGGATGGCCGCCGCAAAGTCTTCCCCGTACAGGCCGCCGATGGTTGGCGTCTCCTCAGATACATCCACCTGCACATCTGTGATACTCTCCGCGTCAAAGGTCATGGTAACTTTGACTGTGCCGATTCCCTGTGCCTCTGCGCTGTATGTACCCGGCGTATAGGTGCCGGATTCCTCTGCCAGGGCGATGGCGCCGCTGCCGAGAAGGCCTGCCGCCGCAGCGCCAAGCGCTCCTGCTGCGGAGCCTTTCAGGAAATCACGGCGTGATAAGCTTTTCTGTTCCATGTTTTTTTTCATAAAGCTGAAAACCCTCCTTTTCTTCTTCATAACTCACATATGGAAAAACCTGCAATGAATCGTCGGCATATGTTTATTGCAATCTTTCCGTTTATGTAGTAGTATAAGTATAACATATAGTTTCAGCTTTTCCACATCTTTCTCACGAGAAAACAAAAATTGTCCATTATAAACAAAAAATTTTCTGCCGAAAGATTACAAGAAAGCTGATATTATAAGGATGGTTTATTGTGCATTTTGCCCAAACAGGCAATATACACAAACTTCACACGAAGGGAGGTAACTAGATGAAGATCGGCATGACGGAGATGCTGCTCGTTTTTATTGTCGCCCTGGTGGTCATAGGTCCCGACCGGCTTCCGTATTACGCAAAAAAGCTGGGGCAGGCTTTGGGCCAGTTCCGCAAGTACACGGAGGAGGCCACAAAAGACATACGCGAGAGCATCGTCGAGCCGCTGAACGAGGCGCAAAAACCTCTCCGGGAAGCGATGGAGCCAGTCACCGAACTGGAAAAGGATATCCAGAAAAATGTAAAAGATATCCAGAAAACCTTCTCGGATATTGGTAAACCGGTGGAAGAATCTTCTGCCACCGCAGGCCCGGTGCGTCCGTCTGAGGAGACCGCGCCGGATATGCCGGAGGATCTGTCTTCTTACGAACCCGCAGCCGCTGATGCGGACGAGACGGGCGAGGAAGCAGAGGTTGTATAATTACTTAGTTTAAATAGGAGGATTTTATTATGAAAATAAGCACTACCGAATTATTAGTGGTTCTCGCCATTGTGATTTTGATCTTTGGGCCCACCCAACTGCCGAAACTCAGCAAAATGTTTGGCAAAAGCGTCAAGAATTTCCGCGACAGCGTATCCGGGGATGACGACCAGACGGCTGACAACGCAGAACCCAACGAAAAATAATGAACGGCCGGAAAGAAAAAAACATGACGCTGTCCGGACATCTGCGTGAACTGAGGAACCGTCTGTTGGTCTGCCTGGTCTGCCTGACGCTCTCTTTTCTTGTTGGGCTTAAATTCGCTCCGGATATCGTGACCTTCCTGACAGATATGGGGAAAATACATGGATACGCCTACGTGTACATCGCGCCTCAGGAACTGCTGCTTCAATACTTTTCCGTGGCGCTTCTTGTGGGCGTGTGCATCACGCTTCCCGTGATTCTCTATAATATCTGGGCTTTCATTCAGCCTGGACTGAAAAAAAATGAGAACGTACTCTTTATGTCGGTCATGATCTTCGGGCTGATCTTTTTTGCCATCGGGATTATTTTTGCTTACAAGATTATGCTTCCCTTTATGCTGTATTTTCTCATTGATGTCAGCAGGGGAAGCGGTATCTCCGCATCCATCAGCGTGGCGAATTATCTGTCGTTCCTGTTTACGATTTTCCTGATCTTCGGGATCGTGTTCGAACTGCCGGTGGTATCGGTCCTGCTGACTCAGATGGGGCTTCTGAAAGTAAAATGGATGCGAAAGGGAAGGCGTTTTATCATCGTAATAATCTTTTTTGTAGCGGCAGTCATCACACCGCCGGACATTGTCTCCCAGATCATGGTGGCAATTCCGATGATCGGGCTGTATGAACTCAGCATTCTTATTTCCTCTTTGCTTTTAAGGCTGAGAAGCAAGAAAGCGGAGGATAAAACAGAGGATACACAGCAGCCATAATCGGCTGCAATCAAATAAACAGAAAGGAATTAAGGAAATGGCAAAAGAAACTATTTCACGTACTACTCTCGCAAAGGGCATAACGGCCGGCGTCATCGCCGCAGCCAGCCTCGGCATACTTACGATCGGTGAGTACACGCTTGACACCGGCTCAGACAGCGATGTATCCGAGGTGGGCTCCGGGAACGTGGCAGTGGATTTTTCCGCGTGTACCCCCGGCACCTACACGGCGTCCTGCGCGGGCATTTCCAGCGACGTCACGGTTTCCCTCACCGTCGATGAAACCGGCATCAAAGAGATTACCGCCGACGT
The DNA here is from genome assembly GCA_964591265.1 of uncultured Lachnospiraceae bacterium. GTDB lineage: Bacteria > Bacillota > Clostridia > Lachnospirales > Lachnospiraceae > Choladousia. The sequence continues at coordinate 16,704 of CAZQAB010000018.1, forward strand.
TTCCGGTGAGACCGCAGGCATTGGCGCGGACATTGGAGATGAAATGAGCGAGAAAGTACTCTCCGCCCAGTCCGCGGATGTGGATGGCGTGGCGGGAGCCACCGTCACCTCCGACGCATTCAAGGCGGCGGCAGCGGACTGCATCGCCCAGGCCACCGGCGGAGGATCCGACGATGCGGCAGCCACGGAAGCGGAAACGGATGAAGCGAATGCTTCCGATACGGAAGAAGAAACGGAAGCTGCCGGGGATAATTCTGAGGAGGAAACGGCGGATACCGGGAGCGCTTCTGACGGGGAAACAGAAGCCGGCGACGGCAAAACGGATGCAGGCGCTCTATCCGGGGAATTGCAGGCAGGCACCTACACTGCTTCCGCAGCGGGTATCTCCAGCAATGTCCCGGTTACCATCACCGTAGATGAAGACGGGACCATCGCCTCTGTTACCACCGATGTTTCCGGTGAGACCGCAGGCATCGGCGCGGACATCGGAGACGAAATGGCAGAAAAGGCCCTTGAGGCCCAGTCCGCGGATATTGACGGTGTAGCGGGCGCTACCGTCACCTCCGACGCATTCAAATCCGCTCTTGACGAATGTCTTACCCTTGCGGCCGCAGGGGAAACCGGTGGGGAGTCTTCTGCGGATGTCGAGGCTGAGACGGAAGCGGACACCGAGAATACGAAGCGCGAAACCGAGGCGGTCGAAGCAAAAACCGAGGCTGCGGAGGAAGAAACCGGAGCTGCCGAATTGGGCGCTGAGGCCGCAGAGAGCGAGACTGAGGCTGCCGAAACGGCCACCGAAGCCGTTGAGGAAGATTTTTCCGGCGCTGCGTCTGAAGGACTGACCCCCGGCGCCTATACTGCCTCCGCAGCGGGTATCTCCAGCGACGTCACCGTTACGATCACCGTGGATGACGAGGGCGGCATTACTTCCATTTCGGCGGATGTATCCGGAGAGACCCCGGAGATCGGCGGCGCCATCGGCGATGAAATGATCGAAAAGGCCCTCGAGGCCCAGTCCGCTGACATTGACGGCGTTTCCGGAGCCACAATCACCTCCGACGCGTTTAAATCTGCTCTGGCCGAGTGTCTCTCTTTCGCATCCGCTGCGGATACGGAGGAAGCCGCAGAGGAAAGCGAAATTTCTGACGAAGAAACGGAATCGGCAGATGATTCAGGAACCGTTGCCACTACCGACGGCGATCCGAATACTTTCACTGCCTCCGCGCAGGGTATCTCCAGCGATGTCACCGTTACGATCACTGTGGATGAGGACGGCGCCATTGCCTCAATCTCGGCGGACGTTTCCGGGGAGACGCCGGAGATTGGCGGCGCCATCGGTGATGAGTTGATCGAGAAAGCTCTTGAGGCCCAGTCCGCCGTTATTGACGGCGTGTCAGGCGCCACCGTCACCTCCGACGCGTTTAAGGCGGCCCTGGCGGAATGTCTCGACCTGGTCATTGCGGGCGCAGTGGAGGATACGCAGGAAACGGATCTTGACGAGACGGAACTGACGGAAGCCTCCTATCTTACATTAGAAACGGAAGAAGCTCTGGCAGAGTCTCCCGAGGGTCCCTTTATACCGGGCACCTATACCGCCACAGCCGCAGGTATTGACAGCGATGTGACCGTCTCCATCACCTTTGACGAGGCAGCTATCGTGGACATCGATGTGGATGTGTCCGGGGAAACAGCCGGCATCGGGGCTATGATCGACGGCGAGATGATCAGGCAGATCCTCGCCGCACAGTCCTCCGACGTAGACGGCGTTTCCGGAGCTACGGTTACCTCCGACGCGGTAAAGGCTGCCGCCGGGGACTGTATCTCCCAGGCCCGGGCGGGCATCGGCGATGAGACGGAAACGGAGACAGAAACCGGATCCGGGCTTTCATAACGGCATAAAGGTAAGGAGGATATATATGAAGCTAAAAACATTTAAGGGCGGTGTGCATCCGGAGCCCCATAAGGATCTGTCCCTGGGCCAGCCGGTGGAGCCATACCTTCCCGCGGGAGACATGGTCTTCCCCATCAATCAGCATATTGGCGCGCCGGCGAAGCCGGTTGTCTCCAAGGGCCAGGAAGTGCTTGCGGGGCAGATCCTCGCCGAGGCCGACGGTTTTATTTCCGCCAATATTGTCAGCTCCTGTTCAGGCAAGGTCAAGGCAATCGAGGAGCGCTGCACCGCTTCCGGCTCCAGAGTGCCCTGTATCGTCGTGGCAAATGACGGACAGTATACGCTGGCCCCCGGCATCGGGGAAACGCCTCACGAGGGTACCGTGTCCAACCAGGACATCCTGGACGATATTAAGAAGGCAGGGATCGTCGGTATGGGCGGCGCGGGATTTCCCACCCATGTAAAACTCTCCGTTGAGGATCCGGATACTATAGACTATGTGATCGCCAACGGATCCGAGTGCGAACCGTATATCACCTGCGACGACCGGCTGATGCAGGACGAAAGCCGGGGCATTTTAGAGGGACTTCGGCTGACGCTCCAGCTCTTCCCCAACGCACAGGGCATTATTGCAATCGAAGACAATAAGCCCGAGGCGATCCGGGCCATGGAAGCGGTCTGTGCCGGTGAGAAACAGATCCATGTGCAGCCGGTGATGGCAAAATATCCGCAGGGCGGCGAGCGTAACCTGATCTCTGTGATCGCAGGGCGCGATCTTCACAGAGGCCAGCTTCCTGCGGACGTGGGCTGCATCGTATGCAATGTGGCCACACTGTATGCGATCTACCGCGCCGTGCATAAATCCGAGCCCCTTATGGAACGCTACTTTACCGTTTCCGGGGACGCGGTTGCAAATCCCCGTACTATGATCGTGAAGATCGGTACCGCCTCATCTGAGCTGATCGAGGCAGCGGGAGGGATCAAAGAGGGCTGCACGGTGAAGAAAGTGCTGAGCGGAGGCCCGATGACGGGCATCGCCATGCCCTCCCTGGACGCGCCTGTATGCAAAGGCAGCAACGCCCTGACCGTTATGGCAGAGGACGAAGTGGAACTTGCCCAGGCAAAGCAGACGGCATGTATCCGCTGCGGGCGCTGCTCGCGCTCCTGCCCCATCCATCTGATACCCCAGATGATGGCGGACGCTGCCGAACGCGGGGACTATGAGCAGTATGAAAAGCGGCTCTACGGCCTTGACTGCTTTGGGTGCGGCACCTGTACCTACGTATGCCCGGCAAAACGTCCGCTGATGCAGCTTTTCAAGAAGACAAAGGCCGAAATCCTGGCGGCAGAGAGAAAGTGAGGGAACAGACGGAATGAATGAAAATTTACTGAATGTGTCTTCGAACCCGCATATCCGAAGCAAGATAACGACCGGCAGCGTGATGGCTGATGTTGTACTGGCGCTCTTGCCCGCTACGGCGGTAGGTATATACCGTTACGGATTACACGCGTTTCTTATAATCGCTGTGTCGATCCTGACGGCGGTTCTGAGCGAATATATTTTTGATGTGATCGCCAAAAGGCCAAACACCGTCCGGGACGGAAGCGCTGTGGTCACCGGACTGCTCCTGGCGCTTACCCTTCCGCCTTCCGTTCCCCTTTACATACCGGTTTTGGGAAGCCTTTTCGCCATCCTTTTTGTGAAATGCTTCTTTGGCGGACTTGGCAAGAACTTTATGAACCCGGCGCTTACCGCACGATGCTTTCTGCTGATCTCTTTCGGCAGCGCCATGACAAATTACAGCGTGGACGGCGTCAGCGGAGCCACCCCCCTGGCAGCCTTAAGCTCCGGCGAGACGGTGAATATCACCCGCCTGTATCTTGGCTCTGCCTCGGGCGTAATCGGAGGATCGGCTCTGGCGCTCCTGCTGGGCGGTCTCTTTCTCTGGCTTATGGGAGGCATCACCTTTGAGATCCCGGTGGCCTGTATTGTGTCATTCAGTGCATTTATGGTGATCTTTGGAGGGCAGGGCCTGAATCTGACCTACCTGATCGCGCATATCTGCGGCGGCGGCGTCCTGATGGGTGCGTTTTTCATGGCCACCGATCCGGTCACCAGTCCGGTCACCCGAAGAGGCCATCTCGTGTACGGCGCCATTATCGGCATACTGGCCGCCATGTTCCGTGTGTTCGGTTCGGTGGCGGATTCCTTCAGCTATGCAATCATCATTTCCAATATGCTGGTGCCGTTTATCGACAAGCTGCCGATCCCCAGGCCTCTGGGCTACAGGGGAGGCGAGTATAAGGAGCGGGAATTTCCGAAGGCTGCGGTTAAGCTGACTGTTATCACTCTGATCGCCGGTCTCGCCCTGAGCGGGGTCTATTTGATAACAAAAGACCGGATCGAACAGCAGCAGATGGCAGCCAACGCGGCTTCCTATCAGGAGGTATGCCCCGAGGCGGTATCCTTCTCCTATGACGACAGGCTCACCGCCGCTGTGGAAGCCCTGGGCGGCGACATCTACAATGAAAGCTTCGGCAAGACCTACGTCAACGAGGTGGTTGTCGGCGAGGATTCAGACGGATCCGTTGCGGGCTACGTGATCAGCGTTACAAGCGGAGACGGCTTTGAGGGAGACATCACCCTGTCGGTCGGTCTGACTACGGACGGCGCCGTGACAGGCATTTCCTTCACAACGCTGGCTGAGACAGCCGGTATGGGTATGCTTTGCGGCGAGGATGCTTTCAAGAGCCAGTTTGAAGGGGTTAAGACAGACGCCTTCATTCTCAATAAATCCGGCGGTTCCACAGCAGACAACGAAATTGACAGCGTATCCGGCGCCTCCACTTCTTCCGGAGCGGTGGTGAACGCGGTCAATACGGCGCTTGCCTTTTTCGCGGCAAATATTCAGTAAGGGAGGGGAAAAAGAATGAATCAATATACAGAACGGCTTTACAACGGCATCATTAAAGAGAATCCTGCCCTGATCCTGATGCTCGGTATGTGTCCCACCCTTGCGGTCACCACATCCGCCATCAACGGAATCGGTATGGGTATTTCCACACTGGCCGTGCTGATTTTCTCTAATGTAATTATCTCAGCGATGCGAAATGTCATCCCGGATCAGGTAAGGCTTCCCGCATACATTGTCATCGTTGCGTCCCTGGTGACTATCGTTGACTTTCTGATGCAGGCATACACCCCGGGTCTCTACGATTCTCTGGGGATCTATATTCCCCTGATTGTTGTGAACTGTATTATCCTTGGCCGTGCCGAGGCTTACGCCAACAAGGTGACGCCGGATCTTGCACTGTTCGACGGCATCGGGATGGGCATCGGTTTTACCATCGCCCTCACCATCATCGGACTTCTCCGGGAATTTCTGGGCGCCGGCACCGCTTTTGGCCTCCAGGTCCTTCCAGAATCCGTACCCGTTATTTCCATCTTCGTCAAGGCTCCCGGCGCATTCCTGATCATCGCGCTGATTATCGCGGTTATGAATGCGGCCAAAATCAAGACAGAAGCGAACAAAAAGGTGGAAGGCTGCGACGGCTGCTGCGCCACATGCAGTATGGCTTCTGAACACAATTCCGATACAAAGGAGGGAACAAACGCATGAATAACACATCCCTGATCTTAATTATCATAACCACCGCTCTTGTGGATAATGTTGTCCTGAGCCAGTTCCTTGGAATCTGTTCTTTCCTCGGCGTATCCAGGCAGATCAAGCCTTCTGCCAGTCTGGGGGGCGCGGTTATCTTTGTCATGGCGATTTCCTCCGCCGTGGCAAATCTGCTTTATACTTTCCTTCTGAAACCGCTGAATCTGGAGTACCTGAACACGATCGTATTCATCCTGGTCATCGCGACGCTGGTCCAGATGGTGGAAATGTTCCTGAAGAAGACTTCTCCGGGCATCTATCAGGCCCTGGGAATCTATCTTCCTCTGATCACCACCAACTGTGCCGTACTCGGCATCGCGCTCACAAACGTACAGGATGGCTACAATTTTATCCAGAGCGTCGCCTCCGGCGTTGGTACCGCCATCGGATACACCATTGCCATTGTGCTTCTGGCCGGTATCCGGGAGCGTATCGACGAATCCAGTATTCCCGGTCCCTTCCGGGGAGCACCCGTAGTCCTGCTGTCTGCGGCCCTTATGGCGATTGCGTTCATGGGCTTTGGCAATCTGTCCCTGTAAAGGAGGTTAGCTATGTTTTCAATCCTTATTGCCACCGTTTCGGTGGGCGTCATCGGCCTCGTCATGGGACTTCTTCTGATTACGGTCGATAAAAAGTTTAAAGTAGAGGTAGACGAAAAAGAAGCGGCGGTGCGCTCCTATCTCCCGGGCAACAACTGCGGCGCCTGCGGATACGCCGGCTGCGACGCTATGGCCGCCGCCATCGCCCACAAAAAGGCGCCGGTCAACGGCTGTCCCGTTGGGGGCGACTCCGTCGCGGAAAAGATCGGTCAGGTCATGGGCGTAGAGGCGGGCGAGACAGAAAAGATGGTGGCCTTTGTAAAATGTGCCGGCGACTGTACGCATGTATCGCTGAAATCAAATTACATAGGCATCTCAGACTGCGTCGCCGCAGCGGCCAGCGAACTGTTCCCCTGGAGCTGTGATTACGGCTGCCTGGGATTTGGCACCTGTGCGGCCGCCTGCCCCTTTGACGCAATTTCCGTGCAAAACGGCGTGGCCGTTGTTGACCGCAGCAAATGCCGCGCCTGCAGCAAATGCGTCTCGGCCTGTCCGAAACATCTGATCGAACTTTTGCCGGACAAGGCCGCATATGCCGTGCAGTGTTCCAATCGGGACCGCGGCCCTGCGGTCAAGAAGGCATGTAAGGCCGGTTGTATCGGCTGTAAGATCTGCGAAAAGCAGTGCGAGGCAGACGCGATTCACGTGGCAGACAATATTTCCCATATTGATTATGAGAAATGCGTCGGCTGCGGAAAATGCGCCGAGAAATGTCCGGTCAAGGTAATCTGCCAGCGCTGAAAGAGATCCGGACAAAGTAAAAGGCTGTAATCCTGTAAAAGGACTGTTGTTTGTTTACACAATTTACAACAGTCCTTTTTTTTCTGAATTATTTCCCCGATCAATATCAGAATCTCTCTCTTGACAGTTCTTTGTTTATGATGTAATATCTGAATTGTAACAAGTAGTTTTTTAAACTATGTCTTGCATTTTATTCGTCATAATCTGGAATAATTGGATGAATCTTAACACAAGCTATGATTTCAGGAGGTGCTATATGACATTATCATTTACAATTCGGGAACCCGGCAGTGCCATCACACATTTCATTGCCATGATCGCTGCGTACTTCGCATCAACGCCTATTTTGCTGAAAGCGTCTGCAAATAAGGGGCGCACGGGAGTCGTTGCCATAGCGGTGTTCATGGCAAGCATGATTCTGCTGTACGCCGCCAGCACCCTGTATCATTCTGTCAACCTCAGCGGTGGTGCGCTGAAAATCTTCAAAAGAATTGATCATATGATGATTTTTGTGCTGATCGCCGGCTCTTATACGCCGGTCTGTATGCTGGTACTGGAGCCCAGATCCGGTCGCCTGCTTCTCATGGCGATCTGGGCTTTCGCTGCCATCGGTATGAGCGTCAAAGCGTTCTGGGTCACTTGCCCCAAATGGTTCTCCTCCGTCATCTATATCGCTATGGGATGGGCCTGTGTCTCTGTCTTTCCGCAGCTCTTGACCAGGCTGTCAAAACCGGCCTTTTCATGGCTTCTGCTTGGGGGCATTCTGTACACCGCAGGCGGCGTGATCTACGCCCTCAAACTGCCGCTCTTCAACCTGCGTCACAAAAATTTCGGTTCCCATGAGATCTTCCATCTGTTCGTTATGGCCGGAAGTCTCTGCCACTTCATCTGTATGTACGGGTACGTCATCTGATGTAGTGTTTCACTTCGTTGGCCGTAAACTTTATTCTAATTGAATGAACCGGGCTGCCCGTCATACAGAAAAAGGACGGCAGCGGTGCGCTCTGCCGTCCTGATAAGATCCATATTTTATGTTTCCTACGCTTCCGGTTCTTCCTCTGCAGCTTCCGCCTCCGCCTCGGATGCGGCTTCTTCTTCCGCAGCTGCCGTCTCGGCTTCCGCAGCGTCTTTCTCTGTTGCAACTTCTTCAGCTATTGCTGCAGCTTCTTCCTCCTCCGGCTCTGCCGCCGCTTCTTCTTCCGGCGCTTCGTCCGTATATACCGGGGTTTCTTTCTCAACCGGCTGCTTCAAAGCCGAATTCTCAAGGGCTTTCATGCTCAGGCTGATCTTCTTTTCCGTCTCGTTGAGGTCCACCACTTTGGCGGTAATAACCTGGCCGACGCTGAGAATGTCGGAGGGCTTATCCACATGCTCATGGGAGATCTGGGATACGTGCAGAAGCGCATCCACACCGGGCTCCAGCTCTACGAAAGCGCCGAAATCGGTCATCCTTGCCACGGTACCTTCGATTATATTGCCAACTGCATACTTATCCGCAGCCGTCAGCCACGGATTCTCATCCTCAAATTTCAGGCTCAGGGCGATTTTTTCACCCCGGATGTCTTTAATCAGAACCGTGAGGGTATCGCCAACCCGGAAAATTTTCTTCGGATTGTCCACATGCCCCCAGGACATCTCAGAGATATGAAGCAGGCCGTCCGCGCCGCCCAGATCGATAAACGCGCCAAAATCGGTCACATTCTTGACAACACCCTCAACCCGGTCGCCAACGGCAATCCGCTCAAAGAGCGCCTTCTGCATCTCAGCCTTCCTGGCTACAAGAATCTGCTTACGATCGCCGATGATCCTTCTTCTGCGGGGATTGAACTCTGTAATGACAAATTCAATCTCCTGCCCTGCGTACTTATCAAGATTCTTCTCGTAGGTATCGGACACAAGGCTCGCCGGGATAAATACCCTCGTTCCCTCAACCACTACGCTAAGTCCGCCGGAAAGCACCTGAACCACCGGTGCGGTGAGGATTTCCTGGCTGTTGAATGCCTCCTCCAGCCTCTTGTTGCCCTTCTCCGCTGCAAGGCGCTTATAAGTCAGAAGGACCTGGCCCTCTCCATCGTTCACCTTGAGGACTTTTGCTTCCATCTTATCATTTACCTGAACCAGAGTGCGAAGATCTACGTTGGACTCGTTTGTATACTCATTGCGCGTAATAATACCGTCGGCCTTACATCCAATATTTAATATGATCTCATCTTCCTTGACATCAATGACCGTGCCTTCGACTACCTCCCCATTATGAACCGTTTTCAATGATCCTTCCAGCATTTGTTCAAAACTCAAATCAGACATTGTTTTGAAACCTCCTCAATCAAATTATTTGGGGTCGATGCCCCCGCCGTAATACCTACACAGCCCCTGGATGGTAATAGCCGAATATCCAAATCTTTAAGTGTTTGTATATAGTAAGTATTTGCGCATTCCTTTTGACATATTTCGAATAATTTGCGCGTGTTGGAACTGTTCTTCCCTCCGATTACGATCATGCTGTCAACTCTGGATGCAATATCCCGGGCTTCGGACTGCCGCTCCTCCGTCGCACTGCAAATTGTATTCATTACATCTATATTATCATACCTCATTTCAAAAATAATTTCAACTATATTATCAAATTTATTGTAATTAAATGTCGTCTGTGAAACGATACAGAGCGGCTTTTGGGGATCGTGGCAGAAGTTCTTTGCCTCCTCCTCGCTGCCAAGGACAACCGCATTCCCGCTGCACCAGCCCTTTATCCCCTCCACCTCCGGATGTCCTTCATTTCCGACGATCACCACGTCCGCGCCCTTTTCGCTGTGTTCCCGGACAATCCGGTGGATCTTTTTCACAAAGGGACAGGTGGCGTCCACTACATGGATATTTTTTTCTTTCATAAGGTCATATATGCGCTTTGCAACGCCGTGGGACCGGATGATCACCGTGCCGCCGGTCACACCTGAAAGGTCCTCCTCGTCATGGAGGATCTTCACACCTCTGCCGCAAAGCTCAGCCACCACCTCTTCATTATGTATGATTGGGCCGTAAGTGTAAACCGGTTTTTCTCCTGTCTCGATCTGCCGGCAAACCTGCTCCAGCGCACGCTTCACCCCAAAGCAGAATCCGGCCGTTTTTGCCACAATGACCTCCATATGCCCCTCCCGCGCTTATATACGTTCTCTTGCAAGGGAAATGACCCGTTCCACTACTTCCTCAATCGTCAGGCCGGAGGAATCCACGGCTATCGCATCCTCCGCCTGGCAAAGCGGCGCTTCCCTGCGATGCATATCCCGGTAATCTCTCTCCTTAATCTCCTTTTCTATCTCTTCAAGGCTGCAGGTTTCTCCCCGTTCAATCTGCTCTTTATAACGCCTTTTGGCCCTTGTATTCACGCTTGCGGTCAGATAAATCTTCAGCTGCGCTTCCGGCAGGATCGTCGTACCGATATCCCGCCCGTCCATGATTACATTCTCCCGGCTGGCAAGGGAGCGCTGCAGTTCTGTCAGCTTGTCCCGTACCTGTCTTCTGGCGGAAGAAATGCTGGTCATCCGGCTGACTTCTTCGGTGCGGATCAGCCCGGAAACATTTTCTCCGTTCAGATAAACCTGCTGCACGCCGTCCTCATATTCCACCGTGACTTCTATCCCTTTAAGCGCCGTTTCAAGCGCCCGGTCATCCTCCACGTCCACGCCGCATCGGAGAAGTCCCAGAGCGATACAGCGGTACATGGCTCCCGTATCCACATATATAAAGTTCAGTTCTTTTGCCGCGCGCTTTGCGATCGTGCTCTTGCCGGCCCCCGCCGGACCGTCGATTGCTATATTAAATCCCATGATTTTTCCGTTTCCTTTCCTGTGCGGCCCAAAGCCGCAGCATATCCCGTGGACCAGGCGATCTGCAGATTAAAGCCTCCGGTCAGCGCGTCAAGATCAAGGACTTCCCCCGCAAAGTACAGTCCCTTCACAAGCTTGGATTCCATGGTGGCCGGATCGATCTCTTTAACACTGACGCCGCCCCTGGTGATGACGGCCTCATTATAACCGCGAAGACGGGTCAATGTCAAAGGAAACTGTTTTGTCACGCTCAGAAGGCGTTTCCGTTCCTCCCTTGACACCTCATGGACCGGCTTTTCCTCCGGTATACCGGAGCGTTCCGCCATGACCGGAACCAGTTTCGACGGATACAGCGTTCCCAGGACGTTTTTGATCTGCCGGTTTTTTGCCCGTTCAAATTCCCGGAGAATCCTGGCCTCAAGCTGTTCCTCTGACAGAGCCGGTTTCAGATCGATCAGAAGACGCAGCGGCCGCTGTCTCAGGTGGTTTTGCACTTTGGCGCTGGCGGTCAGGATCAGCGGCCCTGTCACCCCAAAATGGGTAAACATCATCTCGCCGAATTCCCGGTACAGTTCCTTCTTTCCATCCAGGATCGAAACCTGTATGTTGCGCAGCGAAAGCCCCTGCAGCCGCCCGGCCCAGTCTTCCTCTGTTTCCATGGGAACCAGAGAGGGAGAAAGCTCCGTTACCGTATGCCCCGCCTCCCTGGCGAAACGGTAACCGTCCCCGGTGGAACCGGTGCCAGGGTAAGATAATCCGCCGGTGGCTACCACCACGGCATCCCCGGCAGCTCTTTGCCCGGAGCACAGCCTTATACCGCGGGCCCGCTGTTTATCCTCTGAAAGGATAAGCCCTTCCACCTCGTCGTTCAGGCATATTTTAACGCCGCTTCTCCGAAGCCGGGAAGCCAGCGCCGCGATCACGTCCGAGGAATGGTCCGACGCCGGAAACACCCGGTTCCCCCGCTCTGTTTTCGTGCGCATCCCCTGTTCTTCAAAAAAGCGCATCGTATCCTGGCTGTTAAACCCATGGAATGCGCTGTAAAGAAATTTGCGGTTGGTACATACCGCCTGGAGCAGAATCTCCTCGTCACAGTTGTTTGTCAGATTGCATCTGCCCTTGCCTGTAAGAAACAGCTTTTTGCCCAGCTTTTCGTTTTTTTCATAGAGACGCACCGCATGGCCGTTTCCCGCTGCCGCCGCCGCCGCCATCATACCGGCGGCCCCGCCCCCTATCACGATCACATCACTCATACGCCCACTCTCCTGAGTCCTCCGCTTCCTCTTTGTTCAGCCATACTTACAGATTATCCGGTTCTGCATCTGTTTCCGTCAGCGCCCGCTGGGTTTGGGCATCGCTCACCATATTGCCGGGCCTGAGTTCAAACCAGAACGCCACGCCGTCCTCGCAGTTGTATACGCCGTACTCCTGATGAAACGAGTCCATAATCGCACGGACGATGGAAAGTCCCACGCCGCTTCCGCCGTACTCCCGGGTCCTGGCCTTGTCCACCTTATAGAACTTGTCCCAGATCAGATTCAGATCCTCCTCCGGAATCCTTTCGCCGGTATTAAATACCGTCACGCGGACGGCGTTCTCCAGACGCTCCGCCCGGACGGTGATCCGTTTTTCTCCGTCCACATGATTCAATGCGTTGCTCAGATAATTCGTCAACACTTCCTCAACCTTAAATTCGTCTCCCCATACGGACAGGGAATCCGGTCCCTCATAAGAGATCTGCGCCTCCTTCTGCTGCGCCAGGATCGCCACAGACTGCAGCTTATTTCGGATCAGCACCGCCATATCAAAGCGCTCCATCACCACCTGGTCATTACTGAACTCCAGTTGGTTCAGGGTGAGCAGCTTCTGCACCAGGTTGTTCATCCTGGCGGCCTCGTCCATGATGACGTCGCAGTAAAAGGCCCGGCTCTCCTCGTCCTCGTTGACGCACTCCTGCAGCCCTTCCGCATATCCCTGGATCAGCGCGATGGGCGTCTTCAGTTCATGGGAAACGTTGGAGAGAAATTCCTGGCGCATACCGTCGATCTGCTCCTTTTTCTCTATGTCCCGTTTCAGTTCATTGTTCGCACTCATAAGCTGGGAGTAGGTTCGCTCCAGGTTCTCGGACATCTGATTAAAATGCGCGCCCAGCTGGCCCACCTCATTTTTGCCGCCGCTCGTATATTTCGCGTCAAAATCAAGATCCGCCATCCGCTTGGAAAGCTCCGTCAGCTCTTTCAGGGGCTTTGTCAGCCATTTGGCAATGAACCAGATAAGGATGCTTGCCAGGATAATTCCCGCCAGGCAGATATAGGCGATGAATTCGTTGGAGATATGCACACTGTCCTGAATATTATCCATATTGATGCGCATGATGAAGTTAAAGCCCCGATCCAGCGTACCCCACATTTCAAGGTAATCGGTGGTCACCGACTGATCGTAGCGCCTCTGGATTGTGTAGCTGTCATTCTGGGAGAGTATGGAATCCTGCTCCGGAACATCCAGTCCGATTCCGTACCCGATCAGCCTTGCCTGCATCAGTTTGGCGTATTTGTAGTCCGCATTGTCCGAGGTGAGCCAGATCAGAGGAGAATAATCCTCATCTGTGACAATAAAGATTACATTATTTAGGGTGCAGAGATCCTCGATCTCCTTTCCATTCTCGTCACTCATCAAACCCTCGGGGGTAATATACTGGTTCAGCTTCTCATAGACCTCCACCAGCACCTCCTGCTTCCGGACCGCGTAAAACCGCTCCAGGAAAAAGGTATTTGCCAGATAATTCGCCAGAAAAAGCAGGGCGGTCAGCCCGGCAAATATGATGATGAGCTGTTTGCGTATCGATGTGTTCATCCGTTCTCAGCCTTCCACTTCAAATTTGTACCCCATCCCCCAGATCGTCTTGATGTAGTCCCCGTGTCCGTTCAGCTTGCTCCGCAGCTTTTTCACATGGGTGTCGATCGTTCTGGCATCCCCAAAGTAATCATAATTCCATACGCTGTTCAGGATCTTCTCCCTGGACAGAGCGATCCCCTGGTTCTCCATGAAATAGGTCAGAAGTTCAAATTCCTTATAGCTGAGTTCCACGCTTTTGTCATCAATTTTAACCTCATGGGCCGCCTTGTTGATCTCAATGGCTCCCGCCCGGAGCACATCGTCTGCGGAAAAACCGCTTACCCGGCGCAGAATGGCCTCCACCCGGGCCACCAGGATCTTGGGGCTGAAGGGCTTGGAAATATATTCATCCACGCCAAGTTCAAACCCCAGCAGTTCGTCCCGCTCATCCGCCTTGGCCGTCAGCATGATAATGGGCACCTGGGAATAATTCCGGATCTCGCGGCACACCTGCCACCCGTCCATCTTCGGCATCATCACATCCAGAATCACCAGCGCAATATCATTCTGGGCGAAGAAAAGATCGATGGCCTGTTCCCCGTCCCCGGCCTCCACCACGTCAAAATCTTTTCTGGTGAGGAAGTCTCTCACCAGTTTACGCATTCTGCTCTCATCATCCACCACAAGAATCTTCAACCGTTCCATATATCAAAAGCTCCCTTCCTCACATTTTTTTGTTGAACTCAGTGTATCACAGATTTATGACAAATGTGTGTATTTTTCCCGGACAGCATCGCTTTCTTCATTTGTTCCTCAGGACTTTTCTTCGGAGCAATTGCAGTAACGCTATTTTTATATAAGACGCTTTATATTCTTTTTTGAAATCAAAAGCCATTGCTTATTTCTCTCTTCGAACAGGTCCGCTCCATGTCATGTTCCTTTTTGTAAATCATTGTAGCACGTAACAGCCCGTTTTACCATCTCCAAATTAAAAATCGGGGCTGTCGCGCTAAGTAATTCGTGCACAGCCCCTTTTCTTGTTTTTGCTTACTTCGTCTTTACTTTCTTAACCGAAGACAGGCTTCCGTACCACATAGAGAACCCGACCTTCTTATAAACCCTCACCTTCACATAGCAGGCCGTCTTACTCTTCAGGCTTTTTACCGTAGAGGAGGTTTTTTTCCCTTTCATCCACCGACAAAGTCGGTTGAGGTTTTCTGGCGAAAACAGGATAAAGAATCCGGCAGTTATTGAATCGTCGTTATCACTGCTTTCGCCAATGCTTCTTCTGATAATTCCTGACCGATACCCGGACGATCGGGAACTTCAAAATAACCTTTGACCGGCTGGTAATCGTATTTGCAGGAACGGATATTGACATCCAGCAAAGCCGCTGCGTGATGCTCATGAATCAGATAATTTGGGATCACCGCCTCAAGCTGCAGCGCTGCCGCTGTAGCAAGCGGGCCGCCGCAGACATGACACTGTACTGAAACATCATAAATATGAGCCATATCGCAGATTTTCTTGCCTTCGGTAATGCCGCCCGTATTACCGAGATCAGGCTGAATTACCTGCAGGGAATGGTCTTCCAGGAACGGGCGGAAGCCCCAACGTGTATAAATGCGTTCACCGCTCGCCACCGGGATCCGGATATTTTTCGCAATATAAGCCATATTTCCCTCATTCATCGGGCCGGTCGGCTCCTCATAATAGAAGCAGTTGTATTCCTCGATCTCCCGTGCAAACTGTACCGCAGAGTTTGCATCCGTTTTCGCATGCAGCTCTACGATGATATCCACTTCCGGGCCCACTGCCTCGCGTAACGCGCTCAATCTTGCAACAGACAGGCGCAGATGCTTCTGATCCATAATACCGTATGTATTGTGGCCGTACCATACACCTTTGTCATCGAAGCCTACCGGATCAACCTTAATTGCATCAAAGCCGTCTGCCACAGCTTTCAGCCCCGCCTCTGCGTATTCCTCTGGCTCCACAAGGCAGCGGCTTTCCTTACCCCAGTCAAACTGGATCTGGCTGGCATATGCACGAAGCTTTTTATTTGTTTTACCGCCCAGCAACTGATATACCGGAACGCCCAATGCTTTCCCCTTTATATCCCAGAGTGCGATATCGATCGCGCTGATTGCGCTCATGACAATCGAGCCATTGCCATATCCCCAGAATGTCGTGCGATGAAGCTTATTCCAGATTTCTTCATTATTAAAAGGATCCATTCCGATAAGCAGCCGGCAATAATCCTTTGCCATACCGTAAGCTGCATCCTTTGCCCTTCCATAGGTTAGACCCACTTCTCCATATCCGGAAATACCCTCGTCTGTATTAATACGTATAATAGTCGGGTTCCAGGGTGAACTGACAGTCGCTGCACGCCCTGTCACATCCAAAATCACATCCGCGCTGATAATCTTCATTTTCATCCTCCTGTTTATCTATGTTCTTTGCTCTTTCCGCGTCGCCTACCGCCCCAGCCAGCCGCCATCCACCGCAATCGTAAAGCCGTTGATATAATCGGACGCGGGGCTCGCCAGAAATACTGCCACACCTTTAAAGTCCTCCGGCGTTCCCCAGCGTCCTGCCGGAATCCGGTCAACAATCTGCTGCCCTCTGACTGGATCCTCTCTGACTGCCGTCGTGATTTTCGTCGCAATATAGCCTGGCGCGATGGCATTCACATTGATATTGTACTTTGCCCACTCATTTGCCAGCGTCATTGTCACACCCTTTACCGCAGATTTGGATGCTGTGTAAGACGGAACGCGGATACCCCCCTGAAATGAAAGCAAGGAAGCCGTATTCACAATTTTCCCATGAATCCCCTTCTGGATCATCTGATTCCCAACCTTCTGTGTCAGGAAGAACAGTACCTTGATATTCAGGTTCATCACATCATCCCAGTCCTTTTCCGAGAAGATCTCCGAGGCATCCCTGCGAATCGCGCCTGCATTGTTGAACAGGATATCAATCCGTCCGTAATGCTCCATTACCTGATTGTAAACGAGATCGACGGACTCCATTTTTGACAGGTCAGCCTTAACCGCAAAAAATTTTCTTCCAAGCCCTTCTATCATTTCCTTTGTCTTGCTGATATCTGAACGGTATACTGCGGCAATATCTGCTCCTGCTTCTGCAAGCCCAACCGCGATTCCTTGCCCAATTCCGTCATTTGCGCCTGTTACGAGCGCAATTTTCCCAGTTAAATCAAATTTATCCAGTATCATATGCCTTCCTCCTCACTCACCTATCCTGACAATTATTTTTCCCGGCTCCGCGCCTGATTCATGCACCTTCAGCGCCTTCTCAAGCTCCTCAAGAGGATACTCATCTGAAATCATCCGAAGAAGATCAAAGGAATTTGTCCGATACATCCGCTCCATCATCTCAACCGTACGTTCAAAATTCTTCAGCGTATGCACGCGGCTCCCGAGCAGTTCAACTTCGCGGAGCACCAGCTTATTTGTCTGATACTCACGGTATACCGATGGAATACCCACCAGTACAGCCCTGCCTCGAATACGTGTCACGGAGGCCAGCGCCTGCGCTGCGGAATTTGAACCGGATGTTTCAAATACCTTGTCAAAGCCCTGTCCTCTCGTCATCTCCTCCGCCCTTTTCACCAGATCCTCCCTGCCCGGGTCAATCGTCTCGAAGCCGAGAGAACGGATAAATTCCAGACGTTGCTGATTCAGCTCGGCTACGGTAACCTTTGAGGCACCAAAATATCTTGCTGTCGCTGCCGTCACAATCCCGATCGGGCCGCCGCCAATGACCAGTACCTCTTCGCCCGGAACCAACCCGGCACGGTCGCACGCATGGAATCCCACAGCCAGCGGTTCAGTCAGGATCGCCGCTTTATCCGGAATATCATCGGATACCTTAAACACTCTCTTTGCTTCTGCGCAAACGTACTCCGCAAAACCCCCATCTATGTGCAACCCCATGATCTGAAGATCACTGCACACATGGAATTCGCCTCGCATGCATGGTTCACACGTTCCGCAGCTCTTAAGCGGATGCACCACGACCCGATCCCCCACCTGATAGGGAAGTTCCCTCTCACAATTGATCTCCTCAACGATTCCGAGAATCTCATGACACATAATCCGCGGGACGGTCGCGGTCAGGTGTCGGTGATGAAATACGGTGATATCTGAACCGCATACGCCGCCATACAGTATATGAACCAACACCTCTCCTCTCTTCGGTTCTGGTTTCTGAACCTCCAGCATTTCCAGTTTCTCCCAGTCAGTCAATACGTTCGCTTTCATGTTCATTATAACCTCCTCAAATGGCCCCTACTTCTTCATATGCTTCCTGCAAAGAAATCCCGCTCGACAGTTTACTTCTCACCTTATTCTCTTTCTCGATTGTCTCAAGCGCTTTTTCAAATACTTCATCCTTTACATTCTTTGGAATGATCACCACTCCATCAATGTCGCCAAAGATCCAGTCGCCCGGGTTAATCACCACACCGTCGATAAGAACCGGTATCTGGCATTCATTGATCTCGCAGCGTCCCTTTGAAGTCTTTGGATCCTTACCCCGATAGAAGAGCGGAAAGTCCATCTCTTTAAGCATTCGCATATCTCTTGCATAACCGTCCAGGAGCACGCCGGCTCCTTTTCTGACTTTCACCGCTGTTGCAAACAGTTCCCCAAACACCGCGCAATTGTAATTGCCCCGTATCACAAGCACATAAATCTCATTCTCTCCAAGCTGATCAACTACCTTGCACTGTGCCGTCAACGGATTTTCCGGCATCGAATACACCTCCGTACCGATACTTGTAAATGCCGGCCCAAGGATCACCACATCGTCATGCAGCGGCATAATTGCATTTGAGAGCGCCTGATTACGGTACCCCATCTGATCCAAAACATCGCACAGAATTCCAGAATATAAAACTTCTTTTAATACTTTTATGTCTTTCATATCTATTTTCCTCCTGATTTTATTAATAATTATCCCGATCAAAAGAGAATCATCTGAATTTTATTTTTGTTTCCTGTAAATTGCTTTTCTTTTTGTTTGAGTTTTACCAACCCCCATAATCTAAAACTTGATTTTATGATTTGCCTATGCTAAACTACGATCAGGTGCAAGATTTGTCACTCATCTTTCAGAGAAAGGAATCGAAACTTTGCCAAACAGTTATAACAATCCAACCGTTGAACGGATGTCCCATATTCTTGATATTCTTTTAGCTAAAGGCTCCGGAATCACTGCCGCCGAACTTCTCAGATCGCTTGACATCCCCAAGACGACACTTTACCGGATTCTTTACTCTATGACTGAAAATGGATTTTTAACCTATCTTCCTGAATCCTCCCTTTATTTACCTGGCGATAAATTTACCACCTGCTACATCTCGATGGACGAACGTGTCAGCAATATTCGAAAATTTGCGGAACCACATATGCATTCGCTCGCCAGCCAGATTCAGGAAACTGTAAAACTCTGCGTTCTCTCAGGTATGAAAGCTTACACCATTTCCTCTGTAAAAGGGACCCGCCCAATTCATATCAATATTGGAAACAGAGCTATTTTCCCACTCCATACGGGAGCCAGCGGCAAAGTCCTGATGTGCTCCTTAAGCGAAAATCAACTGCGCAATTACTTTGCCCTGTATGCCGTCCCTTACACTGATAAAACCATTGTCACACTTGAGGAGATGACCGAAGAACTCAGCGCAATCCGCAAGAAAGGCTTTGCTACTGACCATGGAGAATATATGACCGAAATCAACGCCGTAGCTGTGCCGATCTACGGCGAAGCAAACCAGATCATTGCGGCCCTCAGCATTGTATATCATTCAGCCAGCACATATATCAGCGAGTCTCAGCTCACTGCGCTTCTGCAGGTAACGGCTTCCAAGATCAGCTCCGCGCTTAAGTCTACGGATATATGGGAACATCCGGTAACCATCGTCCAAAAGAAATGATGCACCCGGCAGCCGGCCCGCCTCCTTTCTATGACTTTCCCGCTCTTGGATGCTCCGGGCAATTCACCGCAAAGGTCGGCTTTTTCCCGGCTGCCACTTCTGAAAGGCTTCTCTTTATACTCTCAAACGCATTCAGAAGGCTCTCCACAGTAAACGACGCATTGTGTGGGGTCAGCTCTACATACTCCAGCTCAAACAGAGGATAAGACCCCTCCGAAATTGGCTCCGACGCATATACGTCCAGCCCTGCTCCCCGGATCACTTTCGTTTTGAGCGCTTCGATCAGCTCTTTCTCCCTGACCACATCGCCTCGGGCTGTGTTGATCAGAAACGCCCCCGGCTTCATCAGCTGAAACTGCTCCATTCCGATCGAATGCTTTGTCTCCTTCGTAGACGGCACATGAATGCTCACAAAATCTGCAAGCCGGAAAATTTCCTCTTTTGAAGATACCTGTACAATATAATCAGGCAGATTCTTTGCGAACGCATCATAAGCATATACTTTCATATCAAACCCATGCGCCGCGATCTGTGCAACATTCAGTCCCACATTGCCGCATCCGATAAGTCCAAGAGTACGCCCTGTCAGTTCAAACCCTCTGTCTGAAAGATTTGTTGCAAACATCTGGAATCCAGAACGCTCCTTTCGAAAACGTTCATTGGTCTTCTGCGCATTGCGCGAGCACTCCAGCATCAGCAGGATCGTAGCTTCCGCCACCGTCCTGCTGTTAATCGCAGGCGTATTTGTTACCCATATGCCACGCTTTGACGCGTAATCCACATCCACCGTCTCATAGCCCACGCCGCGGCGGGCAATCAGCTTCAGATTCGGAGCCGCGTCAATGATCGTTTTCCCAAACCCATTCTCCGGCTGCTCGAATGCCACCAATGCGTCACAGTCCGCAATTTCCCGGCAGATCGTCTCCTCATTCGGGACTGTCCCCCGTACTATCTCTATACCGGCTCTGAGCAGATCTTCCAGGATATTCTCCGGCATATCATGATAAACCAGTACTTTAAACGCCATAATACACCTCCTATACAAATCCAAACATCCTTGGGATGAACAGAATGAGTTCCGGAACATACGTCAGTACAAAAAGCACCAGCAATAAAAACAGCATCTGCGGCAGTAATTCCTTTATGATCACAGAAAGCTTTACGCCCGAAATGCCTGCCACCAAAAACAACATCGTTCCATAGGGAGGCGTTGAGAGCGCGATCATCAGGTTGAGGCTGACAATTACCCCAAAATGAATCAGATTTACACCAAGCTCCTGTGCCACCGGAATAAAGATCGGAAGAAACACCAGCTGCAGGGTGGAGGTATTGACAAACATCCCAAGGATCAGGAATACAATATTTACCACCAACAAAAACATGTACTTGTTCCAGTTGTGTGAAATAAAAAGCTCTGAGATCATCTTCGGAATATTCTCATTCGAAATGACAAAACTCACACAGTAAGTCGTTGCGATCAGAAATGAGATGCTCCCAACGCTCTTCATGGAATCTACAAACACCTCACACAGCTTCTTCAGGCTCATATCCCGATAGAAGAAGATCGATACCAACAGCGCGTAAAAACCTGCCAGAGCCCCTGCCTCCGTGGGAGTCACCACTCCCGAATAGATACTGCCAAGCAGTACAAAAGGAGTCATAAGCGCAGGAACCGCAACCAGAATGCAGTGAATTCTCTCCCCCTTCGGATAACCTTCACCCTTCGGATAATTGCGTTTTTTGGATACAAACCATACATATACCGTTAATGCCACAGCAATTAATACGCCCGGTACCATGCCGCCGAGAAACAATGCTCCAACAGAACATCCCGAAAGCATTGCATACATAATCATCGGAATAGATGGTGGAAATACTGGTCCAATTGTGGCGCTTGTCATCGTCAGCGCACAGGAGAACCCGTCATCATAGCCATCCCGCCTCATTTCTTCGATTTCCATCAGACCAAGACCCGATGCGTCTGACAGAGCGCTGCCCGTCATGCCGGAAAAGATGAGGGAGGCCAGAATATTTACATAAGCCAGACCGCCTCTGAAGCGCGCCACCAGCACCTTCGCAAATCCGAAAAGTTTTTCCGTCACCTTTCCTTCATTCATAATGCGGGCTGCCAGTACGAACAGAGGAATTGCAATCAGCACAACATTTGACTGTAATCCGGTTACCATTTTTTCCATCAAAAGCGATGCATCCAGCCCATTTATGATCAGGTATGCAGCCGTCGCAACCATAAAACCAACCGGCATCGCCATATTCAACACAAAAGCAGCAATAAAAATCACCAGGAAAACCCAGAAACCAGCGCTAAACATCCAACCGCCCTCCTTTCAGCTCCTTGAAATCCTTCACCAACGCGCCTGCCAGATGAATACAGATCAACACGATCGATATAAACATCGGGATGTAGTACACGATCAGGGGAAGCCGCAGAACCACTGTCCGATCCATTTTCAGGAAATTCATAAAATCCAGGCACCCCGGAAGCGAACAGACAAGAAATACCAGCATTACCACATTTCCGATGATCCGAAAAATACACTGTCCTTTTGGACTTCTTTTTTCATAAACCAATGTGAACGATATGTGTTTTCCCTCACGCATGATGCACGCCGCCCCAAGAAAGACAAGCCACAGATACGAGATCGTAATAATTTCATCTGTAGCAAACAGCGGATTGTTCAGAAAATAGCGGAAAAATATATGAATGATGAATGACACAAACATTACCGCAAAGGCAATGGTAGGCAGATAAACTTCAATAATTCTAAAGATCCAATCTGTTATTTTTTTCATATCACCGAACTCCTAACCTGTCTAAGCAGAATCATATTCTCAACAACATCCGCCATAAGGAATCCTCCCCTTATGGCGGATCCGGTATTGCCGATTAAATTCGGGAGCGCATATGCGGCTCCCAACCTGTTATTGCTTTATGTGTTACTCTGCAAGAGCCTTTACCTTATCAAAGAACTCCATATCCCATTCCTGGCTGATCGGATCTGTCTCATAATACTCATATGCGAATTCCTTCCAAACATCTACATCAACCTCATTGACCGTCAGGCCTTCATTTTTCAGGAATTCTACCGCTTCTGCCTCACTCTTCTCAATGGCTTCATTGTTTACTCTCATACCTTCCTCAGCTGCTTCCATCAGCCATCCCTGCTGTTCCTCTGTCAAGGATTCCCAGGTATCCTTTGCACAGTAGATAGTAATCGGGGATACATAGTGATTTGTCAGGATGACTGTATCCGTCACCTCATAGAACTTACGGTTGATCATCGTACTTAAGGGGTTGTCCTGTCCGTCTACAGTACCGTTCTGTAAAGCCATATATACCTCGGAAAGATTCATTGGGGTCGGAATTGCCCCAAGTGCCTTACCCATAGCAATAAATCCAGCGCTGTCGCTCATTCTAAGTTTCACATTCTTCATATCATCCGGAATTGTTACATCCTGTCCGTTGCGCAGATTCAAAGTGCGGTTTCCAAAATACCAGGTACAAAGCGGGATAATGTTCAGTTCGTTAACTACGATATCATAAATGTACTGATTGACTTCATTATCCTCGTTGAATATTTCATTCAGATGATCCAGGTCAGCAATCGAGTATGCGGAGCAAAGACAGCCAAGCTCCGGGCAAAGCCCTGCCAGCCATTCCATTCCAAAAAGACTGATATCCAGCGTACCCCTTCTGAGTGCGGTTGCCTGCCCGTCCTGTGTATACAGTTCTCCGCCCGGATAAAGATCCATTGTAAATGTCCCGCCTGACAGTTCTGCAAGCTTATCCGCCATTGCATTACATCCAAGATCTGTATCCGATCCTGGAAGTGAAGTATATGCAAACTGAATCACCCGCACGTCATCTGCAGCCTGAACCTCCCTGCTACACTGCGTCCAAAAACCACTTACCAATACTGTTGCCGTCATAATGCCTAACAATGCTTTCTTCATAAACTTTCTCCTTTTTTGTGTTCCTCTGATACTTCAGAGTCGGTTATTCTGTTACAGTTCCAGCGCTGTCCTCAGCCGCTCTATTGATTCTCCCCTCCTCTCTCTTATATTAGTTCCATATATGGTTCTATTTTAATATTATTTTCCTTATTTGAAACCTTTTCCATATCATACTCTATTTCTCACGTCAAGGCAATCGGTATACTCGCCAAATTTAGCTTATTAAAATTATGCATTTTTCACATATTTTAAAAAAAATAAAGCATTATATATTTATTTTTACCTCCTGCGTTTTGAAGTAAATATCTGAAATAAATCCGGCAATCCCTTGTGTTTACTGGAACTTTTTGTCAACATTTTGTATATGGCGATTTATGGTAATATATGATATGAAACCTATGGAAGTGGTTGCCATATGTATCTTCATAGGCAGAAATAGCCCAATAAAAGAAAATACGACAATCCTATTGTTTTTTTCACACAGAATCTGTAAAAACAATGAGTCTCTCTAAAAATGGATGTAAGACGCGACAATATCAACGGCCTTCTGGGGAGAGAATGAGTTTTCGATGGAAAGATCCCGGCGGAATGTGAGCAGATAAACTACGGACACTGCCATGGGGAAAAGCGGTTCCATGACAGTATCCGTGTGAAGAAATGCGGTATCCGGTATTCATTGGCCTCCGGGGATTGCCTCCGGTGGCATCCGATGAAGGTGTTGGTTCAGAGGAGTCCTTATTGCGCGATGGGCTCCGTCAGTGTCAGCAGATCGCCATTCTCCTTTACCGGATAAAAATGAGGCCGCTCGCAATGCTTATCGTTCGGATAATGCAGGGTGTAGAGCAGATCGCCCTCTTTTGTCTCAAAAAGCATACCATGTCCGCCGTTTTCCGGGTACAGCGGATCGGGGCATTGCACCCATGGCCCGGCCAGCTTTCCGCTCTTTGATTGCGCGACGCCCACTGCATAGCCGCACTTGCTCCAGCTGGACCAGATTATGGAGAGGGCGCCATTTCTGTGCCGGTAAACCGTCGGTCCGTCTGTAAAATAGGCGTCTCCATCGATGCCGAACTCCGCTTTTGCGAAGGGGATAGGCTTTGCCCACGGCGCTTCCGCCGCGCGGAACAGGAAGAAGGGTTCCCCTTCAGCCTGTTCCAGGTCGGCGGATAACGCGACCGCACACATATCGCCATCCGGCGTATCCTCCAGCGTATGGGAGAATACCAGATAAGGCGTTTCCCCGCCAAGGAACAGCGTCCCGTCGATACAGTTCCAGTCCTCCGGCGTCAGGCGCCCCACATACCGAAACGGGCCCGTTGGGCTGTCAGATTTCAGGCAAAAGATCCCTTTTGCAATGTCCGGACCGTGAAGCGTCGCAATAAAGACAAACTCACCGTTGACATAATAGCATTCCGGCGCCCAGAAGCAGCGATCCGCAAAAAAGTTCTCCGGGCGGTGGAAGATCTCAATGGGACCTTCCCAGTTTTCCAGGTCAGGGCTTGTATAAACGTCAAAGCCGTCCATTTTGTCCCAGCAGGATTCGCTGCGTGTACCGTAGAGATAGTAAACACCGCCGTGAAGCAGCACATAGGGATCCCGGATATTGATCTCCGTCGTTTTCATCATTATCATCCACCTTTCATAATGTCCGCGATTATTTTGATTCGCACCGGCAGGCCGCGGTGCCATAGCCCTCCGCTTTCACGGTCACCCTGATCTCACCGGTTTCATCCGTACTTCTCAGGATAATCTGCCCTCTCCCCATATATGTTTTCGGATGGTTGCAGAAGCACTCCGCCTCGTGGTACACATTTGCATTCCCTACACCGGCAAGGAACGCGGCGCCGGTGACGTCAAGCTCGTAGGCAATATCCTGCGATGCATCCACGATTCCGTTTTCGTCCTCAATCCGGACATCGAGATAAAGGTAATCGTCGTATCCGGGCTTCAGGGTCTTTTTCTCCGGATACAGCGCAATATGGGTATTTTCCGATGCTCCCTTCAGCTCATAGGAGCCAATCTGCACTCCGTTTTCATAAGCAACCGCTTTCAGGGTACCAGGCGCATAATATGTGCTGAAATATGCGATGCTGCATCTCCCTGTTTTTTCACAGGAGCCCGCAAGCATCCCGTTCACATACAATTCCACGCG
Source organism: uncultured Lachnospiraceae bacterium (assembly GCA_964591265.1). Lineage (GTDB taxonomy): Bacteria > Bacillota > Clostridia > Lachnospirales > Lachnospiraceae > Choladousia. Next base: position 42,342 of record CAZQAB010000018.1, read on the forward strand.
GTCTCCCGGATAATATACCTCAATATGCACCGGTTTCCCTTCATAACCGGGCCAATTCCAGCAGGAAACGGCGTCCGTTAGGATCCACGGTGTCTTCTCTACCGTACACTCATATTTTGCCGGATCCTGTACGCAGATGTAAGGATCCTCCCGCAGGCCAAACACAATCTCCCGGTAATAGGAAACCGGCTTCCGAAAGCCTGTGATATCCAGGTCGCCGACACCAGCCAGGAAACAGGGGTACGGCTTGTTGAAACCGCCGGCGCCGTCATATCCAGGAACGCCGACGCCTGCCTCGCCGATGTAATCCCATCCCGTCCATGTGAAATCGCCGATCACGTTCGGGTTGCGCCTGATCTGGTACCAGTTTTCCTCCGCCTTCGGCGGATAAGCCTCTGTCCCGACGATGATGCGGTTCGGGTAAAGCTCCCTGTCCACCTCATAGCGTGCCGTCATGTACTGATATCCGGCGAGATCCGCTGCCTGATAGGCCTCCTGTGTACGTTCCGCGATCAGCGGGTGGCTGACAATTCTGTCCCACTGTGCATCGAGCGCACTCATGAAATCGTTGATGCTCCCTTCCACATGGCCCTGATCGTCCACGGTCTGGGCCTCTGCGGCAAGCTCGCCCATGATGATCCCGAGCGCGTCCCCGCAGCCGAAGACCGCGTTGATGGCATTGACCGTGTACCTGTGGCTGTCAAGCTCCTTCAAATAAGCCATCATCTCGCGGCAGAGCTTTGCCCCAAGCGGATTCCCTGTCTCAGGAATTTCATTTCCGATGACATACCCGATGACGGAAGGGTGGTTGTAGGCACGTGTCACCATAGACGCCATGTCTTTTCTCCAGTCGTCCATGAAATACTGACTGTAATCATAATGCGTTTTTGATTTTGTCCACATATCAAAAAGTTCTTCATATACATATATGCCCACGGCATCCGCTGCCTGGAAAAATGCCATTGAGGACGGGTTATGCGCCATCACGACGGCATTGAAGCCTGCCTCCTTAAGCTTTTCAAGGCGGCGTTTCTCCACTTCATAAGCAGAAACCGCCCCGAGCAGTCCGTTGTCCGGATGGATGGCGGCGCCTCTAAGCTCTGTCGGCTTCCCGTTGATACGGAGTCCCCTGACGGAATCCAGCTCCATGATACGGATGCCGAATGTTTCCTCCGCTGTATCTACGATGCCGTCCGCATCCTTCAGGACCGCTTCGCAGCGATAGAGCGCCGGTGTGGATTCCGACCACAGCAGCGCCTTAGGGACAACCAGGTTTTGTACGTATTTCCCGCTCTGACCGGGGAAGGCCGTATAAACCCCTGCATCCTCCGCCGCGGCTTCTCCGTCCGGCCCGGACACATGCAGGGCAATCTCCAGTTTCCTTGCATACGCAGACAGGTTCTCTATTTCGCAGGATATGCGGATTACCGCATAATCCTCCTGCACGCTCACGGTAGAAATCTTCAGGCCGCCAAACGGGATATGCGTACTCTCTCCCTCGAGGAGATACACATCCCGGTACAGCCCGCCTCCGCTGTACCATCTGCAGTTCGGCATCGCTCCGTTCTTCGCGACGACGCGGATTTCATTTTCCGCCCCGGATAACAGAGGATCGATGCGGATCACAAAACCGCTGTATCCATAGTGGCAGCTTCCGGCCAGCATACCGTTCACATAAACAAAAGTATTCATATAGCATCCGTCAAAATACAGATATTTGATCTTATCCTTATTTTCGTCTGTGACCGGCAGCCTGTTTGTATAAATATAGGTGGCCCCGTCAAAGAAACCTGAGTTCACGCCATTCGGGCTGTTCGGGTTTACTTTGGAGGAAACCATAACGTCCTGGGGCAGGATCACACTTTTTGCATCCTGAGGCTCTCCGGAGTCCATCGCAAAGGCATTTTCCTCCAGCCACTGTTTCCATCCGCAATTAAATTTTTGTAATTTCATACAGCAATTCCTTTCCGCGTACTAATCCGTATACGTCCGGCGGCATGACAGCATCAGGACGAGTACGATCACATTGAGAACCAACAGCGTATAATATGCCATCTGATAAGACCCCGTAGTATCATAGAAGATAGTCATAAAGGGCAGTCCACAGGCGGCAATCAGATTCACAACAATATTTAAGTAACGGTTTGTCGCCTGATATTCCTGCGGGCCGAATACATGCATGGTCAAAGCCGGCTGCAATACCGGGGCGCCAACGAAAAAGGTGAGCCCAAGAGCGGCAAGGATGATAAAGACGATGCTTCCGCTGGAAGAAAAGGCAAACCCTATGATCGACACGAGGTACAGCGCCGCACACACAATGCCCGACGCCGGGGCGCCAAGCTTGTCAACGATCTTTCCATAAATCGGGGACATGACAATGCCGAGCAGGCCGAACACTACCATCAGCATCATGGCAAAACCCATATCATACCCTGCGCCCATCACGCTGCCGAAAAACTGGGTGATAACAGCGCTCAATGTCATATTCCAGATGCCGCAGCCCAGCATGATACACCACGATTCCTTTACACGGAGCAGCTTCCCGAGCGTCCATTTTGACTTGTGCTCCTCGTGCCCGGCATTCTGATGCGACTCCTCAGGCAGGCCATCGACGCTCAGCCCGATCTCAGACGGGGCGGTGCGCACAAACAGGAAGGTCAGGACACCCATCACGGCAAGTATCACAGCCGCGACAATCATCATGCCGCTGAATCCAAGGCCATTATAGAGGAAGGAGAGGGCTGTGGACGAGGTGGCGTTGTCCAGGGCAAAGGAAGCCCCCATAATCCCGAGCATTGTGCCGCGTGTCATTGCAAACCACCGGGCAACGACCTCAAATACACACAGCTGCAGCGCCATCAGGAAATTCTTCAGCAGGAAACCGCCAACGATAATCAGGGCGGAGTTCTTTGCCGTGTAGCCGAAGCTGACAAGAATGGCTCCGACGGCCATCACAAAGAAGCAGATTGTGCCAAACTGGCGTACGCCCTTCTTCATAATGATGGTGCTCCAGATAAAGGCAATGGCAATGACCGAGTAACCGCCAATCGTCCAGCCGAGTACCGCCTGTGTGGCGGATATGCCCAGCCGCTCCGCAAGGGGTTCCTGGATCACATTGATAATGTCAGATCCAAAACAGCCGGTACAGTACATGGTAATGAAACCGATCAGCACAACAATGAGTGCCCGGGTCTTAAATTTTGGATCTGCGTTTTTTGCAAACATATGATACCTCCTCGATTGATTATATTTTTGTGCATTATTTTCAAATGCCATCTGCTATTTTATCACTTTATTGTTTATGTGCCCATGAACTAATCGGTACAAAGTCCGACATAATTTGACTTTTTTACAAAAGGATGGTATTCTGATTTCGGAAAATTGTCATTTTTGTTCAGATAAACAGCTTTGCATGGAGGAAACGATGGAGATGGCTGAGCGGAACAGCTATATCAAATTTGAAGATTTACAGGAGTGCCTTACAGAGTTCCGTCTGCGCACAGGAGAACGGATGGGGATGGATGATGCCATCCAGAAGCTGATCGGCGAGGGCCGTGTGTCGCGGGAAGCAGAAGATACCCTGGATTTTTCTGCATGGGATATCGGGAAACCCACCGATTTATGGAAAATCTATTTACAGCACCGGATTTATGTGAATCCTGTTTTAAAGGATCCCAGTTCGATCCATTCGTTTATATCGGAGGACTATTATAACTTCCGGGCTAAGGATGTCGCCGCGATTCTTCAGCTTACTGATGAAAAAGCGTATATCCATACCCATGACTTCTTTGAGGTCAACTATGTGCTGGAAGGGAATGCCCGGATGAACGGGATTAAAAAAGACTGTATTCTGCGGCCGGGCGATTTATATATCATCGCGCCGGGCACACCTCACTCCTTATCTGCAGAACAGGGGAGCGTTGTCATTGACCTGCTGATCCGGCGCAGCACCTTTCAGACTTCTTTTGCGCAAACGCTGCAGAACGACAACCTTATGTCGGCCTTTTTCAATAAATGCCTTTATTCTTTGGAACCGAATTATCTGTTTTTTCATGTGGATCCTGATGCTGTCTTTTGCCAGGTCATCCGGGATATCTTTTCAGAGGCCCACTCAGATGCGACGTATGCAAATGAGATCTGCTGCAGCCTTGTCACAATTCTGTTCGCTATCGTGATGCGGACGTACAGTGAAACGTATTCCTATTGCGGTGGCATACAGTCGGTGTCCGGGGACATTCCGCTGATCCTCGCTTACATCAAGGAAAATTATAAAACGCTGAAGCTGTCCGAACTTGCGGCGCATTTTGGATACAACGCAAGCTACCTGGGAAAGCAGTTAAAGAAAGCCACCGGCCTGCCGTTTAATGATATCACCAACCAGCTGAAAGTACAGGAGGGGGCCGCGCTCCTTACCTATTCAAATATCCCGATCCATAAAATTGCGGAGATTGCGGGCTATAACAGCCTTGACCACTTCTCCCGGACTTTTAAAAAAATCACGGGGATATCCCCGACCCAATACAGGAATCAGCATAGATGAAGAGGCCTGCCCTGCAGGCATAAAGGCAGATCCATCCGGTTTGCCTGCAGCAGCGCCCTGTCACAGAGGATGGCTTCCGTGTTTCCTTCCGCTGCAAGCCTCCCGTGGGATAGCAGGAGTACGCGGCCGCAGGTATCCGGGAGCATATCCAGGTCGTGGGAGGCGTTCCGTTTTGTCTGCTTCAGCCCTTCCAGGCCAAGCTGCCGGAGCGCCGCATCAGCCCTCTGCTCGGTCGTCTCCTTGTCCAGACTGTAATTCCGGGGGCCGAATATCATATACTCGTACACGGCCGGCATAAACAGCTGGTGGAGCAGCCTTCCCGAACATCAGCAGTTCCGGAAGTATCGGGGCAAGCTCCTCCTTTGTTACTTTCACCGAAAGTAACGCAAGGGCGCTTAAGCTGATACTGTTTTCTCCGTAAACATCACGATTTTTTCGGCTGCAAAACGGTCAACCATATCATGCTGCGCTTTTTTCATATTTAACACTGTCTCATTGTCCGTTAATTGCTGCATCGTCTGAAGTAATTCTCTTTTCAGATTAGAAACGCCTATACTCATCCCATATTTTGAAAAAAATCCTGCATTTTTTGTTTCGCATCCGGGAATCGGCGATATATGGATCAACGGAATATTGGAAACCGCCGCCTCTGTTGAAGAAACTCCTCCCGGTTTTGATATATAGAAATCACAGGCTTTTAAATATTCTGCCATGCATTCCGTCTTTTTTAACAAAAGGATCTGGGATTCATTCTTATACTCATTCTTTATTGTTTCATACAGCTTTTTATTTGTGCCGCAAATCACAATTAAGACTGTCTCCCTATGCGTCTGTAAGTACCCCTGTAAAATGCGGAGCGCTTCCAGAATCTTACCTGCCCCAATGCTTCCTCCTGCCAGAAGAATATACCGTTCCTGCGCATTTAAACCTAAGCGCTCTACTGCCTTTTCACGATCCATTTCTTCTCTGAAATCCTGTCTTACAGGGATTCCTATAGGGATTACTTTCTCAGGCGCTATTCCCCATAAACAGAATTCCTCTTTCAATATTGGAGAAGGTATGATGAAATAGTCACATTCTGTTTCCTCAGTAAACGGAATGCATGTGTAATCTGTCGATATAAAAATAACAGGGGGCAATGAAACGCCCCTCTTCTTCAAATGCGTCAGAATCTCACCCGGGAACAGATGGGTCGTAAATATCACATCACAGGAATGCTGATATAAATATTCCTGCAGATGATCCGCCAGTTTTCTGTTTGCGTAATATACCGGCGACTTTCCGGGCAGATGCCGGTACAGGTTTCCAAGCCTGTAAATACAGCCGAATAATTCAGGCATCCTCTGAACACATTTCACATAACAATTCCCGACTTTCCTGTCCATATCGGTTCCGGCTAATGTATAGGGATCCAGGATATCAGCCCGATGTCCTCTTCTTGTCAATTCCTCAGCAACAGCTTGCGCTGCCATATCATGTCCGCCGCCTGTAGCGCATGATAAAATCAATGCTTCCATAATCTTTTCACCCGACAGTCCTCTTCTTTTTCCAACTAACCTGCATGTTGCTATTAACCATAACCGCAATAATCAGGAACGCCATCATAATATAAACATTTTTTTCAACCAGAAACATACAAACCGCCGCGCACCTGTACGTCCATATCGTTCTGTCATAGTGCGGTGTAATCCGTATGATCAGTGAAAAAAAGAGAAAAACTAATGCCAGCACAAGCGCCGGACGCAGATCCGGAAACAAGCCCAACAGGCATCCGAATGTGACCGCAATCGCCTTCCCGCCCCGAAACCCATAAAAAGCCGGGAAAATATGACCTATCACCGGCGCAATAATGATAAAAACAAATTCAATTCCACAGGAATCAGGATCCGTTCCTCTTACATACATCTGAACCGGAATAAACCCTTTGAGCAGATCACCACACAATGTCAAAGCGCCACACCAGAACCCTCCGTAGAGGAAAGCATTCGCTGTTCCCGGATTTCCATCCGCACTATGTGCTGTTATATCCCCCTTTTGCAATAGGGCTGCAAAAACCCGGGCAAATAAAACACTTCCACATAAATATCCCAGAATAATATAAATACTGCTTCTGATCATAATTATCCTCTCCGCTCACCTTTTCGGATGCCTGCGCTGCCAACAAGGGACTTCATATTATGCCATCCGTACAATATCCATGAGAGCAGCATCGTCAGAAAACATATGGCAATCATCCTATCTGAAACCATATCGGGAATATTGAGCCAAACTAAATGCGCCGGCATCATAATATAGAGCAGCGTTGTCGCCGCCTTACCATGCCATACCGCGCCTGTTACAATACCGGATCTGCAGATTACCAATAATGAGGTAATTCCGACAGATATTTCCGACAAGTTTTGAAAGCCGCTTTGTATTGAACAATATTTTTTCAACAAATTGGGGCTGCTCCCCTGTCAGAAGATCCGCCTCATCCTGCAGAAGTGTTGCATATGCTTCTATGGCATTAATAGGCGTCTTAAATTCATGCAACACATTGGAGGCAAAATCTGTCTGTAAAATTTCAGTCGATTTCCCATTCCAGCCGATTGCTATACTCTTGCCACAAGAGAGCACAGCCGGATAATTGTTGACTGCTCAGATGATTTAGCATACGCTCGCTTCATGGTGATTGTTTTTCGTATCTCGGTAAGGCAACCACTGTGTAATCATGTCCCATCGCCGGAATGATCTTTTCTGTCAAATCTTTGTCGCAAACTTTATGCCGGATGTATTGATGCAGGGATGACAGCCGATTTCCGCGCCCTTCAAAACATCCTCATCAATCACAAGCCGGACTTTCTTCTGTGTATCATTCATAAGGTCTTCGCTCCGCTACGGTCGGCGCTAAACGGATGTCCACTGGACATCCAGCGCCCCATAACGCTGACAGAACCGGGAGTGATATCCAGGAACTGCTCCATATATGTCTCGCTTGCAAATGATAATCTGGAAACGCCGAGTTCTTTTGACAAGTCCTTTGTCTTGAATTTCTTGTCTCCCGGCATCATCAACAGATAAAAGTCCGTTTCCTGCCGGTTGCACAGGAAAAGATTCTTACAGATTGCTGCCTGCAATGCTTCATCAATATCCTGACACACCTGCGTCCTGATTTCTTTTGGCCGCCGTCCGGCTCCATCAGCCGGACGCCCATTTTTTAATTCCAACATTTCTATTTCACCATGATTCTTTTAGCTTATAAGATAGTTCCCCGAGTCTGGCCAAATTTCTTTTCATAAACAGAATCATCAATGCCCGTCTGAAATATGTACCAATAGACCACCTTTTTCTGCTAATTTGCAAAACCGATTTATATCATTACCCGCGTCTCTATCGTTTTGTCAACAAGCCTTTTGAAATTCTGCCCGTCCTGCGGGCTTCCCGCCACACTCCCATAATGCGTCGGGATTGCCATGCGGGGTTTTATTGTGTTCACAAGTTTTGCGGCATCCTTATAATCCATTGTAAATTTCCCGCCAACCGGAACCAATGCCACGTCACAGCTGATTTTCTGGTTTTCCGTTGTCACGTCTGTATCCCCGGCAACGTAATATACCACAGTCCCCATTGTCACGAGATATCCTACCCAGCCCTTGCTCTTTGGATGGAACGGTTTTAACCTGTTGTATGCCGGCACTGCCTTTACCATCAGTCCCTTCAGTTCCATTGCCCCGCCCGGCTGGATAAATTTTGTTTCCAATCCCCCTGCTTTGTCTTCCTGCCCTTTCATGCTTTCCGGCAGAATCAGCCAGGTATCCTCTTTTGCAACTTTCCGGATGTCATCCGGCGAATAATGGTCAAAATGCTCATGCGTCACAAAAACCAGATCTGCAT